>JAKSVQ010000009.1 GCA_024407855.1 Mycoplasmoidaceae bacterium | reverse complement strand
TAGCTGACCAAGAACAATTGCGTTTTGCTTATTGTTATTGCAATGTTCATGGGTTGTGAAGAAAATAAAGAGCAACTAGCTCTTTTTCTTTTGCTATTAAGCATTTAGAAGTGGTTAAGAACCACACAAAATAAAAAGTAATGGTAAACCATTACTTTCTTTTTATTAAAGGTCTGAAAGGTTAAATATAATAATGGCATGGACAAAATAGAATTTAAAACATTATTTGGTGTTAATATTGCATCATTAGATAATTGAACATATGAATTTATAAATAGATTAAAGAAACAACTAGAAACCATAAAATCTCAAACAGCTTGTGCTATCGAAGATGGAAAGGCAACTTTTATTAATTTTAATAATCCAGACGTTTTGTCATATGTCAACTTTATTAAACAACTAAATAAAGGTCTTTTCATCAAACGAAACAAGAAATTAAGTGAACAATTAACACTTTATTTCGATTCGGCAACATTGTATGATGAATTTTTGAACAATAAAGACAAAATTCTAAAAATACTCCGTCAATTAGACCCTGATCCAGCAACAAATATTAGGTCAACAAATTATGCTAATAATGTTGGAATATGATATATAGTTATGCTATCTGAGTTTTTGACAAACGACAATGAAAGAATCGATAGTTTGGGGGAGCATTATGTTGATTGTCACATATCATCACTTTTAAATGATTTAGTAGATGCAATAAATAGCGCAACTATTAAGAACGATGTTTTCAAATTTATTAAAAGTAATATCAACAAACTTAAAACCAATTTTAATAATTATAAAAGCAAGGCAACGCAACCCAAACCCGCGGGCGAACAACGCAATGTATTTACACATTATCAAAAAATCTATGATTTCGCTAAATGTTTAAAACATATAAGATTAAATACAAGCAAAGAAAATAGATTGAGCGAAAATGATATAAAGTGAAGTTATATTTTAACCATAATTAATTGATTGATTTATTGTATATTTGAAGAATTAGTTAATCCGTTTGGTAATAAAGAACTAAATATTACTGAATTTTGAGGTATAAATCCAAGGTAATGATCCAAACAAAAAACCTAGGAGCAACATGCAATCGAGTGCAGCCGGAGCCTAGGTTATCTAAATTACTTATATAGTTTTTTCAACAAATTTTGTAATTTTTGCAAAAAATTTATATAATCCATGTGTCGGAGCCCATTCACGCCTCTTCATTGAAAGCGCACCAGAATGGGACATTTTTTTATTTTTTAACATATTAACATTTAATTTATAATTTATAAATTAAATGTAGTATAATAGAAAATGTGAAAAATAAATTAGATTTAATTTACATCTCAGATAACGATCTAGACTTTTTTGAAAAGATTAGATCTAAACCTAATAGGATCTTTAAGCAAAAAACAAAGAACTATTACTTTTTTAATGCTGCTAAAAATAAATGAGAAAAAATTAATATAGTTTTAAACGAAATCAAAATTGATGCTAATGTATTAGAAACATTAGGTTATAAGATTTTCACAATTGTATCTAAATCCCATCAACAGGTAATTAACTTTGTAAAATCATATAAAAAGAAATCAGAAATTGATTGAAATGCAAACTTTGATTTTAATGCAGATTACAATGCCAGAAAATTGTACAAAGATATTATGCTTTGATTAACTGACTTATCTTATCGTGATAAACTTGATATTATTAATATCTGTTGTTGAATTCCATTTAAGATTCTTTCTAAACAAATTTGAGGTAATGGAAATAAAAGAACAGCATTAACATCCTGCATTAACTTATTAAAATCATTTAGCATGTATTTAAGCTACTCAAAAAATGCTGGTTTAACAGATGAAGCAAAAAACCGTTGATATGGAATGATAGTTGAATATGTTAAAAAAATTGAAAAGGAAAAAGAAAATTACTATAATCTATACGATTCATTCTACAATGAATTAACAAAAGGTATTTTCTTTGATGTATATAGCATAAAGGATAAATAACTATGAACAAGAAAATAGAAAAATTATTAGACGAAAAGATTGCTGAACTTGATAGCAATCCAGTTATTAAGCAAAAAACTAGATATGGAAAATACCTAAGATATACATTAAAATTATTAGCTTAACCAAAAGAGCCGTCGGCTCTTTTTTATTAACCATATAATATACATATGATCACTAAAACAGACTATGTAACTTTTAGAAGTTGTCCAAGGGCTTATTATTATCAATTACATGATCCACAACAAGCTAAACCAACTGATGAAGTAACACAAAAAAGAATAGATGAAGGTAAAGTAGTAGGTAGCTTTGCTCACTTATATTTTGCTAATACTGTTAAAGTAAAAGATAATCCTGATACAGTAAATATCAAAAATCAAGTAGAAGTAACTAAGAAGTTGTTGATAACTTCTGGCTATATTGCTGAAGCATCATTCCAATTTAATGATTTATTCTGTGCCGTAGATATCTTAGCTAAAAATGGTAATGGTTATGATATCTACGAAGTAAAAGCTTCAACGGATGTATATGGGCATTTAAAAGATTATGCTCCAGACGTAGCATTTCAAAAATATGTTCTGGAACTATGTGGTTTAGAAGTTAAAAATTGCTACATCTTATATTTAAATCCAGACTTTGTTAAGCATGGAGATATTGATGCAAAGCAATTATTGGTTCCTTATCAATTAAATGCCTTGCATGAAGAATTAAAAAAACCAGACAAAGTATTAAAGCTATTTAATGCTGAATATGATTTAGTAGCAGCTAATGTTAGTGCTATGCGTCATGTTCAAGGTTTGCCAACATATGGTAGATGTAGTCGTGATTGTCCATTCTTTGCTTTTTGTCACAAAGACTTACCAGCTAATAATGTAACAGACATTAATCACATTAAGCTAGATAAAGCTCATACATGAATCAAAGATAACATTATTACCTTTAATGACGCTTTAGGTAAAAAAGAAGACGAATTAAATAATTATCAAAAGATTCAAGTCAAAACAACTTTAGGTAAATATCCTTCACCTTTTATTAATAAAACATTACTAAAGAAATTCTTAGATAAGCTAACTTATCCTCTTTACCACTTAGACTTTGAAACAATGAATGAAGCTATCCCAGAATTTGATGGTGTAGGACCATATAAGCAAGTTCCTTTCCAATATTCATTACATATTGAATCTAGTCCAGGTGTTATTAAAGATCATAAAGAATATCTAGGTAAGAAACTAGATTGTGCCCAAGAACTAGTAAAACAATTATGTGAACAAATCCCAGATAATGTTATGGTTATAGCTTATAACATGAAGTTTGAGAAAATGGTCTTAAAAGATTTAGCACAACGTTTCCCTGATGATGCAAAGCATCTAATGGCTATCCATGACAATATGGTAGACTTGTTTGAACCTTTTGCACAAGGTGCTTACTATAATGCAAAACAAGGCCGTTCAACATCTATTAAATATGTTATGCCTGCTTTATGCCCACAGCGAGAAAAAGCATATAAAGACTTGAAAGTGGTGCGTAATGGTGGTGAAGCTTTAGCAATGTTTCCTAAAATGATTAATGAAATGTCTGGTAAGAAATTTGAAGAAACATATAATGGTATGTTAGAATATTGTAAGCAAGATACATTAAGTATGGTTGATGTCCTAAATGCTTTATGAAAGTTAGTAAAGGAGTAATATATGATTACACATTGTCCATTTAATAAAGAAGAATTAAAAATAGCACTAGAAAAAGTATATGGTGAAAATAAACACCAAGTTACTTTTCTAGAAATCGATGAAGCAAAACATCAAGTTAAATGACGTTTTGATAATCAAACATGAACGCAAGGTCAATCATTTGAAGTCTTAAATGTTTTAAAGATAACTGGTAAAAACCCTTTAAAACTCTTTAAAGAAGAATATGCTAAGACTCATCCAAACCAAACTGGATTATCCATGCCTAATCTTCCTGCCATGCTTGAAGCTTGAGCCAGAGAATTTAATAATAAACAAAAATAAAAAGAGCTAATAGCTCTTTTTTAATTAATACATTATTGACTAAGTGTAAATCAAAATTCTATAGTTTGCGCAGATTGAAGGAATGATTGATCAAGGATTGTAACATCTAAAACCTTCCTATTGTCAGAAATAGGGTAAAACTTCATCTGTTGCCATTTGTCTCATGAAGGTTCTATTTCTACATTATCAACCCGTAAACTCATGTTGACTTGCGTTGCATATACAGGTTCTTGAGTTTGTATTTCTATAGTTGCTTCATATGCTGTATGTATACAATACTTAGAATCCCCTAAGTCTTTTACAGAAACAGCCACTTGTGACAAGGGTTCTCTTTCATAATCAATAGTGATCTTAGCTGGTTGAGCTGGAGTAATGGTTTTGTTCTTAAAATAGTGTGATTCAAATCTACATCAGTAGAAGATTTGGGCTCTGACTTCATCTTTCTCATCGTCACTAGAAGACTTATCTACTGAATATTCTTGACCATCTATAGAAGCAATGCATAATCAATCAGCATCCACATCCACATACTTTCAATCTGGTGTAACAACAGGTTTGTTATTAACAAATGTCAATAAGAATTTAAAGTTTTTAAATTCTATAGAGAATTTATTCTCTCCATCTTCTCCATCCATTATTTTTACGTCCATTTTTACATTCATTAATTGTTGTTCAGTGTCAGCGACACTACACTCAAATGAACAATAAGTTACATCTTTTCGACCTGGAACATCACCATATTCAGATGACATAAAGTCATCAGCCATGATATTTAAATTGTTTGCCACATCATGAAAATATCCTGCATTTGCTTTCTCTGTATTGACAGTTTCTTCTCTAGCTGGATTAATCTTAGAAGTATATGGTCCATCACCAAGTTCTCATACAAGTTTTCCTTCTGGCAAGTCTGGATCATTTCTTCCAGGGTCACACGAAACCATTGGAAGCAAGGCTGGAACAGCCATAGTTAATGTAGGTAATATTAATTTTAATTTCATACTATTTTAATCCCATTATTTGTTTTTCACTACCATTTGTAATTATATCTAGATTAGCTTTAATCTTTTTAGTTGGTCAGTTTCATCACTTAATTTTTAATAAATGATTAATAACCTTTTGGCTAAATCTTTTCTTTACTACTCTAGCTGGATTGCCTATGGCAACAGTATATGGTGGAATATCTTTTGCAACTATTGCATAAGCACCAATAATTGCCCCATCGCCTATTTTTACGCCAGGTAAGATTACTGCCTTTTGTCCAATTCATACATCATTACCAACAATAGTGTCACCTTTATTGGTAAACTTCTTTTGTTTTGCTCATGGTGTATGTTCTCATCCTTTAAATATTCCAAAAGGATAACTACTAGCACCAGTTAATAAATGGTTGGCACCATTCATCATGAATTCTACTCCTTGTGCTATGGCACAAAATTTACCTATTACTAGTTTTTCTTTATATCAAGGATAACAATGAGTAACTTGTTTCTCAAAGTTATCACCAGCATAATAACTATAATCACCAACAATTATTTTCTTTTTGTTTTTAATTGTTGGTTTAATGTAGGTTAAATTATCACCACCATGTTTGTGGAGGTTTCTTAACGGGTATTTAATATTTGGGTTTTCTAACATATTATTATCCTTTATAAGCTTTAACTATTTGGCCAACATAAACATCATGCCAATCAGGTTTATTGTAGATGGTTGGTGATTGCTCATTATAGAATTCTTTAATAATGGTTTTATCAATAAAACCTTCTTTTTTAATCTTACCAACATATATCTTCTTACAAATTAATGTTAGACATGCTTCTTTAAAACAAGGAAGATTATCTTTAAATTCCACATGTAATTTAGTATGTGGTAATTTGTTACCATCTTTGCCAGAATGACTACCAATATACAATAGATCTTTCTTATATTTCTTGTGATCAAAGAAAGATAAAACAAAATAATCTTGTTTCTTTATGAATTTATTAGTATATCTAGTTGGCCGCACAAAGATTTCAGCTGTTGGTTTGCCATCCAACCCATGGCCTCATAATGCACCTAAATGGCCTCAACTAGCAGTCATCATATTAAATGCTTTATTGTTTCCGGCCGAAATAATCATTCAACCATTACCCACTAATTCAAATGGATTAACTTTAATATCTTGTAATTTAATACTTTTCATATAAATCATTATATAAAAAGAAAAACTAGGTATAACCTAGCTTTCTATTCGGAGTATTTATTTAGAGTGTATATTTCACTTTCTTGTGGATCTAAGATGGTGTAGTATTCATCAAAGCCAACGCTATCACGGTAAATACCAATTTTAAATTGAATACTATCTTGTGTTAGATTCTCGTTTGTGTCAATTTCAATATGGTCACCACTAACGTCGTTATCAACACTGAAATATCCAGTAAATTCTGTCATTTCTTGCATAGATTCAGGATCATATATTTTAACTACATATTCTCCAATTGAACTGCGTCCATAAAAGCATCGAATGGAAGAAAAGCCTTCAATCATTGTATAGTAATATGAGATTTCAGGCAAAGTCTCTTGATAATATTCAAGAGTCCCAATTCTTTTTTCATCTTCACTTGGTTGATTGATTACTTCTTTTAAAAGAACTGAATATTCATTTGAATTAAAAAGTACATCTTTTCCACAACTAATTTTGAATGACAGAACATAAACATCGCCAAGTTGAATTTGCGAATCATCAATCATTCAAAAGTGAATACCAAATGCATGTGAACTTCCATTTTGTACTTCAGGAATAAGTTCATATTGGATTTCACCAATAGGTACTCATGCGTCAGTTTTAACCTCTAATGTTAAATTAGATAAAGTAACATTCTTAGCGGTAAAGCCAGGAAATGTTGCAACAATAGCATTTTTATCGCCTATTCTTCTTTCACGAGCCACAACTTGCTTTTGTTCACCACCAGTAATTGACATAACTGGTTTTGAAGGATTGCATGCAACCATACAAACTAGTGGCGTCGCACTAGCTAAAATTGTTGGGATTAATATTAATTTTTTCATCATATACCTTCCTATTATAATCGTTGATTAGACCAAGCAAAATTGATTTTCTTACCATCATGATTGTTGAATTTTACTAGAATATCTATTTTTGCATCATTTGCTATAGCACTATCGGCTAAAGCACATATTGTGTCTTCTGTGCAATAAAATGTGCCCGCTATTAAATCACTAGGCAAAACTTGGGAGTAAATGTTATTGTCGATTGTATAAAATAGCACTTCAAAACTAAGATCAGTTATCATTACACCAGATTCATCGAAAAACGAAAGATAACTATATTCAGAATTTCAAAGTGTTGCATCTGTGCAATTTGAACAATCTGTTTTAAATCAATATTCAGCTGAAGTATCAATTATAATTCTGTCATTGTTTTCACTAGCTATAACTGGTATACCATCATGACTATATTCAATGTGTGAGTCAAAGTTGTATGAATCGGGTCTTTCTGGTTCAATCGGTTGATAGTCAAAGGTCATTTTCGAATATCCAGTTGTTTGTCCACTATAATGACCATCTAAAATCAATTTAATTAGTTTTTTGTTTTTGAAGAAAAAAGAACATGTTACTTCTTCAGTATCTCTTTCAGTTAAATAAGTATAGCATTTATTAGTTTCATCAATAATAGCGACAGCTTGAGGATCTTCTGAAAATTGCAAATATGTATTCCAATATACAGTCCCTGTTTCAGCAATAGTAATAAATTTGCTTTCAGAGCAGTGTTCTTCTTTATTTCAGACTGGATTAAAAGACAAATTACGTGAATACTCAGTGTATGTACCATCCTCTTCTTTTTTAACATAATCTTGTTCGTCTTGATGCGAAATTCCATCTTTTATTTTGCTGTGTTGTCTAGAATAGACTGTTGGCGATTGCAGAGCAATATAATTTTCTTCAACATAGAAACCTATTTCATTCAAACGAATGAAATGTGAATTCACTTGGAGATAATTTTCATTTACAAGCCTTATGGCATCTTCCATTTCTTGTTTAGTTGCTTTTCAATCTTCTTCTGGTGATGGTCCTGGTGGAACTGGTGCATCAGGATTACATGAAACCATACAAACTAGTGGCGTCGCACTAGCTAAAATTGTTGGGATTAATATTAATTTTTTCATCATGCCCTCCTATTGTAATGGTTGATTAGACCATTTAACATTGATGTCTTCGCCATTATGGTTGTTGAATTTTACGACAATCTTCATTTGCGTACTAGTGCTTATGTCTGATTCTGTTTGAGCACATATCATATTATCTTTACAATAATATAAGCCTTCATCTAATTCACTTTCTAAAACATGACTAAATACAGTATCATCAATTGAATAAAATATTACATCAAAATCAATATCTGTCAACTTTTGGCCTGAATTATCATAGAACTCGATATAGCTTTTTGAAGAATCTCACTGAGTTGCTTTTTCACATTTAGAACAATCTATTGCAAGATAAAATTCATTTGCAGTGTCAATTGATGAAATCTCACCAGTCAAAATTGGAGTTGAGAAAGGAATAGACTCATCAGTATTTATATCATATCGGCAATCAGTAGGAACTTCTGGCACAATTTCTTGATAACCATAGTTATATACACTGATATCTTGTGTCTGATCAGCGTTTACATAGAACACTGATTTAATCAATTTTTTATTATTAAAATAATAAGTCAATGTCTCTAAGCCAAGTGGTGTTTCACGTGTCGCAGTATAACACTTATTGTGTTCATCAGGAGCAAAAGTTTGTCCAGAATCAATAAACGCTTGGTATTCCAAAAATTTTTGTGTACCATATCACTCAACAGTCACAAATTCCGTTGAAGGGCATTCTTCCCATCCTGTTCATTCATCTTCAACTGATAAATTACGAGTTTTTTTTGTGTATATCCCCTCTTCTTCTTTAACAAAAGTTTGTTTATTATGTTGCACAATTTGGCCATGCATTGGTGAGTTTTCAGAAAAATATACATTAGGTGAAAGGTTAAAAACAAAAAACTTATTTATTCTTTCTAGCTCAACAATATTTCTTGCCATAATTGCATCAATTTGCAAATAATTAACATTTGCAAACTTTATGGCATCTACCATTTCTTGTGTAGTTACTTCCCAATCTTCTTCTGGGTCGGAAGTATGTGGTAATTGGTTGCTTCAACAAGCAAATAGTGTTTCACCATTATGATTATTAAATTTAACATCAACTAATGAAATAATGTTATTATCGCAATCAAAAACACCATCGGTTACACCATATAGTCCACCATCAACTTTATAATAATGACCTGAAGTTGGTTCTTGGTTTGCTTCTGGAAGAAAGATTTCTTCATTAATTGAACAAATGATAACATCAAAATCAATATCAGTTACTAATTCATTCTTCTCATTAAAAAACATCAAATAACTAGTGTTTGTACCTCAGACAGTAGGATCTTCATATAAAGCAGTATCAATATTGAAAACAAATTCCTTAGTTGTATCTACCACAAAATCAGAAGATGTCAATTTTGGACTTTCATCATGTATGAATTTGCTGTCGCCATCTACATCATATGAAACAACTTCTGGTACTTGACCTGGTTTAACTTCTTGATAATCCATCAACACTTCTTCTGTAGCCTTTATGTAGTCTTCTCCATCTTCCGTAACACTGGCGAAAACCATTTTAACTACTTTTTTATCTTTAAAATAGAAAGAACATTGTTCACTCGCCTTGTTTTCAAATATTTCGTCTGAAAATGATGCAGTGTAACATTTGTTAACACTATCTGGTTCAAATGGAATACCAGCTTTAACGAAAACTTTATAAAGTTGCATCAAGATTTTTTCTGAAGCAGATTGAGGCGTTCAAAAGCCTTCACTTAGTGGAAGATCAGGATATACATCTCAATTTATCGAAATTAAAAAATTACGACTATAAGCTGTAAATGTTTCATCGTTTTTAATTTGATAAGTTTCGCTAGCGCTTTTGATGATAGGTTTAACAGGATCTGTTATATCATAATACTGATTGTGATAGTAGGATGATGATGGTGAAATTATCATATCATCGATTGTTTTCTCACTGTGTAGTGTACCTAGTACACGATCTATGGTTTCATAATCTGAAGATAATTGAAGATATTCAACATCCTTCATAGAAAGCGCATCTTCCATTTCTTGTTTAGTTACTTTTCAATCTTCTTCTGGTGATGGTCCTGGTGGAACTGGTGCATCAGGATTACATGCAACCATACAAACTAGTGGCGTCGCACTAGCTAAAATGGTTGGGATTAGGAATAGCTTTTTCATATATTAATTATAAATAAAAAAACTAGAGTTTATAACTCTAGTTTTACCTTATTCAATTGTTACTGTAACTGTTTGGTAACCTAATGTTTCGTTGCCAATTCTTTTATTATATAAAAGAAAAAACTAGGGGATTTCCTAGTTTTGTTCTTTCGGTTAGATTGTCATTCTTTAAATGATTATTTATTTTTACTTGATATTATAGAGCCTCAGGGGTGATAGAAAATATGGCATAAGCTGGAGCCATTGTTTCTGTTCCTCAATCAAATGTATTAATTAAGCCATCAATGTGGTCTGCATCAATTATATAATCATAATCTGGCGGGTATGCAAACGTAATACTAGTATATCTGCCTGCACTCCCAGCTTGAAATTCACCAAATAAATGTCGGTTGCTTGCAACAAAATCCCATGGATTACGAAGTGGGATTATTCCTTCACCAGTTTCTTTTCAATATTCAAAATTTTCTACAGTTACAAATTCGCAACTAAATCGTTCCAATTCAGGTTTCTTTTCAAGATCTATATAAATTTTATATTCTGTATTTGGTTTAAAATCGATCTTTTGTGATGTGCAAAAAAGATGTGATCCATCATATTCTTGATATTGATCTATTACAATAGTTTCAACTTGGTTTCTTGATTGACATCATAAAGTACCAAATGCTATTGTTCCAGCACTACCCAATAGTGCTAATGCTCCAATAGCACAATTTAATCCTAAATGAATTCTTTTTTTATTTTTTTCCATAATATTACCTCAACTTCAATAACATTATATAAAGAAAAAACTAGGGTGTTATCCTAGTTTTTCTTCTTTCCTTTTTCATTAACTAAATCACGTAGATAAACTTTTTGTTTCTTTTGTTTTGGTGGTTTAACAATCTCAAAAATTTGGTCTAAGTGATTTTTAATAATATCATTAACTTTATCAAGATCAGTTTGCAATTGTTTTTTGTCTTTATTAACTAAAAAGATTGTTCCAGCTGATGTTTCATAGTCAATTGTTCGATGCAATCAACGGTTTTCTGCTGCTGAATCAAAACCCATATTAAAATCAAGAAAACTTTTAATGTTTTTAAAAGCTTTATGCGCTGTTACTTTTCTAATATAGATTGGTTTATCTAAAATAATATGTTTTAAAATACCATAAGCCTTAGGCTTAACTAATTGCGGAAGGGCTGCAAATTTCTTTGGTTGAAGATATGCATCTAATACAAAATCAGTTTCATGATGACCTCAGATTGAATCTAAGAAAGTATTTGGCATACTGCCACCAGGAATCCGACAATTTGTTTCAATTAGCACTGGACCTTTCTTATCAACTTTATATTCACCATGCACTGGTCCTCATTCCACCCCAACTGCTTTAACTACCTTTAGTGCATAATCAACAATTGGTTTAATTTCTTTCTCATTAGGTGAATGAGAAGTAGTTCATGAATAAACAGGAGCATAACCAGGAATTTGTTTTTTATGATAATGGTATATTGATGATACTTTAATTATTCCATTAGAGGAAACAGTATCAACAATATATTCTTCCCCATCAATATATTCTTGTAAGATTGGTCGTTTATTGGTTACCCAATAATTGTCCTTGCTACTAGCTAAAGCAATTGATTTCTTTAATTGGGCTTGACTAGTACAAACTGAAACTCCAATTGAGCTAACACCCTTAGCTGGTTTAACCACAATTTTATTATTGTGTTGTTTGAAGAACTTTAAAGCATCTTGCATATTAGTGTAGCGCATACTTTCAATACATCTAATTCCCGCTTGCTTTAAAGTTTCTTGTGAAACAAACTTATCACGCATCTTTGGTAAGTTATCTAACTTATTGTTATCTAAACCTAGATCATGAGATAAACGCATACACATTTCTAGTCCATGATCAGCACCAGTAACAATTAGTACTGGTTTATACTTCTTTACTAGTTTTAAAGTATCTTCATACTTTTCTTGACGTGATATGATCTTTGGTTGTTTAGCCCCAAATAAATCATAAGTATATCAAGATGGTTGATTCTTACGAATCACTGGTGATTCAAGTGCCACGGCTTGATATCCTCTTTTTTCTAAATCTTTTAAATAGTTAATTGATGATGAAATACATTCAACAATTAACACAACTGGTTTTTTGTTCATAATGTTTAAATTATAAAAGAAAAAACTAGGAGTTTCCCCCTAGTTTTTCCATTAAAGCAACGTCTTTCTATTCTCCCCAGCGGGTACATTCGACTTCATCGGGCTTGACTTCTGTGTTCGGGATGGGAACAGGTATTTCCCCGACAATATTAACGCTGCAAAACATTTGAAATGTCTTTGCAAGTTTTATAAAACCAACAATATTCTAGTTTATATTTTATGATCTAATCAATTAATAGTGATTAGTCTATCTAACTTAAGTCTTTCGAATTATTAGTATTAATCAGCTTAATGTATTACTACACTTACACCT
>JAKSVQ010000008.1 GCA_024407855.1 Mycoplasmoidaceae bacterium | reverse complement strand
TGGACTTAATGCGCAAGCAGGTCAAGACCTTGAACTATTCAAGAAAACTAAAGACAGAGGATTTGTAAAAATTTTACAAATCATAATGTTCATTGTGACATTAATATTATTAGGTTTAGGTATCGCATTATTATTTATTTAATATGCAAAATAAGAAACCTGATTATTACAAACAAATTTTAGAAATTGTAGCAAAAGAAGGAAAAAGACCAATTCCAATTGGTATTATTCTTCGTAAGCTATCGAATAAAGAACCTGGTGTTGATAAGAATGTTTTTTTCAAAAACATTCAGTCACTAATTAACTCAGCACAATTAATTAAATTAAGAAATGGAAAATTAGTTTTAGGATACCCTAAAGCTGATGTTGATATGTCTAAGATCTATAAAGGTGTTATTCGTATCAATTCTAAATTAGCTGGATTTATTACTGAAGAAGGCAAAGAAGAATCTGGCTTCTATGTTCATAAAACAAATTTGGGTGGAGCACTAGATGGTGATAGTGTTGAATTTGCTTTATTAAAATTAGAAAGCCCAAATAAAGATCTTAAGGATGCCAAAGTACTAAAAGTACTTAAACACGCAAAAGGTTTTTATGTTGGTTGTTTTAAATCAGATGGTGAACATTATCAAATTGAAACAGATGATAAGAAAATGTATCTACCAATAAAATTGGAAGATACTTCTGGCTTAACAAATGGAACAAAGTTCTTATATACCGTTGTTAAGTTTACTGAAACTGAAGCCATTTGTAAAGTTGCAAAAATCATTGGACATATTAATGATGTTGGTACTGATATCTTGTCCATTGTCTATGACAATGGTATTGAACCAGAATTCCCAGATGAAGTCATTGACTACGCTAATAGATTAAAGTTAGACATTAATGAAGAAGAAAAAGCATTAAGAAAAGACTTAACTAATTTAGATATTGTTACAATTGACCCAGCAACATCAAAAGACTTTGACGATGCCGTATATTGTGAACAATTAGAAGATGGAACATATAAACTATATGTTTCAATTGCTGATGTTAGTCATTATGTTAAGATGAATTCATGTTTAGACTTAGAAGCATTAAAACGAGGTTGCTCAACATATTTAGTTGATCGTGTTATTCCAATGCTTCCACATAATCTATCAGACGATTTGTGTTCATTAAATCCTAATGTACCAAGATTAGCATTAACATGTGAAATGATAATTGATAAGAAAGGTTCTTTCTTAGATATTAAAACATATCCATCAATTATTAAATCACATCGTCGATTTAGTTATGATGAAGTAAATGCTTTCTTTGAAGGTAAGGATAAACTTGAAAAAGATACTCCTGAAATAAGAAAGATGTTACAAACATCAAGAAAACTACATGATATTCTTTACAACATGAAAAAGAATCGTGGATATGTTGAACTTGAAATACCAGAAGTCAAGATTATTGTTAATGAAAAGTGTGAACCAATTGAAATCAAATTAAGAGAAACTGGTACAGCTCAATCTATGATTGAAGACTTCATGGTGGCAGCTAATGAAGCTGTAACAATTGAAGCCATTAAAGTTAAATGACCGTTTGTTTATCGTGTTCATGGTGAACCAAAAGCTGAAAGAGTTGAAATGTTTAAAGTTGAAGCAAAGAAATTAAACTTTAAACTTCCAGCTGGTGACTTATCAATTACACCTAAATCAATGTCTAATTGATTAATTAATAATGCTGACAATCCAAACTTAGATTTAGTTAGTGTATTAATGTTAAGAACAATGGCTAAAGCTGAATATGATACTAAGAATATTGGTCACTTTGGTTTAGCAAGTAAAAACTATACTCACTTTACTTCTCCAATTAGACGATATCCAGATTTAGTGGTTCATCGTTTATATTGAATGTATCTTTTCAATAGAAAAGCATATACCGATGATGATCGTAAGAAATTAGTAGAAATGCTAAAAGAATACTGTGATAAATCTAATGAAGCAGAACTTAGAGCAATTCAAACCGAAAGAGATGTTAATGCTCTTAAGTTTGCTCAATATATGAAAGATCACGTCGGTGAAGAATTTGATGTAAGAGTATCAGCAGTAACAAAATTTGGATGTTTTGTTGAATTACCTAATACTATTGAAGGACTAATCAAACTTGCAAATCTGAAAGATGATTTCTATACATATGATGAAAGAAATTTCCAATTAATTGGAAAGAAGACAAACAACATCATTACATTAGGTACAAGATTTAGAGCTAAATGTATTAATGCTGATATGAATGAACGAAGAATTGAGTTTGAGGTTGTAAGAAGGATTTAATTATGAAAATCCTAGTTAATAACAAAAAAGCTTTATTCAATTACAACATTCAAGATAAGTATGAATGTGGTATTTCATTATGAGGATCAGAAGTTAAATCAATTGTTGATTCACAAGCAAATCTTGATGAAGCTTTTGTAACGTTTAGAAATAATGAAGCCTTTGTTATTAATATGCATGTTACACCATGAAAACAATCGAACCTAAAAGGTGATGATGCAACAAGAACCAGAAAATTATTACTTCATAAGAATGAAATTCTTAAGATTCAAAACCATATTAAAAAATTTAAGGAAACAGTAATTCCTTTAAACATTCATTTAGAACATGGCAAAATAAAATTAACAATTGCCATTGCTAAAAGAAAAAATAGTGCAGACAAGCGTGAAACAAAAAAGAAAAAGGACGCACAAAGAGAAATTAAAAAATTTATTTAATCCCAAAGAAGTTAACAGCATTAGCTGTTAATTTTTTTGATAACTCTTCTTTAGAAATTTGTAATTTATTTGCAATATCTTCTGCAACATATTGAACATAGTAAGGATAATTAGTTTTTCCACGGTGTGGAACCGGAGCTAATCATGGTCCATCAGTTTCAACCATCATTTTATCTAATGGAATAGATTTTAATGCTTCATGTAAAGGTTTAGCATTTTTAAATGTAACGATTCCAGGAATTGATATCATAAATCCTGCATTAGCATATTTTCTGGCTCAATCTGGCCCCATTGCATAGCAATGTATTCAAACTTTCTTTGGGTTCTTGACCATTTTTAATATTTCAAAGCAATCTTCTTCAGCTAAACGAACATGAATGCAAACTGGTAGATCATATTTGTTTACTATTTCCAATTGTTTTTTAAAGAACAGAATTTGCTTTTCTTTATCATAGTTCTCATAATGATAATCCAAACCAATTTCACCTCATGCAACAATGACATCTTTATTTTCTAAATAAAGATTTTCTAATTTGTCAATATCGGATAAATCTTTGCAATTATCTGGGTGAATACCAACTGTGGCATAGATTTGTCCAGGATATTGTTTAGCTTGTTTAACTGCAACAATAGAATCTTCCAAACAAGTTCCTACTGCATTTCAAATAATATTTTTGTCTTGGCAGATAGCAACAATGTTATTTAATTCCTTAATCATTGGATCCATATTTGTATGAGTATGGACATCATATAAAAATATGTTTTTCATATACTTACTATTATTTATATAATAAATAATAGATAGATTAATAAGTTAATAAGTTTTGTGCACAAAAAACCGGTTTTAACTTATAGATTTATTAGCCACAAACAATAAATGCTCGAGTGGCGGAATGGCAGACGCGATAGACTCAAAATCTATTGAAGGTAACTTCTTATGGGTTCAAGTCCCTTTTCGAGCACCATTTAAAAATTTAGGTATTATTAATGACGAAAAAAGAAAACGTTAAAACATTAAATAAGAAGCCTGAAAGAGTTAAATGACCTCTAAACAAGTTTTTAAATAAATTCTTTGTATTTAATATCTTTTTAACCCTTGGTATTGTTATGCTAATACTATCATTAGTATGCAAGGACGCATTCAATGGGCAACAAGATAAAATAACCGGCAACATTGTAGTATCAGTACTAGTAATGGTTGCTGGACTAGCAGGTGGTTTAACCTACTCGTTACTTCTTACTTATAAAGGTGAACAACCTTTAGAAGCTAAATTCTCTGATTTAACTAAACGATTTTTCTGAGTTCCAATACTAGGTATTGTCTTTGATAAAATCTGAAAGCATAAAGAATTAAAACATCAATATGCTTTAAAGTTAAAATCAAATCCTAATTTCAAAAAACCAAAAATGCAACTTCCAAGCGCATTGCTAATTATTTTTGCAGCGTTAATTGGTGTTGTATTCTTAATTTGGGTAATTTATTTAGCAGGCGGAAACCTTGAAATTAAAGGTATTAACCCTGAAACTGAACAAGAAATTGTAGCTCCTGGACAAATTCCTGGATTGCTAGATATCTTCTTAAACCCATTAAGAGGTTTTGCAGGTTATACATCATCACACACATTTAATGATGGTACTGTTATCACTAAGAGTGTGTCTGGTGCAGCTGACATAATAATCTTCTTATTATTATTCAATGCTTGCATGGAATTAGTTAGTGAATCAAAAGCTCTAGAAGCAGGAATTGGTGCTTTACTAAAGAAAATGAAAGGTAAAGAAATATTCCTAATTCCAATTCTAATGTTCCTTCTATCTATCTGTGGTTCAACATTCAATATGTGTGAACAATTACTACCATTATTCTTAGTAGTTATTCCATTGTTGTTTGCTGCTGGATATGATGCAATGACAGGATTCATGGTTGTATTCATGTCAGCTGGTGTTGGTGTTATGGGATCAACAGTTAACCCTGTATTGATTTCAACAGCTGTTAAAGCAATTACTGACGCTGGTTTTGATATTACAATGACACAAGGTATCATTTGGAGATTAGTAATCTTTGCAGTTGTAACTATTGTTTCAATCGCATGTACAATGGTTTATGCAATGAGAATGAAAAAGAATCCTCAAAAGTCATGTGTTTACATGTCAAATGAAGAATTCAAATCTAAATATTCATTTGATAAGGATGCTTTACCTCCAATGACAAGAAAACGTATGTGAACACTAATAGTGTTTGCTGTAACATTCATCTTGTTAATTGTATGTTTGATTGACTGGTTCTCAATTACTGGTTGAACTGGTTTTAGAGACCTTAATGCATGATTAGCAACAACATTCCCATTCTTAACATCAATCTCACCAATTGGTGAATTTGGAATGCTAGAAGCTGGATTCTTGTTCCTTATTGGATCAGTAATTGTTGGTGCAATTAACTGAAAGGGCGCTCCACACTTCATGCAAGTATTCTTAAAAGGATGTGCTGATTTCATCGGTGTTGCATTCATCGTTGCTCTAGCTAGAGGTTTAGGTGTAACTCTAAACGAATCTGGATTTAACAACATGATCGCTGATGGATTAGGTGGAGTATTAGGAAAGATGCCAGCAATTGGTGCGATGTTTATGATTTTCATAGTAATTTCATTACTAACAGTATTCATCCCATCATCTTCTGGTCTATCTTCAGCAATGTTCCCAGTAATTGGGCCTGCTGTTGCAAGTGCTGGAACAATTACATTATCTGGTTCAGTAACTACATTTGCTGCTGCAATGGGTTGAGTAAACCTATTCACTCCAACTGGTATGGTTCTTCCATTCCTAGAAATGTTGAAGATGGATTACTCAGACTTCGTTAAAGCAAGCTGAAAACAATTACTAATCGTATTAGCAGTTGGTTTAGGTTTGATGGCAGTAGGCTGTTACCTACCAGCATCAATGTTCTAGTCAACAAGCTAAAACAAAAACAAATAAAAGTATTGTTTACAATACTTTTATTTTTTTATAATTAATATATAACCAACTACCGATCTTTAAGGAGATATTTATGGAAATAAGAGATATTGAAAATATTGAGCCCAAAGAAGTGATGAAATGATTTAAGGAATTAACCAAGATTCCTCGTGGTTCATATCATGAAGAAGCTATTTCTAAATGAATGGGTGAAGTTTGTAAAAAGTCCGGATGCAAAACAACTGTTTATCCAAGTGGAATGATTTTAGCAAGGCAAGAAGCTAGCCCTGGTTGTGAAAATTGACCAGTAGTTTTACTACAATCTCACTTAGACATGGTTTTAGCTAAGGAAGACAAAGTAGAAAAAGATTTACTAAAAGAAGGCATTGATGCTTTCTATGACACTGAAACCGGAATGATTAAAGCTGATGGAACATCATTAGGTGGTGATGATGGTATTGGTGTTGCAATCCAATTAGCAGTTATGCATAACAAAGACATTAAGCATGGACCAATCGAACATTTATTTACTGTTAATGAAGAAGACCAACCAGGTAAATGTATCATCGAAGATTTACCTAATAATGAATTAAAAGCAAAATATTACCTAAACATTGATAGTGAAACCTTTAATGAAATTACTTATGGTGGCGCAGGATGCTCTACCATGAAATATGAGTGCCCACTTAAAACAGAAGACAACAAACACAAAAATGCATATTCAATTGCATTAACTGGTTTACATGGTGGTCACTCTGGAACAAATATTAGTCGACCGCACATTAATCCAATTGAATTTTTAGCACAATGTATTCATGACTTTGCTCACTTAAATAAATTTCATTTTAATATTTCTAAATATGAGGGCGGACCAATTAATAACTCACTTCCAACATATGCAAAAGCAGATGTTATTATTGAAGAAAAACAATTTGAAAAATTGAAAAGATTTTTAATCAACCAATTAAAGATTGCTAAAAAAGTTGCTCAAGGTTTAGAAAATGAAGCTGAGCTATCATTTGATCGAATTGAAGCACCAAAGAAGATATTTACAATTGAAACATCTATAAACATCTTATTGTTTGCATCATTAGCACCAAACAAGGTGTTTACAAGTCAAGCTGGTTCAACAGATATGTACTCTTCATCTAATATTGGTTTTATTAGCACTGAAGGTGATAAATTAAGAGTAGATTTTAAAATTAGAAGTTATTTAGATGGTGAAATTCAAAGAACAGTAAGAAAAATTGAATCACTAGGACAATTGCTTGGATTTAATAACTATAAGCAAGAAGGTCAATTATTCTCATTCATTAATGATTTAAAGCAAAATGAACTTTCTAAAATTTATGCTAAGGCATATAAAGAAATTGTTGGTGAAGATATTAAATTTTTAGCGGTTCCTGCTGGCCTTGAATGTGGTATTGTTTGTGTTAAGAATCCAAATATGATTGCTAACACTATTAGTATCAACACTTCACTATACAACTGTCACTCGCCAAGTGAATCATTTAGTGTATCAGACACATCTAAATTGTGAAAAATTATCCAATTAACATTAGCAAGATTAGACAAGTAGGAGATAAGATGAAAAGATTAGATTTTGAAAAATTAGAACCAAGAGGTGTATTGACTTGATTCAAGAGAATATGTGCTATTCCTCATGGTTCATTCAATGAAGCAGCTTTAGCTGACATGTTAAAGCATGAGCTAAATAAAGCTGGATGTCATGTTAAACAATTTAGTTCTGGTGCAATATTTGCCAAGAAAGCAGCAACTAAAGGTTATGAAAAGAAACCAACCATCTTGTTACAAGCACATATGGATATGGTTTTAACAAAGACGGCTGATGTTAAAGATGATTTGAGTATTACACCAATTAAACCATTTTACGATACAAAAGATGGCTATATCAAATGTGATGGAACCACATTAGGTGCTGATGACGGTATTGGAGTTGCAGCCATTATGGAAATAATGACTACAAACAAATATCAACATGGTCCACTTGAAATTCTATTAAGCGTTACCGAAGAGGTTGATATTCAATATTGTATGAATTCAATACCTAAAAATTATTTTAAAGCTAAACACTTATTGAATTTAGATATTGATTGTCCAGAAAAAATGTATACATCAAGTAATGGAGCAAATAGAGTTACTTGTGAAAAACCATTAAAATTAAAACCAGTTCACAAAGGAACTAAAACTTATTTAGTCCAAGTTTCACATTTAGATGGTGGTCACTCTGCATTAGCTGTTCACAACCCTTTAAACAACGCTATTACTTTCTTGTGCGAAGCACTTTATTCATTTTCACAAGATCATAGTAAAATTTCATTAATTAGTATTGATGGTGGTAATGCTTTTAATGCCATACCAAGAAAAGCAGAAATAATTATTCAAGCTGATCCAAAAGATATACCTGAATTAAAAAAACACTTAAACCATGCTTTAGATGTAGCCATAACTATGGCACAAGGTTTAGATAAAGAAGGCAGAATTAATGTTAGTCTAGCATCAAAACAAGCAAAGCAAGCTTGTGATTATGATGAAACTGAACAAATTTTATGGTTCTTTTCATATATTCCAACAGGTATTGAAAGAATGGATATTACTATGAAGCACATCTTTGCTTCAGGCAATGTTGGAATGGTTAAGACAGAAGATAATGTATTAAAAGTCTTTATGATGCCTCGTTGTTTCTTCAATGATGGATTGAATTATCAATTTGATCGATTAAGATATTATGGAATGAAATTTGGATTTAGAAATTTCCAAAACATGTTAACATGTGTTCCATGACTAACTGAACATCCGGACAAAGTTGAAATTGTACAAACATGAAGTAAATGTTTTACAAAAGTAACAGGTAGATATACACTACCAGCAAAAGACCCAGGTGGTATTGAGCCAGCAGCAATTATTGATAATAGTCCACAATTATTAAATCATGCTGTAGCCGTTGGACCAAGAATGTATGATTGTCATTCACCAGCCGAAAGAGTTGAAGTAAAATCAATATTAGAATGGTGAAAAACACTATTACTAGTTTTGAAGGAAATTAAATAATGCCACGTAAACATTTAGTTGCAAGTCAAACAAATAAAAAGCAACAAATGCAAGCTAAAATTTGACTTAAGCTTGCCAAGGAAATTAAAGCTGCTGCAAAAGTTGGTGGTCCAAATATTGATGCTAACCCAAGATTAAAAGCTGCAGTTGATAAAGCTCTTGCTAACAACTTATCAAGAGAATCAATTGAAAGAAATATTTCTGGAGCCGCTAAAGATCCAGCAAATATGACAACAGTAGTTTATGAATGTTATGGTCCAAACGGAACACAATTTATTATTAATGCTTTAACTGATAATACAAACAGAACAGCAAGTAACCTAAGAGGTTATTTAGGTAAAATTAATGGACAAATTGCCCGTCCTAATTCGGTAAAAATATTTTTTGACAATTACGCAGAATTTATTTTGTTAAAGAACTCAAAAACAAATGAAGATTCTATTCTTGAATCACTACTTGCTTTTAACGTTGTTGATATTAAAGAACATGAGGACAACTATGAGGTACTAGTTGATCCAGCACAATTTTATGATGCAAAGAAGGTATTAGTTGATGCCGGATTTAATATTCACTCTGGTGAAGTAAAATTGGTTGCTCAAGATAAAAAAGATATCACTGATGAAAAATTATTAGAAAAACTAGAAAGATTCTTAGATTCATGTGAAGATGATGATGATATTCAATCAGTTGTTCACAACTTACTATAAATAGAGGCTAAGGCCTTTATTTTTTTATATTTTTTATCAATTATTATCTTTTTTAATAAAAAAAGATATTATCTATATAATACTTAAACAAATAATAATATGAGTTTCACATATTTTAAATTTTTGTTTATTAACACCGCAAAGAGAAAGTCAGTTTGAATTACATGACTTCTTTTTGCATTCACATGTATCTCATTTATTATTTTGCTTCCATTACTTGCAACAATGAATACTTTGCAAGTTTGAGCCAACACAACAATGAGTATTTGCCAAACATTCATGGGAATGGTTGCTGGATTATTTACTGCTGTACTGGCAATTGGTATCTTTAAAGATACAAACGAGGAAGGAACAGAATTAATTGTTATATCAAAACCAATCTCACGATTTAAGATTGTTATGAGTAAGTTCGTTGTGTTTGCGGTTTTCTGTTTGCTTGTAAACATTTCAACAGTCATTATTACAATGTTTACTGCCTTCTTGCCAAGAACCGAACCACAATTCTATGTTGGTTTACTAATATCAATGTTTATTGGTAATGCTATCACTTTTGCTATCTTTGGTTCAATTTCAATCTTATTAACATTAAATTTTGCTAAAGTGGGAATTATCATTACTAACGTAATCATTTCATTACTTTTCTTAATTTATCAGGCATTAACGTTATTTGTTTTTTCTACACCACTTAAAGTTTTAAGCGACCAAAATATGACGGCTGCTTCATACATCATTCATGAACGTGATAGAGCTACTGGTGACTACAAGGAAAACGAAGTTGTTTATTTTGAAGGATCACCATTAGAAAGTGGTGCACCACACCCATGTCAAGCAACTAATTGAAGAGAAATGAAGGATTATTGGGAAAACCAAATTTTACCAAAAGATCCAACTCCAATACTAAATGTTACAGACTTGGCTAGTCAATTAGCATTAACATATTTGTCTTATGATACAAACCGCTATGCTGATAGACAAGCAAACAGAATGTTCTCATTCACAAGATATTACAATTATGAATTAACTTCACCAGCTAGTCCTGAAATTACTGAGGAAATTGATCATAAGCAAAGTCTTGATTGATTGTACTATAGTACAAACAATTACGATCTTCCTGGAGTTACTAACCCATTAATTAAAATGCTTATATTGCCAAAGTATGTTGGTTTTGATGGTATTCCACCAATAACAGGAACAAGACTAAGAGGATATGGCGATCAAATTCCTGTTGGTTCAGTTAGATCGAAAGAAATATTAGACTCACGTGAAGTATATTTTGAAAAGGAACAATGAAACAAATACGCTCCAATGTTTGACATTATGTACCGAGATGTATTTGATTATCGTAATTATGTTCAAGCACCATTAGCTGAACAAAATTTAACTGATCTTAGTTGAGCATTTGCATGAAATACAGAAACATTACAAAAATATTACAACATAATATGAGCATGCTTTACTGGCAACTCAGATGATCCAAGATATATGAGTCCAGCAATTCATTCAGAAATGACTAAATATGATGCTTCATCTTTTGATATTCACAATGTTGATGATTTAAATGATAGATTCATTCAATTTAAAAACTATGTGTTCTGAAAAGCACTTGATGAACAACAAAAGTGTTTTGAAGGGGAATATGACATTTCTGAATATGAATCTGCCGCGAGACAAGCAGTATTCAATACCCAAGTCATTGATATTCCACCAATGACATATGCGCAATTCTTCAATAGCATTTTAGGTGTCACATTAAATTCTGAGGGATCATGAATGTCTAAAGCACTTGATGGAAGTGTTTTAGCTGATAAAGATACACAATTTCCAAATATAGCATTTATGAATCAAACTTGAAATAGAGAATATCAAGATATTTCAGGATTGGAACCAGATGTAAAAATACCACTTGCCTTGAATTCAGCAAATGCAATATTCAATAAAACATCAAAATTATTTATTAATGTATGTGAAACTGATGAAAACTACTTGTTTGTTTCATTAGATGAACCAACTAGATCATGAGCTTATACAGGAAAAGCATATGTTGGTACTGGAAACTGATACCCTAATGTTGATGCTTTAAGTGAAGTGTTTGGTAAAGAAATTTTAGTTCCTGTTGGACAAAACATGCAATGGTTCTTTTACTCAACAACTCCAAAACTTAAATATTGAATATTTGCAATAATTTGGGGAAGTATATCGCTAGGATTATTTGGAACTGGAATAGTCCTATACAATAAATTCGACGTTAAATAGAGGTGATGATATGAATAAACATGCAAAACAAATAACAAAACAAAATAAAAAGAATATTAGGATATTTGGAAGAACTTTCAAATCTGTTTTTCAAAATAAGCAAAATACTAAACAAGGCATTGCTCATTATCACCAACTAAAAGTTAAACCTATTTTGTTCGTTGAAAATCTTTATAAAAGATATCCAAGAAAGAAGGCACCAGCCATTAATAACATTTCGTTTAATGTTTATCCTGGTCAATTCCATGCTTTCATTGGTGCTAACGGTGCTGGTAAAACAACATCGATTAAATCAATTATTGGTGCTTATGCAAGATGATCTGGAACCGTTTTAATTAATGGCGAAAAGAATACGTCAATTCAAGCTAAACAATATTTAGGATACATTCCTGAAAATGCCCGATTCCCAGCAAGAATGAGTTGCTACTCATACTTAGTATGAATGGCTAAATTATCAGGATTAAAAAGTATTGAAGCAAAACGATTTGCCAAAACAAGATTAACTGAATTAAATATGTGAAATTTAAAAGGTAAATCACCTAATACTTTCTCATCTGGTCAAAAAAAGAAAGTGTTACTTGCTCAAGCATTAATTAACAATCCACATGTGTTGGTAATGGATGAACCTGCTGCCAACCTTGACCCTAAAGCAAGATTAGAATTATTTGAAACTTTAGGTAAATTAACAAAAGAAGGCAAAGCTATTCTTATATCAAGTCACGTTCTTGCTGAACTTGATCGATATGCAAATGCTGCAACCATCCTTGATGGTGGTAAGATTGTCTTCACTGGAACAACAAAGCAACTATATGATCGTTATTCAGATAGAAAACTTAGTGTTCAAGTATCCAACCCTAAAAAGTTAAAAAATTTCTTACATGACAATTCAATTGACTATACGATTGAAGAAATTTCTGGTAACTTCATAATCAACTTCCAAACAAAGAAACAAGAATCAACTTTCTTGCAATTAATTCAAAAGGAGAAAATTCAATTACTTTCATTTAATGAAATCGGAAATAAATTAGATGACATCTATAAGAAACTAATTAAATTTGGTTCAGTAGATACAATGCAAAAATAATATGACAACAAATAAACAACAAATAAAATCGCCAAGAGGAGCCTATTTAGGTTATCTATTCCAATCGTTCTTAAAAAGACCGTTTGGCTATATTATTGCGATTCTTTATGTTGTTTATTTAGCAATTATCTTATTAATTGTTCCTGCAGCAATGAAATTCCAACCATTGTTTATTTGAACAGTTGGTGGATTTAACATGCCAATATTTAACTTATTCTTTATTGCCGCATCAGCAGCAAGTATTGCTGTTGCAGTATTTAGAGTAAGCCGAGATGATGGTACCGAATTATCACTAGCTTCCAAACCATTAACGAAAAACACAACTGTATTAATGAAGACATTAGCATACTTATTGATAATGTTAATTGTCTGTGTAACAACATTAATTATTACTGCGCTAGTTTATCCAGTGTTTGGTGAATATAACGAATTGACTAATGTTACCGGTATTGAATTAAGTAAATACCGTGGTCTAATACTATCTGTACTTGTTGGTAACATTGTTAACATGTTATTATTTGGTGGCATTGCAGTATTCATTGCTATGGTGGGTGGACAAGTCATCATTATGATTGGAACAATCGGTTTAGTATTCATATTACTTTTGATGAATTTCTTGTTCCCACAAATATCTAAATCTGCAACAGAAGTCTTATCAGATCGATACGATACTGAGATTTTAGGTTATAGTTGTAACACTATTAATCAATATGAACACGCTGAATTAGATCAAACGCCTCTAAATTTTGCTGCTATTCAATGTATGACTGATGAAAGTGGTAGAGAAAAATATCACTTTGACACTAATGAATATTGAAATAAAGCAATAGCTGAATCAGGAAGACTAGCATTTAACTATATTGATATTGGAAAACAATTGTCTTCTTTATATAGTTCATTTGGTCTTGATGATTCAAGACTAAAAGAAGCAAGCAAACTAGTTATTGGTTCAAATAACTCATTTAACTATGATATTGAAGAATCAACACATGTTGATACTGATGAAAACATAGAAATTGGAAACTATCCAATTGGTTATTATGCACTAACCGAAGATCAAGGCCAAGTATTCCCTAACGTAATTATTGTTGGTGGTGACATGACAATTGCAACATCAAACTGATATTTGCTTACAACTTTATATCAAATTGACTTTAACACTATTTGTTATGCATCACAAAGTAATAGTAGCATTAATGTTTCAGAATACATTCACACAACTTTCCAACGACCATGATTTAAGATGTCTGACTTGTTATTGACTCAAGAGCAAAAAGAAAAATCAGATGAATTGTATGAAACAGCATTTGGTCTGTTCAGTCCAATGAAGCCATATTCTGAAGCTGCTAGAGAAGCAATTGCGAGTGACAACTCTGGTCTATTCTTCCCCGCTGGACAATTTGAAACTATTACTCCTAAAGAAAGATTTAAAGTAGTTGCACAAAACCAATTGTATTGATCAATGAAAGCTCAAAAAATCCAAATTGATATGATCAATGCATATGAAGAGGGACAAGGAATTACTGATGTTAAATTCCCATTTACTTCTTGAGTTATAAAAGATTGAATCCAAAATATGCCAGCAGAAGACTATTCCCAAAATGATTTCATCAATCAAGTCTTTAAAAGGGGTATTAGAATTGAACCATATGTTGAAGGTCAAACTCAATCATTCTGTCGTTTGACAACATCAGAAATGGATTATGCTGAAACATATGCTAACTTATATCAATACAAAGTTAGTAACTTCTATTCAATAAATTTAATCATCACAATTTGATCTATTATTGCTGGTGTATTATTTACAAGTGCAATAATTGTTTATAAGAAAACAGATATTAAATAATTATCTTGTAAACAAGATATCGTCGATTTGTATTTTCAAAAAATTAACTGTATTTCTTCTAACTATTCAGACATTAAAAAAGTCTGGATAGTTTTTTGGTTGGTTATTAATGGCAACAACTTTATTAGTTCTAGTATCTGTAATAACGTAGTCAGAATTTTTTACTGAATAGTATTTGTCCTTATTTAATTGCGAATCCACATGGTGGATAAAGAAACATGTGTCACGAGGGATTTCGTTGAATCCTTCAACTTCATCATAAAATTGTTCATCAGTTTTAATACGAATGATTCTTAGGTATGTTTCTTTATGATTTAAATGAACATTTCTTCGAAAGAACTTATTCTTTCTAGCAAAAACATGTTTTGCTAGTTTATCGTAATACTTCTTTTCTTTTTTGGTTATAAGTCTTTCCATAAAATAATTATAATAACAATATGAAAAACTTGTTTGAAAGACCAAAGTCAAACACTTATGAAACAACATTCTTACCACAAATGTCAAGAATGCTAAATATTGGTAATTTAAAAGATTTTAATAAGAAAAGAGTAATTGGTTTATACCAACCAAAAGATGCAAAAGATTTTTTGGCTTATCGTTTTGAATTACTAAAATCATGAATTGATCAGAATAAACAATACACAAAGGATTTTGTTGTGGCCTTAGATGATATGGTAGAAACATTAGTTTTAACTAATGAACTAAATAGTTTTGAACAACAATATATTAAGAATTTTCAAGCCGTAGTATTTGCAAAAAATAGAAACCTAAAACAATTAATTGTTGACTTTTCAATTAATAAAGGCGAATTTGTTTTCTACCGATATGAATTGGATGCTTTTAAATTAATCGGTAAAAAACAACTAATTCAAATTATTGAAAACCCGGAAATGTATATTACGACACAAAGAATTATCATTTCCAAACAAATTGATATTATTTCGATTTTGTATGAAGACATTCAATCATATGAATTTATAAATGATAAATTTTTCTTTAATTTAAAAAATGGATCACAAATATATATTGATAGTGATAACAATCAAGCCATTGTAGAATCACTTGAACGAGTATTAAAAAAGGAAAAGATTGATTTGAAATAGTATGACTGAAAAAATAAAATTCAAATTAAAATCTGCACCTAAAAAACCAGGATGTTATCTTTGAAAAGATAAACATGGTGACATTATTTATGTTGGTAAAGCTGTCAACATTTGTAATCGAATAAATCAATATTTTAATCGACTACACGATTATAAAACAACACAGTTAGTAAATGATATTGCTGATGTTGAATTTTATGTAGTTAAGAATGAGAATGAAGCTTTAATTCTTGAAAATAATTTGATTAAAAAACATCGTCCTAAATATAACATCCTTCTTAAAGATTCGTCTGGATATCCATATATTGTTGTTACAAACGAAAAAAATCCAAGAATTAAATATACTCATACTAACACTAGATTTAAAGGAACATATTACGGTCCATTTGCGAGCAAGAATTTTTTCAAAAAAGAACTATTCATGTTGCTAGGCGCATTATTTCCTTTAAGAAAATGCGATCAATTACCTAAACATAAATGTTTATATTACGATATTGGGCAATGTTTAGGGCCATGTATTAATAAGGTTGATGAATCACAATATGACAAAATCAAAAGCGAGATCAAACAATTCTTTAGCGGAAACACATCATTGGTTGAAAAACAATTAAAAACTAAAGAAAAAGAATTGGCGACACAATTAAAATTTGAAGAAGCAGATTACTACAAGAGATTACGTTTAGCTCTAGATGAAATAAAGCAAAATCAAACTGTTCAATTTAATAATAAGGAAAATGCTGACTTCCTTGGTTTTGCAACAAAAGACAATCTTATTTCTTTGATTCTATTTAGTTATGTAGGTGGAAAACTTATTGCTAAGATTCAAGAAATTCATGAATATTATGATGATGTTGAATCAGCTGTAACTTCTTGACTTTATCAATATTATGATAAGAGCAAGAATAAACCAAAGAAATTGTTTGTTTCTCTTTCTAAAAAAGAATTAAAAGTGTTGAAACAAACTCTTGATTTTGACATTTCTAAACCAATTAAAGGAAGGAAATATGAAATTTTAATGACAGCTATTGATAATGCTTTAGAATACTTGAAAACAAATTATCTTGTTTATGAGCATGCTAAAAAAGCTAAATTATCATCAATGTATAAATTAGCTGATATCATTCATGCTGACAAAATTAAGACAATGGTTTCATTTGATATATCAAATCTATTCAGTGAAAATAAAGTTGCTGGTATGATTTATATCAACAATGGAGAATTTATAAAGTCAAAGTATCGTCGCTATATTATTGACGATCCTAATCTAACGTCAGATTATGATTGTATGAAACATATTATTGGTCGATTCATTGATCATCATAAAGATGATATGCCCGATTTAATCATTATGGATGGTGGCAAAATTCAAGTTAATGCTGCACTTGAAGTGTTTGCAGCAAAGAATATTGAACCACCTTACATTATTGGATTAGTTAAAAACAATAATCACCAAACAAACGGAATTGTTTATCAAAATCGAACAATACCACTTGATAAGGAGTCAAACCTTTATAACTTCCTAGCTAATATTCAAAATGAAGTTCACAATACTGCTATATCTTTCCATAGAAAGAAAAGAGAAAAATCTTTATTTGACACATCTATTCTTCCTGATATTGAAGGCTTATCAAATAAAAAGAAAGAATTGTTATTAGAAAAATATAAAACAACAACCAATATTAAAAAAGCAACAATTTCTGAACTATCACAAATTATTGATGTTAAGATAGCAAGAGCATTAAAGAAAGCACTTTAATGCTTTTTTAATTATTTATCATTGATAAATAATTATAATTATTAGCAATGAATAAGAAAAATGTAAGAAATTTTTGCATTATCGCTCATATCGATCATGGTAAATCTACTTTATCAGATCGTATTATTGAATCTGCAAGTAACAAGATTCATAATATGCAAGACCAAGTTCTTGATAGCATGGAACTTGAACGTGAACGAGGAATAACAATTAAGTTGAATGCAATTCAACTTAAATATCATTCAAAGAAGCATAATGATGACTTCATTTTTCATTTAATTGACACCCCTGGACATGTTGACTTTACATATGAAGTATCGCGAAGTTTAGCCGCTTGTGAAGGAGCAATTTTAGTTGTTGATGCCACTCAAGGCGTGCAAGCACAAACAATTTCAAATTTATATTTAGCAATTGACAACAACTTAACAATTTTTCCTGTTATCAATAAAATTGATCTACCATCTGCTGATGTTGAAAAATGTAAAAAGCAAATCAAAGATGTGTTAGGGTTAGATGCGTCAGATGCACCATGTGTATCAGCTAAAACTGGCGAAAACATTAATGATATTATTGAAGCAGTAATTGAAAAAATTCCTGCCCCATTAGAAGATGATGATAAAAAACCACTACAAGCATTAATCTTTGATAGTTACTATGATTCATATTTAGGTGCTGTATGTTATGTTCGAGTAAAAAATGGAACATTAAAAGTTGGTGACAAAATTAAAATGATGGCATCAAACGCACAATTTATTGTGACATCACTTGGTGTTAAAACACCACTTGTTGAAGAAAAACAAAAACTAGAAGCAGGTGAAGTAGGCTGAGTTGCTGCAAGCATTAAGACAATTAAAGATGTTTCAGTTGGTGATACTATTACAACTGTTGATAACCCAGCATCAGAACCTTTACCTGGTTATAAAAAAGTTTTACCAATGGTATATTGTGGTTTTTATCCAATTGATAATTCTAAATATGAAGAACTTAAGATTGCTATAGAAAAAATTAGTTTATCTGATGCTGCTTTAGTTTATGAATATGAAACTTCACAATCATTAGGTT
>JAKSVQ010000007.1 GCA_024407855.1 Mycoplasmoidaceae bacterium | reverse complement strand
ACCCTTTCTTCCTGGAATGGCTGCGATTTGGGCAAGTTGGTCAGGCTTAATGATTTGGTTTTCTAAGTAACCAAATTTAAACTTTACAAAGTTTCTTTTCTTAGCAATATCTGCTACTGCTTTGAAAGAACATACTTCATCATCATTACAGATAATGACAGCATTAGGACCTTTGCATTCTTCTACTTGAAGGTTGTTTGCTTTCATTGCACGGTTAAGAACGTTGTTTTTAACAACTTCAATGCTTGCACCTTCTTTGTGTAAGTTAGCTCTCATTTCTGTTAATTCTTTAACAGTAAGACCTAAATATTCAAACACTAAGAATGATTTAGCTTTCTTAATCTTGTCGACAAACTCTTCAGTAGCCTTAGCTTTTAGTTCAATTTTTGCTTTAGACACAATTTACCTCCGTAATTTGTTGGCAATATACAAATAAAGTGTCTTTGCTGTTACACAAAGACACTGAGAGATTTATCAAAAATTTGATCATATTCCTCGGTAACAAATTAAGGCATAGCCAGTTACTGTCTTTGGTATATTGCTGATATATTATATAAGAAATTAGAAAAATGGATAAAAAATATTAATTAGCTTATATTTAACATTTTTAAAGGGATTAATTTTCTCTTTTTTTAATGATTGTTTACTACTACGTTCTCAATCATAATTTCACGTATTAATAAAGCGGTTTGGATTATCACCATATTTTAGTAATTTTTCACGATAAACACTACTAAAATTGAAGTTCTTTTCTGTTGATAAAAATTCTTCATTATCAATGATGATAAATGATTGTTCAATCTGCTTATTTACAAAGTAAAGATCAATATTTTGTTCCAGATATTTTTGTAATGTATGAACAAGAAAATCTTGTCGAGATTTCTTTTCTTGCACTGATAAAATTATTTCAATTTTTACTCCTTTTCATCGAGCAAAATTTAGTGCTTTAAATGTATCTAATGAAGCAAACAATGAATCAGAGTAAAGACGAATAGATTTCTTTGCTCTAAAAATCAATGCTTGAAGCTTTGTATGATCATTGTTTGGTTGGGAATAAAGTGTCTTTAATTTATAGTTATAAATTAGGGCAACAAAGGCTCCAAATACTGGCAAAATAACCATAATAAACAACCAGAATGTTTTAGTTTCATCAGTTCGGTTTGGCTTATAGAAGATATAACCACCAACAAAAATATCAATTACTCAAACAATTAGGAATCAACTTCATCAAAACGCTGTTATATTTCAGCTAAATTTGTAGGTACAAACGCATGTTGCTGTAAATGAACCAACAACAATGATGAAAGCTAAAACTGTTAAGAATATACGTAATGGCTTTTTCATATTATCCAATCATACTGAACCCAGTACCTATTCAATAAACTAAGGTTGCTAAAGTATAGGCGGTAGCAAAGCTAATGCCAATATTTAATCACATGTTCTTTCTACCTACTTCAGTTCTCATTGTATTAATTGATGGAATACATGGCATATAGTAAAGTAAGAAGATCATAAAGCTAATAGCTAATGCATAGTTGCCAGCAAATAATGTTTCAATCTTTCCACCTTCAGCTAACATTTGTAAAGTTGTTAGTGTTAATTCTTTGGCTGGAATAGCTGAAAGTAAACTAGTTGTAAGCTTTCAATCAGTTGATCCCAAGAATGGATAGAAAATATAGCTTATTCCTCTTCCCATATAAGCTAAAGCCGAATATTGAATATCTGCTGGATTAACAGTAGTGTTAATGTAAACACCAGGAACATTACCTAAATGTAGTAATGCTCAGAAAACTAGGTTAGCAATGGTAATTGTTAAGAAGGCTTTCTTCAAGAATCCTTTGATTGTTTGTCAAACGTTCTTGAACATAATTCTTACATCAAGACCATTTCAATTAACCATTTCAACACAGAAGAATGATTTTTGCTTTCTAAACATTGTTTTTGAGAAGGTTAAACCTAATATTAAAGCAATCATTCCTGATAATAAAACTGCACCTAAAATAAATAATCAACCAAAGGTTAAGGTTATTGCATTAGCTACAGCAGCAATAACAATAATCTTACTAGCACAAGGAATGAAAGGAATAATCAGAACCGAGATAATCCTTTCTTTTCTTGAACTTGAACTTCGAGCCAACATCAATGCAGGAACGTTGCATCCAAATGCAGTTAATAAGTTAACAATTGATCGTCCAGACAATCCAAACTTGCTTAAAGCATTATCAAGTAAAATACTAACTCTTGATAACAATCCGACTTGTTGAATGATTGTTACACAAATATATAAGATTGCAATACAAGGTATGAAGGTTAAGACCGTGAATAAACCACCAAACAAGCCATTAACAATCATGCTTGAGACTCATTCTGGTGCGTGTCAGTTATTAAAACCAACAATCATTCAATGGCTTAAACCTCATTCTTGATTGGTTAAAGCTTGACCAAATCAATATTGTAACCCGCCACCAGCATATGTACCAAAAGCTAAATAATATATTGCAATGGCAATAATTAAGAATAAAGGAATACCAATTCACTTCTTCAAGAAATAGTGGTCAAAACGGTTTTGTTTCTTTAAATTTACCTTTAAGTATTTCTTATTTTTAAATTTGCATTCATCTAATAGTTTTTGGATGAAAGCAATCTTAGTATCACGAATTTCATTAATGTAATGTTTATCTTTAGTTTTAACTAAGATCTTATTAATTTCATCTCAATAAGCAGCATGATGTTCTTTTAATTGAGCAATAAAATATGAATTGTTTTCAAGTAGCATCAAAGCAGCAAATCGTTTTGAAACATTCATTTCTGGTAATACTTTAGAATATTTTTCAATTCATTGTTCAATTTCGTTTGAGTAGATGACTACTTTCGAATCAACTTTCTTTGATTTGTACATTGAATTTAAAATATTCTTAGTGTTCTTATTACGGTTTGAACGACTTAAAACAATATTCAAACCATTTAATTTCTTACTTAACTTATTTCAATTGATTGCTTTAGGATTGATTAAATCAATCATGTTAACACATAATGTATTTAACATTCCCGTTTCAATACATTGTAGGGTTAAGAATAAATCACGTTGTAATGAAAAAGCTGAAACCACATTAACAATTGATGACACTTTGTGGTGTAATAAGTGGTAATGTGTTTCTTTTTCTTCAGCAATTGGGTGAGATAAATTGTAAGTTCCAGGTAAATCAACCAAATAATTATCACTATGTTTAATTTTTCCCATCGTGTGTTCAGTTGTCATTCGGTCAATGTTACTAACTAGAGCGGTCGATGTCGTTAACAAGTTAAAAATGGTTGATTTACCAGTGTTTGGTGCACCAATCAATAAATAGTTATTACCTTCAGTATTTCTAAACTTAGATAACTTTGACATCTATTTGATTACAATTTTCCTCTCTTAACACATATTGCACATTGTACAGTTGTAAGTGAAGAACCTTGTTAGAATCATCATTATCTAGTACTTTTACTTGAGCACCTTTGATAAAGCCAATGTTTTCTAGCTTATGCTTTATCAAATGATCTGTGAAGTTTAAGGATACAATCTCAACGGTTTTACCCTTAAGTTTACTAGATAATTTCACAACCGATCTTTGAGCCATAATAGTTATTTTTAACTATCTATGATTATAAACCAATATCTATTTCTGTACTAAATATATTTTTATTAAAAAATATAGATTTTATAAAAACATATTGATTTATAATTTTATTGAAAGGTAATTTTCTATTTTATGAAATCTATATTAGAACTATTCAAGCAAGGAATGGGTCCTAGTTCAACGTTAAACTTAGTTCCTTATCGTGCTTGCTTGGAAATTGCTAGAGAAATTCGTATGAAAAGATCAAAAATAAACCACGTTGAGGTTTATCTTTACAATGAATTTGCAAGATTGGAAAAAGATGCTGGTATTAGTCACGATATTGACTATGCTTTTTCTTACTCAAATTTCAAGTATGCAATCTTCTCTGATCGCCCTTGTCCAGCAACATTGAAAAACACACCATACGTCTTTGACGTAGTTGTGTTTAGTGATGCAACAACACCATTGTACCGTCACCGTGTTGTAGCTAGTGGTGGTGGTCACTACTACTTCAACAAGAAGGTAAAACATGACACTATTCCAATGAACACATTTGAGGAAGTAAAGAAATGGTTTAGTGAACACAAAGGTGCAACTTTCCTTGACTTTGCATGTTTAGGTGCTGATCGTGAAGAAATAAAATCACTATACTATAGAGCTATTAACCTAGCTGAACTTGCTGGTTTAGCTGGTTTAAGAAAACATGGTGAATTAAAACTATCTAACCCTGATGTTCACTATGTGCGTCAAGCTAGAAACATCTGATTACATGATGAAAATTTCTTATCGCCTGCTGAAAATGCTAACCGTATTCTATCAGCTTTTAGCTATGCTATCAGTGAAGAAATTAATGAAAAAGCGGTTATTATTGCTGCACCAAACCTATGTACAACAGCCATTTTCTGAGCAATGGCTTTGTATTTACTAAATGATTATGAAGTAACTACAAAGAAAATGATTAATGCTTTCTGTGCTGCTAGTATATTTGCAGGTTTAGTTGATAGTGGTGCAAGTCTTGCTCCAATTGACGTTGGATGCCAAGGACCTATAGGAACAGCTTGTGGAATGGCTGCAGTATTAGCTGCTGTTGTTTTATATGATGCTGACATCTATGAATGTGGTCGTGCTTTTGAAATGGCACTAGAACACTCACTTGGAATTATTTGTGACTCATTAAATAGTTATCCAATTATTCCATGTATTCAAAGATGTGCTTCATTTGCAACAAGAGCATATGAAATTGCTGTCTTAAACCACAGTTTAATGTCAACGCCTGAATTATGCAAACTTGATGACCTAATCAAGGTTATTGGTGAAACTGGTGGCGACTTAATTGCTAAAAACCGTCGTCTAGGTATGGGTGGTTTTGCTGACCATGCTTCATATTCATTAAAAGCAGCTACTGCTAAGGACTGGGAATAGGAGGATAGATTATGTTATCGGTAAAAGAATTATTTAAAGTCGGACATGGTCCAAGTTCAAGTCACACAATTGCTCCAACAAGAATGTGTCACTATATTCTTGACAATTATGAAAAAGAAGGAATTGATCATTTAAAGATTACTCTTTATGGATCATTTGCCTTAACTGGTAAGGGACACTTACTAGATAAAGCCGTTGATGAAGTATTTGCAAAATATCCTCATGAATTCGTTTGGGATATTAAAAGTACACCAAAACACCCAAACATGATGCGAGTTGAAGTATTTGGTAAAGGTGATAAAGTAATTGCTAACAGATTATTCACATCTGTTGGTGGTGGAACATTCACAGTTGAAGGTGATGAACCTGCAAAGAATGTTTATCCATATAAGAACTTTGCTGAAATGAAAGCAATCATTAAGAAAGAAAAACTTACTCCTTTCCAATTCTTATGTAAACATGAATCAAAAGAAGAATTGATTAAACTATATGAACAAATGATTTCTTCATTTGAAGGAACAATTAAAGACGGTTTATCTAAAACTGGTGTAATTGAAGGTTTAGTTGCTTTTGATCGTCGTGCTAAAACTGTATTTGATTCAGTTCGTCCTGATGATTGCGAATGAATTAAACGAACTAAATTAGTTTCAGCTTATGCGATTGCAACTAACGAAGAAGCTGTTGCATATGGTATGGTTGTTACTGCTCCAACTTGTGGTTCTGCTGGAACAATGCCAGGAGCTTATAAATGAGCCGTTGATAAATACAAACCAACAAAAGAAAAGATTTATGAAGCATTCTCTGCTGCGGCATTAATTGGTATTACAATTAAGCAAAACGGATCTGTTGCTGGTGCAACTGGTGGATGTCAAGCCGAAGTTGGTGTTGCTACTGCTTTAGCTGCTGCAATGTATGCTGTTATTGCTTACAATGCTGATATTGATGAAATTGAAAAAGCTGGTGAAATCGCAATGCAACAACTAGTTGGAATGACTTGTGATGCCGTTGGTCAATGTGCGTATGTACCATGCATTCAACGTAATGGTATCTATGCTATGAGAGCTATTGCTGCTGCTGAACAAGCCCACTTATTAAAAGGTCAACGTCAACTTGTTCACATTGATGATACAATTACCATCTTATATGAATCTGGTAATGAATTAATCGATGGTTATCGTGAAACTTCAAAACTAGGTTTAGCAAAACACTGTAAATACACATTGAAATTTAACAAAAACATTCAATTTGATGAAGAAGGTAAATAATATAGGTTAAAACCTATATTTTTTATTTTCAAAAAGATTTATAATAAGAGCAAGAAGGTATTACATGAAAACAATTGAACAACTTTCGGCTAAAGAATTTTTATTAGCCTTAATTCACCAACAAGTACAACCAGCATTAGGCTGTACTGAAATTGGTATTGTCTCTCTAGCTGCTGCTAAAGCTTCAAGTTTATTACCTGGCAAATTTAAATCTGCCACTATATATACATCACCATATGTGTTTAGAAATGACTCACGTGTTGGTGTACCACGTCTTGGACGCTGTGGTATGGCAACAATTGCTGCTGCAGGTATTATTCTAAAAAACCCAGTTAAGAAGTTAAGTTGTCTAGATGACTTAACTCCTGAAACAATTGAACAAGCTAAAAAGCTTGGTAATGCCGAACCAAAACAAATTGATGTAGAAGTTGACTTTGGTTCACACCCAGTTTATGTTCGTTGTGTTGCTAAAGATGATAAAAACAATGAAGCTGATGTTATTATCAAATATTCACATGATAACATCATTCAAGCTAAATTAAATGGCAAGGAAACACTAGACCCATCAGAAATTTCTGGTGAATCTGCTGCTGGTTATGACTTTGATGAACATGTTGATGAATTATCAATTAGACATGTTCATGAAATATGTCAAACTCTAACACTAAAAGAATTATCATTCTTACGTGGTGGTTTAAAGATGAACCAAATCGTTCAAGACGAAGGGTTTGCTCATCCAGATGAAACTGCTATTACTAAAGTATGAATGAAGATTCTTAAAGGTGAAGATAACAACACTTGCTTTAAGAAAGACCATTGAACAACAAAGATTTTAGCTGACGTTTGTGCGGCAGTTGATGCCAGAATGTATGGATGTCCACTACCAGTTATGACATCATCATCTTCTGGTGACCATGGATTAACTGTATCTATTCCACAAGATGTTTATGCAAAAGAATTTAAAGTTGATGAAATCAAGAAACTACAAGCTTTAGCTTTTGCCCACTTTATTACATGAAAGATTAAATCTAAAGTAGGTCACTTGTGTGGTATGTGTGGTTCTGCCTTAGCTGCTGGTTGTGGTACTGTTGCTGGTATTGCTTACCAAAAAGGTTGAGATTGAGCAAGAATTAATGACTTGCTAAATATGCACCTTGTTTCACAAAGTGGTATTTTGTGTGATGGTGCTAAACCATCTTGTTCATTTAAGATTCTTTCATCACTAGTTTGTGGTTTCTTATGTCTAACTATTGCTGAAGGTAGCGGTCGGATTGGCCACCGTGATGGTTTAGTTCACAAATCAGTGGAAGAAACTATCAATAACTTAGGTAAATATTCAAAGACAACACAAGATTCAATTATTCTTAATGTGGTTGATCTATTGAATGCCATGAGTAAGCTAAAAGACAATTAGTCTTTAATAATAAAAAAAAATAGCCGTTTGGCTATTTTTATTTTGTTTCTCCAACTCACCAATAGTACAATGGTTTAACTGTTCAGTTATCAGGAATAGAAGTGCTTCTATCAAATCCATCATAATACAATGTACCATCAGTTGAGTTAACAAGCAACAATCATTGATAGAACTCTCCTTCAGACTTAACGTCAAATGCACCAGGATATTCGATATATACATTATTTAAAGAGTAGTTACAAAAGAATGTGGAATCAAATGCTTCATATTCAACATATCTTACACCAATTCTTGGTCCATTAATACAAGCTTCATTACTTGCAAACATACAAGAATATCCACAAGATTTAACAGTTCTTGCCGGCAAAACTAAGTTTCTCATTGAATTAACTGATGAAGTTCTACCTTCAATATTAGTAGCACTTATGAGAGCGAAAAAACCGTAACTAGGAACTTCAGTCATTGTAAATGTACCATTATCTAATAATGACATAATGTTTCCACTTAAATCTACTTTTCCTTCAAAAGTTAATTGGTTATATTCTCTACCCGGAGCTAAACCATTTGAATTAGGTCCCTTTAATTGAAGTGTGTCTCCCTCGCCTAATTCTGCGACTGTTATTTCACTACCAGAAATAGCTGGAACTGGTGTTCATACTCCACCATTTAAAGAACTTTCCAAATCAATATTATCAATTCCATCATTATTACGCAAATATACAGTTGTTGGTTCAAGCGCTTTAATTGTAAAGCATTGACTTTCTTGATTTTTTCAAATATTCCAATTTTGAGGAATGCTATCAACACCTCTAGTTGTACTTAATCCTGAATATACAAAGGCTCCATTTGAACCCACATAAGATACTCAATTCTTAAAGTTGTCTTCGCCAAAATCTCCCAATGTTGCAATACCAATATATGACAAATCACCATCACGAACAAACATTTCCTCACATGCTTTTTCAGCAGATGAATATTCATTAGCGCTTATATTGGCATATGCCATATGCTCGCAACTATAAAACATTCGATAATAGCATTTATTTTTTAATACTTTTGCTGGTAGTTCTGGAATGCTGGTTGTTAAACCATCACAGTTGTAAAACATTTGATCATAACAACCTTCAGTTAATGTCATTGCTGGTAAGAAAGTTGTTGATACTGACTGAACTGCAAAATTTTCAGCATTATCAGCATCAAATAAGTGAGCAAAACAGTATGAATTAGGTATCACATCAGTGTTAGTTCCACCATCAATCAATCCCATTACATTGCCCTTAATAGCAACTCTTGACCCGCTTGAGAAAACAAAACGAGCATATACACTTTCACTTTGTGATCAAGTTTTATTTGTTCCTCTAACATAAAATGTTTGACCTTTTCCAATTGGCAATGGAGCTCCACCACTTCATGCTGCTCATTTTTGACCATCATATGAATAAGATACATTAGGCAATGGACATTCATTTTTTCTTTCAATTGAAATAGTTGAATCTTCGATTCCTTCAACTATCATATAGTTTTCTAAACCAGGTGCAATAACTGGAGTTGGTGGTTGTGGAGACTCAACATCAAAATAGAATGTTAAGTTTCCGGTTAAGACTTTACCAGAAATATTGAAATATGCATAATTTTCATCTCAATTTCAATCAAAATCAGTTCCTGGAGTTAAGAATGAACCATCGCATTCTAAACCATCGAAAGAAACACTTTCAGAAATTGATTCATCAAAACCAATATAAACTTCTGAATCCATTGCTAATAAAGCATCTGTATAGTCAATCCAGTAATTATCACTAGATATTTTTGGGTTTGTAACTATCTGTATCAATGGTTCAGATGAAAAGATGAATAATAAATCTCCTTTAATGACACCAGGATTTATGTTAAAGGTTATTGTAACATAACTTGGACCTCTCATTCACATCGACTTATATGATGAAGGTGAAAGGAATTGACCTTTACACTTAATTCCTATAAACTCGTATGGGTAATCATTTGGTACATCAACAGAACATATAAATGATTTGTCCATTTCTGGATCAACAGAACTTCTGAGTTCCAAAGCGTTATCAGGAGATACAACTCTAGCCTTCAAGGCATTTGATAATGTAATAACAATATCACCTTTAACTCATGTTCCATGAATTCTAATTAATGCACGATATCCAGTCGTATCGTGAGAAATGACATACATGTTATCTGGGACAATTTCTTGGCTAGGACCAGTAGTAATTGATTTAATACCAGTAATAGGATATTGTTTTGATTCAACTACAACGCTTAGTGTTTGGCCAACAGCTGGGTTAACTGGTGTTAATCTCACAATTCTAACTCCGGGTATACCACCAACAGAGACATTAACATTAGCTACTTCGTATGTTAATTTAAAGTTATCGATAGTTTTAGTAACTTCTTGTCCGTTAACTAAATATGTCAAACGTAAACTATAGTTTACTGTTGTTGTTTGGTGTAAGACAACATCATCTTTAAATGCAACAACAACATCAACAGTTCCATCATCGTTGATAACAACATCACGACTGTTTCAAACCGTTAGTAGTGATGTACTTTCACCTTCAACATTTTCGTTATAAATAGCAATACCAAATAATTTGTTATTATCTGGTCGATCACCATTTCATTGCAATTGAATCTCAGTTGAACCATCAGTTGTTGTAACTGTAGCTTCTTTTTGTGCTTCTGGTACAGCAATATCTGATGCTTTAACTAAAACGGCTTGTGTTATAGCTCATAAAGCTGTGCCAACAATTAAGCTACCAGCAATAATTGGGGTAGCAATATTAAATATTTTCATTCGTTTTGACATATAAAATAACCTCTTATCAAGTAATATACATTATAGTTATCTTTTTTAAATATAAAATTATTTATATGTAAAAAATAGCCTTGGCGGCTACTTTTTATTTATTTCCCTTATTTATTTCCTTAATTCATCAATTTCCTGCCGGTTTGATTGTCCAGTTAGGTGGAATAATACCTCTTCATTCATCACCAGAATATCTATCAAAACCATCATAGTACAATGATGGGTCTGAAAAAGTTGTATTACGCAATCATCTAACAAACCCTATCTCATCGGAATCGGAATCAAACAATTTACCGGTATATTCAATATATACATTTTGTAAACATGCATTGTCTTCAAACATACAACCAAACGACTCTTTTGCAACATATCTAGCACAAATTCGTGGTCCTGATACAATATTTGTGTTTCCATAGAACATATCACCATAGCCAATTACACCAACACTTCTTGCTGGAAGAACTAAATTTTCTAATGAATGGATTGAAGTATTAATACCATCAACTCTACCCACACCTTCAATTGTTCAACTAGGATGGAATAATGCACAAAGCCCATAACTTGGAACATTTGTCTGTGTGAAAGCCCCATCATCCAATAATGACATAATATTTCCACTTATATCAACCTTTCCAACAAAATTAAATTTAGTAAAGCTGCCCATTCCGTGATTTAAACCATTTGGGTTGTTACCCTTAAGTTGTAATTTATCACCAACACCCATTGTCAAAACATCTTTTCAATATCCGGCTTGGGCTTTTTCAAATTTAGCTCATTTACTATCGTTTAATGAATATTCTATGTCACTATCATTTTCTCATAGAAAGCCAACAGATGTTGGTTCAAGAGCTGTAATTGTTAGATATTGACTTTCTTGGTTAGGGACAATGTTTCAACCAAATGGTATTGCATAGCTTCCTCGGGTTTTGTCAGGTCCTGAATATGCAAATGTACCGCTAGATGAAACATCATCAACTCAATGAGAAAACATATCCTCGCTAAAATTTTTCATTCAAGCAAGACCAATATAGGACATGTTTGGGCAACCATAAAACATATATTCAAATGGAGCAAGACCAGTTGTTGGAAATTGGTTAGCTGATATATTAATATAAGATATAGCACCAGAGTCCCTAAACATTGACATATAACATGCTGGTGCTAGAACCTTAGCTGGTAGGTTTGGAGTAGATCCCGTTAAACCATCACAATTTGAAAACATTCGATAATAGCAGTTTTTGGTTAAATTCATTGCTGGTAAGAATGTTGTTGAAACCGATGTAATAGCGTTTTGCCCTCCATCACTAATTCCATCAGCACTAAATAAATATGAGAAACAGTATTCACTTGGGATTGTGTCAGTGTTAGTTCCATTATCAATTAGTCCCATGACATTTCCAGAAAGAGATATTTTCGAAGTAGGAGAGAATCTAAAGCGCGCATACTCATTATTTTCACGTGCTCATCCAGTTTTATTGTCACCTCTTAAACATAAATAGTCACCTTTAGATAATTTTACTGATTGAGATGCATTTTCCCATTTTATTCATGGCGATCTATTAATTGAATAGTATAAATCAGGTCATTGAAAGGTTCCATTTACTTCAAGTCAAACTGTCGAATTTTCTTCAGCTGTCATGATTAAATAATTCTCTATACCTGGTTCTAAGATAGGTTGTGGCTCTTCTTGATCAACAGTGAAATAGAATGTTAGGTCACCAGTTAACGCCTCACCATTAATATCAAAATAAACCCAATTGTCATCTCACCAGAATACAAAATCTTCATCTTCTGTTAAAACTTCATTATCACATTCAAGTGCATCAAAGGAAACATCTTCAGCAATTGATTGATCAAATGATATAACGATTTCAGAATCCATTCCTTTTAGAGCATCAAAATATTCTATATCGTATAAATTACTAGATATGGATGGATTTGTTATTATTTCTACATCTGGTTTTTCAGAGAAAACAAATACTAAATCACCTTTAACAGTTTTAGGGTTCACTGTGAAATAGTAAGTTGTTCCAGATGTACTTTGCAATACGGAAAAAGAATATTGACTAGAATCAATTGTCAGATTTCTACATTTAATGCATTGAAATGTATATGCGTATCCTTGAGGAATAGTAACCTGACATTTAAATTCTTTATTCATTTCTGGAGGAACAGCAAAATCTATTGTTGCAACATCCCCAGGAGAAACGACTGTAGCTTTATAAGCATTAGATAATGTGATAACAACATCACCTTTTACTCATTCACCAGGAATAGAAATATGACCATCACGACCAGAACCTAGTACTTGCATTGAATACATATTCGTTGGAATGACTTCACCGTTGGTAGTAATAGATTTAACACCTGTTATTGGATATTGGATAGAATTAAATGCAACATCTAATCTTTGACCAACAACTGGGTAGGTAGGTGTTATTTCCACAATTCTAAGTCCAGGTACACCACCAATAGAGACGTTAACATTAGCTACTTCGTATGTTAATTTAAAGTTATCGATAGTTTTAGTAACTTCTTGTCCGTTAACTAAATATGTCAAACGTAAACTATAGTTTACTGTTGTTGTTTGGTGTAAGACAACATCATCTTTAAATGCAACAACAACATCAACAGTTCCATCATCGTTGATAACAACATCACGACTGTTTCAAACCGTTAGTAGTGATGTACTTTCACCTTCAACATTTTCGTTATAAATAGCAATACCAAATAATTTGTTATTATCTGGTCGATCACCATTTCATTGCAATTGAATCTCAGTTGAACCATCAGTTGTTGTAACTGTAGCTTCTTTTTGTGCTTCTGGTACAGCAATATCTGATGCTTTAACTAAAACGGCTTGTGATATAGCTCATAAAGCTGTACCAACAATTAAGCTACCAGCAATAATTGGTGTAGCAATATTAAATACTTTCATTCGTTTTGACATAAAACTACCTCTATTAATTATTATATTTTTATATAAATTTTATCTATATATTTATCTATCAATACCAAAATATTTAAAATTTTTTTGCGTCATATCTCCACATTTTATCAATAGATAAGTTAGATTTGATGTTTCTATTCCTAAATTTTTATTTTCTTAGGTAAATATATATGTGGGGAACATATGGCCTATTTTATTAAATCGTTTGAAAACAAACACAACCATTACAAATACCATTATCTCGATCACATGACAACAGTCATTGATATTCGCGATAATTTTTTGGTATTTGCTATGGATTTATTTAGTATCAATAACTTTAGCTTGCCAATTAACTCATTAGCTGGAGATTTACAATTACCATACCAGCAAGTTAGTGGTATTTCTTTTAATTTGGCTAGTGATCAATCAAAAGCCAAAACCGATGTTGAATATAACAAAGATTATGCAAGGTTATATTCAAGCACTTTTACAATTGACACTAGTCAAAATGAGTTATTTAAACAAGATTTGAATAATATCAAAATTGATTTAGCTCTAGTTTTGTATATTGACCCTGAAGCAGCCAAAGGGGCTGGTTCTGATATTCAACAACAAGACTTAGATAATCTCATGGTTGAAACAAGTGAACAACGATGAGATTTTCATCTTTACTACACTAATACAAACATTATTAAACAAGATGCCATTGTCAATAACATAACAAGTTATTCATTACCATTTGGTCATGAATGTATCCCAACAATTAGACGAGTAAATGTTCATTGTGATGATTTATCTAATAGTGATAAACCATTTAACAATCTTGTGCAATTATCTAGTGATAATTCCTTTCAAGTTCTGACGGGAAAAGTTAAATTTTATTATTGAATTGAATTTTCAAGTGAATGTCAAACCCTTGAAACAAGTATTGATATTAATCCAAAAATAACAAATGAAATACAAATATCCTTAAACAACTTTACTTTATTTGATTATGAGAACAATAAAGTAGTATTCGATCCCATTGGAATACCTGGATTTTATATTCCAAAACTATCACAAGGATATTATGAATTGGAATTACAAATTATGCAAGAAACTACAATAAATAAATTCATTATTAAAAATAGTTTTAACTTTGTTAATGATGAGCCACAGCCATTAATTCAAATTGCTCATCGTGTCATTCAAGAAATAGATATTAAAACATGAAAGGTGGTGAAAAATTATCATGAAAATGTCTAAAAAGGCTATTGCTATTATTTCCGGATCTAGTGCTGCAATTATTGCTGGGACAACCATTGCTGCCAATTTGTTAATTCAAAATGAATCAGGCCAATCAGATCAACCTGATAGCCCTTCACACCCAAGCAAGAATGACCATTACTATCCAATCATAAAACAATTAAAAGATAATGAAAAATGGTCAAATCTTATTGATATTGTTAGAGATGGACGGTCTATCACATACATCATTAATGAAGATAAATTTGTCGCCAATATTATTAATATTGTTCGTGAAACATTAGACAAAATATTAACATTCAAGGATCGATACTATAAGATTGAAGTCACATACAAAACAAATACCAAGTCAATTTTGGTCGACTTGGTATGATATGAACCCGACTCTATTAGTCGGTTCTATGATCAATTTGAAATAATCTTACAAACTGCTTAGATTTTCAATTTGTTTTGAAATCATTTCTAAGTCATTAGCAGTAAATTGTCTTGTGTCAACAAGATAATATCTTACTGTATAAATTGTCTTATTATCTTTATTAAAGATATTAATGATCTTGGCATCAGCAATATCCTTAATATTTTTAATTTGTTGAATCTTATCATTAACTAAATGAATATTAGCTTGATCTAAAATGATGTTAATATCCTTAGATAATCTTTGGAAAATACCAAATGGTTTAACAACAAATTTCGGTTTAGCATAATCATCAATCATCTTATCAATATTCATTGTTAAAGCATAGATTTGTTTGTTTGATAAATCATAATCTTTTAATGAACTTGATTTGATTTTTCCCATATAGCCAATAACACTATTTTTATAAGTTATGGCTAATGATTCATTTGCATAGAAATCTGATACTTCTATGGAAGTAAAGGAAATCTTTGCATTCAATGATTTAGCTATTTCATTAACAATAGCTTTAAAGTAGTTTAAGTTGGTTGCTAAACCACTACCAGTAATGCTATCAACAAAGTATTTATTTAATGATAAACATGTAATGTTTGTAACTTTTTCTTTATTAGTGAACAATTTTTGAATTTCAAAGATTGGATGAAGTTCAAGTTTTCTTGCATCATTGTATTTATATACCTTAAGCATTGCATCCAATAGATTGAATCTGAAGAATTCACGGTTAGAGTTATTACATAAGATCTTTATTGGGTCTGAAGACTTAAAGATATTAAACTTACTTAAATTATTTTTATTTGTTAAGTTGTATGTCTTAACTTCACTGAAGTAGTTATTTAACAAGATATCTTTGATATTTTGCTTAATTTCATATTCTGTGTTGTCAGCTATTGGTAATAAATTATCAGCCACACTAATTGACTTTAATTTATTCATATCAATAATCTTTAAGATGTCTTCAAACAAATCTTCTTGATTTTCAACATCTAAACGTCATGCCGGAATTCTAAATTTACTAGATAGTAAACTTGGTTCATATCCTAATTTCTTTAAACTAGAAATAACAAAACCATGACTTAGCGGTTCATTAATAAACCATGCTAATGTTTTGTAATCTAACTTAATTTGTTTTTGATTTCAATTTGGCTTGTATCAAATTTGAGTCATTAAAGGTTCACCAAATGTTTGTTTAATCAATTGCATAGCAATTAAATTTAAGAAATTACTTAATGGTCTAGATGCTTTTTTACTTGCATCAGTCTCACAATTTAGTCTTATTGCTGTTGTTCTAACTTGGGCATAATTGAAGTTACCAATTTCAATTCTTGCTCGAGTTGTCTTTGATGACAACTTAGTGTTATCAGAACCAATAACGGAAGCAATTGATACAGGTTGTGATTGATCACATATCAAGATATCATTAGCTGCTAATGTGTAAGTCTTACCATTTAATGCAACAAACTTTAATTCACTATTAGAATTCTTGCAATACATTGAACCTTGTAATTTATTAGCATCATATACATGGGTTGGGCAGTTTGTTAATAAAGTAATATAAGCCAATGAATCTAAAATATTGTTAATTGGTTTAATACCATGATTCATTAACATTGATTTAACTGCTCAAGATGATCGTGATACTTGTGAAGCAGAGACATGATAGTCTAAGAATGCTAAGAATGAGCAAGAAGTAGGGTTAGCAACAATGTTGCTTTGGCTTGGTGGCAACTTACCAATAACATTTTTAAGATCAAAGTTAAATTTGATTCCTAGCTTGTTAGCCAATTCAAAACAAAAGACTAAATAAGCGTTTTCATCATTACGATTAGCTGGTAAGGTTACATCATAGATGGTATCATCTAAACCAATTAATTCTGGTCAATTGGTTTCACCAATCTTTCCTTCATCTAACATAATAATTTCATCTTTTTCAGCGTCAGCTAAAAAGGCATCATTTCCAGTTAATTCTGGGTATGCACACATCATTCCATTTGATTCCATACCATGAATCATTCTTTTAGCAATGGTTATGCCATTAGGTAGTTTTGCACCTTCGAGAGCAACAATTACTTTCTTACCTTCAATTAATCCACTAGCACCACAAACAATTGTATTGGTTTGTGTTTCACTAATTTTTACTTGACATAAATTTAAGTGAGTACCTTCAACCGGTCTATATGAAACTAATTGACCAATAACTACGTTATTAATTGGTTGATATTTGAAAATAGATTCAACTTCCATTCCTAATGAGTTAACTGCTTGTGTTAACTTATCGTCTGTGATATTAACAAAATCAGGAATAAACTTTGTTATTAATTTTCTTGTAAACAACATTATTTAACTCCTTTCAATTGGTTTGTTAATCTAAAATCATTGTTATAGATATCTCTAATATCTTTGATGCCATACTTAAGCATGGCAATTCTTTCAATACCTATACCAGCAGCTAATCCAGAGTTAACTCGCTTAATGTTAGCTGAAGCTAATACGTTCTTATGCAACATTCCAGCACCTAATATTTCAATTCAACCGGTTTGTTTACACATTGAACATCCTTTACCACCACAATTGAAACAACTTACATCGACTTCAAAACTTGGTTCAGTAAATGGAAAGTAAGATAAACGATATCTTGTCTTCACATCCTCACCAAAGATATATTTAATTAATCCATCAATTACGGACTTAAGATGATTAATTGATAGATTGTTCTTTACTCATACAATATCAATTTGACTAAATTGATGACTATGTGTTAAATCGTCATCGTCATTACGATAAACATTACCGTAGGATAAAACTTTAATTTCACGATCTTGATCATGAATAACTTCAGCAGTTGTTGACGTACAGTGAGTTCTTAACATTCTTTTAGCATCGATATAGAATGTATCCTTTGGATCTCTTGCTGGGTGTGACTTATCAATATTAAGTCGATCCATATTATTTTCAATTGTTGTGACTTCGTCACCATCAACAATTTGGAAATTTAGAGCTTTAAAGTAACTAATAATTTGATCAGTAATAATTGACAAAATGGTTTTAGAACCTTTTGTTAAATTGTATGTATCAACATTTAAATCGTAATTTAGCTTATTGCTTGTTAGTTCACTTGCTGTCTCTAATTCTTTCTTCTTTGTTTCAAATAAAGCTGTTAATTCTTGATTAAAAGCATTAATCTCTAAACCTGCTTCTTTCTTTTGCTCAGGTGGCAATGCTTTTAATTGTGAATATAAACCAGCAACATTTTGCTTAAAGAAGATATTCTTATTTTCAATAAGCTTGCTAACAGTTGTTTGTTCTGCAAGCAACTTTTTGAATTGAGCAACAATTTGATCTTTATTGTTAATAATCATCTTTGTCCTTTCAAAACAAAAAGCACACCAAACTTATGATGCTATGACCCGTTTGGGTGGTACCACATAGCTTCACAAATTAATGTGCTCTTTTGTTCTATTAAGTTGTTTAATCAAGTGAATAGTTGGTTCTAGTTATGTCTGCATTCCACCAGCGCAGGCTCTCTAATAATAACTAATCTGAGCCAACAACGGCTTGATCAATTTTTATGGTGTTAAATATTTCTACTTAACTTAATAATTATATAAACATATAATAAACTTATGAAAAAGAAAAGTCATAAATTAAGTAAAATTATTACCCCTGCTGCTCTAGCAGCTGGATGTCTTGCTACACTACCAGCAACATCATGTAGTTCAATGCACAGCAACATAGTTCATAGAGCAAAGTACTTACATGAAATAACATTTGATGACTATATCTATGATAGTAATTTTGTTACGACAAAAGAAGCAAAAGGCTTTGGTTGTTCTTCTGTTAGAAATGGTAATTACTATGGAAGAAACTTTGACTATGTTTTTAATGATGTTCCAGAATTTGTTGTACGTGTTAAAGCTAATAAAGAAAAGAAACGCCATGCTTCAATTGGTATTGCAACACACTTTGGTTTGCATGAAGAAAAACTATTAAAAGGTGAATATCAAGATCAAATAGATTTAATTCCTAATATTACGTTAGATGGAATTAATGATGCTGGTCTAATTTGTTCACATAACGTAGTTTCAATGGAACCAAATGAGGTTGAAGGTCATAAATATGATCCCCAAACAAATCCTGAAAATAAAGAAGCAAAACAACTACATATGCTATTTGTTCCAAGATATGTCTTGGATAATGCTGCAACAGTTGAGGAAGCAATTAACTTACTAACAGATAATAATGTAAACATTATGGGCAATCTCAATGGTGAACATAATTTACATATTATGATTGCTGATGCTACAAGAACATGTATTGTTGAGTTCTTTCATAAGAAAGAAAGTGCAGACCATAATCACTTTGATGTTGTTTGACAAGATAAAACGGATAACAGCCAAATCATGACTAACTATTACCTTAATAATGGTGATCACTTTACTAATAACAAAAAACAAGGTGATGAACGATATGAAATTCTAAAAAATAGTTATGCATCAAGTAATTCGTTCGATGGAATGGAAAACTTAATGAAACTAGTTAAGTTTTCTATTGCCTATGAAAATGGCCATAGTCAAAACCCGATGAAAAAAGATGGTGAACTATACTTAGATGCAGAATGGTATTCTGAAGGTATGGATTGAGATAAACTTTATCCTGAATTCATCCATGAAGAAGATTTCTTTGAAAAGCTAGCCGAACTTAAAGAAGCTTATTGACAAGCACGTAACAATGATCAAAGAGTTCCAGCTAAACCTGAATTCTGACAAACAACTCATAACTCAACATATGATATGGCAACAAAACATTTAAGGGTTTTTGTCCAAGAAAACTACAATGCTCCATTTGATTATTATCTAGAAGAAAAATAAAAACACGGTTATCCGTGTTTTTTTATTACAAACCTGGGAACATTGCAAAGCGTCCGTTAGCAAAACGATCTGTAAAAGTTAATTTCACTATTAATTCATCAGTTCCATATAGTGGTGTTTTATTAGTTAAGAAAACATTCAAATCTACATCATCCATTTTATGTACTGATACTCCATTTGTTATTTCAGTACCATTTACATACAATTTATTTTTAGCAAATGGTGATACACTAGTTCCAGCAATAGATGACAATTCACCAAAAGTACCAAATCCAAAATATCAATATGAATATGGTCAACTAGTAACGATACTAGATCAAACACTCATTGATATTTTTATTTCATATTCCTTATTAGCATAAATGCTCATTTCTTCACTTTGAATAAATGGTAACACATTTTCACCATCATCTGTAATGAAAGAAAGTTCATTTAAGACTATGTCTTTGGTTGGTTCTGGTGGTGTAGGTCCAGGCGGAACTGGTGCTGGTACAAAATTATGTGCTTCAATACCTGCTAAAGTAGAAGGGACAGCAACAATTGTCGTTGCTGATAGAATTGGAATAAAGATATTTAAAAATTTAGATATTTTCATACAAGTATTATAGATAAATCATTTTATATCTGTATGATAACTTTCAATTGTGATGATGGTGATTGAACAGAAAAATATTAATTAAAAAAAATAAAAAACACGCACATGCGTGTTTTTTTATATTGTCTAAGTTACTATTCAGTTTTTTCAATTACTTCAACATTTTCCATTTCAGTGTTGTATTGAACACTATCAACGCTGAATGTTCAAGCATTGTTATTTTTTTCACCTTTAATAACAACATAAGCAATTTTAGACTCATCATAAGCATTAATAACTACTTGTGAATCATTTAAGACTTTAAATGATTTAATTCTTAAGTTGTCAGTATTGATATCCGTACCTTGAATTTCACCTAAAGGCGTCATTTCAAATTTATCTGCTGTTAAGTCCATTGCAAACATTGACGGTGGAGTAATGTCACTACCACTTCTCTTAGTATCGTTTAAGAAGAATGCAGTGTCATTAGAGTAGTCAAGATAATCATATTTAGCACTAAAGTTTTTATGATGTTTATATTCTGTGTCTTCTGATGGGTTTCAATCTTCAAATCATAAATCAAATACATGTCCATTGTCAACGTTGACAATTCTTTCTTTTGATGGTGATGACTTTGTAGTTGTTTTAACTATATGTCTTGAATATGGTTCAATAATACCATATATTTCATTTTCAATTAAATATGTATGTTTACCAAATTCAACTTTACAATATCCAAGTTCAGAATCTAATTCACTGTCTGTAAATCCTGGTTTGAAAACAATTCCACTGCCACCATCTTTATAGTATAGATCTTCGCCTTGTGAATAAATACCCATTGTATCACAGAATCGATATTCCGGAGTTTGACCTGATGTGTAATACATTAGCCTGTATGCTTCACCATAAGTCTGATCAGAATTCATTTTTTTGTATAATAAGCCTCACTTATTATCCTTATCATTAGTTTCTTCTTTTCCATATGTAGTAGAACAAAAATATAACACATCTCCATTAGAGTTAACAGCAAATTGATGTGCAACAGGACGACCTTTATCTCATACCATTGTTCCAATGGCTTGTCCTGGTTCAGATACCCTAATAATGTTTTTTTTATCAAAATTGTCAAAATAATCCTTCTTAACTTTTATTAGTCCACCGCTCTGGTCATTTTGTCTACCAGAACGATTAACATAGTCAGCAACAAGGTAGATATAACCTTTTACTGTTGGAAATGCTGCATCATGTTCATCGATTGTTTGAACAACTCAAAAATCTTGCAATTTGGTGCATTGACCATTTGACATATTAACACAGTATTGAACATTTCCTTCATCATGTAAATTATTACTAAATGATAAAATCAAATGATTTTCATCAATTTGTTTTGTTCAATCTGGTGAAATTGTTACTATTTCGCCTTGTTCATCTTCACCTTTAACTTCAGAAAGAACTAATTGACCTTCAACTAATTCTGTTTCCCATAATGTTGGTTCAATGTCTTCTGAATCATTAGATGTAGAAACTGCATCAGCCGTGAAAACAGATGTCGCTGTTTTGCTCAAATTTACTGATCTTAATGTAACAATCTTCTCATCAACTTGTCCGCCACCTGGAGCACAACTAGATAAAGTTGCAAGTGGTGCAGTAGCAAATAATCCGGTTGCTAATACTACACTACCTAATAATCTTGTTTTTTTCATGTTTATACCCTTTCATCTTTTAATAATATGATTATAAAAGAAAATAAAAAAGATATTGCAATGCAATATCTTCTTAATGGTGGTTCATCGCGGAATTGAACCACGGACACACAGATTTTCAGTCTGT
>JAKSVQ010000006.1 GCA_024407855.1 Mycoplasmoidaceae bacterium | reverse complement strand
TTTCGAAAGAGTTATAAGTACTTAATAGCGCAGGAGATTTTGATTTTGATTTTTTACTTTTACGTTTGTGACGTATAAGTTGTTGTATAGTAGGCATTATTTTCTCCTTATTTTTTACTATATTTTTGATACAACTTAGTCGTGTGTATCATACGTATTTATAATAATAACATAAAAATAAGAAAAATTACACTTATTTTTTATTTTTTTTAGCTTGCTTAATTATTGCTAATAATTCGTCAATACATTGACTATAGTTTTTAGCTTTAAATGATTGGTTAGCTTTAGCAAATTTTTCTTTTAGTTCTTTGATTGATTTATAACGGTTTACATAGACAAATAACTTGCTAGCATATGTCTTTAATACGATTGTGCTTGTCATTCGCTTATAGATTTGTTGACTTTGCTCAATAATTGAACTAATTTCATAAGCAATAGCATCAAAGTCTGGATTTTCTTCACTAACAATTAATTTTGAATAGTTTTCAATTTGTTGCAAATTGTTTTTAATTAACATTTGCATTTCTCGGTTTTCTAACCCAGTTGGAACATATTTCTTAACAATAGTTAATAGTTGCCAGAAATAAACATATAAATCATTTAAATCAGTAACGGTTTTAATGATTTTTCCTAGGACATTATCAATGCTATCAATTGAACGAACAATTTCCAATTTACGTTTAATGATTTGTTGAGAAATTGTATCAAGGTCCTTAATAGCCTTAATTTTTTCAGTATGTGTTTTATAGTTAACGTGGTTAGCAGCATTGTTTAATATAGCAATGTAGTTAACATCTTTTTCAATTACATCAAAGCAATCAATAACTTTTGGTTCAAGTACAAAGTATTGTTTAAGATCTTTAATACTATCAATAATCTCATGACGACTAGCCATTATCTTATCGGTTTGATCTTTGATTTCGTTCAAACTTAATGAAATTAAAGTTGGAGTTTTAACATGAATGTAAGTAAATTGGTTTACTTGATTAATTGAACTAACTGCTTGAGCCGCAAATGCTTGGGCTTGGCCTAATTCAAGATTACGGTAATGACGAGAGAAGTGACTATATGCATGATTAAACAAAGTTAATAGGTTTTGTAATTTTTGTAAATCAGAAGAAGCAATTTCGCTATGATACTTAGAAATCATCTTCTCATTGTATTCTTTTGTTGACTTTAGATAAGTATCAACAATTTGAAAACGGAAGATTAGCATGATAGCATTTGCTAAGGTTTTTAATTTACGAATTAAATCAAGGAATGTATCAACGGTTTTCTTATAGTCAAAGCGAATTGATAAACTTGGTAATGTTTCAAATGTTTTTCTGATTGCTACAAATAGATCATTAACCTTTTTAAAATTAGCAGTATAAACCAGTTTTGTTTCATAGAAGTCTTGTAATGCTTCAAAAATTTCTAGATAATTTTGGAATGTAAATTCAATTGCATGGCCATATTGCGTATATCGAGCATAAGCCTCTTTTAAAATTTCAAAATCTTTTAATGCTTTGTTTAAGTCATTATCAATTGTTAAAATATATTTCTTTGCTGTTTTTAGGTTAAAAGCATTTAATTCTGCTTCAGCAATTGAAATATTATTTTTAATAATAACCGAGTTACTTTTAAGTTTACGGTAGATTAAGATGTATTTGTTTAAATCAAGTTTGTTACCAATATCGTTATTGGCTAAAACTTGAATCTTGTAAATATTGATTCCATTTAAGTCATTAATTAATTTATTGTATTTTTTAATTAAATTAATTTCTTGACGGAAGTATCTTTTATGAATTGCAAAAAAGACAGTATAAACTGCTACACCAGCTGCAAATAGACACAAAAAGATAACTAACAATGCAATAATTACTTGAAGCATATCTACTTATATTTTATAGTAATAATAAAAAAAGAGTTTAAAACTCTTTTTTTACTTTTTATTTATCTTGCAGCAACTCTGGCGTGATTTTTCTTTTCTCTGTGCATTTCAACACTACTTGGGATGCAACATACTAAGACGAAAATTACAAGCATTACAAGTGTCATAATTGCTCCAAGAATATCCTTGTTTCAATCGGCTTGTGTATAACCAGCGTCATAGCCAGGGATAACGTTGCCGATATCTTTTGCTCAACCTGTAACAATTACAATGTCTGCAATAGAAGCAGCAACTATAAATAAGCACGCAACACCAATTACAATAGTTGAAACAATTGAACAGAATCAGAATCCTTTAACTTTTGAAACTTTAACTTTGTTAGTTTTACGGTTAATCATTGCACCAACAGTGGCAAAGACTACACATAAGAACGCAAAGATAGATGTTCAGTTAGCCATTAAGTCACAGAATGAATATAGACTATTGCAGTTACCAACAGTTCCGCCAACGTCATATCCAAGTTTCGCTTCTCCTCCCATGAATGGGACTAGATCAGTTAGACCATATCCGATTGTATCAACATATGCTAATGCTCCAATAAGAGTGAATAGGATGAAGAACACAAGGGTAATAACACCAGCATAGATCAAACCAACTCAGTTGTGTTTTTGTGTAGCAATTTTACCTTTTAGTTTATCGCTAAATGGCAATTCGCCAGCTTTGATTAGGTCTTGATAATACAATGGGTTATAAATAGCAAAGCCATTAATAATACCAAGAACGCCAATAGCAATTAGGATTTCCATTACACCAATTACTCAGTGAGCATTATCAAAGAATCAACCCAAGTGGTTTACTCTTCCGTTTTCTGAACCAAATAACAAAGCAACAGCAATTAACAAGTTAATAACTGAAACAATGATTAGCCCAACAACTAATGCTAATGGAGTCTTCTTTGGTTCTTCCATTTCTGATTGAATACCTGCAGCAGAATAGAAACCATCATAACTGAAGATAATAGCTGGAATTGAACCAAGTATTCCTAAAGCTGGGAACATTTGCGCTAGTCGCGTATGCGTTCCAACTTCTGGAGGAACTGGAAGGATTTCGTGTTGGCCTCCTAATCCCATACAAGCAATAACTATACCACCAACAATACAAAATGCTAATGGGATAAACTTTAAGTATGTTACTACCTTATTTTGGACATCACCTAATTTACTTGATAAACCAGAGGCAATGAAGAATCATGCAGTTATAGCAAATGCTATTAATGCAGAAACTCATCATTGTGCCTGTAATCCCAGCGCATCTTGGAACTGGATGACGACATAATATGGCATCAAGAAGAAGTTAAGTGGCAAATATAAGAATGCCATAAAGTATTTGGACACTTTATACAAATATTTATGACAAAAGTTTTTAACTCATGAGATAATTCCTAAGTTACTGTCGGTGGTTGCACTAGCAATTTCTGCAAGTGAAACACCCATACAGATAACTCCGAAAATTGAAAGAACTCATGAAACTAAGGCAAGGATCGTACTTTGTTGTACGTTGCCTAAAACTTCACCATTTTTAAGGAAGATACCAGCACCGATTGAGGAACCGATAACTAATAAAATGGCTGAAAAGAAGGTTATTTTTTTCTTTTTGACTTCTTTCTTAGTCACTTTTTTCTTTTTATTCATAACAAATAAATTATATAAGAAAAAGAAAGCTATTGCTTTCTTTTAATGATAATATATTGCCAAGATTTAGGGAATGCAATGATTAGGTTAGGATGAGCAAGCATTTCTTTTTTAATCGGTTCGACTAAATCATAACCAATTTCAAATCATGCCTCCTTAAAATCATGGGTTGATAGCCAATCCAAGAATCTTCTATAAAAATACATTCCATCTTCTTCAGCAATTAATGCTTTTTTGCTTTCTCATTTAAACATCTTATTGTCTTTAAAGTTGTTTTCATTAATATAAGGGGGATTAGAAATCAAATAATCAATTCTTGATAATTGATTTAAATATTTAATTGCATCCTTGCAATCAACGGTTAATGGTGTTTTATTTTTTGCAGCATTCTTATATGTATCAAAGATTGGCTGTCAATATTTGTCGACACATGTTACATTCATTTGTGGTAGATATTTCTTGATAGAAATACCAATGCAACCACAGCCACAACACATATCTAGAACACTACCTTGTATATCCTTTTTATGTTTAGCAATAAAGTCTTTAACCATTTGTTGCGTTAAATCTCGTGGGGCTAATACTTTCTTACTTACTTTAAAGTTCAAACCACAGAATGTTGTTTGTCCAGTTATATGGGCTAATGGTTTTTCTTTAGCAAAATAATCATTACACAATTTTCAAAAAACTTTTTCTTTGAAATTAATTGGATTATTGTGATTAACAATATATTGTTCTTTGCTTTTTATGCTTGAACAATAAAACAGTAATTCAAAGAAGATAAAGTCATGGTTTTGCCCATACTTACTTTGAAATGTTGTAAATAATTGATTAAAGGTCATGCTAAATTTTTAGTTTTTCCATTAATTTAGCTTGTTCATCAGCAATTAGATGATCATGGATTTCTTCTAATGTTCCACCTTGCATAATGAAATCTAGTTTATTTAATGTTAAACCAATCCGGTGATCAGTGATTCGATTTTGTGGATAGTTATAAGTACGAATCTTTTCTGCTCGTTCACCAGATCCAACTTGACTACGTCGAGTTGAATCTTCTTGGGCTTTACGATCATCTTCAGCTTTTTGTCATAGTTTAGCTTTAAGCATATTCATTGCTTTAGCACGGTTTTCAATTTGACTTCTTTCTGATTGACAAGCCACAACTATGCCTGTAGGCATATGAGTTAATCTCACGGCTGATTCAGTTCGATTAACGTGTTGGCCACCAGCACCTGATGCACGATAAACGTCTATTCTTAAATCAGCAGGATTGATTTTAATTTCAATATCGTCTAGTTCTGGTAATACAGCAACAGTAATAGTTGATGTATGGACACGACCTTTTGATTCGGTTGCAGGAACACGTTGTACACGATGCACACCTGATTCAAATTTCATTTTTGAATATACATCCTTGCCTTTAACAGTAAAGGATAAATATGAATAACCATTGCCTTGTGGACTAACGTCCATAATAGCTACTTTTCATTTTTGATTATCAAAGTATCTTTTATATGTATCAAACAAATCAGATACGAATAATGCTGATTCATCACCACCAGCAGCTGGTCGCATTTCAACAATAACGTTCTTATCATTATTTGGATCAACTGGTAATAATAATGTTTTTATTTCTTGTTCTAAAGTAGGAATACGGTTTCTAATTGCTTCAAGATCTGCTTTAGCCATAGCAATAAATTCTGGATCTTTAATTGATGAATCACCAAGGATATCTTCAGCTTGCTTTGCATCATCAATTATCTTTTGTAGTTCTTTGAACTTATAAGAAACTGGTTCCAGCTTCTTTAATTGAATGTTTATTTTTTTAACTTCTTCAAATGGTAAAGTTGTATCGGTTTCAACTTTGTTTGATAGCTCAGCAAAGTTCTTTGCGATGCTTAATACTGTTTCATATAGTTTCTTGTTATATTCCATATTGACCCCTTAAATTAAAATAAAAAAAGACACACTAAAAAGCGGTCTTTTTATATATGCGTAGCTATTTAGATAAATCGTCTAAATTAGAAATGATAGTTTTATTAGATTTCTTTGCACGAACTTTCTTCGCTTTAGGTTGGTAATTCTTCTTTTCGAATTTACCTGCAAGTTTTTCAGCACGTCCTTTAACATTAGTTTCAACTGATTTGCCAACAAATACTGGGTGGCAATTAGCACAAACGTCAATAGAAACTACGTCAGCCTTACAAGTTGACATAATTTTGTATTCGGCACCACAAGTGGCACATTTGAATGTTGTTAGTTTTGAAACTGGATGTGTTTTTGTTTTCATAATAAAACCTAATGTATTATTTATTTTATATTAAAACTTACTTAATAATATATTTATTTTCAAAATTTATTTGTTTTTAAACCAAATTCTGGGTCAAGATTATTAACTTCTTGGACAAGATATCGGTGTGTTTTTGCATTGCCAACTTCATACATAAAATCAGAATTTGATGTAATCAAGGAGTTTTTAAAGGTGATGTAACATTCGTTGTTGACACAACTAGCAGCAATGTATAAAACATCAGATAGTTGTTGTACACCAGTTAATCCCATAATTTTTTCAATTGCTTTTAGTTTTGTTGATTCTTTTGCTCCAATGTGAACATACTTTGATGTCTTGTTAGTTTTGATGGCAACATTGCATATTTCACCTTCAAAATATTTGTCAAGGTTATAAAGCAAAATATTTTGTTTGCTATTGTTGATTGAACCTAAAAAGTGCAAGTAACCAATATCAACAATATCAGTTCGTGATAAAGTTTGTTGCAATAAATCATAGGTGTCAATGATTTCATGTAAACTATAGCAATTGTTTTTAATAGCATTGTAAGCTACAGCATTGGAAACATACATGAACTTACGGTCTGGTGTGTAAATGGTTACATTTACACCATACATAATTCCATGATGCACAATAGTTTGAATATCATCAGGATCTAAGACATTTGCTTGAATAATTTGCTTTTTTGCAATGTCATAGATAATTGCTCCACCAGAAGCAATTAGATATCCTGTTTCAATATGATGCACATTTAAAAAGTCAATTGCATCAGTTAAACAACCACTTGTTTGGACAACGACAGTTTGATATTTACTAGCTTTTTCCAATAAAGAATATACCAATGGTAAATCCTTATATCTTCGATCGGTTTGCTTGTAGCAATTCCAATCTAAGTTAACATCAAACACAACTAATTTTTTATGAGTGGTTGTTTCCATATTATTTGTGAGCGGCAATTCGTTTTACTAAAATCTTTCCAAATTCTTCCATTGGAACATTAGTTACATCTTTCTTACCATATTCACGATAAGAAATTGTTTGTGACTTAATTTCTTCATCACCAAAGACAATTTGGTAAGGAATCTTACGGATTTGTCCATTTCGGATCTTCTTGCCTAATCGTTCGTCAGAATGATCAACTTCAACTCGAACACCATGGTTCATTAAACGTTGTGCAAATTCATCACAGAATTTTTCATGAACTGCAGCAACTGGAATTAATTGAACTTGAACAGGGGCTAATCATAATGGGAAGACACCCTTGTTACTTTCAAGTAAGATTGACATAAATCGTTCAAGGGTACCAATAATACCACCATGGACTAAGATTGGACGTTGTTCTTTACCGTCTTTATCAATATATTTAAGATCAAATCTTGCTGGTAATAAGAAGTCAAGTTGGATGGTTGACATTGTAATAATGTGACCTAAAGCTGTCTTCATTTGGAAGTCAATCTTTGGGCCATAGAAAGCAGCTTCACCAACTTTTCTTTCATATTTCATACCCATACGATCCATCACAGCAGCAAGTTCTTTTTCAGCCTTTGCTCACATTTTTGGATTGTTAAAGTATTTTGCTTTGTCCTTTGGATCATGCAATGATAAGTCAACACGATGGATCTTAATATCAAATGCTTTTAATGTTTCCATGACAACATCATAATAATGTCTAATTTCTGATTCAATTTGATCAGGGCGAATCATTACGTGTGTATCAATTAATTGCATTTGTCTTACCCGTTCTAGACCAATTAGTCCACCAGAAGCTTCATAACGGTGAAGGATTGCTTTTTCTGCAATTCTAAATGGAAGTTCACGGTAACTACGTGGACGATGACTATAAACTAACATGTGGTGTGGACAAGTCATTGGACGTAAAACCATTACTTGTTCATCAATCTTTAATGGATTGAACATGTTTTCACGATAGTGGAATCAGTGACCAGATGTTTTATATAGTTCATCACTACCTAAAATAGGTGTTGAAACAAAGTTGAAACCATTACGTAATAAGATTCGTCTTACTTCGTTATCAATTTCATACATTACAGCCGCACCATTTGGCAATCAGATTGGTGCACCTTGTCCCGCTAAATCATTAAAAGTAAACAATTCAAGATCTTGGCCAAGTTTACGGTGGTCTCGTTCTTTCCGATCTTGCATTTCTGCTTCAAATGCTTTTAATTCATCTTTTGATGAATAAGCATAACCAGTAATTCTTTGTAGTTGTTTATTTTTTGCACTGCCTAGTCAATAATGACCAGCAACGTTTTCAAGTTTAAAAGATTTGATTTCATTAAATGCTAAATTAGTTGATTCAAGTTTATTAACAAATGGGAATTCATCGTTAATTTTAATCATCTTGATTGTTTTCAAATCATGATGAACAACATGGTATAGTAAATACTTGTTTTTCTTCATGCATGGGCAATCACGTACTTCTTCAACGTTTTTTCGTTTGATAACGACTTCAGTTTCTTTGTTATAGATAAAATCAAAGATTTCTTTTTCAATCTTTTTAAAATCAGCAATTGAAATAGGATCCTTTGTTTCAAAATCAACAAAGAATGTATTTTCTAATTCACCGATGTCGGCAATTTTAGCCTTATGTTTTTTATACAAGACATATGCAACAGCATATGCCATTTTTAAATTAAGTTTCATTTTTCTCTCCTAATAATTGAAATTACTTTGCTTCAGCAATTGGTTGTTCAGCTGGTGTTCAGTTAACAAGCTTTTCAATTAGGATCGTTGTATGAAATAAATTGTCTTTCTTTGAATAATATGTTCTTAACTTGCCTTCGATAATTACACGGCAATTTGGGTTAGCTTCAATTATTTTAGCTAATTGACCAGCTAATGGTCGGTTAGCATAAGCAGAGAATGAGTTAACAGATTTGAACTTGTTAAATACTCTTTCTTGCTTAATATTTAAGAAGTAGCCACCTTCTTCTTTATTTTTTCCTCAAGAACTACGTGTTACTGTTCCTTCAAGAATTACTTTGTTTAGCATAATTTTTTCCTCTTTTAATATATTATTTTATTTATAAATAATATCATTATTATAGGTATTTTTTTCTAATGGATAAAAATATTTATATTTTTATGTTAAAAGATGGATTTACTCTATAATGAATATATATTCATTAAAGTATGCAAGTTTTCACCAAAGCACAAGTTAATGATATCGCTTTAGCATTAAAAGCCGGCAAAGCAGTTATTTTGCCGACTGACACAGTATGGGGCATTGTCTCAACTAACGAAGGTCTCATCTATAAGATAAAACAAAGAGACCGTGCAAAGAAGGTAATCAAGTTTATTGACTCTGTCGACAAAATTGGTCTGCCTTCTTTTTTTGCTGAAGTCTTAAAACAATATTGACCAGGTGGTTTAACTGTTATCTGAAAAGATATTGGCTATCGTATTCCTAAATGTGATTATTTGATACAATTAGTCGCGGCCGTTGGCCCTTTATATCAATCATCGGCAAATATTTCCGGGCAAGAACCAATTCAATCCCTCAGGGATGTCCCGAGACTATTTGAAGAATCTATAGATTCGTTGGCATTGGTTGATAATTCCCCGTATTATCCATTAAGCAATAAACCATCGACAATCATTAATCTTGACTCAATGACTGTTGTTCGTAATGGGGAAATAAATGGACAAGAAATAATTGATAAATTGAAAGGACACAAATAATATGAAGTTTAAATCATTCTTAGCTGCACATGGTGCTTTAGTAAAAGATATCGCTATTAGCGGTAGCTTATTAGGTGCATCGGCTGGTATTGTTTTTGGTGTTTCTGCCGGAATGTTCAAAATTGAATATATGAACCTAACTGGTGGTGAAGCACGATTATTTGCATCAACACATAATGGCTACTATTCTGAAGACATTAGTTCAGGTTGAAACATGCATGATGCCAGAGATCCTGTTACTGGTCAAATAACTACTCATGGTCTTGACATGAAGACATTGCTTAAAGGAAACCCACTGCCAAAAGAAATGACAGATTTTAAACAACATTGAGAACCATGACACCCTGGTTCTAAAAGTGCTCCTTTTGAACTAAACAAGAATAATAGACTTGAACTCTCAACGATTGAAGGTCAACCAATCAGCGAAGATGCAAGTGAAGCAAGATATTATTTTTCATCAATGGTTATCGATGGTGCAACTCATACAACTATGGACCGTTCTTTCAACCAATCACTATATGAAGGACTTGTTGATTTTAATAAAAACATTCAATGTAAAAGTTATTCTCCACAAAATATGGAACCAAGAAAGAATAACACAGCAATGTCTTTAAAACCTAGTCAAGACAACACAACAGAATTCATTAACACTTACATGTCAATCATTGATGATGAGAGAAATGGTGTTGTTGGTTTGGCTGGTTTCAACCACTCTACTCCATTAAATGCTTTAATGTTCCATAATAAAGATGAAGATGGAATTTACGAAGCTTATGCAACAGCTAACTCCCAAGCAGCTATTGAAAGAACTGGAAAAACTGGTTTTATCCTTCTTGATGCTAACTGTGCAAATAACCAAAACGTTGCATCAGTTCAATTTAGAGCCGACCAACCTGGTTTCTTAGCCGCTTTAGCAGTTGGCGAATACCTATATAACAACCTTGATATATATCACAACGAATTCCAAGACTTATCAGTAGCTGAATTTGGTGGTGTATCAATTCCAACCGTAATGATTTATATGGGTGGATTCCAACGAGGTATTGAATTCTTCAATGTTAAGGTTTTACAATCTGCTCTTTCAAGAGGATCTTACTATTACTTAAAAAGCACTGAACCTTCACCTGAAGATGCTCTAAGAGAAAGAAGATGTTATAAGACTTTTATCGAATTAGTTAAACATAGTAAATACCAAGATGAAATTAATGAGTTAAGAGACAATACATCATTGACTGATGAAGAAAAATTGGCTAAGTTTGCTGAAGAAATACAACCAAAAGTGTATGAAGAATATAGTATTAAGATCATCAAACTTGGTGATATTGGCACACACTTTACTGGTACATTTGCTGCCGGCGATGCTATTGGTATTACTAAGCAATATTTAAACCGTGGCGCATCAGCAATCATTGCTGTTGCTGGCCCACAATCATTGGATGCGGCTCAAGAAATTCAAAACCAAAACTCAAAGTGTATTCTTGTTGGTGTTGACTCTGCGATGGAAAATGGTGATTACCAAAGATTCCACAAAGGATGTTCAATTGACAATAAGAAAGTTCACAACACAAATGACCCATATATTGATAAATCAGTTGCTGATGACGGATCAACACCAACTGAAGCTAACTCGATTATTAAGTTCTCAGCCGTTAAGGATATTAAAGCTGTATCAAATAAAATCTCTCGTTTAATTGCTCAAGGTTGAAACTGAGATACATCAATCGATGATAAGGGAGTTTTAATACCTGATCCAGAAAAAGCTATTTGTGGTCCAGGATTCCAAACTTGCTGCAATATTAAAAATGGTTTAATTTCTATTTCATATGATGGATTCTATCCATTGATTCAAGCATTATCTCACCTTCTGTATAATACATGAGATGACATTCCAATATCAGTGAATCTTGATCAAGTTTGACAAGATGCTGCTTCATATTATGTCGGTTTTCTTAATACTGATGAAATTCAAGCAGCTGGTGAAGAATATTTCCCACATAATGCTACTGGATTCGATTTAAATAAAGGTGTTTTCAATATAAATAACCTATTTACTTACAAAACAACTGATGATAGTGGTGAACCTACTACTTACTATCGAAACTACAACCACACAATGGCGATTCTTGGTGTTATGTTAGACAAAGCTACAACATTATTTAGTAGAGATATGACACTTGTTCCAGGAAAAGGTGGCTTTGTTATTCCAGATCAGGACTCTGATCTAACTATTCTTCAATGGTTAGACTACAACATGTATTTAATGTGCTAATAGGAGATGACGATGAAATTATTTAAGAAAAAATCTAAAGCTCCTATTACGGAGGAAAAAAGCAAATATGCCATCGAAATGAAGAATGTTACCAAGACATTCTTAGGTGGTAAAATTATTGCTAACTCAAACGTTAACATTAATGTTAAATGAAATGAAATCCATGCTCTATGTGGTGAAAACGGAGCTGGTAAATCTACATTAATGTCTATCTTGTTTGGTTTGTATAAACAAGATTCTGGTGAAATTTATGTAGCAGGTAAAAAAGTAAATTTCAAAAATGCCATGCAAGCAAATGCAGCTGGTTTAGGAATGGTACACCAACACTTTAAACTAGTTTTAGCATTTAACTTACTACAAAACATTACCCTTGGTGCTGAAACTACACGTCGTGGTTTCTTATATGACAAACCAGCAATTGAAAAAATCAATAAGATCTGTAAAGAATATGGATTTAAGATTGATTTACATCAAAAGACAGCTGAAGCAACCGTTGGTACACAACAAAAAGTAGAAATCATCAAACTACTTTACCGTGGTGCTGAAATTCTAATCTTTGACGAACCGACTGCTGTTTTGTCAGATGATGAAATTGCTGGTTTCCTTGATATGTTAAGAACATTAAAGAAACAAGGCAAGACTATCATTTTAATTTCACATAAGTTAAATGAAGTATTGGATGTTGCTGATACGATTACGGTCTTACGTAAAGGTATCACAATTGGAACATATCCACGTAAAGATGTTGATACAGCTAAATTAGTTGAACTAATTGTTGGCCGTAAGATGATTGAAAATCCAAACATATTAAACTTCGAAAATAAGTTATCACCTATCTTAAAAATTGAACATATTAAGATGCACAAACAAAATGATAAGACATTACCAGCAATTAATGACTTATCATTAGCAGTAAATTCAGGTGAAATCGTTGGGATTGCTGGAATTGAAGGAAATGGTCAATCAGAATTAGCCCTTGCCTTAGCTGGAATTCAACATCCAGATTCTGGTAAGATTACCTTTGTTGTTTCTGGACTAGAAACTGATATTACTCACGAAACTCCAAAAGTAATTTCTGAAATGGGAATTAGTCACGTTCCTGAAGATCGTCACAAATACGGATGTATTTTGGACGAAACTGTTGCTTTTAACCTAATTACAAACCAAATTGATAATAAACTTTACAACCGTTTTGGTTTCTTAAAGTTAAAAGAAATTAATATGAATGCTAATAACCTTTGCACTAAATTTAATGTTTTAGGTGCAAATAAAGGTAAAGCAAAATTTAGATCACTATCTGGTGGTAACCAACAAAAAGTCGTTGTGGCACGTGAATTATCAAAGCCACACTCAGTTATTGTTATGGTTCAACCAACCCGTGGTCTAGATATTGGTGCAATTAACACAATTCACCAATATATATTGGAAGAATCAAAAAAAGGTAAAGCCGTTATCCTTATTAGTTACGAACTAGATGAAATCTTAAAGATTGCTTCTAGAGTCGTTGTTATGGACCATGGTGACATCGTTTATGATGGTCTAAAGACAAAGACTGATCGTCAATTAATCGGTAAATTCTTGATGCGTACAGGTAAAACCGCATCACAAGCTTCGGCGACGAAAGGAGGTAATTAATAATGAATAAATCATTGTTTGCACAAAAGATGAACAATAAATGGCAAAAAATTGTTCACTCTGATGTCCGACAATCAACAACCAAGAAGGTCCTTGCAACAATCATTGCAATCTTTGTTGCTTTCGTATTAGCATTAATCATTGCATGTTCAGTTTGCAACACATGGGGACGTTTTGGTGAAGTGTTACAAACAATCTTTGCATCTGGTTATAAAAAGACCAATATCAATAGTTTGATTAGTAACATGGCTATCTTGATTGTTGGTGGTCTAGCTTTCATTTTTGCATATAAAGCCGGATTATTCAATATTGGTATCTCTGGACAACTAGTTGCTGCCGGAACCGGTGCAACCATCTTATCGCACATGGGGCATCTTGCTCCTGGAGTTAACCAATTTGTGGTTATCCTAGTAAGTATCGGCCTTGGTGCGATGATGGCTGGTATTGTTGGTGCCTTGAAAGCATATCTAAAGGTTAATGAAGTAGTTTCATCCATCATGCTTAACTGGATTATCTACTTCCTTTCAATCCTAACATTAGGAATGCTACCAATTCAACATGATGCTTCTGGTTTGAATACAGATGCACCATCTAATGATGTACTATTAAGATTGAATGGTGAAAGTATGGTTCCATTAATCATTCTTGCCATTATCCTAATTATCTTTGTAGCGGTTATTCTAAACTATACAGTGTTTGGCCGTAAACAAAGAGTTACAGGTTTAAGTACAACTGGAGCATTAGCTGCAGGTTATAACGTTAAAGCAAATATGATTGCTTCAATGGCTATCTCAGGTGCAATTGCTGGTATTTTAGGAGCAATGATGTATTGTGGATTTACTCCAAACATGCCAGTTACAGCTGCAGCTAAAGCCATTCCGCAAGAAGGATTTAACGGTATTTCAGTTGGATTGATTTCAATGTGCAACCCACTTGCATCAATCCCAGTATCATTATTCTTCTCTATGGTTAAGACATCAGTTGCTGATCTTCAATTAATTGGTATTGATAACCACATTGCTGATGTTGTCTTTGGTATTGTTGTTTATGGTGCTGCTGCAATTACATTGTTCCTAAACATTAAACCTTATTGATTAACTCTTGATATCTTCAAAGGTAAGAACTTTAGTAAGATTCGTCATGAAAGAAACATGACAAACATTGAACTATTGTCATTAGCTTCTGACCAATGTGCAGTATTAAACAAATACTTTGTATATTACCAAAAGAATGCTAATATTAAGTCAACATTAAAGTTATCTCCAATCATCAAATTAAAGATGTGATGAGCAAACATTGTATATCAATGTACTAAGAAGAATGCTGCCCTTGCAGTTAAGTGCAACCAACGTGTTGATGTATATTCAGGTGAAAAATTCTTTAAACAAGAAATGGTTCACATTGTTAAACACAAAGGTAAATTAATGGTTGACGTTACTGGTAAGAAATGTGGTGGATGATATGTTAAGACAACAGATCAAAACCTAACATCAAAAGTATTACGTAGTAAGATTCACCAAGCAACTAAAGCTAACTGCACTGCAACTTTATTACAAGAACTACATAATGCACACATGGCATTAAAAGAAAAACCATTTAATCCACATGTCATTATGAAGACAGCTCGATTAGCTTACTTGCAAAACCTAAGATCTGGTTTAGCTTACCGTAACAGTATTTCTAAACAAAACAAATTAACATACTTTACATTTGTTCAAACTAAACAACAAGCTGAAGCAATTGGTTTAGCTGAAATCCGTTCAAAGAAACAATATAACTTCGTTCGTAGTGCTTACTTCAAAGCTTACCAAAAGACATTTGATATTGTTAAACGTCACTACGACACAATGGTTAAACAATTTGGTCGTGGTAAACCACTAAACATGGTTGCAATTCGTTTCAACCCAGCTACGCTTGATTTGTTATACACTAACAACTTAAAGGCTGAAATCCAAGCAATCAGCCACTTAATCAACTGTCCATTAACAAAGACTCAATTAGCTGAAGTTGGTGGATTAGTAAGTCAACAACGATACCTAGAAGGTAAGATTCAAAGCAACATCAACCAAGCTGCTGCTTATCGTAAATTAGCTCAACCTTACTTTAATAAGAAGGATAAGCTAGATGAACGTGCATCAGATGCTTATGTTGAATTAAAAGCAAATGTTAAGATCATTGATAAATTAACTGCTGGTAATTACTCTGGATCACAATTTGGTGAAATTGATAGTGTGCTTCAACGTGTTCACCAATTAAACCGTGAAATTAACCGTTTGAATAGTCAAGCAAATAATGCTAAAACAATTGCATATGACTATGTCAACCGTTCAAAGGCAATCAATGACGTTATTTCAACCGACCGTCTTGAAGCACAAGAAACAAATGCTCGTATCGTTGCAATTGTTGAACGTGCTAGATACAATGAAAAGGTGCTAGAACGTGAGAAGTTCCTTGAACAAAAAGCTGCTAACGAAAAGGTTGATGCTGAATTAAGAAAGATTGCTGAAAAGAAAGCGATTAAAGAAGCTAAGTTAGCAGAAAAACGTAAGAAGGAAGCAGAAAAGCAACAAAAGCTTAAAGCGATAGAACGCAAGAAAAAAGAAGAAATGCGAGCTAAACGTGAAGCAATGATTGCCCAAGCAGTTCTAGCTAAACGTCGTGCTGAATCAATTAGCAAAGCTAAAGATGCGGAATATGCAAGAAAGCAAGAAATTAAAGCCGCTAAGTTAGCTACAAAACAACATGAGCGCGAACAAATGCTAGCCGAAAAGAAACGTCGTAAAGAAGCAAAAGAACAAGCTAGAGCTTTAATTAAAAAAGAACGTGAAGCGGCTAGACAAGAAAAGAAACAACAAAAAGAACAATTTAAACAAACAATGAAAGGAGAAGAAGAATAATGGGCGATTTAGGTACACTTTTAGACTTAACATTCTTATTCACCGCAGTCTTACTTGCTGGTGCAATATCTGGTTATCTATCAGAACGAGCTGGTATTGTTAACCTAGGTATTGACGGTATGATGTGTGTTGGTGCCTTATTCTTTGGTATCTATTCATCAACCGGATTCTGAGGTGGCACACCACCATTTGCAACCATTATCGTGGCATTGTTATTAACAATGATCAGTACGATGATTATGGGAGCAATGCATGCATTTGTCTGCATTCACTTGAAGGCTGACCATACAATTGCTGGTACAGCCATTAACCTTGTTGGTTTAGCCTTGGCAACATTCCTAAACCCAACATTAGCTAAGGTTTTATATCCTGGACAATCATATAGTAGTATCATGTGCCAATATAACTCATGCTTACCAATTGGTTCATCACTATTTGGTTCAAGTTTGATTATCTTCTTAGTTATTGTTGCTATTGCTGTAGTTATCTACATTGTTGTTAATAAAACAAGAGTAGGTTTACGCTTTAGAGCAGTAGGTGAAAACCCTAATGCGGTTGATGCACAAGGTATTTCTGTAACTAAATATCAATGAATTGCAGTATTACTATCTTCAGCCATGGCAGGACTTGCTGGTGGAATCTTCTTATTTAAAGTAACAGTCTTTACTGGTGATGTTCAATCAATGGGTTATCTATCACTAGCAATTCTAATTACTGGTGGATGAAGAATTCCAAAGATGGCAGTCTTTGCAATTATCTTTGCATTATTTAATGCTGCTGCGGGAACAACAACATTAACTCAACTTGGTATTCCACAATTAGTTGTATTTGCTATTCCATATATCATTACACTAATCATTCTATTGTTCTCTGGCCGAAAGAACTTAGCACCGGCCCATTCAGGTATCCCGTTTGAAAAGGGTGCCCGGTAAAAAAGAGGGTTTACCCTCTTTTTTATTTCTATATAATAAAAATATGAAAAAGATATTATTAATCCCAAGTTTAACCGCTATTTGCTTAGCCCCAATAGCTAGTATGGTTTCATGTAACCCTGAAACCCCAACTCCACCACCTGAATCTTGAGAAGTAACTGAACAAGAAATGGTTGATGCCATCAAAATGGAAGGTGTTAATTATGCTCAGTTTTGAACATCAGATAAATTTATAGGCTACAACCCTTACTCAGGAAACCAGAATTTTGTAAGTGAAACTAATCTTGAAACTAATTATGTTTTATCGCCAAATATATCGCACACGATTACCCAACAAGAAGACAATAAACCTGCATCTTATTTTATTGAAGAATATTATGATGTTAAGCAAGAAAATACATTCACTCAATATGGACGAGAACTTTCTTCAAACCCCCATTGAGAAGTAACACCTGATAAACCCTTAGATGATTTTGCAACCCCTCAATTTATTGGTAGCATGTTTTATGAATCGTTCGAATCATTTCTTGATGAACTAGGTTGTCCACTTTTGGTAGATAAGGCCAAAAAATGCTATACAGGAATAGTCAAACAAATTGTTGGTGATTCTTGGTCTATTCAAACAATTTCTTTATATTTTAACGAAAAGAGGTTGACTAAAATGTCAACTAGTATTTATGAAACTATGGGTGAAGAAGGCTATGATATAGCTACATCTGATTTAACTTGTACATATCAAAATATAGAGCCAAGTGAACCACCAATAGTTAATGATGTAGAACTAGGTGATAATCGTGTAATTGCTGAGACTGTCCCAGCGTTAACTAATACTGAAGGTTTTACAGTTGACACTAAAAATGAATTTAGGTTTATCATTGATAGTTCTAACTGCACTGCAACTGGATGAGAGTCAGACAAGAGTTATCTATCATTTTTTGACGATGAAGGAAAACTAATTGAGGATCTTGACTTTGATGTAGTATTGTATTCACTAGATACCGCAGTCTTTCAACCAGGAGATGATGGTGAGTACGAACCAGGACACTACTATTATTTAGATGATTTTAGTGATTCAGTTTTACTTGGTGTGACACAACAAAAATTTGGTCCTGATTCTTCTATTTCATCATGAATTGATGTTAAATTCAATAATCATGATGGCGAAAAAATATATCCTTATTGAACCTTCAATTTTGAAATTTAAAAAAATTATATTCATTTGCGTAGGTAAAAAATTATGAAAAAGATACTAATTCCAACATTATTAACATTAATCGAAACGCCATTAATAACAATGGTTTCTTGCAATCCGGGACCAGCACTTGAATCTTGAGAAGTGACTGAACAAGAAATGGTAGATGCCATCAAAATGAAGGGTGTTAATTATGCTCAAGCACAAACATCTAATAAAACAATATCACACATTACTTCTGAACGAGAAAACCATGAAATTGATAGTCAAAAAAAAGAAACGGGTGTTACTGAAATTATAAGTAGTTGTGCCTACTCTCCAGAGCATGCTTGTCAATTTATAATAAATAACTCTACAGATCGTGACACCAATGCTATTGAAATTTATTCTATTAAAGGTGAAAATACATTTGATCAGTATGAACGAGATCTTTATAGTTCGCCTAAGTGGGAACCAGAATACGATCTTCCATTAGATAAATTTCCAACGCCTTCTAATACATTGGGTTCAGCCTATTACGATTTGTACAAAACACTTCATGATGATTTAGGTTTTTCATTTTTGCCAGATAAAATTAACAAATGTTATACTGGATTTGCTGAATATGCTGATGGTGATAGTTTAAGGTATATTCAACAAGTTTCATTCTATTTTAATGAAAAAAAGTTGGTTAAAGTGGTAACGGATAGCTGTATTTTTTCAACAGAGACGGGATATTCATTGTCGACAGCTAATGGTGTTTTGACATACCAAAATATTGAGCCAGATGAAATGCCAGAAGTTAATGATGTAGTACTAGATTATGATGCAACTTCTGGGAGCATTCCAGCATTATTTAATACTGAAGGTTTTACAGTTGACACTAAAAATGAATTTAACTTTATCATTAATAGTTCTTTATGTACTACTGCAACTTGATGAAATTCAAATAAAAGCTATCTGTTTTTTCTTGATGAAGAAAGAAAACGAATAAATGATCTTGATTTTGAAGTAGTATTTTATTCAATAAATGACATAGTCTTTCAACCAGGAGATGATGGCGAGTATGTACCAAAACACTACTATTATTTAGATGACTTTGGTGATTTAACTTTGCTTGGTGTGACACAACAAAATTTTGATCTTAGTTCGCCTATTTTATCATGAGTTGATGTTAGGTTCCACAATCATGATGGAGAAAAAATATATCCATATTGAACTAATCTTTCTGTATTCCTGTAATATAAATATCAATTAAAAAAAGAGGGTACACCCTCTTTTTTATTTCTATATAATAAAAATATGAAAAAGATATTATTAATCCCAAGTTTAACCGCTATTTGCTTAGCCCCAATAGCTAGTCTGGTTGGTTGCAATCCTCAAACACCATCAGAAGTTCATAAAGTTGTAATTGATCCTAGTTCTGATACTGCCGATATTGCTATTTCTACCCCAGAAATAACATTAAATACAGAATTGGTTATTCCTTATGAAATAATTAACCAAGAAAAAGAATTAGATGCAGATGCTTCATGAATCAAATTTGATTCATCAAGTCAGTTACCATTAACTAATCCTGAATTTAGTTATGATAACAATAAAATTGTGATCCCTGCTGACAAAGTAACAACTTATAACATTACGATTTGTCTTAAATCAAAAACATTTGATCCATATGTTACTGATGAAGAAATGGAAAATGCCATTTCCTTAAGAGACGAGGAATATGTTCAGACGAATGAAGTGGCTCAAACTACTACTGTCACACAAACATTCCGCATGGTGATGTCTCCCTGAATATTTTATTCAAAAATGTCTTACAACCCCGGGTGAGAAGAATTCTATGTAACTAGAAATGATTCATATTACACTCTTATAGGTAGGAATGAACATATGGACTGAAAAGTAGAAGAAACTGATGCACATGTCTTCAAAACCCCCGAACAATTTTCTAACACTACTGGAATATATACTGCCTATCTCGATGTTCTTCAGCATGGTGGTGTCTTTACATTCAATGAAGGAGACTTGAGTTACAAGGCTACTATATCTATCGAATCTAAAGAGGCTTTTTACTCATTTTATTTCAAAGATAAAAAATTAACAAGATTTACATTAACTTCTGAAGCATTTTCTACTGACATAAATATTTCTTATGGAAAGACAATCCCCCAACTACCACACAACCCAAAACTTGACGAAGAAGCAATGGCAACAGAAATGGTTGAATCTATTTCTCTTGCCGACACTAATTTTGTCCAGGTTCGTATCGATAACCCTACATCACAAGGAAACAAGATAGAACACTTGGAATTTTCACCTTCTATTTGTCATTATTGATGTGATAATGATATCAGTGATGAAAACTATGTTGTGAAAAATCAAGACAAGAATAAAACATATGACCCAATATACACAAAAATATCACGTTCACCAGACAACCCCTCTGTTTGGCTTCAAGACCCGACAGATGAATCTAGTTTTGAAACTGCCCAAATTTATGGGCTAAGTATTTTTCAAGTATATTATTATTGATGAGCACATGGTGGCTCATATATATATGATGAGGCACAAGAACGTTACTATATTGAAAATGATGAATTAGGCACATTATCCTTCTATTTTCAAAATAAACGTTTGATTAAAATGGAATATTTAGGGGTGGTCATAACATTTCAATATGATATGCTTATGCCAGAATTGCCTTTACCAGTGCAAATCTGTGATTATCAATTATCAAGAGCCTCTATGGATTGATTCAAAAATGCATATTATAGACTGTATGTTGATGATTTTGTTTCTGATGGATCTTCAATTCATTGTTATGGTTTAAATGCAGATGGCAAACCACAAAAATTAAATTTTGATATTAATAGCGTTATAGTTGATGATAAACCTGTTGAGTATGAATATGATGGTTGGTCAATAACAATCCCTAATCAAACTGAAGGAGAACATAAAATCGAAATAAGGCTTAAATTTAATATGAATTATAGAGATGTATGTATTGACATTAAAAATGACTCACCATCAAATAATTATTAATGAGGGTTAAACCCTCTTTTTTATTTCTATATAATAAAATTATGAAAAAGATATTATTACTACCAACTGCTTTAGCAGTTACATGTGCACCACTAATTAGTTTAGTGGCTTGCAACCCACAACAACCAATACCTCCAGGACCAATTGACCCATATGTTACTGATGAAGAAATGGAAAATGCTCTTTCCTTTAGAGATGAGGGATATGTACAAGCATTACGATCAGTCGATTCAGTCACTACTTTCTATGAGCTATCACCAACCATATACCACAAATTATACACTGACGATTCACGTGGAGACGAATACGACGAATACATAATTAGAAACGGCAGTTTTTATTCTAAAATTTATCGTACTTCAGATGAAGCTGAATGAGAAATATGCGAAGCCGTAGCAGATGATTTTTGTGAGCCCGAAATTGCTTTTCAACAAATCTATTTGGTTTATTTGAATATGTTAGCTGTGGGTATAACTTTTGAGTTTGACGATGCCAATAAATGTTATACGGCAACTGTATCGAGCACTGATACTTCAGCAACATACACACTTTATTTTGCTAATAAGAAACTAGTTAAAATGTGTGCGAGCCTCGAGGGTGAAGGGAGCAAAACGGAATCCATTTTTGAGTTTTCTTATGAAAAAGCAAACCCTCAACTCCCACACAACCCAAAACTTGGTGATGGAGACATTAAAACTGCAATGGAAGAAGCCATTTCCCTTGCTAACATTGATTTTGCTCAGGCTTTTATTGAACACTATGGCGAAGGCATGCAACCAACTGTTGGAGAAACACAATTGTCACCGTCTGTCTTTTATGAAAACAGCATTGAAGGAAGTAAAGGCAATGCAAAAGAATATGTTGTAAAGAATGAAAAAACTATAAAATATACAAAAATTTCTCGATCAAGTGAAACTAGTGAATGGCAAAAGGAAGAAGCAGGTGAAGAAGAATTCACGACAGTTCAAAAAATGGGACAGATTTTGACAAATCTGTATAGCGCGTCAATGGCGCTAACCGAGGACCCATATCAATATGATGACCAAGAAGAATGTTACCGGAAAAGAACTGAATTCGGTTTATTTCGCTGATATTTTGATAATAAAAGATTGACTAAATCACATTTTCTAACACTTGATGGAAAAAGTGAAATAATATATACACTTCAATATGATATGCTTACACCTGAAGTGCCTTTGCCGGTGCAAATCAATGATTTACCCTTACCTGTTTCTTATAGAGAATGATTCAAAAATGCATATTACAGATTGTGTAATGATGATTTTTATTCGGATGGTTCACCAATCATTTGTTACTCAATGAGAAACAATTCCCTTCTGCAAAAATTAGACATTGATATTGAAAGCATTAAGGTTGACGGTCAAGCTGCTGACTATGAATATGATGGTTGAACAATAACAATCCCTAACCAATCAGAAGGTTCTCATCAAATCGAAATAATGCTCAAATTTAACAAGGATTATAGAGATATATCTATTGCTCTTGAAAATGCCTCGCCAGAAATAACTAAATAAGAGGGCTACCCCTCTTTTTTATTTCTATATAATAAAAATATGAAAAAGATATTATTACTACCAACTGCTTTAGCAGTTACATGTGCACCACTAATTAGTTTAGTGGCTTGCAACCCACAACAACCAATGCCTCCAGGGCCAATTGACCCATATGTTACTGATGAAGAAATGGAAAATGCCATTTCCTTTAGAGATGAGGAATATGTACAAGCATTACAATCAATTGATTCAGTCAATTGTGCTTTATATGAGCTATCACCAACCATATACCACATAAGAGACACTTACGATTCATATGAAGACGAATACATAATTAGAAACGGCAGTTTTTATTCTAAAATTTATCGTACTTCAGATGAAGCTGAATGAGAAATATGCGAAGCCGTAGCAGGAGATTTTGATGAACCTGAAATTGCTTTTCAATCAATCTATTTGTATTATTTGACTGTGATAGCTGCTGGCATAACTTATGAGTTTGATGATGTCAATGAATGTTATACGGCAACTATACAGGGCCCTGATGTTTCATTAACATATGCATTTTATTTTGCTAATAAGAAACTAGTTAAATGTTATGCGAGCATCGAGGAAGAAGGGAGCAAAACGGAATCCATTTTTGAATTTTCTTATGAAAAAGAAAACCCTCAACTCCCACACAACCCAAAACTTGGTGATGGGGACATTACAACTGCAATGGAAGAAGCCATTTCCCTTGCTAACATTGAATTTGCTCAGGCTTTTATTGAAAACTATGACAAAGACACGCAACCAACTATTGGAGAAACACAATTGTCACCGTCTGTCTTTTATAAAAACAGCATTGAAGGAAGTAAAGGCAATGCAAAAGAATATGTTGTAAAGAATGAAAGCACTGATGAATATACAAAAATTTCTCGACCAAGTGAAACTAGTGAATGACAAAAGGAAGCAGCAGGTGAAGAAGAATTCATGACAGTTCAAAAAATGGGAGAGATGCTTACGAATATGTATAGCATGTCAATGGTGCTAATTGATGAGGACCCATATCAATATGATGACCAAGAAGAATGTTACCGAAAAGGAAATGATCAGTATTTATTCCGCTGATATTTTGATAATAAAAGATTGACTAAATTTCATTTTCTATCACTTGATGGAAAAAGTGAAATAATATATACACTTCAATATGATATGCTTACACCTGAAGCGCCTTTGCCGGTGCAAATCATCGAATTATACATACCTAGTTCTTATGAAGACTGATTCAAAAATGCATATTACAAATTGTGTAATAATGAATTTTCGTCGGATGGTTCACCAATCATTTGCCGATTAATGAGAAGCTCATCCACTCAGCAAAAACTAGACGTTGATGTTGAAAGCGTTAAAGTTGATGATCAAGCAGCTGACTATGAATATGATGGTTGAACAATAACAATTCCTAACCAAACAGAAGGTTCTCATAAAATCGAAATAATGGTCAAATTTAACAAGAATTATAGATCTGTTCGTATTGACCTTGCTAATGACTCGCCAGAAATAACTAAATAAGAGGACTACCCCTCTTTTTTTATTAAAAAAGATATTTACATATATAATAAATAAACCATATTTATTTTATGGTTACAACCGCACTAAATAAGATTCAGTTCTGAATAGGCGAGTCATGAAAGGATATAAACTATGTTTGCAATATTTGAAACAGGTGGTAAACAATATAAAGTCGCTGTTAACGACAAGATTTATGTTGAAAAACTTGATGCAAAAGAAAAAGAAAAAGTTACTTTTGATAAAGTTTTAATGATCGATGCTAAAGTTGGCAAACCACACTTAGCGGGAGCAAAGGTTGTTTGTGAAGTGTTAAAACAAGGCAAAGCAAAGAAAATTGTTAATATTAAACACTTACCACAAAAGCACCACACTCACAAAACTGGTCATCGACAACCATATACACAATTAGTAGTTAAAGAAATTATTGGATAATGATTGTTATTAGTTATACAAAAAACTCTATTAGCATAACTGGCCATGCATGTCAAGCGCAAAAAGGCAAAGACATTGTCTGCGCTGCCGTTAGTGGGATCTTCTTTGGATCATTAAATTGATTTAAAGAACAAGATATTAAACTAACCATCAACAAAAAAACCAATGATGTGAAATTAGAGTTGATTAACAAAACTAAAACAAATCAAGAATATATTGGTCTAATTGTTAAACAATTACAACCAATTGCATATGATTACAAAAAATATATTAAACTAAATAAAGGACACTAATATGAAAAAGATTAATTTACAATTCTTCGCTTCAAAAAAAGGAGTAGGTTCAACTAAAAACGGTCGTGACTCTAATCCTAAATTTTTAGGTGCTAAAATTCCTGATGGTAAAGTTGCTAAGACAGGTCAAATCATTTACCGTCAAAGAGGCACACAAATTTATCCTGGCAAAAATGTTGGTATGGGTAAAGATCACACATTGTTTGCTCTAAAGAATGGTGTAGTTAAATATACACGCTTTGGTGATAACAAACGACGTGTTAGCATCGTTGAAACTAAAAAAGCAAAATAAAAAAAGCTGGGATAACCCAGTTTTTTTATTCAGCAGCAGTCCAAATAATATTTAGGATATCGATAGGTTCCTCATAATGAGAACCCATAATGGCTAAAGCTTGATCATTTAAATTAATTATTCAATTCTGAGGCCCTTGTTTTGTAATTGTGTATTCAGAACCTTCAACAAATGAAGCACTTTCAAGACTCTGTGGGTTATCTCCAAACACGTTAATAATAGAAATTGTACCTATATCACAATTTGTTGTTAAAGTTATGTGTGGGAAATCTATATATTGTTTAACTTCAATATATGAAGGATCAAATGAAAATTCTACATCCTTTTCTCCTACTCCCATAAATTTGACACGAATAGGCACATCAGTATTTTGTTGAGCACAGACATTAATGCTGATATTTGTGTCTTCTGTTGGTTCAAATGGTTCAAAAGTAATTTTTATTACAGATCCCAAATAACTTTCTTCACCATATTCAACATGGTAATCAACATCCTCACGAGCCCTAGTTGAACCTATTTTAATATCTTCAACAGTGAAGACTCATGCTACCTCGTCAGGTTTATGCAAAGTTATAGTTGTAGAAAAACCATCTTTAGCTTCTTCTGGTTCAAAATGGCTTTTATCTAATGTAAAGGTTGCTGATTGTCGACCAATATTATTTACCAAGATGTTATCAGTGATAACAGGTTCTGGTGGTGTTGGACCATGTGAACATGTACAACCAACGATTGCAGGAGTAATAGCAACCAACATTGAGCTACCTGCTAATAATGGAATTAATTTTGTCTTTTTCATAATCATATATTTATTATAACAAACAAAAAAATGACTAGTTTCCCAGTCATTTTTTAATGGTGCCGAAGATCGGAATCGAACCAACAACCTACTGATTACAAGTCAGTTGCTCTGCCTGTTGAGCTACTTCGGCATTTTTATAACTTATATTATTATAATAACAAATCAAATTATTAAATAATTTAATTCACTATAATCAAGGTGAGATAGATTATATCTATCCACAGGAGAAATATATGAATCCAAAGAAAATAATGAATATTGCTATTCCAGTGGCGATTGGAGCAATTGTTGTTACTGTACCAACAGTTATTGTTGCTACTGAGGATATTAGGCATCGACCCATCCTTCCCGAATCATGGGTTGATTTAACCAATCCATATCACCCAGCAATTGAAGCTGTTACTGGTCCAATTACTGAAAAAGCAGATTATGAAGCAGCGGTTGATTGCAAAGAATATTATTTTGATAAAGTATCAAAAAATCCCGATATTTACAAAGAAGATTTCTATTTTGGTCATTCAATGTATTTAAAAGGAATTTCAATGGATACAGGAGCAATTGTTAAGAACGCAGCTGCCTATATCCATGACATAAGTTGTCAAAAAACACAATATCAATATGATTGGGTTCCATATACTGGAAGTCCATCATACCCAGTGACAATTTATGCAATGTCATTTACGGCTGAATTTTCTGTAACAATGACTGAGGTTTCACGTTATTTACATATGGATGATGTGACAAAAGTTGTTAATAAAGGAAAGTTTGTTGTGAAAGATATGCCAATGTGATTGGAATTCTATGACAAACGAGACTTTAGTTATACATATGGGCATACTCCATCATTCTTCATTTACTATCTATATCTTCAAGAATCACCATTTGTTGAAAATTTTAAATGATCAGTTGAACAAGATACACAAACAACATTAACAAGAAAGTTTGGCCCAACAGGTATTGAATATACAGTTGATATTCCAATGCACCTATTGGCCAATGATAAAGAGACATTTAATATTCTGTATAACGAAGATGAAACAATTGCTGGAGTTGATGATATTTGTTCATCATTCTATATGAGCAAAATTGATAACTGGGGGAAATAATTATGAAATTAAGAAATAAAATTATTATTCCTAGTGCGATAACTTCAATCTTTGCTGCTATCACTCCAACTGTATTAGTTTCTTGTGCTAATACGAAAATGGTCACAACTGACATCAAAACATTTGATCCAACATCAGTTAAATCTGTTCCGGGAACAATTGGAGCATCAACAAGTATTGCTTGATCAAAATATTATGCTGAGCGGATTGCTAATGACTCACATGTCTTCATTAATGACATTTTCTATGCTGAGAGTATGTATTATCGATCACTAGTCAACGAACTACATTGTCAAATCCCAAAATATGATATTGGTATTAGTGAAAATATCACTATTGGTAAAGTTGATTATTGACATGGTGGCTACTTCTATAGTTTCCCAACTTTATCCTTTAGCTATACATGAGATACAAGCATCTCTTATGCAACGATCGAGGGTGATACTAAAACTGAGCATCAAATTATTAGTAAACAATCTGTTACATACAATAACCTTCCATTAGTTGTTTATGCCGACCCAGATGATGGCGATCAATGAATGGTAACATCATTACCATTAGATAGTGATTATCTTTACCATCTAATGTTCTTAAACAACTGGTCAATTAGAACTGATATCAGCTATCATCAAACTAATACAAAGGTAAGAACTGATGGTACTAGATACCTTGATTGAGAAGAAAACATTGATACTGATGTTAAAATTGATTCTTACTATGACTTTATTCGAATTCGTGAAGCAATTCAGTCAGAATATGATAACTGAGAAATGTATTTCAAACTATTTACTGGTTCTTACCAATTTGATTCAAAGAACATGTTTGGAGTAAAACCATAAATCATAAGAAAAAGGCCGCAAAAAGCCTTTTTTCTTTATTTAAATAAAAAATATGTATAATGATTAAGCCTTATATATTATGTATATAAGTTTATATATTAATTAATATATAAAGCCTCTTTACTACTGAGTGATGTAGTAAATATCCCAAGGAGACTATATATAAATGACTAACTATGAAATTATGTTAGTTGT
>JAKSVQ010000005.1 GCA_024407855.1 Mycoplasmoidaceae bacterium | reverse complement strand
AGTTTATCTGATGCTGCTTTAGTTTATGAATATGAAACTTCACAATCATTAGGTTTTGGTGTTAGGTGTGGTTTTTTAGGACTATTACACATGGACATTATTCAAGAAAGAATAAGTCGTGAATATAAAATTGATTTAATTGTGACTGCTCCATCAGTTAAATTCTTAGTTAACTTAACAAATGGTGAAACATTAGAAGTTGATAACCCCGCTAAGTTTCCAGAACGAACAAGAATTGATGAAATTAAAGAACCATATGTTAAAGTTTCAATCTTTACACCAGATGAATATATTGGTGATTTAATGAAACTTTGTCAAAATGCTCGAGGAAAATATATTGACCTTGAAACAATTGATAACAATCGTAAATGTATTATGTATGAAATTCCATTGATTGAAGTTATCTATAACTTCTTTGATCGATTGAAATCAGTAAGTCGTGGATATGCAACAATGGAATATGAATTGATTGATTATCAAGCATCTGACCTAGTTAAAGTTGATATTCTATTGAATGGAAAGAAAACCGATGCTTTAAGTTTTATTTGCCATCGAAGTCAAGCATATCACAAAGCACAAAGAATTTGTTTAAAATTAAAGGAAAACATTCCACGTCAACAATTTGAAGTTCCAATTCAAGCTGCAATAGGAAGTAAAATTATTGCTCGTGAAAATATTAGAGCAATGTATAAAAACGTTTTAGCTAAATGTTATGGTGGAGACGTTTCTAGAAAGAAAAAACTTCTTGAACAACAAAAAGAAGGAAAGAAAAAATTGAAAGCAATTGGAAATGTTGAAGTTCCACAAGATGTTTTCATTAAGATATTAAATGAGGAGGAATAATGATTAAGCCAATAGCAATTGTAACTGGTGCTGCTTCCGGGATGGGAAGAGAATTTATTCGATTGCTAGATAATCTAGGTTTTTCTGAAATCTGAGCAATCGACATTAATATTCCTCATTTAAAATCGTTACAAATTGAATGTAAGAGTAAAATTATTCCTTTAGCTTTTGATTTAACAAAAGATGAATCATATTATGCTTTTAGAAACTTGTTGCATCAAGAAAAACCAAGAGTTGATTGATTGGTTTGCTGTGCAGGAGTAGGTAAATTTGGCCGTTATGATGAAATTTGTATTAACGAAACCAAAACAATGATCGATTTAAATTGTCGTTCTTATGCAATGCTAACAGAAATGTCAATTCCTTTTATGGAAAAAGGATCAAGAATTGTTCATATTGCTTCACTTGCTGGTTTTCAACCAGTTCCATACATGACAACATATGCTGCAACTAAAGCTTTTACAATTAGTTATGCTCAAGCATTAAACCAAGAACTTAAGTCAAAGGGTATTAGTGTTACTTGTGTTTGCCCTTTCTGAACTAAGACCGCTTTTGCTCGAAAAGCTGAAAAAACAAATCTTAATGATAGAGTCGTAACTCATTATTCGGTCCTATATGATGCTCGATTAGTCGTTAGTAAAGCATTTAGAGATGCAATGAAGCGAAAAGAGATGTCAATTTATGGTGCAAAAGCTCGAGCACAAGTGCGTTTTGTTAAAGGTGCATCACATAAATGGCTAATGAAAAAGTGAATTAAACAACAAAGATTAAATAAAAAATATAAAAATAAATAAGAAGCATTTGCTTCTTATTTTTTTATTTATATATAATTAATCTACACTATTAAATAATATATTATTTAATTTTTACTATTAAAGCGAGGTAAATCATTATGGAAAAGATGAATTTTAAGGAATGAGAAGGATTTAAACCAGGAAAATGAATGGAAGAAATCAATACCAGAGATTTCATCCAAACAAATTATGAACCATATGAAGGTGATCATAAATTTTTAGTTGGTCCAACTGATGCAACAAAACATTTATGAGAACAAATTATGGACTTGATGAACCAAGAAAAGAGAAATGGTGGAGTTTTAGGTGTTGATCCTAGACCAAGTTTCATTAATGCTTATGGTGCTGGTTATATTAATAAAGACCTTGAACAAATCGTTGGTTTACAAACTGAAAGACCATTAATTCGTGCCTTTATGCCTCGTGGTGGAATTAAGATGGCAGTTCAAGCTTCTGAACAATATGGATTTAAAACTGATCCATCAGCTGTTGAAGCTTTCACAAAATATGCTGTAACTCACAATCAAGCCGTATTTGATTGTTACACAAAAGAAATTATGGATGCAAGACACTGTCACATTTTAACAGGTCTTCCTGACACATATGCTCGTGGTCGAGTTATTGGTGATTATCGTCGTATTGCTTTGTATGGTGTTGATTATTTAATTAAAGAAAGATTAGAACAACAAAGCAAGCTTAATGGAGAAATGACAGATGATAAGATCCAATTAAGATATGAAATCACACAACAAATAAAAGCTTTAAAGCAATTAAAAGAAATGGCTGAAAAGTATGGTTGTGATATTGGTAAACCTGCTGCTACTGCTAAAGAAGCCATCCAATGGACATACTTTGGATATTTAGCAGCAGTTAAAGATCAAAATGGTGCAGCAATGTCAATTGGTCGTAACTCAACTTTCTTTGATATTTATATTGAAAGAGATATGAAAAAAGGTGGTTTGACTGAACAACAAGTTCAAGAAATGATTGACCACTATGTAATGAAATTACGTATCGTTAAGTTTGCTAGAATTGCAAGCTACAACGAAATCTTTGGTGGTGACCCAGTATGAGCAACTGAAACAATTGCTGGTATGGGAAATGATGGACGTTCATTAGTAACTAAATCATCTTACCGTATTTTACATACATTAAAGAATATGGGTCCTGCTCCAGAACCAAACTTAACAGTATTGTGATCACACAGACTTCCAGATAATTTCAAAAAATTCTGTGCAAGTTATTCAATTCTATACTCATCAATTCAATATGAATCAGACGAATTAATGCGTCCTATTCATGGTGATGACTACGCAATTGCTTGTTGTGTTTCACCAATGGCCATGGGAAAAGAAACTCAACAATTTGGTGCTAGAGCAAATCTTGCTAAGGCATTGCTTTACTCTATTAATAATGGTCGTGATGAATTACACCAAAGTTATAAGATGGGACCAGAATTAGGCGAATTGGATCACAGCAAACCATTAGACTTTAACGAAGTTTGAGAACGTTACAAAAAAGTAATGGATTGATTAGCTGGTTTGTATGTTAACGCATTAAACATTATTCATTACAACCACGATAAATGGTATTATGAAGCACTTGAATTTGCTTTACATGACATTAATGTAAAACGATTCTTTGCTACAGGAATTGCTGGATTATCAGTAGTAGCTGATAGTTTATCAGCAATTAAATATGCAAAGGTAACTCCAGTTTGAAACAACAATATTGCTACTGATTTCAAAATTGAAGGTGATTTCCCTAAATACGGAAATGATGACGATAAAGTAGACAAACTGGCTCAAGATGTATTGAAATACTTTACAGAATCATTAAAAAAACACCACACTTATAGAAATGGTGAACACACACTTTCAATCTTAACTATTACTTCAAACGTTATGTATGGTGGCGCAACTGGTGCAACACCTGATGGTAGAAAAGTTGGTGTCCCATTTGCTCCAGGTGCTAACCCAATGCACGGAAGAGATTGCTCAGGCGCAGTAGCTAGCTTGTCATCAGTTGCTAAATTGCCATTTGATTATGCACAAGATGGTATTTCTAATACTTTCTCAATTGTTCCAACAGCCTTAGGCTATTGAAGAGATGAACAAAAAGATAATTTAGTTAACCTTCTTGATGGTTATTTTGCAAAAGGTGCACAACACTTAAATGTTAATATCTTAATGAGAGAAACATTAATTGATGCACAAAACCACCCAGAACTATATCCGCAATTAACAATTCGTGTTTCTGGTTATGCTGTAAACTTTGTTAAATTGTCAAAGAAACATCAAGACGAAGTAATTGCTAGAACATTCCACGAAAGAGTATAAAATGTCACAAACAGCCAAAGTTTTTAAAGTTGAAACATTTGGAGCTGTCGATGGACCTGGTGTAAGATTAGTAATCTTCCTTCAAGGTTGCAGTTTTAGATGCAAATATTGTCACAATCCAGAAAGTTGGGAAATGTCATCTGATCAAGCAAAAGAGATGACTATTTCTGACATTATTTCATTGTATGAAAGAAATAAACCATTTTACTCTCGCGGAGGCATCACTTTATCAGGTGGTGAACCAATGCTAAGTGCTGATTTTATCAAGCTTTTTGGACAAGAATGCCAAAAGAAAAATATTCATTTAGCAGTTGATACTTCTGCGTGTAATTTTATGCAAAATACAGACATTTACGAACAACTTTTAGATGTAGTAAATTTATGAATTGTTGATATCAAAGCAATGGATAAAAATTTGCATCAAAAAATCACTGGTTGTGAAGATTTAACAGGCGTAGAATTTGTTAAATTCTTGGAATCAAAAAACAAACCATATTGAATAAGACAAGTCATTGTGAAATCAATAAACGATGATCATGAACATCTTGACCAATTAGCTGATTTTATTAAGAATTTAAAGCACTGTCATAAGTATGAATTATTGTCATATCACAATCTTGCATTAGACAAATATAACAAGTTAGGCATTGATTATCCTTTTAAGGATATTAAGACCTTAACAACACAAGAATTTGATGAAATAAAAGCATATTTATCTAATCATATTAATAAATAGTATATTTTTTGTATAATAAAGTGGTTTATCTAATATTTTTAATATATGGAATGAAAATTTGAGACATATGTCGAAAAGATTAAGTTTGACGTATTAAGAGAAGTAGCCAGAGCATGTTATGCTGGTAACTTTAAGGAAGTTGAATCAAAAATTCCTGAAATCTTAATACCAGGACGTAAACCAGCATACCGATGCTGTGTTTATATGGAAAGAGCAATTATGGCTGAAAGAGTCAAAATCGCCCGTGGTGGTGAATGAGACGACTTCAACATAATTGATGTTATTCCTATTGCTTGCGACCAATGTCCAATGGGTGGTTACACTGTTACTGAATCATGTCGTAGCTGTATTGGTCACGCTTGTAAACAAGCTTGTCCAAAGAATGCTATTAGTATTGATGCTTCACACCGTGCTCATATCGATAAAGATAAATGTGTGAACTGTGGATTGTGTGCAAAAGCTTGTCCATTCGGTGCTATTTATAACTTCCGTCGTCCATGTCAAAAAGCTTGTCCAGTAGGTGCCATTACAATGGATGAAAACCTATCAGCCAAGATTGACTATACTAAATGTATTGCTTGTGGTGCATGTACACAAAAGTGTCCATTCGGTGCTATTGCAGCAAAAACATTTATGACATTTGTCATTGACCATATTAGAAATAATATTCTTGCAACTAAGAAACGTCCAATTTTTGCAATTGTTGCTCCATCTATTGCTGCACAATTTAGTGGTTGAAGTGTTAATCAAGTAGTTGAAGGAATTACTAAATTAGGTTTTACTCACGTAGTTGAAGCCGCTATTGGTGCTGACGTTGTTACAATGGGTGAAGCAAAAGAATTAGTTGAAAAGAAACTTTTAACAAGTTCATGCTGTCCAGCATTTGTTAGCTACATTTTAAAGTTCTATCCAGAATTAAAAGATAAAATAAGTCATTCACTTAGTCCAATGGCTCAAACTGGAAAAATGATTAAAGAAAAATATCCTGATGCATTAACAGTTTTCATTGGCCCATGTACTGCTAAGAAGGATGAAAGATCTAAACCAGAAGTTCGTCCATATGTTGACTACGTTTTAACATTTGTTGAATTAAGAGCAATGTTTGCTGCTAGAGATATTGAAGTTGAAAAACTTCCTGGTATTCCTTTAGATAATGCTTCACCATTTGCTCGTGGATTTGCTCGTAGTGGTGGATTATCTGATGCGGTTGTTCAAGCAATTAAAGAACTTAACATTAAAGATTTCCAACTTTCACCAATGGCATGTAGTGGAATGAGAGAATGCATTAAGGCCCTTGAAAATTTATCTTTAGGAACAAATAAAGTGAACTTTATTGAAGGTATGGCTTGTGAAGGTGGATGTATCTGTGGTCCAGAAAGTTTAAATCATAATCCTGCTGTTGGAAAAGCATATGTTCAATCACACGCTCGAACATCAACAGCTAAAACAATTACTGATTCAGTAACTAAATCACAAAACGCTAAATATGAAGATGCTGAAACATTAGCATCACGTGTTAAGAATTCACCATCATCTTCTTTAGGCAAGCATAGCACAAGAGTATCATTCTCATCTATCCCTTTTAGACGTTCTACTGCATCTTCAGTTAAAGCGCCAGAGGTTAAATCAACTGAAACAAAATCAAAACAACCTGAAAAACCAGCTGAACCTAAAACAGTAGAAAAACCAAAAGCTACTGCTAAACCTGAATCTAAAATTCCAGAAGTGCCAAAGGTAGAAACAAAGCCTGCTGAAGCAAAACCTGTTGAGCCAAAGGTAGAAACAAAACAACCAGCTAAACCCGAAACTAAGGTTCCACAAGTCCCAAAAGTAGAGACTAAACCTCAAGCATCAATACCTGAAACTAAGTTTGATGCAAAGACTCCAGCAGCTGCTAAACCTGCTCAACCACATACAATTAAACCTGTATCTAGTGGTGATCAAGTTCCAGCAGAACCTAAAAAGGAAGAAGTCAATAATAAGTAAAGTTCTTTACTTATTATTGAAATAGATATATAATATATGTACATCCCTATGGGATGTACATTTTATTAAACGAAAGAAGTTTTATATGTCAACAAATAAAAAATATATTTCAGTTGATGGAAATACTGCTGCAGCCATGATTGGTTATGCCTTAAGTGACACAGCATGTATTTTCCCAATTACTCCTTCAACACCAATGGCTGAATTGTGTGATGAATGAGCTGCAAAGGGACAAAAGAACGTCTTTGGTAATACTGTAAAAGTAACCGAAATGCAATCTGAAGGTGGAGCTGCTGGTGCAGTTCACGGTTCAGCTGCTGTCGGTGCTTTAACCACAACATATACAGCTAGCCAAGGATTATTACTTATGATCCCTAACATGTACAAGATTGCTGCAGAATGTTTACCAGTAGTCTTCCATGTATCAGCTAGAACACTAGCTGCTCAAGCTATTAACATCTTTGGTGACCACCAAGACGTTATGGCTTGTCGACAAACAGGTTTCTGTATGTTAGCTTCAAATAACGTACAAGAAGCTCATGATATGGCTTTAGTAGCACACATTGCTGCACTAAACTCATCTCTTCCATTCTTACATTTCTTTGATGGTTTCAGAACTAGTCACGAAATTAATAAGATTGAAGAAATTTCTTATGATGTCATTAAGAAAATGATTCCAATGGACAAAATTAATGCATATAGGAAAACTGGTCACAACCCTAACCATCCTAAATTAATGGGTCCATGTGAAAATGGTGATACATACTTCCAAAACCGTGAAGCAAACAACAAGAACTATGATGATGCTTACACAGCTGTTGAAAAAGCTATGAATGAATTAGCTAAATTAACAGGAAGACAATATGCCCCATTTAACTACTATGGTGCAGAAGATGCAACAGATGTAGTTGTCGTTATGGGATCTGGTGCTGATACTGTTCATGAATCACTAGACACTCTAATTAAGAAGGAAGGAAAGAAATACGGTGTATTAAAAGTTCACTTATATCGTCCTTTCAACTCAAAAGCTTTTGTTGAAAAATTACCTAAGACAGTTAAGAGATTAACTGTTCTAGATAGAACAAAAGAACCTGGATCAAATGGTGAACCATTATACTTAGATGTTGTAATGGCTCTAAACCAAATGAACCGAACTGATATTAAAGTATTAGCTGGTCGATTTGGTTTAGGTGGTAAAGAATTTACACCAACTTGTGTTTATCAAATTTTCAACAACATGACTTGCGATAAACCAATTGTACGTTTCACTGTTGGTATTAATGATGATGTAACTCATTTATCATTACCAGCATTGGACAAAGAAGTTCATTTAGACAATGATTACTATGAATGTAAATTCTGAGGTCTTGGATCTGATGGTACAATTTCAGCTAATAAATCATCAATCAAGATTATTGGTCAAAATACTAGCAAGTACATTCAAGGTTACTTTGAATACGATTCAAAGAAATCTGGTGGATTAACAATTTCTCACTTAAGAATGTCTGATGGTGTAATTCGTAGCCCATACTTCTTACAACACGCTGACTTCATTGCTGTTCACAACTTTACATATGTAAACAAATATGATGTTCTAGAAGGTTTAAAGAAAAATGGTTGCGTATTACTAAACTCAATCTATTCTGCTGAAGAGATTGGTAAACATTTACCAAAAGCATTCAAAGAAAAAGTTCAACAATTAAATGCTAAACTTTACACTATTGATGCTTACAAAGTTGCTGGTGAAGCAGGTTTAGGTAACCGTATTAACGTTATTATGCAATCTTGTTTCTTCAAGATTACAAACATCGTTCCATACGAAACTTGTGAAAAACAAATGAAAGACTCAGTTATTAAACTTTACTCACGTAAAGGTGATGCTGTGGTTGCTGCAAACATGAAAGCAATTGATGCGGCAACAAATGACTTACACGAAGTTGATGTTAAGTCACTAGATATGAATACAAATCCAGAACCATTTGATTTATCACATGCTTCTGAATTCTACAAGAAGTTCTGTGCTGTTATTGATCAACATAATGGTGACAGACTTCCAGTAAGTGCATTTAAACCTGATGGTGCTGTTCCAACTGCAACAACTCAATATGAAAAGCGTGCAATTGGTAACACTGCTCCACAATGACAACCTGAAAACTGTTTACAATGTGGTCAATGTACATTAGTTTGTCCTCATGCTGCAATTAGATCTAAAGCTATTGACGCTAAGGATTTAGCTAAAGCTCCTGCAACATTCAAGACTGCTAACATGATGGGTGTTAAGGATGCTAAGTTTAGAATTCAAGTTTCTGCTGCTGACTGTACAGGATGTGGTTCTTGTGCTAAGGTTTGTCCAGCAAACAAGAACAAAGAAAAACAAGCTTTGGTTATGAAACCAATCAACCAAATGCTTAAAGAAGAAAAAGCAAACTGAGACTTCTTCACAACATTGAAATCTATTAAGACTCCATTTGCTAAAACAACAGTTAAAGGAATTCAATTTGAAGAACCATACTTTGAATTCTCTGGTGCTTGTGCTGGTTGTGGTGAAACTCCATACATCAAGACAATTTCTCAATTATTTGGTAAGAGAATGGTAGTTGCTAATGCAACAGGATGTTCATCAATCTATGGTGGTGCATTCCCAACAGTTCCTTATTGTAAAGATAAAGAAGGTAAAGGTCCAAGCTGAGCTAACTCATTATTTGAAGATAATGCTGAATTTGGTTTAGGTATGGCTTTAGGATTAAGATACCGTCGTGAAGATCTATTTAAACACTTAGAAGCTTGCGCTGCAAATGCTAAAGCATCTGCTGAATTAAAGAAAGCAATTGCTGATGTTATTGCTCACAAGGATGCTGATGATGTTGATCAATTCATTCCAGCTCTTGAAAAAGCAGCTAAGGCTCAAGGACCATTATGTGATAGTGATTGCCACTGCATGGAAAAGATCTTAACTAACTTAGATCAAATTTCTAAGAAGTCTGTATGAATCATCGGTGGTGATGGTTGAGCATACGATATTGGCTTTGGTGGTTTAGACCACGTATTAGCTTCTGGTGAAAATGTAAACATTTTAGTAGTCGACACTGAAGTTTACTCTAACACTGGTGGTCAAGCATCTAAATCATCTCCAATGGGATCAGTTGCTAAATTTACAGCTGCTGGTAAACCAACAAGAAAGAAAGACCTTGGTGCAATTGCTATGACATACCGTGATGTATATGTTGCACAAGTTGCTCTTGGTGCTGACCAACAACAATTTATTAAAGCTATTACTGAAGCTGAAGCTTATAATGGTGTATCTTTAATTATTGCTTATGCGCCATGTATCAACCACGGTTTCAACATGTCTAACTCTCAATTAGAAATGAAGAAAGCCGTTGATGCTGGTTACTGACAACTATACCGTTACAACCCAACAGCTGCTAAGAAGTTCACTCTTGATTCAACTGCAACTCCTGCAGGAAACTATCAAGAATTCTTAAAAGGTGAAGCTCGATATGCATCACTTGTTAAGAAAGCTCCTGAACAAGCCGCTAAGTTATTCAAAGGTTCTGAAGAAAACGCTAAAGAAAAACTTGCAGGACTAGTTGAATTAAACAAGTAGTTTAATAAATATCTAAAAAACACTCTATAAGAGTGTTTTTTATTTATAATTATTTGTATTATGAATATAGATATAAATAGTTTGCTATCAATTTTAGCAGCAATTATTGGATGAGTTATCTTAGGATTAGTAAGTGCTTATTCTATTCCTCAATTTGTAAAAGTTATTAAAACAAAAAACACTAGTGGACTATCTATTCCAGGGTATTGTTTATTTATTTTTAGTAATTTAGGTATGTTAACTTGAGGTATTGGAAATACGGTTAGGTCAACAATGTCTGAGAATTATAATGTCCTACTAGTAGTTATGGCATTGATTCCAAATATTCTTGTAAATACACTTAATTCAACCATTAATATTTTCGTTTTGGTTACTAAAATTCATCATGTTAGATTATCTAAAAGAATGAAAATTGATGAAACAAAACTTGCTTCAATTTTGTTGAAAAAAAAGAAAAACAGAATAACAAAAGGGGGCAATTAATATGGAATTTTGAAAAGCGTTGATTGACGAAATTTGCAGCCCGTGAGGATGATTGTTAATTCTTTCTAGTTTATCTTGTGTTGGTTTTGTTGGGATGGCTCTTGCACACTTTATCAAGTGTTTGACTACCAAAAACACAACATCGCTAAGTAAACAATTTGTAATATTGCTTCCTATTACTAATACGCTATTAACAATTTATGATTTAGTATTATTCTCACTTTCTTATATTAATGGACCAGAATTTTATGGTGTGGCATGAGGAATGTTATTACCGGCAGTTATTAATGGTTTAATATCGGCTTATGGTGTGATGATTCTAAAAATTAAGTATTCATCAAGAGCTAAAAAATTAGGTTTATCTGAAGTTGAATATTATGAAAAATATCTCAAACCTAAAGCTTGAGTAAATCGTAAGAAAAAAAATAAAAAATAAAAAACGCACACTTAAAAGTGTGTTTTTTATTTACAAATTTTATGTTTAATCATTGTTTTTTCATAAATATAATTCACAAAAAAAGAGGAGATTTTATGAAATACTCATATGAAAACTTAGATGAAAGAATTGTGAAAACAAAATTATCACTTTCTGGAGCAATTCTTAATCTAATTGGGAAAAACAAGACCATCAAAGTTTTAGATATATGTCATAAGGCAAACATAACACCTATGACATACTATCATCATTTTGGTAATAAACAAGAATTGTTGGAATTTAGCATTAAGGAACAACTATATGGGATATTACCTATTCCACAGAAATTGAAACCTACTAGTTTAAAACACTTAATTTATTATTTGATATTTTCACTTAATAAATTCATTACAAATAACCGAGATTTACTCTATTGTGCTATTCGACAAGCTTATGAGAATAAATACATTGGATCATATTTTGATTTGGTTAGTAAGATAATTAGACGATTTATTAAACAAGAGGTCGTATTATTAATTAAAACAAACAATTGATATATTGAGTTCTACACAAATATAATTTGTGGCGGTATGGAACATCTATTTAAGCAAATTGTTGTGAGTAAAATAACAATCACCAGCGAAATGCTTTGAGGATCATTTAAAAACATTTTTCTTAATCTTCAATAAATTAAATAGAAGTATAATTGGTGATATATGTCACAAACCGCATCTGATATTTTGTCATTAGTGTTTGGGAATATAACCCTAATCATTACTTTATCAATTGAGTTGCCTCAATTGATAGCTATTTTTAGAACTAAAAATACAAGTGGGACGTCATTAATAACTTACATATTATTTTTAGTATCTTCAACTATATGAGTTTTGTGAGCTTCGATAAATTATACTGCGAGTATATCATATATTCCAGAAGGTGTAAAAAATAGAATATTGTATATTTCAGCGTTGGTTCCCGCAATATTAAGCAATCTTACTAACGTTATTTTAGTTGGATGTATTTTATTTATCAAAATAAGTCATTTACACGCATGCAAAAAATTAAATGTTAGTGAAATAGATTATTCTAAAATCATTTTTGATAAACAAAAAGGTTATAGCTGAATTAAAAAATATTATCCATTACTAATAATTATCTTTTCAACATTATTAGTATATGCAGCTACGATCACCATACTATATTTTTTAGGTATACCAAAACAGATGACACCATCTGAACATGATAAATATAATCTCATTGTTTTAATTACCAATATTTGTGCAGCAGTTTTCTTTGAATCAATAAGTTGACCACAATTTATAAAGTCTTTAAAGACCAAGGACACTAGTGGTATTTCGTTATCTTGAGCAATCTTCTTACCATTTTCATGTGTTATATGTTTTTCATATGACCTATTTTTGGGATTTTCAACTGAATGAACAAATGTAATCGCTTCATTAATATGCAATGGTATATTTATTAATATTGCAGTATTAGTACTAAAAATTATTAATATGAAAAAAGCTCGAAAGCTTGGTATTAGTGAGTGACATTATGTTCATGAGTATTTAACTAAACATAAAAAGAAATAAGATTACTTTATAATTTTAGTATGTCAGATATCGCATCAGCAGTAGTTCCAATGGTATTTAGTCTTGTTATCTTTGTCTTTTCAGGGATAACAACACTTTTCCAATTGAACTCAATGTTTACAACAAGGAATACTAGTGGTACTTCACTTACTACTTATATTATCTTTTTGGTATGTTCTGTGTTTTCATTATGTTGATGTTATGTTTATTATTTTTCAAGGATACATGAGTGGATTCTTGATACAAGTATGCCATTGATTATTTATCAATTTGCTCTTATCCCAACAATGACAACATATACTTTTGCAGTGATAGGTTTAATTTTTGAATGTGTCATAAAAAGCAAACATATGCAACTTGCTAAGCAAATGCATATAACAGAACTTCAATTAGCTAAAGTTTTAGTGAAAGAAGCTAAAGGTAATAACCGATCTCGTATACAACTAGCAATAATTTTGTGCACTTCATTTATAGTTGCTTTTGCTTCAACTACAATATTAGTAGTGTTTACTACTCCATCAATAAATCCTAATATTCCATATTTAGACCCAAGCGACCCTGTTACTAGCACATCAGTAATTACACTAAGCGTTATAGGTGCTGTATTGTGAGAAGCAATTAGTTGACCACAATTTATTAAGTGTATACAAAATAAGGACACATCAGGCATTTCTATGTCTTGGGCTATCTTTTTGCCGTTATCATGTGCTGTCTCATTAGTTTATGCCATTATTTTAGCAGTTAGTGGATCAGAAGCATTTAGTTTTGATACCATTGGTGCGATTATCTTCAATGGTCTAATTGTTAACATTGGCATTTTAGTTATTAAAGTCATTAACCGCAAAAGAGCGAAAAAATTACATATGAGTGAAATTGAATATACAAGAAAGTATATTGACAAAAAAATAAAAAGAGCTTAAGCTCTTTTTTACATCTTTTCTACAGCATCAACGCCAATTAGCTTTAAACCATTTTGAATTACTTGGGCAACACAGTTAATTAAGAATAGACGTTGACCAACTAATTCAGGATTCTTGTCATCGCCGATTCTAACTTGTTCATAATATGTGTGGAATAGTTTCGCAAGATTTGTTAAATATAAACACATTTTATGAACTTCATATGTTTTAGAAATGTTATCAATTGTTGGCATGAAGAAGAATAATTGGTTTATTAATTCTTTTTCAAGTTGATGAGTTAATAAATTAATTTCTTTTTCTTGTTTAATTTTTACCTTAGCAAGAATTTGTTTAATTCTCACATAAGCGTATTGAACATAGAATAAACCATTTTCATTATTCTTTTTACCTGCTTTTTCAATATCAATAGTAATATGTGAATCAAGTGATTGGTTTACTAGGTATCATCTTGCTGCATCTTTACCAATTAGATTAATTAGGTCAATTGTTGTAAAACTATTTCCTGTACGTTTAGACATTTTAAATTCTTGACCATTTTTAGTTAATTGAACCATTTGCATAATACAAACATGCATTTGATCTTTCTTGAAACCTAGCATTTGAATAGCTGTTGACATTCTGTCAACGTATGATTTATGATCGGCACCTCAAATATTGAAGATCTTATCATACCCTCTTGAAAGTTTTAAATTATGGTAAGCAATGTCTGGTGTGAAGTATGTGTAATTACCATCAGACTTAACTAATACACGGTCTTTGTCATCACCATATGCTGTTGTCTTTAATCATTTAGCCCCATCAGCATCATATAAGAATTTGTCAAGTTTCTTAAATGCAGCATTAATTAGGTCATGATCATAGATGTATGATTCTGGTGATCATAAATCCATCTTCACATCTAATTTTTCTAGATGATCTTTTATGATACCTAAAAGGTGTTTTTTTGAGAAGTTACCAATATCTTTATTAGCGTCTTCATCAAGAATTTTGTTTTGGTCAAATTTAACATCAACAAATTTGTCACCATATTTTTCTTTTAACAAATTTGCCGTGTCCACTATTTCACTAGCATGGTAACTATCTTCTGGTAGTTCAACTTTTTTGCCGAATGATTGTAAATATCTAATCAAAACAGAAAGTGCAAGTTTATTAATTTGGTTACCACCATCATTAATATAGTATTCACGATCTACTTTAATTCCATTGGCTTCAAAGATTCTAGCTAATGAATCACCATATGCACCATTTCGAGCATGACCAATATGTAGTAACCCCGTAGGGTTTGCTGAAACAAATTCAATGTTGTACCACAACTTCTTTGATTTTTGTTTACCATATTTCTTACCCTGAGCATCAATGGAAGAAAGTAATTCTTTGCGAGAAAAATCATTCAAATAGAAGTTAATAAAACCTGGACCAGCAACTTCGATTTTAGAAAAGGCATTTTTATCAATTAGATGAGCAATATCTTTAGCAACTTCAACCTTGCTAATATTTCCTAATTGTAAAGACATTACAACATTAGTTGTAAAATCTCCAAACTTAGAGTTTCTTGCTTTATCAACATTGATATCAGTTTCTTTCATTGTCATTGTTGTTACTTTATAAAGTTTGCAATAAGCTTTAATAGCTTTAAAGACTTCTTCTCTAATAAAAGTAACAATTGATTCGTTTTTTAAACTCATTTTATTTTGCCCTTTCGTTTCTTATCTTTCACATACAAAGACTAAAGAGTGTTAATTGTCCTTTGTATTCTATTTTAATATTATTTATATCTTGTTGATCGATATTTTGTTTATTTAAGAATATTTGTAAACCTAATAATAGATCCGGATCAGTGTCACACAAAATATCTTGTTGGAAATAGCTAAAGATGATAAATGTTTTGATTGTATTTAATGTTAAACCGGGATAATGACTGAATGTTTTAATAATTGATTCTTCATCTTGTTTCATCATTTCATCAAGATCAAGTATTCCTGATAAAATATCTTTATTTATTTGGGTAATTAGGTTAGCTTTGTCATCATCAAGGATAGAAACCAAACTAATTAATCCTAAACTTTCAATATTTTTTGGTTTGATTCTTCGAATGAATTTATTTAATTCAGTTCATTTTCTAATAACTGAAGCATTATCTTCATCTTGACTAATAATGCTATGAATTAAACCAACATATGGTTTTTTATAAATTCGAACATAAAAAGGTTCATTTGTATTAATAAATTTACTAAGTTGGGGATGCTTAGCAATAAACTCATTTAAAATTGGTTTGTCGATTTCTACATATCTAAAATAACGACTTTTCATAATACAAAGTATTATGAAAATTATATATATTTATATTCAAAATCAAAAAGAAAAACCAGGACTCGCCTGGTTGATTTTGTCCTTATTGGAGCGGGTAATGGGAATCGAACCCACATTAATAGCTTGGAAGGCTATAGTTCTACCATTGAACTATACCCGCAACAATGGTGCTGAAAGAGGGACTTGAACCCTCACGATATTGCTATCACAGGATTTTAAGTCCTGTGCGTCTACCATTCCGCCACTTCAGCATTATGGTGCCCCACCGGAGACTCGAACTCCGGACCCCTTCATTAAAAGTGAAATGCTCTACCACTGAGCTAGTGGGACATAATTGGCTGGGTAGGTTGGATTCGAACCAACGCATGTCAGAATCAAAATCTGATGCCTTACCGCTTGGCTACAACCCAATTAATGGTGGACAGAAGTGGATTTGAACCACTGAATCCGAGGGAGGCTGATTTACAGTCAGCTGCGTTTGGCCGCTTCGCTATCTGTCCATTAACTGCACGTTTTAACGTGCTTTATATTATATCTTATAAGCGAGAAATTTTAAGGATTTTAACTTTGTAAGGTTTCTCAACACCTTTGATTTCAACAACTTCATCTTCTTCATGGTCTAAGATAGCCATTGCTAGAGGAGAAACGTTAGAAATTTTATCTTGGTCTGGGTCTGCTTCTACTTCTCCAACGATAGCATATTCATATGTTTCATCGTCAGACATATCTAAGATTTTTACTTTAGTTCCAACCTTAACTTTGTTGGCTGGTTTTTTTGAAGCTTTTTCATCAATAATTTCAGCGTGATCAATGATTGCTTGATATTCTTTAATCTTTGCTTCAATTTCAGCTTGTCTATTTTTAGCTGCATCATAATCAGCATTTTCAGAAAGGTCACCTTGTTCTCTAGCTTCTTGAATAGCCTTAATTACTTTAGGTCTTTCTTCTTGAATTAGTCTTTCTAATTCTTTTTTAATTTCTGCTTCTTTTTCTTTTGTTAAAAGTATTTTATCTGCCATAGTGTTTCCTTTCTATTCTGCTGGTGTGCAATCTTTATATGTGTATGATTGATATTTATTATCACCATATCCAAAACAAATTTTGCCATCATCATTTACGCTATATTCAACATCTTCTCAATTTTGTTGATTGCCATTTAAATTAAACGTAACAGTTAATTGAGAATTAGCAAAGTTTGAAGTATAAGAAGTTAATAAAATTTCAAATCCATTCAAAATCGTTAATGATGCAATCAAATCATAATAAACATTTTGAATTATTTTAGTATTACCTAATTTGATTTGAGCATTTATATTATTAACATTAATAGAATCACTTTCTTCAATATTAACACATTTTTTAATTGTATTTTGAACAGTTTCTAAAGAGTGATATGCTGGATCTTTATTTTCCTTATCCTTGCAGTTAATTGAATCACCAAAATTAATAGTCATTGTATCAGTATTGCAAGAAACAACAGTTGGAACAATTGTTCCGACAACTGTAATTGGAGCTAAAACTGTTAAAATCTTATTTAGTTTCATTTTTCTTTGCTGTTTTGTTTGCTGCTTTAGCGTTTCTTGATTTAATTCTGTTAGCTTTGTTTCTGTGAATAACATGTTTACGACTTAAACTGTCAGCACGTGAATAAAGTTGACTTAAATCCTTTGCATCCTTAGTTGATCTAACTTTTTTTGTATCATCCTTTAAGTTAGATAATGCAACACGGTTTGCAGCGTGTCTTTTATCAGATTGTCTCTTTGTTTTAATATTTGATTTAATATTTGCCATGTGTATAAATCCTTATTTTTTTGTCTTATAATTATAATACATATTTTTTATATAAATAAAATATAATTTAAAAACGAAAAAGGAGGTTAATTATGCAATTAATGCCATTGATATTAGTTGTTATCATTGGTATAGCTATTTTTGCTTGATATAAGAAAAGAAAAGCAAATAAAGAAGCTAACCCCTTTTTATCTTCTAGAAAAAATAAAGATGAAGTTTGAAAAACAATTAAACAATTTTTAAAAGACAACAACGAACAAGGAAAAGAAATTCTTGATAGTTATGTTTGTAAAAGAGACCATGTTGACGTAGTTAACCCTAATGGATCATTCTTATACAAGAAAAACAAAAACGCTGAATTAAAAATTAGAAAATGACAGCGTAAAGAATTAAATAAAGATCTAAAAGCACAAGGTAAAAAGCAACTAACATCACCAAAAGCAAGAGATTTATTTGTTGTTGTTTTCCAAACTAGAGATTCAAAAACTGGACAAAAAGATTCACCTCGTTGTTTTGAGTGTGAAGTAATTAATACAAAGATTAACAAGAAAGATTATGATCGTAAAATCGTTATTAACAAAGAATTAGATTACGATACTGAAATGGAATGAATTGCTCCAGTAAGAATTGCCGAAGCAGCTAAAGCTGAAGCAATGGATAAACGTATTGCAAAACAAAAAGCAGCTGAAAAGAAACGTCAAGAAAAACGTTTACTAAGAAAGCAAAAGAGAGCAAAGAAAAATGCCAATAAAAAATAAAGTAATTTTTATGGGTACCCCAAAGATAGCAGCAGTTTGTTTGGCTGCTATTTTGGAAAAGCCTGATGTTGAAGTTGTTGCAGTTGTGTGTCAACCAGACAAACCTGTTGGGCGACACAAGGAAATAGTTTATTCTCCAGTTAAACAATTGGCGATAGAACACAATATTCTTGTTTTACAAGACGCTAAGGTTTCTAACCTTTTTGATAAGATTAAAACCCTTCAACCAGATTTAATTTTTACTTGTGCTTTTGGCCAATTTATCCCATCAAACATTTTGGAAATTCCAAAATATAAATGTGTTAATTTACATGCATCATTACTACCTAAATTACGTGGTGGAGCTCCAATTCAATGAGCAATTATAAATCAAGAAAAAACAACAGGTTTTTCTTTGATGTATATGGATAAAAAGATGGATGCTGGAAATATTATTAAACAATATCCTATTAGTATTGATCCACAAGAAACATATGCGTCTTTATACGACAAACTATGTGTATTAGCTGGTGAAGTTATATCAAAAGATTTTTCAATTTTATTTGATAGTAATTTAAAATCTATTGTTCAAGATGAAAGCAAAGTAACCTTTGGTTACAACATTTCGCGTGATGATGAAAAAATAGATTGGAAAAAATCTAATATTGAAATTGATGCACAAATTAGAGGACTATATAATGTCCCAATCGCTTATTCAACGTTTGATGATCAAATAGTTAAGATTCATAAAGCAATACCAGTCGATGTTTATGCTAATGGCATTCCTGGTTCAATTGTTAGATTAACAAGACAAGCAATTGTGGTTGCATGTGGCAGAGGTGCGATTCAACTTGAAATTATTCAAATGGCTGGTAAAAAACCAATGTTAATTAGTCAAATAACAAATGGTAATCACCCATTTAAAGTTGGAAAAGTATTTAAATAATTAAAAATCCTTATTTAATTTTTTATTCATTCCTAATAAAAGAACAATAAGTTCATTTATTTTATCTTTACAGTTAGAAACAATTTCTTGTTTTGCTTTAGCAAATAATTTTGTGTTATTTAATATAACAAGATATTTTGTTTCATATTCTGGGTCTAATAACATTTGTTCAAAAGAATATGGTATTTTACATTCAACAGTATTGTAAAGTAAATAACCAAAAGTATTTTTTAATATTGATTTAATACTAGCTTCATTGATATTAAGATTTAATTCATGTTTCTTTAAGAAATCAATAAAGTTATTAATAAAACTATTAAAACAAGTAAATGACTCAATTGTTTGTTCTAATGGGATAATTGGGTTGATTTCTAATTTTCTATAAAGTTCAACGATTTTTTCATCTTTATATAATGTACAAAACAACTCAGATCATTCATCCTTATTAATTTTGAGTTGAGTCATAATTCTTTTAGAATCAATTTGATTATTTAATAAAGCAATAATGAAGACAATAAAGCAACCTTTATTATCAAAATGTTGTTTAAGCAAATCGGAAAGAATTTTATCATTGAAGATAAATGAGTATTTAGACTTATACTTTTTAAATTTCTTTTCGTCCTTAGTCATTGTATTTCTTTTCTAATTCTTCTTTTAAGAAGTCTAAGATACCTTGAACCTTTGAATAATCCATACGGCTAGGTCCAACAACTGATATTTGGTGAGAGTTAGCATTGCCCTTAACATTAACAGTAGCAATTGCTAATTCTTTTGCTCCAACTTTTTCACCTGATGTAATTAATGTAGTTTTACCAGTTTTAGATTGGCTATAAGCAATTTGTTGTCAGATACTAGTTTTATCAAGTAAATCTAGAACTTGGTTTAATTTGTCAACATCATTTTTAAATTCAGGTTGAGTAGTTAAATATTTTGTTCCATGAACAGATGTGTGATATTGTTGTTTAATATCAAAGATTTTTTGAATTAATCCTTGCAAAATAAATTCATAGTTTTCAACGCTATCTTTGATAATGTCTTTTAAACTGTCAATTTTTGCTGGTATTTGATCAAGTGGTGTGTCAACTAAGCGGTCATTGAAAATTCTAACACACGTTGCAATATCATTCAATACCTTGCCTTCATTGAATGTAATTGTGTTTTTTGTTAAGTTACCACTAGACGTAACAACAATAATAATTGCCATGTTTGTATTAACAGGAATCAAATCAATTCTTACTAATGTTTCATTTATTTCACCAGTTGTAACAATTGAAGGCAAATGTAATGTTTCATTAATAACAGCCATTGATTCATCAATGATTGTTTCAATTGATGTTAAACGTTTTGCAAAAATTTTAGTAAGTTTCCTTTTTAAATCAGCTGTTAAAGATGGTTGCAATATTTCTTGACGATAATATTCATAGCCTAAACTAGTAGGAACTCTACCAGAAGATGTATGAGTTTTTTCAATTAAACCAACCTTTTCAAGATATGCCATTTCGTTACGTATTGTAGCACTAGATAAATCTTTAAAAAAGTCATGAATTACTTCCTTACTTGAAATTGGAGTAGCCTCATTTATGTATTGTTCTACAATTATTTTTAGTAACTTAATTTGTCTATCTGTCAGCTTAATATTTTTCATAATTTTACCTGTTAGCACATATGCTTTTATATTGCTAATTATAAAATATATTAAATAAATTTAAATATTTTTGTTTTTTTGATATTATTTAATTGAAAATAATATTTTCAATTAGACAAAAATAAGAAAATGAATAACAAAAAAACGTCTTACAAATTGTTGTCTCTTGATTTGGATGGAACATTGCTTTCTCCAGTTTTAAGACGAGCAAAAACAGCTGATTGTGTCGCTGTTCAAAGATACATGGATGCTGGTGGTATGCCATTTATTAATACTGGTCGTGCACCATGGGCAATTGTTAAAACAATTAAAAGAATAAATCATGTTGGTAAGAATCGAATCCGATTACTTTCATGCTGAAATGGTGCTTACATTCATGACTTCAATGATGGTGAAGTTTTAATTAGAAAGATCAGTCATGAATATTGCAAGATGATTTTTGAGATTGTAAAGAAACATCGTGGAGCATATACATGATTTGCCACACCAAAAGGAATGAAGAATCAAACTTTGTATGTTTATCCAATGAATTCTTTAATTAAGATTGGATATCATTTAGCACACTTAAAAAAAGTAAAAGATACAAGTGATTTAACTTCATTTAAGATTGATATCTTATCAACCAGAAAAAGTGTTATTGCAAAAATCTATCGTGATTTAATTAACAATAATTTACATCAAGCTGTAACTGTTTCACATTCATCACCTCGACTAATTGAAATTACTCCCTTTGGAACTAATAAGGGTTATGCTATTAATTACTTTGCATCAAAATACCACATTGAAAAAAGTGAAATTATTTCAATGGGCGATTCGTTTAATGACTTATCTGCTTTTAAAAACTCCGCAGTTGCGATTGGTATTAGTCCTAGAAACCCAAATCTTCTAGCTCACTGTAGTGAAGTTGTTGATCACAAATCAAAAGGTGTTAAGGAAGCAATTGACACATATGTTATCAAACAAGTTAACCCACAAGCTTACAAATTAATATTTAGTGACTTAGACGGAACACTTCTAGATGCTAAAACAAAATTGTTCTCAAACCAAACAAAAATGGCTTTGCAGCAATGTACTAACCATTTAATTCCAATTGCTATTGCTAGTGGTCGTGCAATCCATGATGAAATTAAAATTGTTAAATCAATGGAATTAAATCCAAAGACTAACATTTATGTTATTGGCAACAATGGTGCAACCATTTACGATATCTATACAAAGAAATATATTTCACAATCACCAATTGATGATGCTGATGCTAGAAAGATTTTCAAGATTCTAGTAAATTTTGCTAAGAAAGCTGATGGAAAATTAGGTTTTATTATTTATCATCACTCTGCAGATTTAATTTTCTATAACCCAAACTTTTGAAAACCATTTAACTTTAAGAAAACTGGATTTGAAGACCAATACGATCCATGAGCAAATGAAAAACCAGTTTATGTAACTGAATATCCAAATGATATCATTTGTTATAAGTTTGTTGTTAAATTTGCAAATGGTAAAGATGCAAATAAAGGTTGTGCTGAACTAAAGAAAATGTTCCCTAACCTTGAAGTTTGTTTATCATCAGATGTTAACTGTGAGATTAATAGAAAAGGTATCAACAAAGGTTTTGCTGCCAAAAAACTTTGCAAAGTTATTGGTGTTAATTTAAATCAAATACTTGTTTTAGGTGATAGTCAAAATGATATTGAAGCACTTAAATTAACAAAACATTCATATGTTCCAGGTTATGCTTCTGCACAAGTTAAAAAAGTTGCAAAGCATGTTATTAGAAATGTTTCTGTCGCAAACTTTGCGGCAACAGTTATAGATCAAAAGGTATTAAAGAAAGGAGTTGCAAAGAAATAATTATGGCAACTAATAACTCCTCTTTTATACAATTACAGCAAATCGCAAAGCGATATGATGATGGATATCTTGCTTGTAGCAATATCAATGTTAATATTGATAAAGGCAAATTTGTTACCATTCTTGGACCATCTGGATGTGGTAAGACAACAATTTTAAAAATGTTGGCTGGTTTTGAAATGCCAACTCAAGGAAAAATTATCGTAAATGGAATTGATATTAAAGATTTACCAATTCATATGCGACCAACAGCAACAGTTTTCCAAGACTATGCTTTATTTCCTAACATGACAATCTACGAAAATATTTGTTATGGTTTAAAAATCATGCGAACACAACTTGATAATGTTCCAGCTAAGATTGAAAGACAACTTGCAAAAATTAAGAAATCTGCCATTGCTAAAGCAACAAAACAAATCGAAGAAATAAAAAAAGATCAAGTTAAGTTAGATAAAGAAATCATTAAAGCTAAACTAGCATATTCAAAGAATGAAGAATTATTTAAGATTCAAGATATGCGTTTTGATCAGTTCCAAACGCAAATCTATTATTATGAACGTCAAATGGCAAAGAAGGATCCAAACTTTGATGGTTTTAAATTAAGTGGTAAGAATCAAAGAAAAATTTTAAGAAACAGAATTAAATCTGCATTTGGTATTCATCAATATATTAAATTTGATACTAAGGGAATGTCAAGTACCGAAAAGAAAGCATTGAATTTAATTCGTTTATATACATATAAACAACCAATTGACAAAAAGGTTGATCGATTAATTGAAAAATATAACGATGCTGACCAATGAATCTCATATTGAGAAAACTACCCACAAAAAATGGTAGAACAATTTGAGAAGCAAAATACTACAAGACCATTAACTAAAAAAGAAATTGATGAAAAAGCAAGAGAAGCAATTGAATTAGTTGGTCTTGAAGGCGCCGAAAACAAATACCCTAAAGATTTATCGGGTGGTATGCAACAAAGAGTTGCTTTAGCAAGAGCGATCGTTGTTAAACCAGAAATTCTATTACTTGATGAACCACTTTCAGCTCTTGATGCAAAAGTTCGTAAAAAAATGCAAGAAGAGTTAAAACGTATTCACAATGAATTAAAGATTAACTTTATTCTTGTTACACATGATCAAGAAGAAGCTTTGAGATTATCTGACCAAATTATTGTTATGTCTAAGGGTAAGATTGAACAATTTGGTTCACCAAGAAATATCTATGAGCACCCAGCAAACCAATGAGTTGCTAACTTTATTGGACAAGCCAACTTTGTTGATGTTACATATTTAGGTAATGGTAAAGTTAGAATTGCTGACCGTGTATTGAAATATCCAATAACAAACAAAGAACTTGAAATGAGCATGAAGAGAAATTCTGATTTCAAATTACTTGTTCGTCCAGAAGATGTGGAAATTTGTAATCCAAACCATGCATTCATGTTAATGAAAGTAACATCGATCCTTTATAAAGGAACAATGTATGAAGTTAAATGTGTAGCTAAAGATAAAACTGAAATAGTCTTACATACTAATAATCATTTAAAATTAAATGACAAAATTGGTATTAGATGAGACTTTAAGGTTGCAAGTCCAATTATGCCAAGAAAGAGAGATAAATAATGGTAACTGACATTATCTCTCATAACCGAAGGGTTAATTTAAAAGTGTTAAAACCAAAAACAAGATTTAATAAAAAGGTCTTGTTGGTTTTACCTTTTATATTAATGTCACTACTATTATTTGTAGCTCCATTGATTATGGTGATAGTGAAATCATTCTTACCAACAGATTCAGGTGGTGTTGAACTAAACTGAACTATTATGAATAGCTTTGTGTTGGGTAAGATTGGTTTATCAATCGGTCTAGCTTTAGCTGCAACAGCTATTTGTACATTATTAGGTTATCCATTTGCTTATATGATGGCTTTTAACCGATCAAAGAGTTTTAAAGCTGTTTTAGTTGTATTGATTACTGCACCAATTTGATCAAGCATGTTAATCAAACTAATTGGTTTAAAAACATTTATGGATGTTTGTGCCGGTTATTCTAATTCGACTTTTGGTCACATCTTTACAGTTATTGGTTTGGTTTACATTTACATACCATTCATGATTTTACCTATTTACAACGTTTTAGATGATATGCCTAAAAACTTAGTTTTTGCCAGTCAAGACTTAGGTCAAAACATGGTAAAAACATTCTTTAAGATTATTATTCCATATTCTAAAACAGCTTTTTACGCTGGACTAACAATGGTGTTCTTACCGGCCGTAACAACGGTTGCAGTTCCACAATTCTTAAACAATGCAACAAATAATGCCACAATTGGTGACATTATTGTGCAAGAAGGTGAAGAAGGACTAATTAGTGATATTGCTTTAGCACGTAGTAGTTCTTTATCATTAGTTGTTAGTATCTTTGTTCTAGCCCTTTATTTAATTATTGCTTTCATGCCAAAACTATTTAAATTAAGACATAGGAGGGTTAAATAATGAAATTAGCAAATCGACCTCCTAAACACATTGGAGCAAAAAGAAGATTTGGTTGATTTATTCGAAGATTCTATATCTTCCTAATTTTAGCAGTCATCTATATTCCATTAATTATTATTGTCTTATTAAGTTTCAATGGTCAAACTGACCGTGGAAACATTGTTTTGAACTTTGGAGTTCCTGACATCATTAACTATATTGAGTTGTTTAAGAATAATGATTTCTTGAATGCATTATTAAACTCAGTAATCATTTCGGTAATTGTTGTACCAATTTCATTGATTATTGCAGTAATCACATGTTTTGGTATATGAAATAGCAAGAACAAATATGTTAACACTATTATGGGTGCTAGTAAGGTTTCAATTGCTATTCCCGAACCAATTACTGCTATTTCATTAGCATTATTATTTACTTCTACTGTACTACCATTAGGTTTAAACTTTGGTTTGTTCACGGTTTGTTTGGCTCACATTAGTTTCTGTACACCATATGCGATTGTTGCCATTTTCCCTAAGATGCAAAAGATGCCAAGAAACTTAATTTGAGCAAGTTATGACCTTGGTTATTCACGAGCTAAAACATTCTTTAAGGTTGTTTTACCATATTTAGCTCCGGCATTATTATCTGCTGCTGCCATTGTCCTTGCTATGAGCTTGGATGATTTCATCATTACTAGTCTAATTAATGGTTCAACACAAACTATTTCTACAGCCATTTATACAACTAGAAAAGGTATTAAAGCTTGAGTTGTTACATTTGGTGCTTTACTTGTAATTGTTACAGCAATCGTTGTTATTATCGTTTCAATTGTAAAAGTTAGAAAGAGTAAAAAAGCTAACATCAAGTGAAAGAAGGGAATTTATGAAAAGCTTCTTAAATAAAAAATTCCCTATAGCATTTAGTTCGGTTGTGTTATGCACAACACCTTTTGCTTTCACTTCATTAACAAGTTGTAGTCCAAGTAACACAATTCAATTTGCTAACTTTGAAAGTTACATGGATAATAGCTTAATGAATTATCTTGAAGGTGAATATGATGTTCAATTTCAATGATTTACTGTTTCAGAAATGATTGAAACTAAATTTAAAGATACATATGATGTTGCAGTTCCATGTGGTTATGAATTAGTTAAACTTTATCAACGCGGCTGATTAGAAAAGATTGATTGACAGCAAATCATCCCAGGATTAACTAATCCTAGAGACCTATATGCACCGGAAGCATTAAATGCGATTGATCAAATGAACGATTCTTTTAGAGAATACTTAAAAGATGATACATTTGATGTATTAAATTATGGTGTTCCATATTTTGCACAATCTTTTGTCTTTATGTATAAAGGTGAGAAATTAGATTTCTATAGTGCAGTTGGTGAACATGAAAAAATAACTGGACGTAACCCAAATTGAGCAGATATCTTCTATACAATTAGTCCACAATGCAAATATGGCGAAAGATTCGGTGGAAGGACTGGTATGCTTGACGATTCTAAGTCTTTGTATGATATGTCAAGAATAATTGAAACTATTGAAGCAAATTATGATGATCCATCAAAATGAACAAACGAAATGCCAAAAAATTCATCAATCGATGATTTAAAGGAAACATTTACAGCTTTAACATCAAAAGCTCAAAGTAATTGATATCGATTAAGCACTGACTCAGGACAAATTGCAAGAATGTTAGCCGATCACAGCGTTCATGGCTACAATGCAGCACTATCTTGATCTGGTGATGCTTTATATGCTTCGCAAGGTGCTGGGGAATATGACCCATATACTGGTGATGAAATGCACACTATAAAACCATCTGGTGCTTCACTAGATGAAATTGACTTCATTGTTATAAACAATAAAAATAAAGATAACACTAATAAACTAGATCGTATTTATAAGATGATCTATGACATTTGTTTAGATGCACATGAAGTAACACAAGAATCACAATTACTTGAACAAGTAGATGACCCATATTCAATTAGAGAAAAACGATATAAATATTGGTCAATGCAAAACTGAGATACAGTTAGCTATATTCCATTATTAAAGAACATTTATCAATTTGTTAGTCAACCAAGTTCTGAATATTGAGAAGGTGACGACAAGACAAGAGAATTAATGACATCTTTAATTGCTTTCCCAGCAGATAATGTAAATTCATTATTTGGTCGACCAATTTCTGCATTAGAAAATTCTAATACTCACTGAGCTTGACTTGAAACTCGAGGTAACTTATAATGGCTAAGCAAGAAATTATACTAGCCATTGAAAGTAGTTGTGATGATACTTCAATTGCTATTATTAAAGGTAATAAGATATTAGCTAATGTTACTTCAACTTCTATGGCTGAACATAGAAAGTATGGTGGTATTGTTCCAGAAGTAGCAAGTCGCAGTCATTGTAATGAAATTGATAAAGTTTGCGCTAAAGCTTTAAAAGAAGCAAAAATTTCATTACAAGATGTTGATTATGTTGCTTATACATCTGAACCAGGATTAGTTGGTTCATTACATGTAGGTAAGGTTTTTGCACAACAATTAGCTTTATTACTAAATGTTCCAACAATTAAAGTAAATCATATGTTGGGTCATGCATTTAGTTATTTTGTTGATCATGATGTTAAACAACTTAAATTTCCAATATTATCATTGGTTGTTTCTGGTGGTCATACATTTATTGCTCGTGTAACTGGATTTGATAAGTTTACTTATTTAAATGAAACAATTGATGATGCTGCCGGAGAAGCATTAGATAAGATTGGTAGATATTTAGGATTGCCATATCCTGGTGGAATATCTATTGATAATATTTATTCCTCAAAGAAGTTAATTGAACTTGCACCAAACAAACCAGTTGATGCACCATTTACTTTTTCTGGAATTAAGACTGCAGCACTAAATATGATTAATACATATAAAATGAAAAAGAAAACAATTCCAGTGAAAGTAATTGGAAGTTCTGCTTTAGAATGAATCACTAATGACTTGGTAAGAAAACTTGAACATTATTTAAGCAAATATAAAGACACAAAGATGGTCTTAGTTGGTGGTGGTGTTTCTGCAAATAAGTTATTGCGAAAGAAACTTTCACAAATCAAAAAACCAAAAGTTTTCTATCCAACATTAAAATACACAAATGATAATGCTGCAATGATTGCAACATATGCAAGATTAAAAAAATAATCGATCTTATATATTCTATATATAATAGTAAGTACCATAAAGAGTGTGGGGAGAGACAAGCTCGTTGATCCACCAGCAAAACCGCAAGGCAGTGCTAAAGCTTGAACGATGGGAATGATAATAACAAAACTCCCATCGTGACGATAGGAGTTTTTCTTTTTGGTAAAGGAGAATTAAAATGGAAAATAAATTAATTATTACATCTGAATCAGTTGGTCGTGGTCATCCAGACAAAATTTGTGACCAAATATCTGATGCAGTATTAGATGAATGTTTAAAACAAGATCCACAAGCAAGAGTTGCTTGCGAAGTATTTGCTCACAATAGATTAATTGTTATTGGTGGTCAAATTACAACTAAAGGATATGTTGATGTTGTTAAAGTTGCATGAAATGTATTAAAACCATTAGGTTATTCAGAAAATGATTTTTCAATCATTGCAAATATTAATAACCAATCACCAGACATTGCTAATCTTGTAACTAAAAAAGGTTCTAAGAAATTAGGTGCTGGTGATCAAGGCATGGTTTTTGGTTATGCAACAAACATGACAAAACAATATATGCCATTATCAATTGTTTTATCGCATGAGTTACTTAAACAAATTGAAAAACTTATCAAAGAAGGAAAGCTTTCATATTGTAAATATGATATGAAATCACAAGTATCAATTTCTTATGTTGGCAGAAAACCAACAATTGACGCAATTGTTATTTCTGTGCAACATGAAGAACACACAAATTTAAATCGTTTAAGAAATGATATTGAAAGTTTAGTTATCATTCCAGTATTGAAAAGATACCATCTAAACACTAATTGCAAACTATTTATTAATAAAAATGGTAAGTTTGTAATTGGTGGACCAATTGGTGATACAGGTTTAACTGGTAGAAAGATTATTGTTGACACTTATGGTTCAATTGCTCACCATGGTGGTGGCGCATTTAGCGGTAAGGACCCAACAAAGATTGATCGAACAGGTGCATACTTCTGTCGTTACATTGCCAAAAACGTTGTTGCAGCAAAATTGGCTGACCGTTGTGAAATTAGATTATGTTATTGTATTGGTGAACCAAAACCAATCTCAATGCACATTGATTGTTTTGGTACAAATAAAGTAGCTATAAATAAAATTTATAAAGCTATTGAAAAAACATTTGATTTTGATTTATATAATATTATTAAGAGTTTGAAATTACAACGTCCAATTTATTCACAAACAAGCGTTTATGGACACTTTGGAAAAGATGGATTGAGTTGAGAAAAACTTGACAAAGTTCAAGCTCTAAGGAGAGCAATTAATGGATAATAAAGAAATGACTGAAAAGATTCTTAATAAGAAATTTAAGAAAGCTGTCTTTTCTGGATATGATACCGTTGATGTCGATGGGTTTTTCGATACAGTCATTGAATATTTAAAAAATAATGACAAAATGGTAGAATTATATAAGAAAGACTCAAGCGATGCAATCGCTAAAGTCAAAGGTTTAGAAAATCAAATTGCTAACCTAGAAAAAGAAAAAAATAGATTAATTAACGAAGTTAAAGAATATCAAGAAGAAGGTTATGGCAACATGTTATTAAAACAACGTAACCAAAAGAAATAGGAGAGATTATGGCAGACGAAATTAAAAAAGATCAACCACAAGGTGAACAAAAACCAAATACATTTAAAGCTCAATCAACAATCAAGAAACTAAAAGATCCTGATTTTTCTAAAGAAGTAACAATTGACAGATTAGTTGCTGATAAACAAGCAATTGATTTCCACTTCAATAGAATGAAAAAAGAATTTGGCGACAAGATGTCAGATGCTGACATTCAAAAAAGAATTCACAACATGGTTGTAAGAGACAACATTTTCAATGCAGCAATGCACATTATTGTTCCATGTTATGAAATAAAGATTGATCCAACTGACTTACAAAATATCATTGATTCATTCATTAAGGGTGATCCAAGATTAGCTAGAGCACCATATGAATATGTTAAGACTATGGCAACTAGACTAATGGAAAAAGAAATGTTATTTGCTGTTTTGGCTAAAGAATGAAATATTACAGTAGATGACAAAGAATTAAGAGATTCTTTAGACAGATACTATATGGAAACAAACAAGCCTATTCGTGATATTGTTAATGATCCAAAACGAATGGAAGCAATTCGTCGTACTATTCTTGAACAAAAAATTGCAAATACTATTTGTTCTAAATTAAAATTCAAAATGGATAATGAAGCAATTTTAAAGAATGCAGAAGCTAGCCGAAAAGCAATGGAAGAAGCTCTTGCTAAAGCTAAAGCAAACACAAAGGTTGAAGACCAAACAAAAAAATAGGGTAACCCCTATTTTTTATTTATTACATTTGCAAGTGCAACCTTCTAAAGAATATGAGCATTTGCAATTTGCTTGTTGATAAGCTTGTGGGTGTTTACAAACTGGGCAAATTTTAGGAGCAGTTTTAGAATAAACAATTTTTCCACAGTTACTACATTTTCAAGCAATAACCTTTGATTTAGCAAACATTTTGCCTGATTTAATAAGTTTTAATAAAGCTAAATATCTTTCTTCGTGTTCTTTTTCAACTGAAGCAACGCCATCAAATAATTCAGCAATGTCATTGAAACCTTCTTTTCTAGCTTCTTTTGCCATTCTTTTGTACATCTTTGTATGTTCAAAGTTTTCGCCCTCAGCAGCAGCTTTTAAGTTAACTTTTGTATTTGAAACAGAACCACCATTGATTAGTTTGTATCAAAGCTTTGCATGCTCTTTTTCATTTAATGCAGTTTCAGTAAAGAAGTTAGCAATTTGGACATAACCATCCTTCTTTGCTTGGCTAGCAAAATAATCATATTTATTTCTTGCTTGACTTTCACCAGCAAAAGCTTCCATTAAATTTTTTAGAGTTTTTGTTCCCTTTAAACTTTTTTGTTTCATTTTATTTACCTCTTAAAAGTATTATAATACTTTTAACAAGTATGAAATTACATATTGTCCTATTTGAACCAGAAATACCACAAAACACTGGGAATATTGCTAGAACTTGTGTCGGATTTAATGCAATTTTGCACTTAATTCGACCATATGGTTTTGTGTTATCTGATAAGCAGTTAAAACGATCTGGTTGTGATTATTGAAATCACCTAGAATTACATGAACATGATTGCTATGAAGATTTCATCAAAACATTAAAAAAGAATGATGAAATTTATTACATCACTAGATATGGCAAAAATCTGCCATCAGTAATTAAAAAACCAAAGAAAAATGGCAATATTTACCTAATGTTTGGCAAAGAATCAACTGGAATTGCAAAAGATATCTTAGTAAAGAACAAAAATCGAACAATTCGGATCCCCAGTTCGAAAAACGTTCGTAGTTTAAATTTAAGTAATTGTGTAGCCATTTTTGCATATGAAGTAGCTAAGATGTCTAATTTTTCATATTTAGAAAAATTAGAACCTCATAAAATAGATTATTTAGATAAATAATATAATATATAATAGTTTGAGTATTTCGTAATTATGGAAGCAAGAGATACCAATACCGGTAAAACTATAAAGAACCGTAACGTTTTTAAACGTTTTGGTTCAGCCTTAGCTTTATTTGGTAAAAAAGCTTTACGAGTAATTATTGGTAAGACATTACCACAAAAATTATTCAGATTGTATCTAGTCATTATCGTGGCTGGAGCATTGTTTTTATGTGCACCTTTTTGCTTAAATAAGATTCTTATTAACGGCCAATGAGTTCAACTTGATGGTTTCCACAATGTTAATGGTTATGGCTTTGTTCAAGCCCTATTCATTGCCTGCTCGGGTTTTAGTGATACGGGATTAACACCGGTTAACATTTATGAATATCTCAATCCAGGTGGCCAAGTAGTTCTATTAATATTAATCGAAGTTGGTGGTATTGGTGTTGTTGCTCTATTCTACTATGTATGAAATTTCTTTAAAAAGAAAGATGATAAGATTGATGTTGGTCAATTGTATATCATGCAAGCTGAACGTGGTGGTAGTAAACTAGCACAATCATTCCACGTTATTAAAGTTGCTCTAATTTTCATTCTATCAACACAAGTTGTGTTCATGTTTTTATACTCTCTATGCTTCTGCTTTATTCCAGCATATGAACAACAATTCCTTGATGGTCTAGATCCAACAATTACTCAAAATGCTGCATTTAGAGGTATTTCATTCAATACAGAAAGTATTCTGCCAATGTATCATAACTATGGTTATTCATTGTGAGTAGGTTTGTTTACAACTGTTTCTGCAATGAACAATGCGGGTTTTGATAACATTTCATCTACATCAATGGCACCATTTAGAAATGACTTAGGTATCATTTTCCAAGTTCTAATCATCCTAGAATTGATCATTGGTGGTTTAGGACACTTTGTTTGATTTGATGTAATTGAAAAGATTAAATGTAAAGCAACTGGACGAAGATACAGTATGTCACTTTATTCTAAAGTGGCAATTAGTGTTTATATCATTGTTGCTCTTTTGGGATTAGCTGGTACATTTACTGCTGAATTTACAGACCCACGGATCCATTCTAATTTAGTTGTTACATCAGCTGGTGGACAATATGTTTTGTTAAAAGACCTAACGATTGTGGGAAATGAAAACAAGTTTGGTGAATTTGGTAAGAATGTAATGCTAAACAAATGCTTTGCAATTATCTTCCAAACATTTAACTGTCGTTCATTAGGTATGGAAACAATTAAAACTAATGTTTTCTGTGAAGGAACTAAGTGAATATTATCAATCCTAATGTTTATTGGCGCATCACCATGTTCAACTGCCGGTGGTATTAGAACAACAACATTAGCTGTTATCCTTGTAACTATTTGATGTAAATTGTGTGGACGTAAGAATGTCTTCTTTTTCAAACGAAGAATTAGCCAAGATACTGTAACTCAAGCATTCATGATTTTCGTAATCTCATTAGCATTATTATTAATCGGTGCTTTAGTGTTATGAACTGCAACTCCGGTTCCACCACAATATGCTGATAATCCATCAGTGTGATTCTCATTCTCAGAATATATGGTTGAATGTGCATCAGCCTTCGGTACTGTTGGATTGTCTGCTGGTATTACTTCCGTAACTCAATGATGAGGACTACTATATCTAGTTCTACTAATGTTCGTTGGTCAATTAGGTGTTATTAATACTCTATTGTCTTGAACTAGATTCCACCCTCACTTTAATGATATTGAATATCCATACGAAGATATTAAGATTGGATAATCGATGAAACGCTATATCTTAACAATTGATGAGGGAACAACATCACTTCGTGCTGTCCTTTTTGATGTTAAGAAACAAAAGATCAAAAGATTTGAGCGTGCTTTTACTAAATTAATTGAAAAGAAAAAGACTTGAGTTGAACAAGATGCAAACGATATTTGAAATAAAACTGTTTCTTGTTTAAAAAAAGTAATGAATAGAGTCAAGCCAAATCAAATCTATGGTTTAGGTATTACCAATCAAAGAGAAACAGTTGTAGCTTGAGATAAGAAAACAGGTAAAGCATTAACTAATGCTATTATTTGAAAATGTCGAAGAACAGCAAATTACTGTGAGCAATTAAAAAACAAACCAATTGCTAAGTTGATTAAGGAAAAAACCGGATTGTTAATCAATTCATATTTCTCAGCAACAAAGATTAAATGATTATTAGAAAATGTTCCTGCTGTCAAAAAAGCATTAAAAAACAAAAACCTTTGCATTGGAACTATTGAAAGTTATTTAGTTTATCGTTTAACACAATGCAAAGTATTTGTTACAGATGTAACTAATGCATCACGAACAATGTTATTTAACATTCACTCATTAAAATGAGATGATCAATTATTAAAATATTTTAATATCCCAAGAACTATTCTTCCAAAACCTGTTGATAATGACCAAGTTGTTGGATTTACAACAATATTAGGTGAACCAATAAAGATTGCTGGATTAATTGGTGACCAACAATCATCACTATTAGGACAAGGCTGTTTCCATAAAGGCGACATTAAAAATACCTATGGTACTGGTTGCTTTATGTTGGCCAATATTGGCAATCAAGCAATTAAATCTAATCACAATTTATTAACAACCGTTGCTTCAAGATTAAATAAAAAAACTAGTTATGCACTTGAAGGTAGTGTGTTTAGTGGTGGATCTATCATTAATGAAATCATTAAGCAAGGTGTTGCTTCAGACCATCGACGATTAACAAGACTAGCAATGAGATGTAAACACTCAAATGTTTATCTGATTCCCGCATTTAATGGATTAGGTGCTCCATATTGAAAAATGGACGCGCATGCAAAATTTGTTAATTGAAACAAAAACACAATGCCTAAAGAAATAGCTAAAGCCGCTTTTGAAGCAATTGCTTTTAGAAACTATGATGTCTTTGAAGCTTTAACAAAAGATGTTCAATTACAAGTAAGCCAAATATGTATTGATGGTGGTTTAAGTAAGAATCGTTATTTAATGAAGTTACAAAGTAACCTTTTCCAATTACCCATTTCAATTATTAATCTTGAATCAACATGTATGGGTTCAGTAATTTGCACCGGTTTAGCAACCAAAGCATTTAAATCTTTGGATGATATAAAGTTCAAAGCAAAGAAAACCTATAAACCAACAAAACAATTTAAAACTATTCAACCAATGGTTTTAGGTTGAAAGAAAGTAATTGATAATTACATTAAGGGATTGAAATAATGAAAGAACAATTTATTAATAGTTTTGACAACAAAAGAATTTATTGTTACTTATGGGATGATGTAATAAATCCCGTTGGTATTGTACAAATCTTCCATGGAATGGCAGAACATGCTACACGATATGATGAATTTGCAAAAGTTTTAAATCAAGCTGGGTATATTGTCTTTGCTGATGACCACCGTGGTCATGGCAAGACTCCTGAAGGCGGAAAGAAATTAGGAACATATGAAGGAAAAGATATTTTCTATGATACTGTTCAAGATGAAATTTTCTTTACTCGTATGCTAAAAGATAAATATCATTTGCCTTTATATGTATTGGGTCATAGTTATGGTTCTTTCTTAGCTCAACAATACATTACTAAATGTAGTATGTATGATAAAGTCATTATTTGTGGATCAGCATTAATGAAAGGAAGACTAGATGTAACATTTGGTTTAATGTTATCTTGATTCTTAAATTTAGCAGCTAACAAAAAAGAAGCTAAGCTAATTGAAAAGATTAACTATTCAAACTACAATAAGTTAGTTAAAAAAGGTAGTTGACTTAATACTGATGATGAAGAAGTTAAGAAGTATTATGCTGATGAATATAATGGTAAACCATTAAGCAATCGTTTTTATTACAACATGTTTAATGGTTTTAGACATATGTATAAAAAATCTGCAATTAGAAATATTCCAAAAAATAAACCCATCTTTTTAATTGCTGGAGAAAACGATCCTGTTGGTTCAATGTCTAAATCAGTTAAAGCACTTTATGAATTCTACAAAAAGAATGGGTTGCAAAATGTACAAATGAAAATATATCCAGATGCACGACACGAAATATTAAATGAACCTAAAATAAAATTACAAGTGTATCAAGATATTATTGAGTTTATAAAAAAATAAATAGGGTTTCCCCTATTTTTTTAATGGCGTTCACGGGCCGAGTTGAACGGTCAACCTGTAACTTAGGAGGTTACTGCTCTATCCAAAATTGAGCTACGTGAACATATATTTAATATAGTTTATTATATTTTTTAATATAATTAAAATCAAAATTAGAAAAAAGGATAGTATGTTTAAACTATTTAAATTATCTAACAGAAAAACAAAAGCATTTGCCGTATTAGCACTTGTTTTTGTTGCTTTGCAAGGTGTGTTTGAAGGTTTACAAACATTTATGCTTGCACGAATCATTAATACGATTAGTGTATGAGAAGAAGAACAAAATTGATGGTTATTCTGATTAGGTTGTGGTCTATTAATGGCTAATGCTGTCTTGTCGTTATTGTTTGGAGCACTAGGATCCTGAATCGGAACTAAGGCATCTTTGATGTCTGCTGAAACAATAAGACATCATATGTTCTATAAAGCATCAACACTATCTTTTGGTGATATTGATAAAGTCACAACATCAAGTATTATTACTAGAATAACTAACGATGTACAAAAGTATCAAATTGCTCTGCAATTAGCATTAGCATTATTTGTTCGTGCACCAATTATGTTCTTCTATGGAATTATTACAAGTTTCGTTAGATTCTGAATGTTTGGTTTTATGTTTTTAGGCATTATGGTATTAATTGTTGTTGGCTTCATTGTCGTTGCCAAAACAGTTATTCCAGCCTTTGAACGTGTGCAATATGAAATAGATAATGCTAACGTTGTTGTACGTGAAAACGTACTAGGTATGAGAGTTATCAAATCATTCTGTTTAGAAGAACAACAAGCTAAGAGATTTGATGTTTATAACAAAAAATTAAAAAAACAAAACACTAAAGCTTGAGTTGGTTTTGCAATTGTTTTGCCTTTAATTAACTCTATCGTTAATGCTTCTATGGCTGGAATCTTCATGGTTGCTGGTGCATCATATAGCATTGAATCATGAGCCTTTACAGTTAAAAGTGTTGGAGATATTAATGAGATTGTTAACTTGCTAATGATTACGTTAGCTTCAGTTATTATTTCTTGCATGGTTATTATTAACTGTGTGAGAGCAGAACCATCAGCTAAAAGAATTAATGAATTCTTATCATTAAAACCAAGTATTACAAATGATAAAGATGCTAAGAAATTAGACTCAAAAAATCTAGATATTGTCTTCAAGAACGTTAATTTTAAATATTTTGCTAATGCAAAAAATAATGTTTTATCTAATATCAATTTAACAATTAAACAAGGTGAAATGGTTGGAATTGTTGGTCCAACAGGTTCTGGTAAGACA
>JAKSVQ010000004.1 GCA_024407855.1 Mycoplasmoidaceae bacterium | reverse complement strand
TTAAGAAAAAAGAAGATACACACAGAATGGCTGAAGCAAACAAGGCTTTTGCTCACTTAAAGTTCTAAGGTCATTGCTATGTCTGATTGAAGCTATAATAATCACTCAAATAATAGTGAAGGAATAATCTCAAAGCTTTTAACAAAGCAATGAAGATGATGCCCTAAATGTAAAAAAGAAGTTTTAAGTCGACGTGGTTTGTTCTCACAACGTTGATTTTGCCCAGAATGCAAAACTACAACAATTGAGATCACTAGAACTGTCGTTACACACGGAAACGAAACTGAGACAAAAACTGAAGTAAAAACAGAAAAAGAAGAGAAAGGAACAAATTAATATGCCAAGACAATTTCCTTTGGAAAAATATCGTAACTTTGGTATCATGGCCCACATCGATGCTGGTAAAACTACCACATCAGAACGTATCCTATTCCATGGTGGTAAAACCCACAAGATTGGAGAAGTTCATGATGGTGGTGCTACCATGGACTGAATGGAACAAGAAAAAGAACGTGGTATTACAATTACTGCTGCTGCAACATATGTTACATGAAAAGGATATGAATTAAACTTAATTGATACTCCTGGACACGTAGACTTTACAGTAGAAGTAGAAAGATCATTAAGAGTACTTGATGGTGCTGTTACTGTTCTAGATAGTCAACAAGGTGTTGAACCTCAAACTGAAACAGTTTGAAGACAAGCAACTGAATATAAGGTTCCAAGAATTGTTTACTGTAACAAGATGGACAAAGTTGGTGCTGACTTTGAAATGTGTCTAGAATCTATTAAAAAGAATCTAGGGGCTAAAGGTGTAGCGATCCAATATCCTATCGGAGCAGAAGCAAACTTTACTGGAACTATCGACCTAGTAACAATGAAATGTCGTATGTTCGATGGTAAACCAGAAGAAGACTATAAGATTGCTGAAATTCCAGCTGACTTATTAGAAAAAGCAAAACACTTTAGACAAATCTTAGTTGAAGAAGCTGTTAACTATGATGAAAAGTGTATGGAAAAATACTTAAATGGTGAAGAATTAACTGAAGACGAATTAAAGATGTGTATCCGTAAAGGTACACTAACAGCTGAATTCCACCCAGTATTGTGTGGTACATCATTTAAGAATAAAGGTGTTAAAGCTGTACTAGATGCAGTTGTTGATTATTTACCATCCCCAGCTGACTGTCCTCCTATTAAGGTTAAGGATGAAGACACTGGTAAAGAATTTGAATTAAAGAACCACGATGAAGATAAATTAGTTGCTTTAGCATTTAAAGTAGCAACTGACCCATTTGTTGGTCGTATTACATTCATTCGTCTTTACTCAGGACATTTAAATGCTGGTAGTTATGTCATCAACACAAAACGCGGAATTAAAGAACGTGTATCACGTTTAATTAAGATGCACTCAAATAACCGTAATGAAATTCCTGATATCTGTGCTGGTGATATCTGTGCCGTTGTTGGTTTAAAATCTACAACTACAGGTGATACACTATGTGAAGAAGATCTAGATGTTAAACTAGAATCAATGAAATTTGCTGAACCAGTTATTAGTTTAGCCGTTGAACCAAAAACAAAGGCTGACCAAGAAAAAATGGGTATTGCTTTGCAAAAACTTGCCGAAGAAGACCCAACATTCAGAACATACACAGACCATGAAACTGGTCAATGTATTATCTCTGGTATGGGTGAATTACACTTACAAATTATCGTTGACCGTATGCGTCGTGAATTCAAGGTTGATGTTAATGCTGGTGCTCCACAAGTTTCATATCGTGAAACATTTACTAAGATTGGTGAAGCAGAAGGTAAATACATTAAACAATCTGGTGGTCATGGTCAATATGGTCACTGTTGAGTAAGATTCGAACCTAATAAAGATAAAGGTTATGAATTTGTCAATGATATCGTTGGTGGAAAAATTCCACGTGAATTTATTAAGCCAATTGATCAAGGTATCCAAGAAGCAATGAAAGCTGGTCCTTTAGCTGGTTATCCATTAATTGATGTTAAGGCAACAGTATATGATGGTTCATACCACGATGTTGACTCATCAGAAATGGCCTTCAAGGTAGCTGCTTCATTAGCATTAAAAGAAGCTGCTAAGAAATGTGGTCTAGTATTACTAGAACCAATCATGTCAGTTGACGTAGTTGTTCCTGAACAATATTTAGGTGATGCAATGGGTGATATTAGTTCACGTCGTGGAACAATTGAATCCACTGAACAACGTGCTGCTGCACAAATGATCAAAGCTAAAGTTCCTTTAAAGAACATGTTTGGTTATGCAACAGACTTACGTTCATTCACACAAGGTCGTGGAAACTATGTAATGCAATTTAGTCACTATGCTCAAGCACCAAAGAGTGTTGTTGATGAAGTTGTTGCTGCTAGAACTGGTCAAAAAGCTGCAGCTAAGAAATAGTAGGTAAACAAAGAGGGAAACCTCTTTTTTTATTGTTATGGTTTTTTATATAACTTTAAAAAAGATATAATTTATATAAGAAACAAGGCATAGTTTGTGCCAAACAGTTTTGTTTATTTGAGAAAGATATACTATGAAGAAAATAAAATTATTAGCGCCGATATTAACAGCGATTACATTATCAAGTGGTTTAATTCCTATGGTCTCATGTAATCCAGGAGCTAAGCCAGAGGTTAATCCTTACTTTGAAGATATTGCCGATGAACAAAAAAAGGGAAAAGTGGATGATGCATTTGACTATTATGTATATACATTAACATTAAAAGAGAAGCTAGATTTAGGTTCAACACTAACTATTAACTTAGAACATGTTAGCGGTGTTGAAGTGGAACTTGGCAGTTTTGTACAACCTACAGGATTAGAAGTTGCTATTCCAGTTAAACTAAAAAATGTACAAAATACTGATACCATTGAAGCAAAATTCAATATAAACGTTATTTGTAACGGTGTTTGGGAAACCTGAAACACAACGATTCATAACTTTATATTGAGCACTGATGCCCAACCAGAAAATGTTCTTAAATGAGACTTTTTGAAAAGGTCTCAATTTACACCCACTATTTCTCAAAAACAAACTGCCAAACAGTTCACAAGCGATTCTGGGCCTGTAGAATATCTTAAGGATGTAAAATCAAATAATAAGATCTTCTTAGAAGATATTGTCAACATGGACTCATGAATGTTTGAGGCAATACAACAAGAAGCTGATAATATTGATAGCTTTAATGAAAAAGTAACATTATTGAATGTTAACGTAGAAAATCAGACAATCTCATTTAATTTTACATGAGACCGTAGTTATTCTAATAGTTCAAATTCGACTAAATTTAGTGGTGACATTACATTCACCAATATGAAAATTTCATCTTTCTATGATAGAACTAGTGGTGAAATATACCAAACCCATAAATGGCAAATGATTTTTGAGTGTCTGAAACACTTACCTGCAAATCCAAGTTTACTAAAATATCCATATGATATGTTTATTGACTATTTAACACACGATGAAAATTGAAGTGTTGCTGGTGACTTTTCAATGATTAAGGAAACTACATCTGGCGAACCTCTTGTGAACATAAATATTGAGGATGCATATTTTGACCACACAAATGTTCCTGATCCTGAAACACAAGCTGAGGAATTTTCAAATCTTGTTCATTTACTACATAATAGTGGCGTAGGCATGAACTATTCAAATTACTTTGCTAACGTCCCATATGCTGACTTTGTTTTAATACATGATTATAAAAATGATGGCATGTATACAAGTGTCGTACCCCCACGTCGTGTAACAAAACTATATCAAGAAGATGAAGCAATCGATGCATTTATGTTTGATTTATCAAACAATAATAAGATTTTTTCTGATGATATCTTGCAATATATGAACCTTATATTCATACAAGGTATATATGAGGATATGGAAGATATGGATATCGCGATATCTATTTCTGATAAGGTTTTGCATGAAAAAAATTACATTGATATAAAAATGATTACAAATATCGTTATTTATAGAGGAGAAGGCGAAGAAAGAAGGTTTTATTGAAAACAAATAAGCAACGTTGAAATTTGTATGCCTTATATATCTCATCTAGTTTTGATTTCTCACCTAACGACAGATAAAACGTGGTCGTTTTCGCCTACGTACATTTATGCTGATGACCCACTTGCTGCACTCATGAATGATCCTGATTGGTTTGTTGAAGGCACATTTGATTTTACAAACCTTTCAGATGATGCATATTTTAAAAATATGCGTTTTGACTCAAAAAATATTAGTGACAATTGGAATGAATATGGGCGTTCAATAATGAGGTGTATAACCGCTGTTGGCGCAGACATTAGTCCATATTTCTATGATGTCGAACATCCTGAAGATCCTGAAGAAATATAAAAAAGAGGCATTGCCTCTTTTTTTATTGACCAATTGGTTTCTTTACTCAGTCTTTAATTCAAACTGAATCGAATTGGTTGTATAGTTGTGCATCATAAACAATTAGTTTGCTTTCACCGTAGCAGAACTTAACTGCATCAGCAATAGCGGATTGTTGTACTGATGATTCAGTTGCCATTTGACATAATAAGTATCAGAATTCATCTGGAGTAATTGGACACTTGCTAAAGTCTCATGCACTATCGTGGTAAGTTGGTGCTAATAGTTTTTCTTCAATATCAGCCTTATTTAATTGTGTAAGCATTAGCTTATAACCATTGTTACCATCTTCAAATAAGTATGAACTGTTATCACCGATTGGACCATGAATTTGCGTATCAACTAATCGTTCAAAAGCATTATCATAATCGTCATCATATCCACCAGATAATTCTGTTAACATTTCATATTTGTAACCATTAATTGGGTCCTCGTCCATTGGCAATGTACTATCAGCTATTCGGTCAAATAGTGTATATCCATCTAATGATTCACCAATTGACTTAGCTAAATCCTTAAGGTCGTCAATTGTTGAACACTTAGCAATTTTATTTGCTAGTTTCATTGCTTCAGGAAGTTCACCAAATGCCAAATCGCTAATTGATTTTTCTTCACTTGTTCCTTTCTTTCAAGTGATTGTACCAAATTTATAGTCATCAGCAGCTGCAGCTGGAATTGCCCAAGCAAATAATGCACCATCATTGATTTCGTGCTTATCTACGCCTGCAGTTGACAATATTGGGGAATCAGCAACAGATTCAGATAAATCATTAAAGACAGCAGTCTTTAGATCATCAATCAAAACATTGTTTGATGTTTGAAGACCTAAGAAGCCTGACATAGTCTTTGCAGTTTGAGTTGGAATAAACTTCTTATTGATTACTCTTCAGTATTGGTCAAAGCCAACACGTGCAGGTTTACCAATTGCACCAGCAGTTCCACCAGCATATCCTGCTTGGTCGAAAATATTATCAATATTTGCTTCTCAGTCAAATGGAGTAGCAGAAATAGTAGTTGTACTATTAATATCAAATGCTTTTCTTGCTTCGGCTAGATCAGTAATACCATAAATATCATATTTAGATAGATAGCCAATGAATGCTTTGTCATTTCCTGGGATCTTTGTTGATAGTTGATCATAGAAATGTTCAAAACCATTCTTTGCTAAATATGAAACAGTCACTCAGAATGCACATTCATCTAGGTTTGTGTCATTAATGTTTTGACCAGTTTGTAATTCGTCATCATTAATCTTTTGTTCAAAGGCATTAGCCATTGTTGTATAGAAGTCAACACCAGTTGGTGAACTTGCATATGATGCAAAGTTCTTATCACCAGTTAATAGTTTTGACCCAATATAAATTGAATTTTGTGCATTTTTAAATTCTGGAGTTGCTTTAATTGTTTGAAAATTATATTTATCAACTTTTGAGTCAAAAGCTTTTGCTAGGTAGTAATCATATGTATTGTACTTAATACCATTAGCAGTATTATGATTGCCCATGTAGGCATACATTAATTTGTCAACCAATCTTGACTTGTATCAGAAACGGTTAGATTCAACTTTCTTAGCTTCTTTAATTTGTGGGCTAAAAGCTGAGTCATTATCATATCCTGTTGCCATAGCATTAGTTACAAATTCTAATGATTCAATTCCAGGGTTAGCAGCAGTACCATCACCACTTATTAGTAATTTTTCTAATGCAGTGTATGTACAAACTCCATTTGGATCCATTAATTCAACTACGTTGTCATATTGGTGAGTTGTATTATATAAAGTCGTTGCACTAGCTTCATAACCATAAGCAATTGGAGCTAATAATCCGTTTTCAAATTTCTTTGTACCAACAGATGTCTTTGAGTTATCAATTTGTGTTTTACGATAACCATAAATTGTATCATTAGCTTTAATGATTGCATCATAACACTTTTTGTTAATACCAAAAGTTGTTGTCTTATCCAAATAAGTTTTGAAAGCAGTTAAGCTATCAGCATCAGATGCAAGTTTTTGATCGTAAGCAATAATATCTAAGAATAAAACTTTGTCATCATCGTTTGGTATTTCTTTATATGAATCAATTTTTCTAAAGATATTTGTTTCACTGTCAGTTGAGCTAACAACTTTTGTTGCCATTTCAAGAATAATGTCAGCAAAGTTATTTTCAAAGTATGTTTTTAGTTTTGGACTTTGTCCATCTAATAGGTCAGCAGAAATAACGCCATTGTCATAACCATGTAATTTTTGCATTAAACGGTATTTAATAAAGTTCTTAGATGCCTCTTGTTTATCAGTGACATTAGGATCAAATGAAGATGGGTTGCTAATATATCGATATCCATCGATTGTTTGTGCATGCATTCCAGCTTCATTTAATTCAAGAATCCATGGTTGTTGATTAGTATAATCAACTAAGTCTCCTTCACTATAAACGCCTTTACCAAGTTTAACTTGAACACTATTGGTAATGTATCTTACACCTGATTCATTTTCGCTATCACCATAGAAGAATTTATATGATGAATCAGATTTAAATAATGGGCAATGGTAAACAGTACCAGTACCATTTAATCCACCATAAACATTATTAAGATCTATAAATGATGTGATATATGTAGGTTTAGTTGGTTGAAAGAAAAAGTTTTTTAAAATTCTTGCATCATCTTCACCAGCTGGCATATCTTCCCCAACATTGGCTTGAAGAATATCTTGGCCACCTCAGTCTTGGTGAGGAGATGCACTCGTCATTTCATTAACTGCTACAGCATGAGTTGGGTCCATCATTTGGTTGTATAAAGAAGCAGCTGAGATTGCATATGGTACATATAATGCACTGTCACCACCAATCATTTGTGTTGCAGAACATAATAAAACTGTTTGTGAATCTTCAGTGTATTTCTTAGAAATAGATACTGAACCATTTGGAGCGCCTCTATATAATCCTGGTGTTTCAAATGAACCATTTAATAATGCTTGGTATCATTGTCAGTAAGCATTAGTTCCAGTGTAAGCATTAGATGTAATCTTAACACCACCAAAGAAAGGGAATGTTTCATTTGGATTATCTGTTGGCAATGTAATACCAGTATCAGCATTATAAATGTTTTCTAGTTTGCCACCAGATTGTGCTGGATTAGAGTATTTAAATAATGCAGCTGATGAGAAGAATGGTTTTTCAGTTTTAAATCAACGGTTGAAAACATAGTTTTGTACTATTGCATAGTCACCGTCTGGTTTACGTGATAAATAATCAGGATCAATGTTTGTGCCATCTCCTGGATCAAAGCTCTTATTGACTTTAGCATAGAAACCAATTCTTGGTCAAAGAGTTGGATCATTTAAATTAAAACGACTAACATCAGTTGATGCTTCTGTAAAGATATGAGGATATAATGTGCCTTCATTTGAAGGAGCTGCTTTGGCAACGCCAAAATAACTTGTAGCAAATACTTTGCTAATAAAGTCAGATTTGATATTAGCTAACATTAAAGAACGCTTGTAGTTCTCTTCTGTTCCGCCATTTGGAGCTAAATATTCATTTTGGAAATAGAATTTATAGTTTGCTCCATATTTTGATTTGCAGCTATCTAAATTATCATTGTATGTTTTGTCAGCATCATACTTTCAACCATTTAATGTTGTACGGAAACCTTGGTTTCTTGTTTTGTCATCTTTATCTTTAGATGCACGGTCTTCATATCATTGATAAATGATTTCTTCGGCTAATGCTTCTTTAAATGTAACTCATGTTGAGCTACGAGTTAAAGCGTTTTTAATAGCAGTAGTGTAATCAATCTTGCTCTTTGCTGGGTCAAGTTTTGATTCATCAAATAATTTACCAGCATCATCAAGTTCGATTTTAAGATCTTCATCGATATCAGCTTTTGCACAGCTTGTAAGAACTGTTGCTAAAAGGCCAGAACCGGCTGCTACGGCACTAGCAGAAATTAACAATTTCTTGAATTTCATAAGTTGTTATCCTCTTTTTAATAAATATATTATTTTACTATTATAATTATAAATACAATAAATATGAAAAAAATAAACTATTTAATGGTTAATACACTAAGTATTAGTGTAGAAAACAATTTATTACTTAAGAATCTTAACTTGAAAGCCAAAACTGGTGATGTTATTGCTATTATTGGTCCAAATGGTGCAGGTAAAAGTAGTTTTTTAAAAACACTTATGCGCCACTATGCATTTAAAATCAATAAAGGTTCAATTACATACAATAACAAAAACATTAATAATGTTTCTACTGATCAAGTAGCCAAATTAGGCTTTTTCTATTTAGCTCAAAGTCCAATGGAACTTGAAGGTGTTAAATTAATTGATCTTTATAAGATTATTGCTAATGCCCATAGTGAGAAGAAAATTGACCCAATTACTCTTCATAATTTAGTTACGCCTAAATTTGCTGAACTAAATATGGATTTAGATTTATTAAAGAGAAATAACAACGTTAACTTCTCTGGTGGTCAAAAGAAAAAGAATGAACTTATTCAAATGTTTTTAATGAAGAACAATGTTCTATTATTAGACGAAGTTGACTCTGGTTGTGATGTTGATAGTTTAAAAATCATCGCAAAAGAAATTAACAAAGTTAAAAAAGACAAAATCATTGTTCTTGTCTCTCACCAGGAACAATTATTAAAGCTAATTAAACCAACAAAATATATTACCATTGCAAACCATACAATAGTTGAATCTGGCAATGGCCAAAACTTATTTAAAGCTTTAAAAACTGGATTTAGCAAATATGCTAAACCAATTAAAACGCAAGAAATGGATAGTTTAAAAGATGTGTTCTAATATCTTTCTAAAAAATAACAACGAAATAGAAAACCTTAGCTTAACTAATAACCAAAAGGCTAATATTTATTTTGTTGCTAATGATAAGAAAGATATGCAAAAAACCATCAATATTTCACTAAAAAATAACAATGAAATTAATATCTATTGCTTGCTTCTAGCAAGCAAAACAACCAAAATTCTTAACATCAATGTTAACCATTTTGGTAACGACTCAACTAGCAATATTCATGTTAAATCATTGGCCAATAATCATGCAACAATTAAAGTAAATTGTATTTCTAACTGCGCTAAGAAAACAAACGGCAACACAATTAACCAATTAATTGATGGTTTAATTTTTGACAATGAATCAACCATTCAAGCTTTACCATGTTTAGACATTAATATCAATGATATTGTAGCAAAGCACACAGTAAACATCGGTCAAGTTGACCCTGAAATCATTTTCTATTTAAACACAAAAGGATTAAGCAAATTAGAAGCTTATCAATTTTTAATTGATAGTTTTATTCAAGACCTTAAACCTTATTTAACAAAAAATAAAATTAATATTAATCAAGATATTAAAATTTTAGTTGGAGGTAGCTATGAATAATTACCGTAAAGATTTTCCATGAATTGCTAAGCATCCTGGCTTAATCTATTTTGATTCAGCTGCTACTTCATTAAAACCTAAATCTGTAATTGATGCCGAAGCAAACTATTACATTAATTATGGTACTAATACCCACAATAATGATTCAGTTATTGCTTTTAAAACAACACAAAAGGTCCAAGAAATTAGAAGCAAAACTGCTAAGTTATTTAATACTTCAAGTAAAAACATAGTTTTTACTTCTGGTGCCACTGAAGGATTAAATTTAATTGCTTATGGTATTGCTAATGGATTTATCAAAAAAGATGAAGAAGTGTTAATCTCTAAATTAGAACATGCTTCTAATTTATTGCCTTGAATTCGATTAGCAAAGCAAGGCTGCTTTAAACTAAAATACTTGCCAGAAGATACAGTTCCAACAGCTAGTGCTTTTCTAAAAGCAATTACTAAGAAAACAAAAGTAATTACCTTTGCTGGTAGCAGCAACATTATGGGTAACGATTTTGATTATTTAACTTTAGTTAAAAAAGCTAAAGCAATTAACCCAAATATTATTATTGTAATGGACGCAGCACAATACTTACCACATCACAAAGTTGATGTTAAGTGTGGTATTGACTTTGTCGCTTGCAGTTGCCACAAACTATTGGGTCCAACTGGTTTGGGTATTGTTTATATGGCAACTAAATGGTTAACATTGCTTCAACCAATTAAATATGGTGGTGGCATGAACCAAACTATTGATAAAGAAAACTACGTTTTAAATAACAATGTTGAGAAGTTTGAAGGTGGAACATTACCACTTGGTCAAATTTTTGGTTGAGAAGCTGCTATTGATTATCTTAACAAAGTTGGTTTCAACCGAATTGCTTCATATCAACGCGAACTAAAGAAGTATTTTGTTAAAAAATTATCAAACATCAAAGATGTTATTATCTACAGCAAAGATCAACCAGAAGCAATTATCTACTTTAATATTAATAAGGTCCATGCGCAAGACCTTGCAAGTTGATTAGGCACTAAAGGTGTTATTTGCCGTGCTGGATTAAGCTGTGCTAAATTAGCACACCACATTGTTAAAACCCAAGCCGCTGTTAGACTTAGTCTATACTTTTATAACACAAAAGAAGAGATTGATAAATTCGTTGCTATTCTTAAAAAATTTAAGAAGGGTGATGAAATCATCTTATAGGAGGAGTTATGGAAATTAGTAATGAATTAGCTAAAGAATTAATCATTGACCATTATGAAACTCCTGCCAATAAGATTGAAGGTAAACCAAAAGGTAAATATCTTTATGGTCATAATGATAGCCCATCATGCATCGATAACATTGATGGCTATGTTTTAATTGAAAAAGGCAAAGTAAAAGATGCAAAATTTTCTGGAATTGGCTGTGCTATCTGTACTTCCAGTACAGACTTACTAGTGGAAGAGATCCTTGGTAAGCCAGTAAATCAAGCTAAGAAAATCATTACAAATTATCTTGATATGATCCTTGGTAAGAAGCACAACAAAGACCTACTTGGCAAACTTATTGTTTACAAAAATGTAAACAAACAAGCTAATCGAGTTAAATGTGCAATGACCGGAATTCAAGCAATCCAAAAGGCAATTGATAGTTATGAAAAATAAAGATTATAAGTATGGTTTTCATGACGAAATCAAGAATAAGTTTGCCTTTAAAAGGGGGCTTAATGAACAAGTCATTAAAGCTATTAGCAAAAGTAAGAACGAACCAGACTGAATGCTACAAAAGCGTTTAGCGGCTTTTGCTTTATTCAAAAAGCTTAAAAATCCTAAATGAGGTCCAGACTTAAGTCATATTGATTTTGATGAATATACATATTATGTATCTAATGCTGCCAAGATGACAAACGATTGGAATGATGTCCCCCAAGAAATTAAAGATACCTTCCAACGTCTAAAAGTAACTGATGCTGAAGCTAAATTCTTGTCTGGAGTAAACAACCAATATGACTCCGAAGTTGTTTACAATAAGATTCAACAAGAACTAGCAAAACAAAAGGTAATCTTTTGTAATATTGAAAAAGCTTTACAAATTTGCCCAGAAATAGTTAAAAAATATTTTGGCACATTAGTTCCAGCTAGTGATAACAAATATGCGGCATTGAATACTGCCGTTTGATCTGGTGGTAGTTTCATCTATATCCCAAAAGGTGTTAAACTAGAAAAACCATTGCAAGCATATTTCCGAATTAACACTCGACAAATGGGTCAATTTGAAAGAACATTGATCATTGTCGAAGACAAAGCTTCATTATCATACATCGAAGGTTGCACTGCACCAATCTATGATAAGAACAACTTACATGCTGCTGTAGTTGAAGTCTTTATAAATAAAGGCGCAACATGTCGTTACACGACAATTCAAAACTGATCTGATAATGTTTTAAACCTTGTAACAAAACGGGCAATCTGTCAAGAAAATGCCATTATGGAATGAGTTGATGGCAACATTGGTTCAAAACTAAATATGAAATACCCAGCAACAATTCTTGCTGGTGCTCATGCTAAAGGTAAATGTATTTCCATTGCTTTAGCGCATCAAGGTGTTATTCATGATGCTGGTGCCAAGATGATTCATCTTGCCCCATACACACGTAGTAGCATTCTTGCTAAATCTATTGCTCATGATGGTGGTCGAGCTGACTATCGTGGAGAAGTAAAAATTTTAAAAGATGCACACCACTGCCATGCAGAAGTTGTCTGCGATACATTGTTACTAGATAACAAATCAGTTAGCCGTACAATTCCATTAGAAACCATTGAAAATAAAACAAGCTTTATTAAACATGAAGCCAAAGTAACACAATTAGATAAAGAAAAAATGTTTTATCTAAATACCAAAGGTTTAAATGATAAACAAGCTAAAAACATGTTGTCATTAGGTTTTCTTGAACCATTTACGGAACAACTTCCGATGGAATATGCCGTTGAATTAAATAGATTATTGAATGAAGATTTCAAATAATAATATAATGTAATTGATGAAATAGTGATATTATCACCAATTGAAAAAGAAGCAGTTAACGCTGCTTCTTTTTGATGACGTGATTTTACTTAATATAATATATAGTATGAAAAACAAAAACATCATTGCTAGACAAACAAACTTTGCTAACTGATATACATCAGTTATTAAAGAAGCTAAATTAGTTGAATATGCTCCCGTAAAAGGAACAATGTTCTTTTTACCTAACGGTTGAGCTATTTGAGAATCAATCCAACACGAAATTAATAAACAATTTGCGAAGATGGGTGTAAGAAACGTTCAACTTCCATTATTTATTAAACAAGCTGATTTTCTAAAAGAAAAACAACACGTTGAAGGTTTTGCTCCTGAATTATTTACTGTTTCAACTAATAAGAAAGATGAATTAGCTGAACCATTAGTAATTCGTCCAACATCAGAAATTAGTTTCTGCCAATTATTTAAAACACAAATTAGATCATTTAATGATCTTCCCCTTTTATATAACCAATGATGCTCAGTATGCCGGGTTGAAAAAAACACTAGACCATTTTTAAGAAATACTGAATTCCACTGACAAGAATTGCATACTGCTCATGCTTCAAAAGAAGAAGCTTATAAGCAAACATTAAAAACACTAGAAGTTTATAAAAACTTCATTGAAGATTATTTATGTATGCCAGTATTAGTTGGTGAAAAAACTGAAAATGAAAGATTTGCTGGTGCAGTTAATACTTATACATGTGAAGCTTTGATGCAAGATGGTCAAGCTTTACAATGTGCAACAAGCCACTATTTAGGCCAAAACTTTGCTAAAGCTTACGAAGTAAAATATCAAACTAAAGATAACAAGTTTGATACGATTCATCAATCATCAGCTGGTATTTCAACTAGAATCATTGGTGGTTTAATCATGAGCCATAGTGATGACAATGGTATTGTCTTACCATTTAAGATTGCGCCAATTCAAATTGCGATTATTGTTGTTAATGCTAATGACAAAGCAACTAATGCTTATGTTAAAACACTAAAGAAAGCACTTGGTGACAAATATCGTATTGTCATTGATGATAGCGACAAATCCTTTGGATTTAAAATTAATAAATACCAAATCCAAGGTGTACCTTTCTGTTTAGTTGTTGGTAGTCAAGAAATTGAAGCCAACGAAGTAACTTTCATTCGTCGTGACAGCAATGATAAAGTTAAGATTGGTTTAAAAGCTTTAAATAAACATTTGACAACAACCATCAAACAATACCAAACAAATTTATATAACACTGCAAAGACCCGTTTGGATTCATCAATTGTTAGTGTTAATAGTTTTGAACAATTCAAAGATGTTATTAATAACAAAAAGATCGCATTAGCATACTTTGATGATACAGTTGCTAATGAAAAGAAGATTAAAGAATTAACTGGAGCAACTGCTAGATGTATTAAATCAGACAATGTTAAAGGTAAAAAGTGTTTCTACACTGGTAAACCAGCAACTCATTTAATATATTTTGCTCGAGCGTACTAATATGAAGAAGAAACAACAAAAAGAAAAATTTGATGAATCTGTTCATTTCACAATTAAGGGCAGAAAAAGATATAAAGCAAAACTATGAATAGTTTTCACTATTATGGTTATTGTTTTGTTAGGTTGTGCTGCAATGTTTTATTTTGGTAACACAACATGAAACCCAGATGAAGGTTTTACTCCAGTTGCTAATCCAACTGAACCATATCAGATTGCTTTAGTGGTTGTTGCTGCTTTCTTGTCAGTTGGTGTTATGGTTGGCACATTCTTGTTCTGTTGATTTGACATTGCTAAGTTCTATCGTAGTCAAATAGCTTATCAGAAAACAAAACAATTCCGTGACAATAAAGCTAAAGCTTTAAATGGAAACATCTATAAACTTAAAAAGTCAACAATCAAATGATATAAGAAAATGGGATATATCACTGCTGATGAAAAACGTGATATTCTAGAAAAGAAAAAAGCCGAAGAACAAAAACAAAAAAACAGCTAATTAGCTGTTTTTTATTATTGCTTTTATTGGTTTGTAGCTAAAGCGATGAATTGCTTTTACGGGTCCATATTGTTTTAAAGCATTTAAGTGAACGATTGTCCCATAACCTTTATTCTTAGCAAAGCCGTATTGTGGATATTGTTTGTCAAGATCATCTAAGATTTTATCACGATATACTTTAGCAACAATGCTAGCAGCAGCGATTGATGTTGATTTTGCATCGCCTTTAATGATTGGCACGATTGTTGCTTTATTAAATTTAATGTCTTCTGCATCAACTAATACACAAGTTGGTTTAATCTTAAGATTATTTAAAGCTCTAACCATTGCTTCTTTTGCAGCTTCCTTAATATTGATAATATCAATTCTTGGAGCATCAACATAGGCAATAGCAAAAGCTATACAATTTTCTTTAATTGTTTGGGCAAGCTGTTCTCTTTTTTTAATTGATAAAACTTTTGAATCTTTGATGGCCGGATTTTCATATCCAACTGGAAGAATACATGCACAAGCAACTACCGGTCCAGCTCAACAACCTCGTCCCACTTCATCAACACCAGCAATTAATTTATGACCAAGCTTTTGGTATTTATGTTCATAAATAAACATGCTTATAGGTTTTTTAGTTTTCATAATTTACTTTGCAAATCTTTCCGTTAACAAAATCGTCAAAGAGAACATCTTGTGCTCTTGCTATGTCTGGTTCATTGTTAGCAATGACAAAATGACGCTTTTGAGCAAACCATTTGACAAAGTCATTGTAAGACAATGCATATTCTAAACCATAGTAAGATGCTAATTGTTTAAAGTAATGGTTTGATAAATAATTGTAACAATATTCAAGAACTTCTTTTAATGGTAGAACTTCTTTCTTAATTGTGTTAAGCAAAGCAAGAACGTATCCTTCTTTTGCTTCTTCAACTTTCTTAAAGAAAATACCAGGGTTATCTTGTAGATATAGGTTATCAGAAATCTTTAAGATTGCTTGTGTTTTTGTCACGGCTGGTTTATTTCCGGTTGGGGCTAAATTTCTATTAGCTAAAAAATTAATCAAACTTGATTTACCAACATTTGGTAATCCAACAACCATCAATAAGAATGTAGGTTTGGCAATCCCTTTTGCTTTCTTCTTAGCAATAAGCGGTGCTAACATTTTGTTAATTTCTTTTAATAGTTGTGTTTTAAATGACTTGTTCTTGGTTGATCCAATAACAAGATTTGGTTGCCATTTGATATTTTTAATATCAGCAATATCAGATTTTAATGCAACCTTTAGAACCGGTTTATTTAGTTTTGCAAAATCAGGATTGCTTGTCGCATTAACTGCACGAGCATCAACCACTTCTAAAACTAAATCAACCTTGCTTAAAGATTCAAGAATCTTCTTATTGGCTTTAGCCATGTGGCCAGGAAATCAATTAATTGTGCTCATAATTACAATATCCTTTGCTTAACATACTTGTTGTAATCATACCACAAGAATCATCTCTTACTACGAGCATTGCCATATTTAAATCAACCTTTAGAGAAGACATAGTCTTTCAAAGCAACAAACCCAGAAGCAAAGACATACAAGAATGGTATTCCAATGTATGGGCAAGCTGGAACTGGTATGTGGAAGATGTCTGACACAAAGTGATACTCACCAGTATCTCAGTCATTGATACTTAATCCAGAACAATTTCAACGACAACCAGTACATGAAATTGTAATACCTACATATATGTAATAGATAACAGCTAAGATGAATGTTAAGGTTCAACCTTTTCATCCGCCTTTAGGTGTATTTAACATGACACCAACAGGCAATACAATTTGAATAAAGTGCATAATGAAATAACATTCATTTCCTTGAGTGCCGAAGAAAATATATTGAGCTGATAGTTCAGGAATACCACCTTCACCATCAAAAGCTAATGAACCAATAGTTATAAGTCCACCAACTAAAGCGATAGGAGCAAAGCTCCGTGCAACCTTTCTAGTTGGATCAGCTATTAACGAAACACACATAAATAATGCCGCAAATGGACACATATCTAATAAAAATGCTTTTGATATTTGAACACTTTGATCGTATCTTCCAGGGTCAGTGAAGTATCCTTCATTAACCAATTTAATATAGTTTTGTCAATCACCAGCAAACTTAAAGACAACCAATCAAATAAACCAGAACGCACCAATTGCTAGCCAAAAAAAGTAACAATTTGTTACAGGCTTAATTCAATGATTGCAAACTACCATCGTTGCAACAATTAGAATCGTAATAACAATTAATACTATTCCAGCTGTGAATATTTGCATGTAGATATTATATCTAACATAATATTAAGTGTTGTTTTAAATTAAATAATATAAAATATATACGAGGTAATTTTATGAAAAAAATTGCAATTAATGGCTTTGGAAGAATTGGAAGATTATTCTTCCGTAAAGTCTTAAAAGATAAAGGATTAAATGTCGTTGCAATTAACGATTTAACTGATCCAAAAACTTTAGCACACTTACTAAAGTATGACTCAGTTTACCGTCAATGTGATGCTCACATTTCATATGATGAAAAGAACATCATTGTTAATGGAAAGAAAATTCCAATCTTTGATGAGAAAGACCCAGAACTATTACCATGAAAGAAATTAAAAGTTGACTTAGTAGTTGAATGTACTGGTAGGTTTGTTTCTTTAGAAGGGGCAAGCAAACACATCAAAGCTGGAGCTAAAAAAGTTTTAATTTCTGCCCCAGCTAAAGGTGGCGATGTTAAAACCATAGTTTATGGTGTTAACCACAAAACATTAACTAAAAATGACGTTGTAGTTTCTGGTGCAAGTTGCACAACAAATGCATTAGCACCATTGGCTAAAATCATAAATGATAAGTATGGAATTGTCAAAGGTTTTATGACAACAATTCATGCTTATACTGCTGACCAAAGATTGCAAGATGCTCCACACAAAGACTTACGACGTGCAAGAGCTGCTGCTGTTAGCATGGTGCCAACAACAACTGGTGCTGCTAAAGCCATTGGCTTAGTTATCCCTGAACTAAAAGGAAAGATGCATGGATTAGCTATTCGTGTGCCAACCGTTACTGGATCATTAGTTGATTTAGTTCTAGAATTGAAGAAATCACCATCAGTTGATGAAATCAACAAATATGTTAAATCAAAAGTTAATGATACATTAGCATACAACGATGAAGAAATCGTTTCTGCTGATATCATTGGTCAAAGCCACGGTTCAATCTTTGACCCAAAACTAACAATGGAACTTGAAGTTGACGGTAAACGTTTATACAAATTGTTTACATGGTATGACAATGAAGCAAGTTATACTTGCCAATTAATTAGAACCCTAAAATATTTATTAAGCTTGTAATATGGAACGATCACAATTAAATAATTTACCTAGTATTCAAAACGCTGATGTCACAAACAAAACTTGTTTAGTCAGGGTTGATTTTAATGTTCCCATCAAAGATGAAAAGATAACTGACTTATCAAGAATTAAGGCTGCTAAACCAACAATTGACTACTTATTAAAAGGCCGTGCTAAAGTGGTATTGCTATCACACTTATCACGAATTAAATCAATTAATGACATCAAATCTGGCAAAAAATCATTACTGGTTGTTGCTAAAGCATTACAATCTCTATATCCAAAACATAAAGTTATTTTTGTTAAAGATAATCACGATAAGAGACTACCTAAGATAGTTCAACAAATGAAAAATAATGAAATTATCTTGTTAGAAAATACACGATACCAAGATGTCGATGTTAAAACCGGAAAGGTTGCTAAACGTGAAAGCAAGAATGATAAACGTTTAGCAAAATTCTGAGCAAGCCTTGGTGATGTTTATGTTAATGATGCTTTTGCAACGATTCATCGTTGTCATGCATCTAATGCTGGTATTGCATCACACATGAAAGAAAAATATCTAGGCTTTCTTGTTATTAACGAATTAGAAAATATAGCTAAGTTTGACAGGTATTCAACAAAACCAGTTGTATCAATTATTGGTGGAGCAAAGATTTCCGACAAGATTAAATTAATCGAGAAATTAATGGTAATGTCTGATCAAGTAATTATTGGTGGTGGAATGGCTAACACATTCCTATCATCATTAGGCATCAATGTTGGCAGGAGTTTATATGAACCAGAAATGGATCAAGTTGCTCGAACTTTATATAACAAATATAAAGAAAAGATTATTTTACCAGTTGATTTAAACATGGTTAAATCTTTTGAAAATACTAAAGGTCAAGTTTACCAACTTAAGAAAATTCCAAATAATTTAATGGCCTTAGATGTTGGTCCAAAGTCTATTAAACAATTTACAAAAATTATTAAATATGCCAAGACAATCTTTTGAAATGGACCAACAGGAGTTAGTGAATTTAGTAACTTCAGTGCGTCAACTAGAGCTATTTCTTTAGCGATTGCTGAAGCAACATCATTAAATGGAGCATATAGCTTGGTTGGTGGTGGTGACACAGCTGCAGCAGCGGTAAAATTCACTAATGCAAATTCATTTAGTTTTATCTCAACTGGTGGTGGTGCAACCCTATCAGTTATCGCTGGTGATAAGCTCCCAGGAATCTTTGTTCGACGTCGAAAACACTAAAATTGATAAAAAGATAGAAGGTTATACCTTCTATTTTTATTTATATAAAAGTGATATATAGATTACATATATAATAGATATTAAATTATTTTATTTATGAAAAGAAAAGGTAAATTAATTGTCATCTGTGGTCCATCTGGTGCGGGCAAAAAAACTGTCTGATCAGGGATTATTGATCAAAAGAAATACAACACAGTTTTCTCTGTGTCTATGACAACACGTAGTCGCCGACCTGGTGAAAAAGATGGTGTTGACTACTTTTATGTAACAAAAAAGAAATTTGAAAATTCAATCAATCATCATAAGATGCTTGAATGAGCAATTTATGTAAATAATTACTATGGAACACCACGAAAGTTTGTTCGTGATAATCTTCGCAAAGGCAAAAACGTTTTCCTAGAAATTGAAATGCAAGGTGTTTTACAAATTCTAAAGAATTGAAAGAAAAAGAAAAAATTATTAACTATCTTTATTTCACCGCCTAATATAACTGAACTTGAAAAACGTTTAAGAAATAGAAGAACGGAACCAGAAATTATTGTTAAACAACGTTTAAACCAAGCTAAGTGAGAACTTAGTAAAAAACGTTTATTTAAATACGTTATTGTCAACGATACAGTAAGTAAAGCTAAAAAGAGATTAGCGTCAATTCTTAATAAAGAATTACTTTCTAAATAATGACTAAAACATCTTTTTATAATTACGACTTGCAACAATTAGAAACCTGCCTAGCAAAACATAATCTTAAACCATTTGTTGCTAAGCAATTATTTAATTGGGTTTATAAGAAACAAGTAATTGACTTTAAACAAATGTCAAACATTGGTAAAGCTAATCAAGACTTGTTATCTTCAATCTTTGCTTTTAATGAATTAAAAACAATTAAAGTGCTAACTGATGAAACTAAAGAAACAATCAAGTTTCTGTTTAAACTTCATGATGATAACTTCATTGAAACAGTCATTATGAAATTTGACTATGGTTATTCTGTTTGTGTTTCAACACAAGTTGGATGCAACATGGGTTGTGCTTTCTGCGCTAGTGGAACGCACAAAAAGATCCGAAACCTTGAAACAAGTGAAATTGTTTTACAATTTATTACTGCTAATAAATGACTACAAGATAACTGCAAAGTTAAACTATCTAATATTGTTGTTATGGGAATTGGTGAACCATTAGATAATTTTGACAATGTTGTTACTGCATTAAAGATAATCACTAACCAACATGGTTTAGAAGTTGGCTCAAGACACATTACAATTTCAACTTGTGGACTATGCAACAAAATCATTGATTTTGCTAAAGCTTTACCTCAAGTTAACATTGCTATTAGTTTGCATGCATCAAATGATACGATTCGAAACAAACTAATGCCAATCAACAAAACATACCCTTTAGCTAAACTAATTGCTACATGCAAGCAATATCTTGAAATCTCTAATCGAAGGTTAACCTTCGAATATATCTTATTGGATGGCATTAATGATAGTGATGAAAATGCTCTAGAATTGGTCAAACTTTTAAAAGGTCTATTGTGTTATGTCAATTTAATTCCTTATAATGAAACATATCTAAGTGATTTCAAAAGAAGCAAAAGAGTAAAACAATTCTTTAATATTCTTAATAAGAATAAACTCCAAGCAACCATTCGCTTAGAACGAGGAACAAAGATTGCTGCCGCTTGCGGTCAGCTAAGAATACAACACCATGAAGAAAGTAAGAATTAATTTTGCATTAAATTCATGAAAAGGAAAACGCCCTGTTAATCAGGACTCTTTAGCTTGTTCTTATAACAAGAACAAAGATTTATGTGCTGTTGTTTGTGATGGTGTAGGATCTGTTTCTGGTTCTGAAAATGCAAGTAAAATTGTTGCTAATGTTTTCACTGACACTTTTAGCAAAACAACTTTTATTGAAAAGCCTTCGGCTTGATTCCGAGAAACATTGCAAGTTGCCCTAACTGAATTAAATAAATATATTCAAGCAAATAATGCTGGTGCAATTGCAACAACTATTGCATGCTTATTAGTTATTGGTGATAAATTCTATTCATTTAACATTGGTGACACAAGAGTTTATGCTTTTATTAAACATAAAACAACTCACGAAATTAAACAATATAGTTTTGATCATAACTACAAAAACTATTTAATTCTTGAAGAAGCTAGTGAAGAAGTATTACAAGCTAATAAATCAAAATGACATTCATTAACTAACTATATTGATGCAACTAACCCAGCTGTAGCAAAATTTGATACTAACTCTGGAACTATTACCCAACATACATATTTCTTAGTATGTACAGATGGTTTATATGGTTATGTTCGTGATAATAAAAAATACGACATTATCACTCGAATCGCACCTTTATCATTGAAAATAGCAACATTATTAAAAACTGCTTATAGCAATGGTTCAGATGACAACATCTCAGGAATCTTAGTTAGTGTTAAATAGTATGCTCGACCAAAACGAAGTTTTAAAACCTAATACAACACTATATGATTCACCTTATATAGTTGAGAAAGATATTGGTACTGGTGCTGATGGTACAGTATATATTGTCCATTTAAAAGATAATCCTTCAACAAAGTTTGCTGCTAAGGTTTTTAGAAAACCTGATGAAATGAATGACGCTTATTGAAAAAAGCGTGGTGATGAAGCTTTAACAGCGATTCGTATATCACAAAAGAATAATCCTAACTTAGCAAAGACACACAATGTCTTTGTAACAAATAACAACCAAATTGTTTTCATCATGGATTACATTGATGGAATCACATTAAGAACATATTTGAATAAACATGGCTGCTTAACGCCCAAAGTTGCTTTAAATATCTTTAAAAAGATATTAAATGGTATTAAGCAATTACATGGTTATAAGCAAAAGATTATTCACCGTGACCTTAAACCAGAAAACATTATGGTTAGCCACGACTTATCAAGAGTCGTTATTGTTGACTTTGGTATATCTTCCGTTATTACAAAAGATATGGACCAAAACAAAGTTATGACTTATGAAATGGACCTTTATGGTACAGCAAGTTATATCTTGCCAGATCTATTAGAAACTTATAAGAAGAAAGATGGGCCAAGAAATATTTCTGTTCAATCTGATTTCTTTTCATTAGGAGTAATCCTATATGAAATGATTATGGGAACATTACCATTTACCCAAATTAAAGACAGCGATGGTAGTCTTGATAAGCGTGCAACCATTAAGTTGCCGCTACGCTATGATATGATAAATATCTCAGCTAACCCAACAATCCCACCATCATTGGAAAATATTATTTATCGATGTATTGTTTCTAAACCGAGTGAAATTAAACATCGTTATGAAGATATTGAACAAATTATTAACGATGTTAATAACTGTTTACCATTATTAGATAAGAAGTCTGATCCAACACCACTATTAAAGCCGGTGAACCAAAGATTCTATCAAAGTTTACCATTAATGGATGTTGATCAAATCCGTTCAAATCAAAAATGATATAAGCAATGATGATTCTTCGGAGTTGTTTTTGGTTTAGCTATTGTTCTAATAATTGTTGCAATAATTTTCTTTTTCGTTATTTAATTAAGATATGGACAAAAATAAATACAATTGAGACTTAGAAAGTCTTTTAGGTAATAAATCATTAGATGATTTATTTAAAGAATGATATCAACTAGAACTTAAACAAGTTAACCTTGTTAATAGTTTTTATAAAACAAAAGATAATTTTAAAAAATGATTATCTCTTAGCAAACAAACAGAAAAGCTAAGTAATCGTTTATTAATGTATGTAATGAATCATAACTCTGAAGAGTTAGACAATCCAACATGAATAAGTTGGCAACAAAAAATTATTTACATTGCTAATGAACTATCTTTAAAAGTATCTAACTTCACAAACTTAGTTCTAGAAAATGAAGATAAGATTAAATCTTATCTTAAGGATCCAAGCATTAAAGCTTGAACAAGAGAATTTGATCTAATTTTTAGAAATAGAAAACATGTTCTAAATAAAGATGCTGAATTACTAATGACAAAAGTCGCTCCAGCTACGACTGGAATTGGTGATGTTTATTCAACATTAACTGATTCAGATTTAAAGTACGCTGATGCGATTGATAGCAAAGGAAAAGCACATAAGATTTTAACCATTTCAGATGCCATCAAATTATTGAAGAATCCTGATGACCGAATCTTAAGAAAAAATGCTTGGGTTAGTTATAACACTGCTTATGATAATGTTAAGAATACCTTAACAAAAACTCTATATTACAACTATTTAAAGGCTAACAAACTAGCACAAATTCGTAACTACAAAAACTACATTGATGCTGCTTTAGAAAATGAAGAAGTTAATGAAAAGATTTTGTTAGCTTGTTATAAGCATGTTGCAACATTCAAACAAGCAAATACTGACTATAAAAAACATCGAAATCAATTAATCAAAAAGATTCACAAGATTGATAAGCTTGAACCATGAGATTTAAACCTTGATTTAACAACTAAGAAAATTAAGTTTACTGTTGAGCAAGCACAACAAGAAGTTATTAAGGCTTTATCTTGCTTAGGCCCTAACTACATTAATGCAGTTAAGAAAGCTTTTGCCCAACATTGAATTAGTTGGTTGCCAAAAGCACATAAAGCAACTGGGGCTTACTCAATTGATAATATCTATGGGTTAGATAAGTATTACATCTTAATGAATTTTGATAATACTTCTGATTCAGTATCAACCATTGCCCATGAAATGGGCCATAGTGTTAATAGTTGACACATTATTCAAAATCAGACTATTTACACATCAACTGATATGTTTGTAGCAGAAATTGCATCAATAGCCAATGAAATGCTATTAAATTTCTATTGATTAGATAAATATGCTAACAATAAAGCAATGAAATTGCATATTCTAGATAATATGCTATCGACATTCTTTGGTTGCACATCAAGACAAATTACCTTTAGTAAGTTTGAATGAGAAGCAAACAAACTAATTAATGAAGGCAAAGGTTTAACTGTTGCTGATGTTGAACGATTGTTCTTAGAAAGCCGAAAGATGTATGAAGGCGTAAGCAAGCAAGCTTTAGCTAAGCTAAACAAATATCCATATAAGCTAGCTAATGCTTCAATCTTACGTGTTCCACACTTCTATATGAATAACTTCTATGTTTATAAATATGCCATTGGACAAGTAATAGCCTTAGTAGTGGCTAATAAGATCTATCACCATGATAAGAAGATGCTAGCCAACTATATTAAGTTCTTATCAGTTGGGCAATCATTACCACCATTAGATATTATTAAAATCTTAGGTATTGATTTATCAAAAGGACAGGTGTATCAAGAAACACTAAAGATCCTTAGACAATTAGTTAAAGAATTTAAGAAAATAAAAAAGTAGGCATCAACCTACTTTTTTAAATCTTATTTAAAATTTCTTTTGAAATCTTTAGCAAATTGGAATTTAGGTTTCTTTCCAGCAGGAATAGTAATCTTCTTTCCAGTTTGAGGGTTAATACCTTTTCTTGCCTTAGTTGAAACAATTTTAATTTGTCCGTTTTGTGTTTTAACAACATAACCAGCTTTTAATTGTTTCTTTGTAACTTTAGCTGTTGCTTCGAAGATTTCAACAACTTTAGCTTGTGCAATTCCTGTTTCTTTTGAAACAGCAGATACTAATTGTTTCTTAGTGAAAACTTTTGCCATTTTATGTCCTTTCATGCATGATATTTTCTTAATCATTATATCTATTAAATGTTATGTTTTATAGCAAAAAGTGTTTATAATATAAAGCGTGTTGTGCTTTGTTAGCTCAGTCGGTAGAGCAAGTGACTCTTAATCACTGGGTCGTGGGTTCGAGTCCCTCACAGAGCACCATTGCACTCGTGGCGGAACTGGCAGACGCGTTAGACTTAGGATCTAATTCTTTACGGAGTGGGGGTTCAAGTCCCTTCAAGTGCACCAGTAAAAGAAAAAGAGGCATTTGCCTCTTTTTTTGTTTTATCAGTATTTAAATGCATTACCAGTTGTAGTGAATGTCCATGTTGGAGTTCCACCTGATAGTGCATCACCATTAGCATAATAGCTGAAGACAAAGTATCCTTCAGTAGAGTTATGCATAATGAATCCAGTTGAATCAAATTTAATTTGTAATGTTAATTTCTTTCCAGTAATTGAAACAACAGTCGCATTTTCATTTACTTTAGTGTTACCAGATGTTGTTTCTACCCATTTAACCACTCAATAATTTGTTCCAACATTGAAATCTTCTGCAACATCAAATGGAATATCTCTAGTTGTAGTTCCATATGAAATTGATTCGTGGTCATAATAACCGCTATATATAGGTACACCTGATAATACAGTTCTTAAATTAGTTAATTGTTGTTCATAAACTGTTTGACCATGATTATCAACAACTTGTGCTTTTAAACTAAACTCTGTTCAATATGTGGATGCACTTCTGTCAATATCAACAAGTGATTTACCTGAATTGCTACCCATAGTGAAATTGAAGTTAGCCGTTTCACTACCAGCATCAGATTTTGCTGTTGAATCTGATGCAACCTTAGCATCACTAGTTCCTGAACCTGTAATTGTTAATTCTGAAATTCTAATTGATTGCTTATCAGCTGGTGATGTTTCAAGTGCTTGAGCTAAATTCAATTTATAAGAACCTGTTCAAGTGTTATAAACAGTTTTGCTTACACCAGCATTGCTAAACATTGTTCCACCTGTAGCTGTTAGATTAGTAAATGTTTGCTCTCAATCAGCAGCTACTGCCTTGTTTCCAATTGTCAAATCAAATGAACAGTTTGAATCAGCAGTAATTGTTTGACCACTAAATAGAACTTTAACATATACTTTTTTGTTACCTTGATCGTAGTATTCAGTAGATGATAATGTTGGTGTCAAAGATCCTGAAGCATTAGAAATTGTTGGATAGAAGATAGTATCATAGCATCCATCTTTTATAGTAAATTCATAAATTGCATATGGTTGAGTTGCACCAATAGCAACTATTCTACTATCATCTACAAGAGTTAATCTTGCAGCAGAATATTTTAATGTTAAGCTACTAATAGTTTTATTTCAAACTTCAGTATCACCATCTTTAGCTGAGAAAGTGATGGAGAAGCTTGCAGATTGTAAATCTAATGGAGTAGCAGAGTCTGGAATCTTTATTCCAACATTAACATTTTTTGAACCAGGTGTAGTAGTTAATAGTTTAATTGATGAACCATCATCAAAGACTGGTTCGAATGAGCCGGTTGAATTAGATATTGTAGCATATAGTGACATTCCGCTGACTCAGTTCTTAGCAAGGTTAAATTTGTAAGACACGTCTTTTTGACCAGCTTTTGTTATTTGCGTTTCTTGACCGCTTTCAATATTTATTCTTGAGTTACTAATAGTTAGTGTTAAGTTGTCACTATTTCCAAGTTCAACAAATGAAGCAGTGCCTTTTTTGTAACCATATACTAATTTAAATGTACACTTATCTCCTGATAATACTTGAATGTCATCACCTGATCCATCATTTGTTACCAAACCAAAGCAAAGTGTTGAAAGTTGATTTTTTCCTATTTCAATTTCTTCATTTTGTGATAATCTCTTAATCAAGGCACCTTGTTCAGTAAATAGACCTAGCGAAATATGTCCACTATCACGTGAAATATTTATTTCACTAACTTTAGCGAAATAAGTGTAATCAGTTGTCGTAAGTGGTTTAGTTGACAAGAAACTAAAAGGAGCTCAGTCAACATTTGATGTTACTTGTTGTACAGCTGAACAACTTATTTCATAACCAACATAGGTTAATGAGCAGTTTGTGAATGTTTTTGTTCACTTGTCCTCAGCTGCTCCAACTTTGCTGGCAATTGTTAAATCAAAGCATCCTTTATCGTCATTAGATAATGAACCATCTTTACTTAAAACAACTGGTATAGTTAAAATCTTATTTTGAGTATCATATGTTATCTTTGTTGAATCACATGTTGGTGTTACACCTAATGAAGATTGTCCGTTTGGTGTAAATGTAATATCCAAATCACTTAATTGTTTAATTTCAGTGTCATGAACTTTAAATTGGAAGTCCTTGTTCTTTTCAAAAGTGTCAGTCTTTAAATCCAATGTTTGTGTTACTGGGTCAATAGAACCTGTATAAATTACTTTATATCCAGGGAATGTAATTGAACCTGCACCATATATTGACTCACCAGAAAGATTAATGTCAAATGACACATAATCACCGTTAACTAAATTACTATTAGTAAAGGTAACAGGAATTGATAAAGTGTCATCATCTTTATATGTTTCAATTGATCTAGGATAATCAATTGAGATTCCGGGTGTTGATTCTTCAGTGTGAACATCTAGTGATATTGTTCAGTCAATATCATAATCTGTCACTAGCAATTTAAAGTTGAATGATGCAGCATTATTATTTGCTTTTGTGTAAATTGTTTTCTTAGCTGGTTCTTCCATAATAGCTTTAGATGCAACTCAAGTTTCATCCAATGACGCTTGTGTTGTGTCAGTAAGGAAATTACATAGTATTTCTTTATCGTGCGCCACAACATCATCAGCGTATTTTATTCAACCATCGCTTCTAAATCCAGCAAATGCATTTAATCCAATCGAATATTGTGAAGTTTCGATTTTACTAGTAATGAAATTATGATCCCAATCACTTAAATCCAAATTATACATATAGCTACATGAATAGAAAGCCTTTTCATGAATAACAATACCTTTTGGCAATTTAAGTGTTGCTAAACCATCGCAGCCCGCAAATGCTTCTTTATCAATCATTGAAACACCGTGGAATACACCACCATATTGATCAGTAAATATAATTGTTGATATCTGATCATCATTGTAGAAAGCTCTTTCTCCAATTACGATGGCATTTGCATCTTTATCAAATGCACTAAAGTCAATTGTTGATACAGTTGCAGGGAAATAATGTCCTTCGCCAAAGTTAGCAACACCTTGAATTGTTTTTTCATTTGCACCTTTACCAATTTTAGCTGGGAACTTGATAGTATCAAGAACACCAGATTCTGGTTGTTCAATCTCAAGTAACAATTTATCAATTTCTGGTCCAGTTAAGCCATTAGTACCTAAGGCATCATAGTTGAAACCATTGATGTAATATTTTTCATCAATTTCACTTACTTTAAATAAAGCAGCATATAAGTCTTCAATTGTATAACCAACGTTTCAACCAGTAATACCAGCGTTAGTGAATTTAGTTAATATATCATTTTTTCATTGTCATTTTTGTCAATCAGCTGAACCAGCAAAACCAGTAATTGTTCCACTAGTTGAAGGGAAAGCATTATCTTTCAATGTTAGACAATTGAAATCAGAGATTCCACCAATATCAATTGTTTCTAGAGCATTAGAGTCAAAAGCATTAGATTCAATTGTCAAAGTAGTGTCTGGTTGCAAAACAATATTTTTTAAACCAGAGTCTTCAAAAGCATTGCTTCCAATATTGGTAATGCAACCGTCTAATGTAAAGTCACCATCGGTTGTTAAATGATTGCATCCTGAGAATGCATATTCAGGAACTTGTGTTACACAAGCATCTGCAAATGAAGGCAATTCAAGATTTTTATCACCCATGAATGCACCAGCTCCAAATATTCTTGAACCATTATCTAATCGGTCAAAAGTAACACGCTTTAAATCATTTATTGCAGCAAAGCTTGCTTGACCAATAGTTTTTACTGATTTAGGAAAATTAATTGTTACAGCATTTGCAACCTCACTAGCAAATTTACAACCAGCAAATGCTTGATCGCCAATATATTCAATTGAGCATTGGCCATCCCAATCCTCAAGAGCGATACCTCTAATCATACTAGAGATGTTTTGACCACCTCATTCTTGGAATGCACCGGCTGCAATACCTTTTGCTCCATGTGGCATATGTAAAATACCAGAACCATCATAGTAATATAATTCAGCATAAATTTCATGGTCAGTAACTAATGGGCTGAAACCAGTCACGATATTGTTTTCATCCATTATAACTGTTGTAGCATGTGGAGTTACACCATCAAATCATGTCTTTTTATTCAAACCACAGTTATAAATTGCTGTCTTTAAACCAGACAAGCTAATTTCTGAAATGTTGTCACCATAAATAATAACACCTGATTCAGGTCAATTAGCAAATGTGTTGTAGTCTATACCATTTAAACAACGATATGCTGTTTCATCATCGAAAGCAGTTAAATCTAATGTTGTAACATTAGGGCAACCTTTAAAGGCACCATCAGTTCTTTCAACATCAGACATGTTATAAGCTGAATATGAACCACCAAAATGTTTTGGCAAAGAAATCTTTACAAATGGGGCTTCACAGAAACATGATTCTGCTAAACCTAAAAATGGTCTTTCTGCATTATCTTTTCGTTCTTCAAAGCTTAAAGATGTGATATTGCTAGGAATAGTTGAATGTGCTGTTTCTGTTTCATCATCATAAATATAAAATGCATTACCATCAACATAATCAACAGTATTTGGAATAACCATTGACTTATATTGTGTGATATCATTATTAGCTAATCATGTTTGATTAAATCCTTTAAGGATGTTGCAATCTTCAGAGTCAACACCATGGTGATATGCTTTACCTCTTTCAATGTTGTAAGCTTCAAATGGGATTGCATCAACTTCAACTGGATTATTTCTATTTAATAGTACAAGTGGCACTGCAATACCTGCAGCAACTGCACCTAATGTCACAGGAATACAAATACCTAGTGCTATTTTTTTTCTTTTTTCATTTTCTTGTTTTGTTGCCATAAACTACCTCGATGCGGTAATTATATATATATATAATTAAATTGGCACCAAAATTAAAAAAATAAAGAGGTTTTTAGCCTCTTTATTTATCGTTAAACGGATGGTGTTGGCATTGGATCAGTTGTGATTTTAAACAAGCTAGGATCAGTAAATTGAATACCTAACTTAACTAATAAATCATGTCATCCTTGGATTAATTCTGCATTAGCCACATGAAGAGTAAATCTCTTATTTCTCTTAATTGAACCAAAGACATTCATACCTGTTCAGTTTGGAACTTGTGTAAATGATGAAACATCGACATCAGTTTCAATAATTGAAGTGTTTGGGTCAAATGCTTTCTCATCAATTTCTTTAACTGAATTTGGAATTGTTATTCTTCCCAATTTAATACAATGGAAGAAAGATCTAGCTGGGATTCTTTCAACTCCTTGAGGAATTGTAACTTCAGTTAATACAAAACTATCAGAAAATAATGACTCACCCAAATATTTCAAATTTACTAAATCGCTTAGATTAATATCATCAATTCAAGATGATTCAAAAGCATTATCACCAATTGATTCTACTGAGCTTGGTAAAACAAGTTTTACTGTGTTTGTATTGTTAAAGTTGAAATTCATAAAGGATTCTTTACGAAGTTCTTTTAAATTAGCAAATTCAGACAAATCAAGTGTTGATTCATTTCATTGAGCAAATGAAAGAGCACACTCACCAATAATTTCTGTTGCTGGGTCTAATGTGTCAGTTTGACTTGTTATAGCAAGCAATGTTACATTGTTTTTAGAATATAGAGCTTTTTCTGTCACTTTATAGTATTGGTTTTCTGAATCAACAGTAATTCCAGTTAATGTATCATTGTTGTCACTAAATGCGCCATCACCAATACATCAAACATTTTTACCAATACCAATATTGATAAGGCCTGTATTATAAAAGGCTTGTTTACCAATATATTGTAAGTTTTCATTGCTTTCTAAAGTAAGTGCTAAATTTCTATCATTTTTAAAAGCATAATCTCCAATAAATTTAACATTTTGTAAATCTATAGTTTTTAATTGATAACAATTGTAAAAACATTCTGGGTCAATTTCATTTATCTTATTTGACATAGTAACTTCTGATAAACTATAGCATGATTTGAATGCCGCAATAGGAATTTGTGTTATATTTGTTTCTGACAAATCAATTGTTTTAATGTATGTTGAATCAAAAGCCGAAGCGCCTAGTGTTGTTAAAGAAGTAGGTAATAATATCGCAGTTCTTAAACCAGCCATATAAAATGCGGCTGTTCCAATAGATCGTAGGCTAGAGGCATTTTCCAAATTTACAGCTCATAAATTTGAAGCATAAGCAAATGCATTGTGGCAAATTCATTTTAATTTTGCTCCAGATGCAACCGTTAATTTATCAACTTCGCTTCTTATACCTTCAAGTACATTTGGACCAATTACATCTACTCAATTTGGTATTTCTACTTTTCCAGTTGAATGACGAAGTACTTTTGTCAAAATGTATACAGGATCCCCATTAACAGGAGTATATTTTAAAGCCTTGAAACCTACGTGCGAAGTATCCTCTTCAAGATCAACACTTATTCATTTATCAGATAAACCGGCTCCAGTAAACTTGAAATATAATTCAAGAACATCGTCACCAATTTTTTCTTCATCATAAACGATTTCGCATTCATCTGAATCATTTGTTCATCCATCAAAAACATGTTCACTAGCAAATGGGAATGCTTTTGATGTTACATCATTTGCATCCCATTGACTAATGTCAATTGTTTTTGCGCTAATGCAGCCAGCAAAACCGCTATCACACACATATTTTAATCTTTGAGGGAAAACAAATTTTTCAACATATGCAGAATTTGCAAAAGCAGATTTTCCAATAATTAATGGAATTTCCTCAATTACATTATCATCAAATTCAATAGTTTTTATTGATGCCGGTAATTCATCATCAGCTGATGATTCAAATGCATTATCAGCAATATAGAAAACATCTGCAGGAATGCAAATAGATGTAAAACCATCATAACATGATAATGGACGTTTTAATCCATTTAGAACTCTAACACCTTTGCTTTGATCAAACACCATTTCACTATCAGGAATAGGACGTTCTGGATCTACATCGGGTTTAAGAGTGAAGATTGCTACAGCTGTAAAACCAGCATCAATGACATAATTTTTGTCAATTCTTTTGCCGTCTTTACTATCTTTAGCTCAATCAGTTAGTTCAAATAATTCACTAAAGTATGGACTAACATATTTTCTTAGTTCTGGTTCAATGTCACCAAATTTGGTTCCAACATTAACCTCTTTTATACCACTACCTTGTCCATGTTGATCACAGGCAATAGTTATAATAACCTTTCCTGTAGGAGCACATGATGTTAATGGCACAACCAATGTAGCTGCGCTAGCACCCAAGGTAATGAAATTTAATGCGAATTTACTTTTTTTCATAAAAATCCTTTTTTTACTAATATTTATTAATTATACATTAAAAGATACAATGCAAATATTTTGCAAAAAAATCTCAATTTATATATACAATATATACATATAAAGAAAGTAGTTGTGTAAACTCGCCTGATTGCGAATAGTAATAGGCAAAAAGCTTTTAAAGGTCATTGACCATTTAAATGTTTTGTGTACACAATGAATCAATCATTGTGTACTTTTCTTTATATAAACAATTAATTAAAAGGAAAATTGAATGCAAAAAGACAAATACTTAACAAACGAAAAGATTAGAGATCCAAATGTTTTAGTCGTTGACGAAAATGGAACTAATTTAGGAGCAATGAATACAAAAGCTGCTATTAGATTAGCACAAGATAAGGGTTTAGACTTAGTACTATTTGTACCAAGTAGCAAAACTGGCAAACTATCTATTTGTAAAATTATTGATTATGGTAAGTTTAAATACCAACAAGACGTTAAACAAAAAGAAGCTAAGAAAAACCAAGTTGTGATTAAAACAAAAGAAGTTAAAGTTCGACCACAAATTGGTGCTGGTGATTTACAATGAAAAGCAAACCAAGTTAATCAATGATTAAAAGATGGATGCCAAATTAAATTTAAAGTAATGACATTTGGTCGTATTGCCACAAAGCAAGATCTAATTGATAAAGTTTATCAAGACTTCCTAAAATTAATTGAAGAAAATGGCAAAGTTGCTACCCCACTTAAACAATTAAGTCCAATCATGTACGAAGCAACTATTATTAAGAAATAAGGAGAAAGTTATGGGAAAAATTAAAGCAAAAACTAAAAGAGCTGTTGCTAAGAGACTAAAAAGAACTAGCTCTGGTAAACTAAAAAGAAAACATGCTTATCGTTCACATTTAGCACACAATAAGACAACTAAGCAAAAAAGACATCTTAGAAAAGATACAACACTAAATGCCACTTACACTAAGAACTTAGGTAAGACATTACATAACTAAGGAGATCAATTATGAGAGTAAAAGGTGGAACTACTGCAAGAAAATACCGTAAGAGTGTTAAACAAGCAGCCTCTGGTGCTAGAGGAACAAAACACACTAGCTATAGAATTGCTAGTCAAACAGTTATTCGTTCAGCTCAATATGCTTTTAGAGACAGAAGAGCTAAAAAACGAGACTTTAGAAAATTATGAATTGCAAGAATCTCTGCTGCTGTGCAAGCACAAGGATACAACTATTCACAATTCATTAATGGTTTAAAGAAAAACAAAATTGAAATCAACCGTAAAATGCTATCTGAATTAGCAATTAACAATCCAAACGAATTCAAAGCATTAGTGGAAATTGCATGTAAGAAATAGGGTCAACCTATTTTTTATTTTATAATCTATATGTAGAGGGATTATGAAAATCGATTTAACAAAATTATTCAATCAGCAACGTGAATTAGACAAAGAAATTCACACAAAACACAATGTTGCATACCGCACCATTACACGAGAATTAAAACTAGCATTATTAGTTGAATTAGCTGAACTTGCTAATGAAATACGTAGTTTTAAATTCTGGTCAAATAAAGGACCATCTGCAAGAGATGTTATTCTTGAAGAATATGTTGATGGTATTCACTTTATTACTTCAATTTGTATTAGATACTTCGTTAAACCACAATTTACGGTAAAACGTTTCTTAAACAAATATGAAGATAAAACTGAAATAACAAAAGCATTTGTTTGATTATTTCGAAAAACATGTAATATCAACACTGCTTGAAAAGCAAGAGAGTGATATATGAATTATCTAAAGTTTGGTTTTAGACTAGGTTTTAGTGTTGAAGAAATACTAGCAGCTTACGAAAAAAAGAATCAAGTAAATCACGATCGTCAAAAAAATAATTATTAATAAGGAGTAACTATGACTAAACAAAATTCAAAGTGTAAAGGCCTAACTATTGCCAATATTGTTTTTTCAATAATCTGTGGACTTGTAGCAATTGTTTCAGCATTAATGGCATCAATCTTCCAAAATACTGAAACAGCTGCATCAATTCTTGGTTTCTTCGTTACTAATATTTATCAATTTATCTTATTAGTAATTCAAATAGTTTGAATCATCATTACATTTATTCTTTTAGCCAAAGAACATGGAAATGATGAAGGCTTAGGAGCAAAGACTTGCACAATCTTTTATGGTATTGCTGGTGGATTAGTTTGCTTCACAGCAATTGGTTTTATTGCATCATTAATCATTCTTGGATTAGTTCCAAGCATTGACTTCAACATGTGAACTCGAGCTATTGTTGCAATAAATGCTGTTAGTGCCGCCACATTAATCGCCTCATTCATCTTCTCAATCATCAACGTAAAGAAAATGTAATTAAAAAAACCAGGTTCAACCTGGTTTTTATTATCATTCATCTTCGTCTTCGTCGTCATCATCAAACATTGCTGAATCTGATGAACCAGAGCCAAAGAATGTGTTGCCACTTTTAATGGTAGTATCCCCACCAGAACTAAAGAAGGTATTACCAGATTTGATGGTAGTACTACCATCAGAGCCAAAGAATGTATTGCCTGATCTAATAGTAGTTTTGCCATCAGATCCAAAGTAGATATTACCAGATTTGATGGTTGTCTTACCATCAGAATGAAAGAAAGTATTACCAGATTTGATGGTTGTTTTACCATCAGATCCAAAATAGGTATTACCTGACTTAATTGTTGTTTTATTCTTTCCCATAATATCTCCTACTTTCATTATATGTTAATAAAAAAGAGGGAAACCCCTCTTTTTTTGAAAGTTCAAATTAACTACTTTAATTCTTTAGACAAGTATTTACCAACTTCAAACATAGTAATTGTGCTCTTACCACCAAATACTGGTTTAAGTTTTGCGTCAGTTTTAATGTTTCTTTTATTGTTCTTGTCTTGTAATTTGTGAGCTTTAATGTAAGCTCATACCTTCTTAACTGCTTGTGGTCTAGTAATTTTACCAGCACCAATAACAGCAGCTAATTTAGCAGAAGGAGTTAATTTTTGTTCTGTAATACTTTTTCCCATATAGGAATTCCTTTCTATAAAATTATATATCTATAAAGCAAAAAACATATTTTTTTACTTTTTAATTATCTTTATAATTATTCTATGGCCGAGCAACAACAAACAAAAAAATTTACTCGTTTGTTAAAATGATTTAGTGTTACTGGATTAATTCATACTTTAATCTCAGTATCTGTTTTTGTTTTATCATTATTAAACTATTTATTAGGATATGAGGCTTTTTACTATACATTAAAGATTTTGTCACTTGTCACATTAGCTAACTCTATTATTTGATTAATCTGTGCATCAATATTGTTTGTTGTTGCTAAGAAACTAAATAATCCAAAATCAGTAAAGCATACAAGAGTCATCTTGTTTCTATCGGTTTGATTTGTTCTAACACCCGATATCTTAATGGTTATTTTGTTTTATCTACCACAATTAAGTGATAATGCTTTAATTAACATCATTGGTTTTATATCACCAGTTTTAGTTTTCATCGGTTGATTTGTTGGCAAGAGATTAGGCAAAAAACTACGAAAATAGTAAAAAATTGTTGCATCGTAAGTATTGATAAAATGTGGTCATACGTCTAGTGACTGCATTTTTTTCTAAATTTTTATTTTCTTAGGTAAATATACATATGGGAGGTGATATATATTAAAAGATTAACACAAATGCAAAAAGCTAAAACGTCTGGAGGATCGTTTTATGCAATTGCCTTAGGTATTGGCATTCTTGTTTCAACCCTTTCTAGTCTTGTAATGAATGCTGTAAGTATGACAAGACCAATTCAAAGTAATACTAACTATGGTTTCCGCCGAACAACAATTATGCGTTTATCCCCAGTACCAAGTCGTAGTTCAATTTCAATATTTGGATAATGACATCGTAATCTTTTTTGTTAAGTAAAAGTAATTTATTACTTTTACTTTTTTATTTTTAGGGTATAATATATATCTATCAATCTGAGGTATTCATGGCAAAGAAGAATAGTAAATCAAAAAAAGTAGCTAAAAAGAAAGCTACTAAAGTTGTTAGTAAGAAAAAAACAACTAAAAAAGTAAAAACAAAAAAAGTAAAACCTGCTAAAAAAGTAGCTAAAAAACCAGCAAAACAGCAAGCAAGTAGTTCTAAAACATTCTCACCTAAAATTCAAATTCTAGAATCTTATTCTAAACATAAGACTATTTCTGAATTTGAATTTAAAGACATTGAAAAGAAAATTATTCAAACTGTTAAGCTTAAAAAACGAAGCAGAAATGTTGTTGTATTAAACAAGATTTTTTCTGAATTTGGAAGTTATGCTTTAACAAAAGAATTAACACAAAGATTATTCAATGATATTGTTAAGCAAGGTATTACCATCAAAGGGTATGAAGGCAAAAAGTTCTTCACTTTAGAAGAAGCAGAAAAAATATTATCAACACAAAAATCACAAAAAGTTAGTAAGATTACAACTCATGGACCAAAAGGTAATGACTATGATGGTGTTAAATCATTCTTAACTACTCTTGGTCAATCTAAGATGCTTTCAGCTGAACAAGAAGTAGAAATAGCTAAGCTATTAAACTCTAAGAATGAAATTGAAAGAAAGTATGCCGTTGATCAATTAGTAACAAGTAACCTACGTCTTGTTACTTCAATCGCTAAGAAGTTCCTAAACCGTGGAATTGAATTTGAAGATTTAATTCAAGAAGGAACAATGGGTTTAATGAAAGCCATTACGAAATTTGACTATCGTTTAGGCCATAAGTTCTCAACTTATGCAACATGATGGATTCGCCAAGCAATTACTCGTGCCATTTCTGATCAATCAAAGATTATTCGTATTCCAGCCCACATGATTGAAACAATTCACCGTGTAACAAATGCTGAAAAAGAATTAACTCAAAGATTAGGTCGCCAACCAACTATTGAAGAAATTACTGAAGAACTTGGCGGACAAGCAGCTGGGTTCACAACTAGAAAAGTTGCTAACATCAAACGTATTCATATTGATCCAGTATCACTAGATAAAACTGTTGGATCTGATGAAGATAGCCAAATCTCTGACTTTGTTAAAGAAGATGTTTTGACTTCACCAGTTCAATATACAAAAGAATCATTATTGAAAGAAGATATCAATCAATTATTTAAGGTAACTTTAACTCCTGAAGAAGAGAAGATTATGCGAATGCGTTATGGTCTTGAACCATATACATATGTTCATAGTCTTGATGAAGCGGCAGAAAAATTAAAAATTCCTCGTGAACAAGTTCGCCAAATTGAAGCGAAAGCCACAAGAAAATTAAAACACCCATCAAAATCAAAGAAATTGAGAAGTTATATATTAGATGAACAGAATTAAACAACTTTGTAACTTAATTGATAAATGTCAATGTGTGTATGATGTTGGATCAGATCATGCATTGCTAGCAATTAACTTACTAAGATCAAAAAAAGCTAAACAAGTTGTTAATATTGAAAAGAATTGACAACCACACAATGCCGGAAAGGCTAATTTAGCTAAAAACCATTTAACAACTAAAACAATAAATGTTTTAAATGATGGTTTGCAAGATATTACTAAGAAAGTGTTTGTTCAACCAGACTACATTGTTATTGCTGGTATGGGAGCAAACAACATTATTCAAATATTGGAAAACAAAGATCCAAGGATTTCTAAAAACTGTAAATATATTCTTGAAGCAAATTGTGATGTTGATGTCTTAAGAAGATATTTGGCTAAAAAGAAATGAATTATTCAATTTGAACAAATTTGTGTTGATCGAAAAAAGTTCTACCAAATAATTCAAGCTAAGCCAGGAACCAAAGTTAGAAAGATAACCATATATGAAGCTTACTTTGGCCTGCTATCTTTACAAAAAGATAAGAAGATGTGAATGGCATACTTAAAAGCTGCATTACACAAAGTCGAAAAGAAAAAACTGTATCGATTCTCAGAGACTTATGCAACATTACACAAATGATTAAAGGAAAAGGTGAAAAAATAATATGCAAATTAAAAATATAACAAGTTTTCTATTAAAACAATATCCATTAAAACAACAAGAAAAATGAGATGAATCGGGCTATGTTGTAAAAGGTAATCTTAATAAACAAACCTATAAGGTTTTTGTTTGTTTAGATTTAAATGAAAAGATTGTTGATGAAGCAATTAAACAAAAAGCTAAATTAATTGTTACACATCATCCAATCTTTAAGTCTAATCCAGAACATGAAATGTTACCTTTCTATAAATTATTACTTGAACGACTTGAAAATACTAAAACAACAGTTTTAGCGCTACATACATGTTTTGATAATTCAAGAAATGGAATGAACTTTTTAGTTGGAGAAAAACTAAGACTTAAAAACCTTAAGTGATATAAAAACCAAAAGTTTGTTATGGGAAACCTTCCTCGTCCAATGAGTGTTGGGCAAATTGCCCAAACATTCAAAGATACATTTGGTGTTACACTAGTAACAACTAATGCTAAAGCAACTGACAAATACAAAAAGGTTGCTATTTGTGCTGGTGCTGGTTTATCTGTCTTTGCCCCAATGTTTGATACACTACAAACTGAAAAAGTATTATTAGTTACTGGCGATATTAAACACCATGGCTGACAAGATCTAGCTAATTATCAATTAGCTGCATTAGATGTTGGCCATGATTTAGAAAATTGCTTCTGTGATTTTGTCGCAAGTTTAATCAAACAAGAATTTGATAATATTGAATGTTTGTCAATTACAACATCAAAGAAAGAAAAAGTCATTTAATATAATAAATATAAGGAGATTTGCATGAAACTATTACACAAATTATTACCAGCAGCAACTGTTGCAAGTATTGCAGCAATTGTTACACCATTAGTAACTTCATGTGCACAAACAATTTTTGCTGAATGAGAATGAAGTGGTGTTGACCCCGAATGAAAGGCATTCCACCCATCAATTCCAATGAGAGAAGAAAAAATCATACCTCAAGATGATAATGAAAATGTATTAACAAACGACTACTATAAATGTATCTCTGAAAGACCATTAATTTTTGCTGAAGATTTAGTTTATGCCTTTGCTGATTACCAACAACCAGAGGATTCAAAATCAAACGATGCCCCTGTTTGAGATGTTCAAACTAGATATGTAAAAGTCATCCCGCATTCGTTTGATATAGAATGACACTCTATCGAACCATTGGGTATGTCTAATGAAAAAGTTTTGAAGGCATTCATCTGTGCGTCTTATGATGTAATTTGAACAGCTAATATTCAGTATACAGATGACTCCACTGAGGAAGGTAAAGGAGAATTTAACGCTGAAATTGATAAACGAATGTTTAAGGTAAAAAATTTCTTATTTAGATTGGTATTTGAGACAGACAAAGCAAATGTATTACGCTTCCCTCATTGAACAACTGATGATGGCGGATGAAAAATTACTATGCCAAGAATTATTGAAGACAAAAACAGCAATGCTGAAGGGAAAAAATGAACATTTAGTGAAACTGAAAACATTGAATACACAAATAAAAATGCTGAACATTTAAGCCCATTTCTTGCAAAGTTTTTTGATATCTTTATTTATGGATGTCTTGTTGATACAGATTGTCCAAATTACCTTACACTAACAAAATTAGGAAATACTTCAAAATAAAAATCAGGATTAAATTCCTGATTTTTTTAATGTAAAGATTACATCTTTTAATTCTTTATGGGTTGCTAACATTGATTGTTTAATTCCATAAGTATAAGTTGTATCAAAGCTCATGCAACCAATGCAATGTCCAGATATTTCTAGTGTTAATATTCCATTTTCTAAACTAACAAAATTAACATCACCACCATCAGCATTGATGAAAACTTTGATTGAATCTAGTTCTTTTCTAATTGTTTCAATTAGACTTTGAGTATCTGCCATAAATTATTTTTATAGTTATAATATTATATATTTAAGTGTAAAAAAGAATAAATTATTATGTACAACCATAACTTAATCGAAAAGAATATAGCTAAATTCTGAAAAGAAAATGATGTATATCATTTTGACCCAAAAGATAAGGGAACAAAATGTTATATTTTGGATATGTTTCCTTATCCATCTGGACAAGGCTTGCATGTGGGACATCCAAAAGGTTACACTGCTACAGATATTTATTCTCGATATAAAAGATTTAATGGTTTTAATGTTCTTCATCCTATTGGATGAGATGCTTTTGGTTTACCAGCTGAACAATATGCATTACAAACTGGTAACCACCCAGCAGAGTTTACTGCTAAAAACATTAATGTTTTCCGTCAACAATTACAATCATTAGGATTTAGTTTTGACTACAACAAAGAAGTTAATACGACTGATCCACAATACTATAAATGAACACAATGAATCTTTTCAAAATTATTTGAAAAAGGTTTAGCTGAAATCAAAGATATTGATGTTAACTGATGTGAAGGTTTAGGCACAGTCTTATCAAATGAAGAAGTAGTTGTGGAAAATGGTAAGATGGTTTCTGAACGTGGTTCATTCCCAGTTGTGAAAAAACCAATGCGTCAATGAGTATTAAAAATTACCAAGTATGCTGATAAGCTACTTGAGGGTTTAGATAACCTTGATTGACCAGAAAACTTAAAAACTATCCAACGAACATGAATTGGTCGTTCAGTTGGAACAAACATAAAATTCAAAGCTAATGGTACAACATTAGAAGTGTTTACAACACGACCTGACACCATCTATGGTGTAACCTTTATTTCAATTGCACCTGAAAATAAATTAGTTAATAAGCTAACAACTAAAGAAAATGCTAAAGCAGTTAAACAATATGTTGAAAACGCTAAAGCAAAGACTTTACTACAACGACAAGAAGGCAAAGAAAAAACTGGTGTCTTTACTGGTAGCTATGCTATCAATCCAATTAATGATAAGAAAGTGCCAATCTTTGTGGCAGACTATGTTTTAAATGATTATGCTAATGGCATAGTCATGGGTGTAGCATCAGCTGATAAACGTGATTATGACTTTGCTAAAGTTCATAAACTAGAAATTATTCCAGTAATTCAAGGGAAAGAACCTTGTATTACAACTGATGGTAAACATATCAATTCTGATATGCTTAATGGTTTAAACATTAAACAAGCCACTGATAAAATCAATAAATACATTGTTGAAAATGAATTTGGTTCAACCACTGTTAATTACAAATTAAAAGACTGAATCTTTTCACGTCAACGATATTGAGGTGAACCATTCCCAATTTATTTTGATAAAGATGGCAAACCACATTTAATTGATCAATTACCTGTTAAGTTACCTGAATGCAAAAACTTCAAACCATCAAAAGATGGTAAGAGTCCATTAGCCAACTTAACTGATTGATTAAAAGTTAAAGATGGAACTAGAGATACCAACACAATGCCACAATGAGCTGGTAGTTGCTGATACTATCTTGCATATTTAATGAAACAAGATAATGGTAGTTATCTTGCTCTTGATTCAAATGAAGCAAAAGACTTGTTCAAGAAATGATTACCGGTTGATTTATATGTTGGTGGTCAAGAACACGCTGTATTGCACTTACTATATGCAAGATTCTGACACCGATTCTTATATGACATTGGTGTTGTTCCAACAAAAGAACCTTTCCAAAAGGTTGTTAACCAAGGAATGATTCTTGGAACAAACGGTGAAAAGATGTCTAAATCTCGTGGTAATGTCATCAACCCTAACGAAATTGTGAAAAACCTTGGGGCTGACACATTAAGACTTTATGAAGTCTTTATGGGACCATTAACTGCAACAATGCCATGATCTGATGAAGGATTAATGGGCTGTCGTAAATGACTTGATCGTGTTTACAACCTATTTACTACAAACAAATCATTTGGTCAACCAGATAAGGAATTGACTATTGCATACCATAGTTTTATTAAAGAAGCAACTGAAGCAATCAATGATTACAAATTCAATATTGCTATTAGCAAAATGATGGTTTATATCAATGCTTGCTACAAAGCAAAAACATTGTGCAAAAACCAACTTGTTGGTTTCTTAACAGTTTTAAGTTGCTTTGCACCATTTATTGCTGAACATCTTTATCAAGAATTAACTAATAAGAAAACATCTATCACTAAAGATTGTTCTTGACCAAAATATGATGCTAAATATTTGGTAACTAAAACATATGTTTTACCAATTCAAATTAATGGTAAATTAAGAGACACTATTGAAGTTGATGCTAATGCTAGTCAAGGCCAAATTGTTAAGTTAGCTTTAGCTAGTGAAAAGATCAAAGCACAAATTGGTTCTAAACCAATTAAGAAAACTATCTTCGTTAAAGGAAAGATTCTAAGCTTTATTATTTAATATGAAATTTACTTCCTTAACTTTAAAGCCTTGGCTTTATACAGCTTTAACTAATAATCATTTTGTTGAACTAACTGAAGTTCAAGAAAAGACTTTTAAATTAGTTAATCAAGGAAGAAATATCACAATCTCTGCTCCAACTGGATCAGGTAAGACATTATGTTACTTATTACCAATATTAAATAATATTGATGAACAAGACAAACACATTCAATATGTGATTGTTGCTCCAACTAAAGAATTGGTTTGACAAATCTATAATAATTTTCTAGCCTTTACCAAATACAATAAAACAATTAAAATTGTTCTATTGGATAAGAACGAAAAAATTGATAATCTTGTTTACAATCCATGTCAAATCGTTATCGCTACTGTTGAAAAGGTTCGTCAAGCGATTGCTCAAGGCGTTAACTTCAAATACCTAAAACAAGTTGTTTTAGATGAAGCTGATATGTTAATAGATTATGGTTTTGTTAATTCTATTAATGATATGTTTGCTAAACTTGATCTTTATCGGGCAAATGTCCAAAAGATCTTTTGTTCAGCTTCCATCCATAATAATGTTGCTAACACCTTCAAAAAAGCTGTCAACAACATTATTAATGTTCAATTGGAAAGAAACATCTTTACCAACAATAAAATCAAACATAGTGTTGTTTACACAAAAGATAATGGTGACTCATTTAAAACATTGCAAGAATTACTAAAAGTAATTAATCCATATCTATGTATTATCTTTGCTAACACTCGACCAGAAGTTGAAAGAATTTATTCTTTCCTATTAGAACAAGGTTTATCTGTTGGAATGTTGCACAAAGATATGGAAACACGAGCAAGAAAACAAATGTTTTCTAAGCTTAACCATAACGAGTTTAAATATTTAGTTGCGACTGACATAGCATCAAGAGGACTTGATATTGATGGTGTTAGTGATGTTATTTCTTTTGGTTTACCAAAAGAAGATATCTGATATTTACACCGGGCAGGACGTACTGGTCGTGGTAAATATTATGGTAATAGTTATGTTATCTACGATAAGAAATATGAAAATCAAATTTCTAAATTAGATAGCAAAGTTAGCTGAACTTATTATCTTTTAGATAATAACCGTCTGATTGAGAAGAAGATTTATATTCATAAATCAAAACCTATTGTTGATATTGAAATGAAGAAGCAAATTGCTAAACTCTATAACAAGAAAAACCTAAAGGTTAAACCAGGCTATAAGAAGAAAATCAAGCAACAAATTCATAAGATGCAGCAAAAGGCTAAACATAAATATCTTGAAGAAAAATACAACAAAATGCGAAAAGAAAGTTATAAGCAAAGAAAGGGACATTAATTATGGAATTCAATAAACCAATCAATAAGAAAGCTTTATTAATTAAAGCTTGTCAAGGAAACAAGAATGAAATTAAGACTGAAGGTAATACAATTACTTTTAGTTTTTCGAAAAATCCAATATGCATGAGAGCATTTGTACGAAAATTATCTGACACATTACTAAAGTATGGTGATAAAGATATTACCTTTAATATTGGTAGTTTCCTTGACCATTTTAAAACAAATTGTGGATATTCATTAGCAACGGTAATTATTATTAAGTTGCAAGAATTTTGTGGAAAAATGTTCACCTTAAAAACAAAACCTATAAAAAATAAAATCAATATTATATATAGTGCAAAATATAAAGATTTAGTTTATCGTGCATACACAACATCATTTGGGTTTACTTTAGCAAGACATTATCAAACTTTACCATCAAACTACTTAGGTATTGCTGATTTTGTTAAAGAAATTAAGAAGGTTGTTCCAGCTGCTGGAAACAAAGCTCTTAAAGTTAAAGTATTAACTTTAAGTGATTTAAAAAAAGAAAAGATGGAACTTATTCAAGCAGTTAACAAGGGTAGTGATGAACCAGCTGCTATGGTTGTCCTTGAATATTTAAATAATCCTTCAAGTAAAGATGTTTTAGCTTATGTTGGAAAAGGTATGATGTTTGATGCTGGTGGTTATGAAATAAAACCTAATCGTTTCATGGAAAATATGAATCAAGATATGACAGGAGCAGCAACAGTCTTTGGAACAATGTTTGCGTTAGCAGCAACAAAAAGTAAAGTTAATGTTGTTGGTTTCTTGCCTTTGGCAAAGAACATGATTTCTGATCGTTCAATGGTTGTTGGTGATGTTTATACATCTTCAACTGGTCGAACTGTTGAGATTGTATCACCAGACTCAGAAGGTCGATTAATCTTAGCTGATGCAATTGGATATGCCAACAAACATTACAAAATAACTAAGTTATTTACTATTGCAACATTAACTGGTTTATCTGAATTGGCATTTGGTGATATCGCTACACCATTTTGATCAACAAACAAAGAAACAGCTAAAGCTATTCGAAATGCTGCTGATTTCACCGGTGATGGTGTAGTTAGTCTAAGACTATATCCTGAATACACTGATGCTGTAAACAAATCAAGTAATATAGCTGACTGTGCTAACGGAGTTAAAGAAAGAAATTGCTCAAATGGTGTTGCAGCAGCATTCTTAAAAGAATTCTGTACATGCAATGACTTCACACATTTTGACATCGCAGGTACGCACGTCTTTAAGAAACATGCTGTTAATCCACTTGGTTTCATGCTATATTTGTTAGCAATAAATCACTTCAAAAAATAGATAAATTTTAAATAAATTAATAAAGCGTATGTCTAGTAGGCATGCGCTTTTTTTGACATTTTAAATATTTGTTTCACAAATATTTATAAAAATTTTTTTATTTTTTTATTATTATGTATATAATAAGTGGGAGAAAGTGGAGAAAAGTGGGAGATGCTATTTCTTGGAACTTATAAACACATAATCGATGAAAAGAATCGTTTAAGTTTACCAGCAAAGCTAGTAGACAAATTTTCTCATCGTATTGTTGTTGCTTCTAAAGGTTTCGAAGGATGTCTTGAACTAAGAAGCCAAGAAGACTTTGAAGTTTGATCTGGTCAAATCCTATCTTATTCTCAGAATAAAAAAGACTCACGTATCCTTGCTAGACAAATACTAGCTAATAGTAGCGAGATCGAACTAGACAAGGCAAATCGTATCCTAATCCCTGATGTTTTAACAAAGTTAGCCAATCTTAAAAAGAATGTAATCATTATTGGTTTAGGCAACAAGTTAGAAGTATGAGATGCTAAAGCATATGCGAAGTTCCAAGCTGAAACTGATAGTAAGTTTGAAGCTGTAGCTGAAAGAATTGACGATGAAACTCCAAACAAATAGAATTCATACACCAGTTCTTTTAAACGAACTAATAACCAACCTAAATATTAAACCTAATGGTTTGTATGTTGATTGCACCGCTGGATTTGGTGGACATAGTAGTGAAATAGCTAAACAATTAACGTCTGGTCATTTAACATGTATTGACCAAGATATCAATGCCATTAACCATCTAAATAAATTATTTAAAAATAAAAAACAAGTTTCAATCGTTAAAGACAATTTCGTCAATCTTGATCATATCGTCAGTCAACAAGTTGATGGAATAGTCTTTGACTTAGGTGTTAGTAGCCTAATGTTTGATGACCCTCAACGTGGATTTAGTTACAGCCACGAAGGCCCATTAGATATGCGTATGAATCAAGAAGATTCAACCACAGCTGCATATATAGTAAATAGTTATTCGCGTGCGCAATTAATAAATCTATTTAAACAATATGCTGATGTGAACAATCCTAGCAAAGTGGTTGATGCCATCATCAAGTATCGTCAATTGCAAGAAATCAAAACAACAACAGAACTTGCAGGTATCATCACTGATTGTTTTCCTGGTTCTTTCGTTAGAAAGCATCCAGCAAAAGTTTACTTCCAAGCATTACGGATTGAGGTTAATAAAGAATTGGAAGTGCTTAAAGAAGTGCTAAAGCAAGCATGTAATAAATTAAAGCCAAAAGGTCGTCTTGCCATCATCACATTCCATTCTTTAGAAGATCGAATTGTTAAAAACTTCTTTAAAGAAAAAAGTGAAAGCAAAGACTTGTATGGCAAGGATGTCCCAGTTAGCAAGATGTCAAAACCAGAGTTTAAATTAATAACAAGAAAACCTGTTGTTCCAACAGAAGAAGAAATAAAAATAAACCACCGTAGCAAAAGCGCCAAGCTAAGAGTGTTAGAAAGAATATAGGTAGCAAAAATGAAAGATTCAAAAAAAATTAGAAAAGTATTATTCCTAGGCAAGAGCGATATCGCTCTAGTTGCTTTGACTAACGATGATGGTCAAAACAATATTCTTTTTGCTGAACAAGTTGCTATTGACTTTGCTAACTTAAAAGTTAAAATCAATGAATTATTAACTAATGCTGCTAACTTCTTAGGCTTTAACATTAAAGATGTTGAAATTGTCTTTGATGATTGTGAAATTACCCGTTATGGTTTTACAAACCAAGAATTTGTTGATTGCAATTGCGAAGAAGATATTGCAAAAGAAATCTTCAAAAAAGCTAAGATTGACAATTACTTTGTTAATGAAATTAATTTCTATGGAATTAACTACGATGAAATTGACAAAGTTGCTCGAGTTAATTGCCAAATCTGTGCAAGCAACTATATTACATATAAGAAATACATCCAAGCCGTTAAAGCTTGTAACCTAATTATTAATAATTCAACTAATTTATATAAATTGCTAAAAGCTAACAAAGAAGATGTTGAATTAGCAATTAAAATTGAAAATAACAAAGCTATTGCTTGCGAATATTATGGCAACAAACTTAACAATGTTAAAGTCATTGATTTAAAATTACAAGACATTTACCAACACTTGGCTGATAAGTTTAATATTAACGTTAAGAAGATTCCTGATGTTATTAATGTTGCAAACAACATTATTGGCAATAATGAGAAGAATATAGTCATTGCCAATAATTATGATCTAAAAACAAAAACTTATAATCACGTACAATTAAATGATTTTGTTACTTTATATCGTGATGAAATCAGAACTCAAATCAATAATTTCGTTGATTACCGTGACTTTAGAAATATTCGTGTAATCTCATCACAAGCAATTAATGCTATTGACGGTTTTGACTTCGTCACAAATGAGGAAGCATGTTTTGATACCATTGCTCTTGACAAACTTGTTTGTCTAGCCAACCTTGATCTTAATAAGGAAGAATTGAATCAATTTGGCTTTGAAAGCAAAATCAAAACCATCAATTTATTATCATAGGAGACAATTATGGAAAATAACAACACACCAAACTTCGTAATTCAAAATGAGGAACCAAAGGTTGCAACCAATCCGGTGCAAACTTTAAAGGCTAATTCTGGTGAAAGCCCAGTATTGAACCAACCACAAACACAACAACCTACTACACCAGTTGAACAACCAAAAGCAGAACAACCACAACAACCAAGTGAACAACCACAACCTAAGGTTGTTGCTACCCCAGCCAAATCCAAACATGTCTTTTCAAATATCAATATCAATGATGATGACACACATGCAACTTTTAATATAAAAGTTATTGGTATTGGCGGAGCTGGATGTAATGTTATTAACCATATTGCGGCTAAGCATAAAACCATTACTGATGCTGCAACCATTTATGCCTTCAATACTGATTTATGTTCATTAAAATTAATGAAGAATGTTGACAACCTCTTCCTTCTTAATAAAGAAGAATTAAAAGGTTATGGTTCAGGTTGTGATCCAGAAGTTGGAAAAAAAGCTGTCCAAAAAGATGCAGAAGTTATTAAAAAAGAATTAGCGGGCACAGATATTTTATTTATTATAGCTGGCATGGGTAAGGGCGCAGGATCTGGTGGTGCACCAGAACTTGCTCAAATTGCAAAAGAACTAGGAATCCTAACTGTAGCCATTGTCAATATGCCATCAGTGGCTTGTGAAGGTGATGTTATTTATAACAATGCCTTTAATGCCCTACAAACTTTAATTGTTTATGCTGATTCAGTTTCAACTATTAGCAACGAAAAGATTATTAGTAATAACAAGGATATCAGCTTCTACGATGCTTATCAATTAGCTAATGAAGAAATTGCCTATATTATTGAAGATATTATCAATATTATCTTTAAGCCAAGTGTAATGAACATTGACTTTGCTGACCTTAAAACTTTCTTTAAAGAAAACAAATACTTTATGGCTAACCGTTTAAGTCTTGAAGACAAAAACCAAAGTCAAATTAAAATTCGTGAAGCTATTGCCACAAAGATTAAACGGGGCTTTGGTGATGTAAACATCAATGGCTGCAAACAAGTGTTGGTGAACATTAGTATGTCAAAGCATGCACCAACTTCAATCATTAGTGATATTAATAAATCATTTAGTGAATTAACGCATAACGATAAACTATCATTAGTCTCAGGCGTTAACTATAATGATGAACAAAAAATTGATGTATCTTTCTTAATCGCTGGACAAAACCACAGCGAAACATTTGAAGATGGATTTGACGCTCATACAGGCTCAACAAACTCTTGATCTGAGCCAACAGTCAAAGTTGAAGCTGTTAACGATTCTGACGCAAATGAATATGATAATTTAATGAAAGATGTTGAGGCAGCGGCCCAACCAACCGGTGATATCAACAACGAAAATAAGAAAGTAGGTGAGTAATATGGAAATCGAAAAAGTAAAAGTTCAACCAACAGAAAAAATTGAAGTTAGTCAAAACGACGACTTGGAACAAGAGTTGAGAGAATTAACTAAAGAAGAGTTACTTCATCGAATGAATTACGAAGAAACTGACCCTGACGTAATTAAGTTAATTAAAAAAATATTAAAAACAAAGGCGTAGGCTTAAAAATAAAAAGATGCGGGCAACCCGCATTTTTTTATTTTGCTAAGTACTTAGCTAGTGCTCCCCAGTTTTTCTTAGCAGCATCGTTAGCATAGTGTTCATAGTCTCAATATCTGTATCACACGCCACTACGTTTATTACCATATCTATACCAACCACGTTTAACAAAGAAATCATTAACTAATGGTAATGCTAGCATTACGATAATAATTAGTAAGAATCATGTTGCTTGAGCAAGTTTAAGGTTACCATTGAATAATTTTCCTCAAATTTCAAAGTTACCATCACTAAAGTCTCATAATGAGATTCCTGCGTTTTCACCAGCTGATCCAGTGATAGCAACCATTGTGCCAATGTAAGCATACATTAAACCATAACCACCAGCAACAGAGATTTCACCTTTTCAACCATATCGTGGTGTGGCAAGAATAACTCCAATTGATATTAATAAGTTTATTAAATGGGTTGAATAGAATAATGAATGAATCTTAATTGAACCAAAATCAAATTGGAAAGTCTTAACCGAACCTAAAATAAGTTCTTGTATAGTAAATGAATTGTAATCTTGCATTGGAATGATAACTAGTAATACCATCAAAGATGACATCACACCAATTGGTGCAAGACTTCGTGCTGCCATTCTTGTTGGATCAACAATTAATAATAATGGTAGCAAGATAACAAACAGGTTACACATATGTGTACCCAAAGCAAAACTTAAGAAATAGAAATTGTTATGATTGGTTGCCGGTATGATTTGGCTTCAGTGTTGTCCTAGGAACCATCAAAACTTTCATCATGAAACTCCAATAGCATAAGCTAGATAGATAATAGCGATTGCTAATCACCATCAATAATATTTAGATAGTTTTTTAACTCAACGGTGAGATATAACGACAATAGCGCTAATACTCAATGTTAAGAAAAAGTATAATATTCCTACTGACATATTCATAATTATACCAATTCGGTTAAAAAATGTAATTTTAAATGTTTTTAGCACTTTTTTATTTAGAGTGCTAATTTTCATATATAATATACATATTATTTAATAATTATGGCAACAAAAAGAGATTACTACGAAGTATTAGGCATCAGCAAGGATGCATCAGAGCAAGACATCAAAAAGGCTTTTCGCCGTCTTGCTATGCAATACCATCCTGATCGTAACAAAGCACCAGATGCTGAAGAAAAGTTTAAAGAAATTAATGAGGCGTATGCCGTATTATCTGATAAAGAGAAACGAGCAACATACGACCGTTTTGGTCATGAAGGATTAAACCAACAAGGGTTTACTGGAGCTGGTAACCCATTTGATATCTTTAATCAATTCTTTGGTGGTAACCAAGGTGGAGTTAAATTCTCCTTCGGTGGGGATGATGATGTTGATTTAGGCGATATCTTTGGTGGTTTGTTTGGTGGACGAAGACGTTCAACTAGACGAACAAGAAACCAAACTGTTATTCCATATGAATTAAATATTCAAACTGAAATCAATATTGATTTCTTAGATTCAGCTTTAGGTTGTAAACGTGATATTACTTTAAAAATAAAACACGCCTGTGATGAATGTAAGGGTAGCGGTGTTGCTAATGAAGAAGGGGCAGAAGTAACCTGTCCACACTGTCATGGTTCTGGTGTCTTGATTCAATCAAGACGCACACCTTTTGGGATGATGCAAAGCCAAACAACATGCCCGTACTGTAATGGTACAGGTAAGATTGTTAAAAAGTCTTGTCCTAAATGCAAAGGTAAAAAATATCTTGAAGAATTCAAGACATATGAAATTGAAATTGATCCAGGAATAGAAGATGGTCAAGTTGTTAAAATTGAAAACAAAGGTCATAGCTATAAAGAGTATACGGGAGACTTATATGTTCGCATTAATGTTAATGCTAGCAAGATCTGACAAAAACAAAATAATCTTTTATACACACAGGTGTTAGTTGACCCACTAAAAGCTTTAATTGGTGGCGAAGTTGATGTTCCTACACCTTATGGAATGAAAACAATTAAGCTTCCATCTGGTACACCAGATGGTGAACAAATCCGTTTAGAAAATTCTGGTATCAAAGGAATTAAAAGTAAATTGTTTGGCAAAGCCAATGGTGACTTAATTGCTATCATCAAATATACAAAACCACAAAAATATTCAAAAGAAGAACTAAAAACTCTAAATAAAATATTTGATGATAACAATAATAATGATCAAGTCAATAGATATTACGAACAAGCTAAGAAGGAGATGAAATAATGAGCAAGAAAGATAAACATTTTGACCCAAAGAAAGAACCTAAGAAAGAAAAAGAGCCGGTTCAAGAAGAAAGCCAAGAATCTAAATTAGCTAAGAAGATCATTGATCTTGAGGCAATGATTGCAGCCAAGGATAAAGAAATTGAAAATCGCAACAAAGTGATTGATGCGATGAAACATGATCTTAATGCCATGGCACAAGAATATAAAAATCAAATCATCCTTAAGATGGATGAGGCTAATCGTTTAATTAAAATTAAACAAGATGAAAATGATCAAAAGTATAAAAAAGAATTAGCTGAAGCTAAAAAATATGCTATCGAAAATCAAGCAATTGAACTAATTGATATCGTTGCTGAGTTCTCAGCAATGGTTAATCATCCTGTTAATGATCCAAAAATTGCCAACTGATTATCCGGTTTCAAAATGTATGTAACCAAATTTAATAATTTGCTTGCTGATTTAAACATCCAGGAAATAACTGTTCAAGTTGGACAAGAGTTTGATCCAAAAATCATGGAACCATTTGAAACCGTAAAAGATCCTTCTAAACCTGACAACTCCGTTGCCACTATTTTAAAACCTGGTTATAAACTATATGACCATATCCTAAAACCGGTATTAGTTAAAGTTATTAAGAATAACTAATAAATAATATAATAATTGAAACACGCAAAGGAGTGTTTATGAGACATGTAGATATTGCTAAAGCAATAAAAGACTCTAAACTTGTTGGTCAACAAGTAACCATTGAAGGTTGAGTTAAATTTAACCGTGATAGCGGTAAAATTGTTTTTATTGCTATGAATGATGGTACAACCATCAAGAACTTACAAATTGTTTGCAAACCTGATAACTTATCAAACTTTGAAAAGATTAAAAGTTATCGTTTAGCTTCAGCAATTCGGGTAAAAGGTTTATTAAAACCTGGCCGTGAAGCTGGTAGTGTTGAACTTGAAGCAAAAGAAGTTAAACTTCTTAAGCTTGCAGATGAAGATTATCCTTTGCAAAATAAAGAACACTCTAATGAATTTTTAAGAGAGATTGCTCATTTAAAAGCTCGAGCCACAACCACTCAAGCAATTCAAAGAATTCGTACTGAATTAGCTTTTGCAATTCATCATTTCTTTCATACTAAAGGTTTTATCTATTTAGCTACTCCACTCATTACAAGTAATGACTGTGAAGGTGCTGGTGAAAACTTCATTATTAAAGATGACCCAGCTAATCCATTCTTTGGATCAGCTACAGCTAGCTTAACTGTTTCAGGACAATTAAATGCTGAAAGCTATGCTTTAGGTATGAAGAAGGTTTATACCTTCGGTCCAACTTTCAGAGCTGAACGTAGTCACACTAATCGACACTTAGCTGAATTTTGAATGGTTGAACCAGAAATTAGTTTTATGAACTTGAGACAACTAATGTTAGTCATTGAACAAATGTTCAAATCAGTTGTTGGCAAAGTTCTAAACAAATGTAAAGATGAAATTTTATTCTTAAACCAAAAATATAAAACTAATACCTATGAAGTATTAACTAAACTACTAAATGAAAAGTTTGTTCGTTTAGATTATGCTAAAGCGGTTGAAATCTTAAAACAAGCTATAGCTAATGGTCATAAGTTTGAAGATAGTAATATCTTCTTTGGCAAAGACTTTGGTGCAGAACATGAAAGATATTTATGTGAACAACATTTCAAAGCTCCAGTCTTTCTAATGAACTTTCCAAAAGAAATTAAGGCTTTCTATATGAAAGCAAATGCTGATGGTAAGACTGTTGCTGCTTGTGACTTATTAGTTCCAGGTGTTGGTGAAATCGTTGGTGGTAGTCAACGTGAGGACAACTATGACAAGATCGTTAAACGTTGTCAAGAAATGAATATTGACACTAAAGGTTTACAATGATATCTAGACTTAAGGAAGTATGGATACTTCCGTTCTGCCGGTTTTGGTTTAGGCTTTGAACGATTCTTAATGTATATTGCTGGAATTGATAATGTTAAAGATGCAATTCCATTCCCACGCTTTGAAGGAGAACTAAGATTCTAATGCAAACGGGTAAAAAGAAAATCTTTTGTAAACAAAACATTCCTAACATCTTGGTTGTTGTTAGAATGGTTTTGGCTGCACTAGTTGTAGTATTCTTAATTGCAAATCATTATGTTCCACATGCAACTGTGTGAAATCCATTAATCTATCAATTATCTGGTCCACGTTGAATGCCTGGTGGCTATAAAGCCAATGTTTACATGTACTTGTTAATTGCTGGGATTTTATTTATTGTCGCAGCAATTACTGATTGACTTGATGGTTTCCTTGCAAGAAAATTCAATTGAGTTTCTGATTTTGGTAAATTATGAGATCCAATTGCTGACAAAGTACTAATTAATAGTACTCTTATTTGTTTCGCATGACACGGATATTGCTTAATTGCTATTCCAGTAATTATGATCGCTCGTGATGTTGCCGTTGATGCTCAACGAATGGTAGCAGCAAAGAAAAACATTGTTGTTGCTGCTAATTGATGAGGAAAAGTTAAGACCATTTTACAAATGGTTGGAATTATTCTAATCTTCTTTGTCTTTGCTGGAACATATGATGATTCAACTAATGTAATGTGATGAACAATTCAAAACATGATGCTATACTTAGCAACAATTGTTTCTGTTGTTTCAGGAATTATTTACTTTAAACAAATTCGTAAGGCAATAAACAATGCAAAACAAAATTAATGAACAAATAATCAAGAAATTAAATGATTTACATTTAACAATAAGTACATGTGAATCAATGACTGGTGGAGCTTTAGCAGCTAACCTTGTTTTAGTTGAACATGCAAGTAATTCATTTTTAGGTTCATTAGTAACATATCATGCTAATGCAAAAAAGAGATTTGCTAAGGTTAGTGATGAAACCATAGCAAGCTATGGCACAGTTTCAAAAGAATGTGCTCGAGAAATGGCTCGTGGTTGCCAAAATGGTTTTAAATCTGATATTGCTATCTCTGTTACAGGCAATGCTAGTACATCTAACCCAATTGAAGGCCAACCATCTGGTATGGCATATATATGTATTAACTTTATTGATAAAGTTTATGATTATCAATTTGTTTCAAAATTTAATAATCGAGTTGACACCATTAATGAATGTGTCGCTTTTGTGTTAAATCATTTATGGGATCTAATTAAAGATTTACGAAGATAATATGGAAATTGCTTTAATTGTTGGTTTAAGTTTATTATTAGGTTTAGGATTAGTCGCTAGTGTATTAATCTATTCCCACTATATATATAGTAGAAACCGTGTTTTTAGTCCAACAAGGTATGCAATTTTGTGAATTATCTTATGTGGTTTAATGTTTGTCCTACTAACTATTGCTGGTTCGTTCTTTATTGCTGATTTAAAACTTTGACATACAACTGATGCATATGATCCAGCTTATATTGGATTAAGCTTTGCTTGTGCTACTATTAGCCTAGTTTATCTAATAATCTTTCTTATTATTCCAACGATAACAAACAAAAATAAAATACCTTATAACAAGATATTAAATGTTGACTATCAGGCCAAAATTAAGGAATTAAACGCCAAAATTGGTGATGTTCAAGCTTTAAAAAACCACATAAATAAAAAGCATCACAAGTATTACATGGACATGCTTTCATACTATGAAAACATCTTAAATCGCTTAAAAAACGAAAAAATTTCTGTGATTGATAAACAAGCAGATATTGTAACATTCAATGATGCGTTTACCCACAAATGAAGCACACTTACGAATGATTACCAACTTTTGTTAACATACCAATTTTGTGATGCATTATTAAAATTTTCCTAAATTTTTATTTTCTTAGGTAAATATACATATGGAGAGAATAAGAGAATATGGAGAATCAAAAATTATTTGAACAAACAATAAAGGAACTCGAAACCCAATTTGGCAAGGGTTCAATTATGTCATTGGATAACTCTAAAGCAATTGCTTGTGAAGTTATCTCCACTGGTAGCATTAATTTAAATAAAGCAATCGGTGTTGGTGGCTACCCTAAGGGTAGGATCATCGAAATATATGGTAACGAAAGCAGTGGTAAGACAACTTTAGCCTTACAAGCTGTTGCTAGTTGCCAACGTTCAGGTGGCAAATGCGCTTATGTTGATGTTGAGCACGCATTAGACAGTAAATATTGTATTGCTAATGGCGTTGACACCAAGAAGCTATTATTAGCTCAACCTGAAACAGGAGAACAATCATTTGCGATTGTTGAAGCATTAATCAAGACTGGAATGATTGACTTAATTGTCGTTGATTCAGTTGCAGCATTAGTACCTGAAGCTGAGCTTAATGGTGAATATGAAGATCAAAACATTGGTCTTCATGCTCGATTAATGTCTAAAGGTTTGAGAATTTTGCAAACCGTTATGGCTAAATACAATACCACTGTTATTTTTATTAATCAAATCCGTGAGAAGGTTGGCATTTTATTTGGTGACAACAAAACCACACCTGGTGGCTGAGCAATGAAGTTCTATTCAAGTTTAAGAATTGAATTGAAACGAATTGAAGCCTTAAAGACAGGTACCAACATTGTTGGTATTAGATCATTAGCAAGAGTTGTTAAAAATAAGGTTGCACCACCAATGCAATCATGTTATCTTGATATCTACTTTAACAAAGGGTTTGATAATGTCGCAGAAATTATTGAAAATGCAATAGCTGCAAACATTATTCAAAAATCAGGATCATGGTTTTATTATGGCGAAACAAAACTAGCACAAGGTAAAGAAGGAACAATAAAATTCCTAACTGATCCTAAAAATAAGAAACTATTTGGTGAAATAACGAAGTTAGTATTAAAATCTGTATAGATAAATAATGGATTAGTATAATAGAAATGACAATTAAAAAAGTAATTGAAATTTTGAATAATCCTAATATGTTAAACCAACAATGTAATTTTAAACTAACTGGAAAAGGTCATTCTAAGTTTGACATAATTTTAGATAAACTAGATCTAATTGAAAAACGAATTGATAATTTGGAAAAACGAATTGATAAATTGGAAAAACGAATTGATAATTTGGAAAAACGAATTGACAAATTGGAAAAACGAATTGATAATTTAGTAAAAGTAAATAATTTAAAAGAATAGAAGGATTTAATCCTTCTATTTTCTTATTCTTGCATTCTTATCTTTATAGTAAATTGTGACAGGAACATTATCTAATCCAAAAGCTTCGCGAATTTGATTTTCAATATATCGTGCATAACTAAAGTGTAGATACTTTGGATCATTTGTAAATAGCACAAAGGTTGGAATTGATGATTCAACTTGTGTTCCATAATGGATTGTTATTCGATTTCCCTTAAATTTAGGTGGTGGATTTAAAATCTGTGCTTTAGCAACTACTTCATTTAAAGCACTTGTTTGTACACGAGTTTTTAATTTCTTAGCAATATCTTCAATTGTTGCAAAGATTGTATGAACACGTTTATTGTCTTTTGCTGAAATGAAGACGATTGGTGCCCAAGCTAAATAATCAAAGTCAGCACGAATAAGTTTTTCAAACTTAGACATAGTGTTATTTTCTTTTTTAACTAAGTCTCATTTGTTAACAACAATAATAGTTGGAATGTTAGCAGCATGAGCAAGACCAGCAATTACTTCGTCTTGTTCATTAAATTCCTCTGATCCATCTAACATAACAATGATTAGATTGCTACGAGAAATAGCTTCTTGTGTTCTTAAATATGAATAACGGTCAACGTTTTCAGACATTTTGCCTTTTCTTCGTATTCCGGCTGTATCAATTATGGTATAACTCTTGCCATGATATTTAAATTTGCAATCAATAGAATCTCTTGTTGCGTTAGCAATTGGGCTAACAATTACACGATTTTGTCCAATTAATGTGTTAACAAGAGATGATTTACCAACATTTGGTCGACCAATAATACAAAACTTGAAAGACTCATCTTCTTTTCTTTCAGGAGTTTTATCTAATTGTTTAACTACCTCATCCAATAAGTCACCAATACCAATACCATGCGTTGAACTTACTGGATAGAAAGTTCCAAATTTTAAGTTATAAAAAGTTTTGTCTGAACTATGATTATAGTTCTCAGCTTTATTTACAACTAAAATAATCTTCTTGCTTTTGGCTTTTGTTTTAAGCAAACGAGCAATGTATTGATCGTGAGCATTAATACCTTCTTTTTCAGAAACAACAAAAAGGATGATGTCTGCTTCATCAATCGCATAATTAACTTGTTGATTAATTACTTCTTGAAAAGGGGCATCAATACTTTTTAAGATTCCACCAGTATCAATCAATGAAAAATCTCTGCCGACTCAATTGGCAGTAGCATAGTTTCGGTCTCTGGTGATACCAGGAGCATCATCAACAATCGCTTTCTTGTGACCAAGAATTCGATTGAACAATGAACTCTTACCGACATTTGGTTTTCCAACTAATGCTACCTTTTTCATAATTAATGAATAACTAATGCATCTCTTTTCTTGTTAACAGTATTAACAATGAAATCAACAACTTCTTCTTTTGTCATCTTTGTTGAATCAATGTAAGTTGCATCCTTTGCCTTCTTTAAAGGAGACACCTTACGGTGAGTATCTTGATAATCTCGAGCTTTAATATCTTCTAATAGCTTAGCAAATTCTTTTGAATTTACTGATATGCCATTATCTTTTGCTCTTCTTTTAGTACGTTCTGTTACTTCTGCATCTAAAAAGAATTTGTATGGACTATCAGGAAGAATTACTGTACCAATATCTCTTCCATCCATAACTAATGATGTTGTCTTGATAATTTCTTTTAAATCCTTTTCATATTTTTTTCTTACTAAAGGGTATTTAGAAATTGTTGATGCATTCATTGAATGCACATCTTTCATAATTTCAATTGTGACATCAATACCATTAACTAAGAAAGAACCATCTTTAAATTTGAATTCAAATTGTTTAATTTCTCTATTAACAACTTCTTCATTACTACAATCAATGTCTTTTAATGCAAAAGCATAACTACGGAAGATTCTTCCAGTAGACATATAAATAATACCTAGTCTTTGCGCAACTAATTGACCAACAGTGGTTTTACCACTGCCAGCAGGTCCATCAATTGCTACTTGAATTAAATGTTGTTTCATACTAATATGCAAACCACCTTACAAATAATAATACAACAGTTATCACAAAGAAGAGGATGGCAATAGCAACTGATACAACAAATACATGGTGTCCCACATTCTTTTGTCCATCTTTTGACAATGTTGCAACAGTGGCAATCTTTGCTTCACCTTTCTTTAACGATAAACTTTCATACTTAGTGTGTAAGTCCTTCTCAACATCCTTATCTTTATCAAAGTTTAACTTTGCATCTTTAATAAATCTTGATAAGTCAGCATAATCACGGTTTGATTCTAACCAATCTTCTCTTACTTTTTTATTTTGATCAAGAATTGAATCATTCTTTAGATTAAATAAAATAGTTGAAACAGTGTTTGTGTTAGTTGGGGCTTTAGCCTTGTTTAAATCTTTAAACATCTTTGTGATTTCAGCTGGAATCTTGTTTTGACTGACAATTACTTCACTAACTCCCTTATGCAAATTTAGATCTGGGGTTTGAACATTTTGCAAAATAGCTGGATTGATTTTATCAATCTCTTTTTTGTATTGATCAATCTTTAGACCTTGAGTTAGAATGGTTTGACCAATTCTTGAAGTTTGATCAATCTCCAAACGATAACTCTGTCATTTTTGCATGCGGGTCATATATAAATATATTAACTCATTTTTTACATATATTTAATGCAAAATATATATTATGTATATAATATTATCGATTTAATGGTGAGAAGAAAGTAGGTCTATATGACAAACAATTTATCTTCTTCCGATTTAACTTTATTAATTGTAACAATCGTATTATGTGTGATAATTGTTGCCTGCGCTGGAATTATCATTTATTTGCGCATTGGAAGAAAAAACAAAAAACAATCTCAATATGAGATTGATGATTATCGATTGGAACCTTTAAATAAAGAAATCCGAAGATACAAAAAATTACAAGAACAATATAAAAACAAATTAATTGATCAAGATTATCTTGATCATGATAAGAGCTTGCATGATATGCAAGTCATTCTTGATGATGAACTTGAACAATATAAAAAAGAACAATTAATGAAAATTGATCAAGAAATTAATCAACATAAGAATGATTTGCTAAAGCAAATGTTATTAAATACAATGCAACCATTGCATTTAAAAGTAATTAATGAAGCTTCAGTTCATTATTTACCAATTGCTGATAAATACAAACCATTAATTATTGGTAAAAAGGGACGAAGCATTAAGAAACTTAATGAAATCACTAATTGCAATATTAATGTTGACAAAGATAGTCCATATGTTGAAATCTCTTGTCCTAACCCACTGGAAAAGCAAATTGCTATCAATACCATTAACCATTTAATTAAGTCTGAAGCTTTTGATGTTTATGCTATTGATAACATCTACAAAAAAGAGTGTCGTTTAATGGAAAAAGAATGTTACGAAACAGGTAAGAGTTATTTAGGTATTCTAAATATTCCTGTTTCTAACAATGAAATCTATGGTTATATTGGACGTTTAAAATATCGCTGATCATTTAGTCAAAACGTTTTAGAACATTGCTATGAAACAGCATTGATTTGTGAAAAATTAGCAACCGAACTTGGTCTAAATCCTGAAACTGCTAAAGCAGTAGGTTTCTTTCACGATATTGGTAAATGCATGGATTATGAAGGAAGATACGACCATGTTGATACTGGAGTTAAGATTGCAAAACGATGCAACTTACCACTGGAAGTGGTAAATGGTATTTTAAAACACCATCGCACTAATTGCAATGATGATTATGTTCTATTAGTTCGTTGTGCTGATGCTTGATCAGCAGCTCGAACTGGAGCAAGACACGTCCCTTCAGCTAACACTGATCAATTAATTAAAATTGTTGAAAATAAGTTAAAAAAGATTCGTGGTATTGTTTCCTTCAAGGTTGCAGTTGAAGATAAAAACATTAAAATTGTTTTTATTCCAACAATTCCAAGCAAGAAACATTACTTAAACATTAAATATAACATCATCAAAACAATTAAACAAGATGTTAGATTAAATAAATATCATGTTGATATTCACAATTAAATCTAGCTTTGCTAGATTTTTTTGCTGTCGTAAGTGTGCATAAATTATGGAGATACGGCACATATGTTACAATTTTCCTAAATTTTTAGACTTTTAGGTAAATATACATATGGAGGATATTATGGCAAAGCCATACTTCGAAATAAACAAAACACAATTTAAAGAGCAATATAATTTAGTTGCAATCTTGATTGATAAGATTGAGATTATGAAACAACTGCAAACCTTTAACCCTAAAAATCAAGCTGTTGCGTTTGCAACAAAGAAAAAATCAGGAAGCAATGCGCCTGAATGGTTTTTAGAATTTGCAGAAAAACAAGAAAAGTTCAACCAAATGGTGATTGATCAATTCAAAGCTCATGGTTGAATTAAATAATCTATTTTAATTTTAAAATAGCATCTTTCAATGCATTAGCACAATCGCCAATTAAAATTGTGACATTGGCATTAGATTTGATAACACCCTTTGCAATAGTCTTTTTTAGGGTTTCAAAATTTACTTTATCCATATCTTTTACTTGAAAAGTAATAGTGGAAATGGTAGCAGAAACAGTAGCAATGTTATCAATATTACCTAAAGCACCAACAACTAAATTAACATCTGGTAATTCCATGGTGTTAACAGTTAATTGACTATTTTTTTCGGCCGCTTGTCTAGCTGCTTCTTTTTTTGCTTTTCTTCCTAGATGACCAAAGGTCAAGACATTAAGAAATTTAGAAAATTTCTTACCCATTATTTCTTTTCTCCAATAATGAATACTTTTTGTAATTTATTTAAATATGGTTTTAGTTCTTTATAGAAACCAATCTTTGCTTCTAATGTTGTTAGATATAAAGTAAATGGTGTTTTTGTATCAATTGCATGTTCATAACCATCATTCATTAGAATTAGTTGACCATTAGCCTTTAAGTTCTTTAGTTGGACTTTATGTTTACCATCTAAGACAACGGCATTACCAATTGATAGATATTTAGCATGAGCTAAAGGAGAAACTTCAGACATTTCTCAAATCTTTGTTTTTGTTAATAAGATTGCGTTCTTTAATGATTTGTTTAAACCAGTTGATCCAGTTTTAGTACAGAAACATAATCCTGAACCTCAGAATCATTCATAATGATTGTTATTAACAAAGATATCAGCTGATATTGTGTTAATACCTTCAATTAAGATTTCATTAATCGCATAATATGTTTTGTTGGCTGTTTCACAAGCAACAACATCAGGTTTATAAAAGTTATTATCATTATCAAAGTATTTGATAATAGCTTTTGGATCTAAGTTTAAGTCAATGCTATAAAAACCAACTAGACCAGTGTTAATTAATACCATCTTAACTGGTTTTTTGCAATATGTGTTATAAGCATGAACAAAAGTACCATCACCGCCTAAAACAACAATGTTTGTAGCGTCTGGTGAAATAATACAACCAGCTTTTCTAAAAGCTGCTGCTAGTTTTTTCTTTGCTTCTTGACTTTTTTGTGAGTCATTACAATAAATAAAGAATTTTTTTGTCATACTCATATACCTTCAATATTATAGTTAAATTTATTAAAATAATTTGTATTTATGAAATATATAATATTTATGTGAGATTACATAAACTTTTACCGATACTAACTGTTACCAGTCTTACTCCTATTGTAGCAACTATTTCTAGTTGTACTTGTTCTTATTGGGAAGTGATTGATTTAATTGATGACAGTGATAAAGGTATGATGATTAGTGAAACTCCAATAAGTTTCATTGCAGGAAAAACATATCAAGTAAATATTGATTTAAGTAAATATAGTCAAGGTGTGAAAGCAGGCGGTCCTTGATTGTTTGGAATGGGCGCTATTGATTTATCAGAATTCCATGATTTTGGACAATGAACTTTTTCGGTGTTTGTTGATAACATTGAACAAAATAAAGTTCTGACGCAACAGGAAATAAGTGAAAAAGATGAATCATATATGTTTGGCATTATTCCCGGGTATGAGAAAAAAGGCTTTTTAGGACGTTGCTCCAAATTAAATAAGAATTCTGTAATGAAAATGGTATTTGTGCCTAATGAAGATATAGATAATTTAACACTTATGTTTGGTCCATGGGGCGGCTAATTAAAAATAGGAACTGGTTCCTATTTTTTTATTTATAATTATTTATATGAAAAATACAAATCACAAACCAATCATGTTAAGTGGTATTCAACCATCTAACAGAATTACTTTAGGTAATTATTTAGGAGCAATCAAACCATATGTACAAACATCAGACATGTTTGACATGTATGTTTTTGTTGCAGACTTACATGCAATAACAAACACATTTGATCCTGAACTATTAGCTAAGAATAGAAAAGAAGTTATCTGCATGTATTATGCATGTGGATTAGACTTTAACAAAGTTAAAATCTTCTATCAATCAGATGTTAAGAGTCATACTGAATTAGCTCATATCTTAACTTGTCATACAACTTTAGGTGAACTAAATCGAATGACACAATTTAAAGATAAAGCTAAGAAAGCTGTTGGCAATGGAACAGAAATGATCCCTACGGGATTATTAATGTATCCAGTTCTAATGGCAGCTGATATTCTTTTATATGATGCTGATGCTGTTATTGTTGGTGCTGATCAAAAACAACATATGGAATTAGCAAGAAATATTGCTGAACGTATGAATAAGAAATACAGCAAGAGAAATGGTGGCAAACCATTATTTGTTGTTCCTGAACCATATATTTTAAAAACTGGTGCAAGAATTATGGATTTACTTGATCCATCTATCAAGATGTCCAAATCTAATATTAATGAAAAAGGAACTATCTTTGTTATGGATAGTCCAGAAGTTGTTGCTGATAAGATTAAAAAAGCTAAAACTGATAGTCTTAACAAAGTTAAATATGATAAAGAAAAACAACCAGGCATTAGCAACCTAATGGAAATTTATGCTGCTTTAACTGGTATGAGTTTTGCTGATATTGAAAAAGCATATAAGAATGCTCCTAACTATGGTGTATTCAAAACTGATTTAATTAAAATCGTTTGTGATGAATTAAATAAATTACAAGCAAAATTTAAAGAAGCAGAAAAGATTTATGATTCTAAATTGCTTCCTATTCTTGAAAAGAACGCAAAAGATTGCACAAAGATTTGCCAAGACAAGACTGAACAAATTTATAAAGCTATTGGAATGAAGTAATGACCAAACAAAATAAGAAAAAAGCTGATAGCTTTAATAAGCGATTAGCTAAAGTTAAATTTGATAAACGTTGTTTAATTTGTACCGACCTTGATGGTACATTATTAAACAAAGATTGTTATATTCGTTCTTATTCTCGACAAGTTATTACTCGCCTAAAACGTCAAGGTCATATTGTTTGCTTATTTACGGCTAGAGCATTACGTGGTAGTTATGCTTATTATCGTCAATTAGGTTTAGATACCCCTATTGTAAATTACAACGGTTCTGTTATTCATAACCCAACAAATCCTAACTTTACCCCAATTTGTTTCTATATTAATACTGAAGTTATCTATAAGATCTTTGCCAACTCACGAGTCCAAGAATTAATCTTAAATGTTATCTTTGAAACTCCTGATGGTACTTTCTTCTTAAAGGATTATCGTCATAAAGTAAGTCATAGTCAAGTACAAAAAGAATTATCTAAGTTTAATATCTATACAACAAGCGATATTGGCTTTGTTTCTGATGACTTTGCTAAGCTTAAAAATGGTGCTTATTCAATCTTAATTGAATTAAGAGACATGTCTAAAGCCAAAATTGTTGAAGAAGAAATTAAAAAGATTTGCTCTTCAGTTGTTGTTCGTAGTTGAACTGAAGAACACGTGGGAACTATTATTGAAATTAATAGTACATTCCCATCGAAAGGTTTGGCCTTAAGATACCTATCGGTATATTATGATATTCCACTAGAACGATGCTATGCATTTGGTGATAATGATAACGATAAAGAAATGCTAGCAACAGCTGGTTTTGGTTATGCTATGAAAAATGGTTCAAAAGAAGCTAAACAAGCAGCTAAATTCATAACTAAATACAATAATCATGAACAAGGTGTAGCTCGTGAATTAAACCGAATCTTTAAATTACATATCCCTGTTAAAATCAATAAAAATTTGAAATTTGAAGATGGCAAGACTCTTAATAATAAACTAGCTTAGTAAGCTAGTTTATTTACTTTTTGCTAATTTCATTATATTTTATATAATGAAATTGGAGGTGGTTCGAAACACCTCCAGAAAGAATTTATATATAAATGAAAAAATCTAAAATATTGCTTCCTATTGTTGGTGCAGCTACGTTAGCAGCATCAGTTGTTCCAGCAGTAGTAAGTTGTAATCCTTTCCTAAAAGGAAAAAAACTTGATATTATTTGAGATATTAATGATATTAGTGGTACAACTGGTGGATTAAGTTATTTGGATCTAAGCAATGACAGAATTGTTGAAGGTTCTGACTATGTTACAGAAATTTCATGGAAAAACCGTGCATCTAAACGTTTATATGCATTTGAATTTGCTATATACGTTAATGAAAAATATGTACATCAAAATTCTGCCGCTAACACTAATGGTTATGTTGTTATGGGTCATGACTACAACAAAATCAAAATTAGAATTCCAAAAGAAAATTTTGAAGACCCAATTACACACAAGCTAGTTGAAAAACCAAAAATTCAATTTATTATTACTCTTGATCAATCAGAAGTTCAAACATATAACCGATTAACTACTTGAGAAAAAGATTATTTCCCTGTAGGTGACGTTACATGTGACGCTTTACGTAGTGATACAGTTGAAATTGCTAGAACTGGTTATAGTGAAATTGAAATTGATTTCAATAATTGGGATAATGGTAATAGTATTCCAGTAAATGACAAATTATATTTTGCTCTTTACAATATGGAAGACCCAAATCACCCAGTAAAAATTAATATTACACAACTAGCAGGAGATGTTTATATTGGTCAAAACTATATACAAGGTTGCTATCTTGAAGATGGTTCATTAGTAATTCCACGACCACAAAGTGGTGGATGAGGAACTGTTGGAAATTTAAGTGCAATTAACTTCTCACTTCAATTTGCAGAAACTCACAAGAGCTTGCAATTCATTCTTGCACAACCAAATGTTCAATTGGCTAAATATGACATATCAATGGATTGAGGATCAAGTGAAATGATAGCTACACCAGTTCTTGGTTATACAAATAATGAATATCCTGCTGGACAAGACTTTGTTACTCAACTTTATTGACAAGGAACAGGTACAACATATAGACAACTATATACTAATTATCTAACAGTATATGCAAATGGTGTAGAGGTTCCACAAAACTCAGCTGAAGATGGAACTGAAAATGGTTATGTTATTATGAGCCACGGCTATAATAGTATGACTATCAAAATTCCTGCTGCTAACTTCACAAGTAAGAAAAGAGAAATTGAATTCTATTTAGATCTAGAGCCTTGTACTCTAAATGATAGCCTTGTACTAGATCAATATTCAAAAGAATACTATGACGTAGGTGGAACAAAATATAATGCTATTCATAGTACTGGTGCCGGTACACCACTTGTTAAGAACACTTCAGTTGAGTTTGAAGTTGATCTAAACAAATGAAACGATGGTAAAAATTTACCACCTGATATTCTATATTTAGGTCTATTCAAAATCAACGATGATGGTTCAAAAGAACAAATTAAATTAACTAATAGTACTCTTAAACGAAGTATATATCTAGGATATCAAATCGAATTAGATTCTGACGTTATTGATGGCTTTGTTACTATCAGAAAACCTGCTAGAGGCTGAGGTAATTTAGGATTATTAAGTACTTTAACATGCTATATGACTATTAATAAATCTATGGCATGTTCAAAAGCTGAATTAATGATTGGATCTGTTAACGAAAAATAAATCAATTTAAAAAAAGAGGTTTTACCTCTTTTTTTATTTAATCTTTTTAATAAATTCAATGATTTTGTCTTGGCAATTAGTATCAGGAGTTGATCCTTGACAGTAATTATCTTTTCCACCACCACGACCGCCAGTTAGTTTATTAAGTTCATTAATAACTTCATTGCATTTTCTTACTTTAGCATTAGTGTGTTTGCAAACTATGTAGGATAACTTATTTGTTAAGTTTAGGATCACAAAACCATTGTTTTGGTATTTATCTAATAATGTTCGTGGTAAATTAAAGATAAAGCCTTGGTTAGCATTATTCAATGTAATAACATTATATGGTTGGCTTTCATTCACCTTTAAGTTATTGACAAAGTCATTAACTTCTTTTTTTGTTTTAACTAATCTAAAGTCAGTTAAGGCTTTATCAAATTCTTTCTGTAAGACATCAAGATTAACTTTGTTTTGTCTAGTGATGTTTCAATCATCACTTAACTTAATATGTTTAATCTTGTTAATAACTGGATGATCCTTAAATTCATTATCAGCAATTTCTTTGTTGATAGTATCTAGTCTAACTTTTAACTCACTATTAATTTCATTAATAGTAGTCTTAGTGTTAGCATCAGAAACAATTCCTTCAATTCTTCAAGCACCTGAACCTTTAGAGGTTAAGCTAATAATATGGAATTGTTCAATCTCTCTGGTATTAGTTACATGTCGACCAGCACATATTTCAATTGAAATATCACCAACTTTAACTACTCGTAGTTTACCTTTAACTTTAGCATAAACTTCTTCAAAGTAAGCTAATGCTCCCATAGTTTGAGCTTCTTGTAAAGTCTTATGATATGTCGTTACTGGTAGAGCTTGTTTAATTCATTTATTAATTAAATCTTCAACTGCATCTAATTGTTCTTGGGTTAGTTTCTGATGATATTGGAAATCAAACGTTAGTTTGTGGTGTGTTTTTAACGCACCCATTTGTTTGATATTCTTATCAATTGTTTGTTGTAGTGCTGCTTGCACTAAGTGTTCAGTTGTGTGAGTTGCAGCAATAATGCCTTTAGCCTTTAGATCAAGGCTAACTGTAACATCAATACCTTTAGTTATATCTAGACCTTTAACACCAACAATTGAATGGAAGTGTTGACCATTAGGTCCTTTAATGGCATCATAAACTTTTAGTTTAGATCCATTGACTTCAATTCAACCTCAGTCTGATACTTCACCACCACAGTTAGCATAGATAACTGTTTTGTCTAATACCAATCAGTTATGCTTTTCTGGAATGACTTTATCAATAATATTAAAGTCTTGATCAAAGATACCAATAACTTTGGCTTTAGTTTCATTTTGATCATAGAAGAATGTAGATTCTTCATGATAGTCCATTAATGTAGCATTTTGTACTGCCATAGCCTTAATTGGTGCAGTAGTCTTAGAAATCTTTGAATGTTCTTCTTGGCATTTCTTAAATGCCTTCATATCAACAGTTACATTCTTTTCCTTAGCTAACTCTTGTGTTAATTCAATTGGAAAACCATAAGTATCTAGTAGCTTAAAAGCTACATCACCAGGGATTGAACTATTTTTAATTGCATGTTCAAATAGTTCCATACCTTTCTTTAATGTTAAGTTAAATTGTGTTTCTTCTTTTTCTAAAGTAGCAATCACTTTATTATTTTGTTCTTGCAAGTAAGGATAATAATCCTTCATTGCTTGAATGATGGCTTCAACTACTGGTTTAATGATTGAACCAGTGATTTCTAACTTGTGGGCATAAACAATTGCACGTCGTACAAGCTTACGAATAATGTATCCACGATCTTTATTACTTGGGATTGCTCCATCAGCAATAGCAAAGGTACAAGCCTTTAAATGGTCAGCAATTATTCTAAAAGCATAATTGATTAAGGTTTGCTCTTTACTTGGTTTTAGATAGTTATCAGGTTTGTATGTTAACTTTGTTAACTTAGCAATAGCTTGAATAATATCTTGATAGATATCTATTTCAAAGTTAGTGTATGTGTCTTGCAAGACACAAGCTAATCGTTCTAGACCACAACCAGTATCAATGTTCTTGTGGGCTAGTTCGGTATAGTGGTTATAACCATCATTATTGTATTGGCTAAATACAATATTTCATATTTCTACATATCGGTCATTTTCAATATCTTTTTGAAATAACTCTACCCCAATATGTTTAGGGTCATACACTTCACCACGATCATAATAGATTTCGGTACAAGGACCACAAGGTCCTTGACCAACATCTCAGAAGTTACGGTCTTTACCACATTTAGCAATATGGTTTGGATCAACTCCACATGATACTCATGTGTCATAGGCTTCTTTATCATCCTTATAAACTGTAAAGTACAGTTTATCTAATGGGAATTTGAATATCTTTGTTAATAATTCAAATCCTCATGTGATTGCTTCCTTTTTAAAGTAATCTCCAATGGAGAAGTTACCTAACATTTCAAAGAATGTGTGGTGTCTTGATGTTAAGCCAACATTCTCTATATCATTAGTTCTAATAGCCTTTTGGCTATTAGTTAATCGTTTAGCTGGTGGGTTTTCAATACCACTAAAGTATTTCTTTAATGTGGCAACACCAGAGTTGATTCAAATCAATGATGGATCATTAACTGGAATTAATGATTTAGATGGCACTTCAAAATGTTCTTTAGACTTTCAAAAGTCTAATCATGCTTTACGAATGTTATTAGTTGTTCATTTTATTGCCATACTATTTAATTATCTTTCTTATTTCACCACAACCTAAACAAATTTTATTTTTATAGATTACCGCATATTGTCCAGGAGTAACTGATAATGTTGGAGCATAAGTGATTGTTCACTTATTACCAACTTGTTTAAGGGACTTAACTTTAATCAGTTTTTGTAAGTGACGGAAACGGACCTTTAAGTTTGTTAGTTGCTTTTGACTAGCTTTGTTAATGAAATTAAAATTTGATAACTCACATTGCGTGCTTGCTAGATATTTTTGCTTGTCTGCTTGTGCACACACATAAATAATTTTCTTTTTAACATCTTTGCCACATACAAAGTATTTGCTGGCTTGTCCAGAAAGGTGTAAGTCTTTGTTTTGACCAAGAGTATAGTACATTGTGCCAATGTGCTTACCAACTACTTTCTTGGTTTTAATATCAACGATATTACCTGGTTGGTTAGGAATATAGTTTGCTAAAAATTCTTGGAATTGTCTCTTACCAATAAAACATATCCCCATTGAGTCCTTACGGTCTCAATTTGGTAATTTAATATCTTTTGCAATCTTTCTTACTTCAACTTTGGTTAGATTAGACAATGGGAAGATTACATCTTCTAATTGATTTTGGTTTAAATCAGATAGGAAATATGTTTGATCTTTAGTTAGATCTTTTGGCATTAATAGGTAATAACCAGCTTTGCTGTGTTTAATTGCAGCATAGTGTCCAGTAGCAATATAATCACAGTCAAATGTTTTCTTTGCATATTTTCTAAATGCTTCAAACTTGATGTATTTATTGCATAAAACATCAGGGTTTGGCGTCAATGACTTTTTATATTGAGAAATGAAATATTTAAAAACATCATCTCAATATTCTTTAATAAATTCCACTTTGTGTAATTTAAGTTTAAAGAAATCTGCTACCTTCTTTGCTGCTAAGTAATCAATATTACTTTCACAACCATCAGGGAGTTTTTTATTATGTCCTTTGATATCATTATTGATAACAGTATCCCAGTTTTGCATAAATACTGGGATAACCTTATAACCTTGCTTTAATAATAGATAGCAAGAAACAGCAGAGTCTACGCCTCCGCTTAAACCTAATACAACTGTTGGTTGTTTGTTTTTCATGCTATAGATTATAGATATTATTTATATTTAAAATATATATAAAAAAATACATAGGTTTTACCTATGTAAGTTTTATTAATTTTTAATTTCTCAACCGTATTTATCTACTTGATCATCACTACTAACAAAACAGTGAATGCCGAAATAATAATTTATAAAATCTTTCCAATTTTTTAGCAATATGCCACCAACATCTGTACCTAAATCTGGAATAATAATTTGTCCTTCAACATCTTTTTTGCCTGAATCTGGATGAATTCCTTTAAAAGCATTATTTCAATTTGATCCAAAACGCAAATAGTCATTAGTTTTAAAGCTTGATAAATCAATTATAGTTACATTTGGTAAATTATAAAATGCACTAGCACCTAATTTACAAGGATTTAGTCCTGAACCTCTTTCAAAAGTAATATTAGTTAATTGACTTTCACCAAAACTTTCATTACCTGTAATTGCACGAGCACCAATTTCAACATATTGTTCAGGAACAATTATTTTTTGTATTTCAACTGGAAGTCCAATGTTGTAAGCGTTTGATTGTGTATTGTCAAAAGCTTGTGGTGCTAATTTAGTTATAGGATCAGTTGAAGTGGCTGGATCCTTATATGTTGGCAATGTTAATTCTTGTTTTTCAACATCATAGCATGATTCTTTTGAAAATCGTGGGTAGTTAATTTCTGGGCCATTGCAGAAATTAAAACCGAAACATGTTTGTTTATCAGTAGTTTCTTTTGAATATTCAAAAGTTCCTGTTAATGAGCCTGTTCCCATATGATAAGAGCCAAAGTCAATTGAGTTTGGTGTATTGGAAGCAATATATGGATCATTACCTAAATATTGATCCAAAATAGCAATAAGCGGATAATATCCGTCTTGTTTTAATTGCTTAATGTTAGCTAAACGAGTTTGGTATTTTGGCAAATCACCTGCAATATTTTCTCAATACTCTCTTGAAGGACTAATAAATCCTAATTGTTCTCCAGGTTTAGTAACAGAAATGGTAATGTTGTCACCATTAAGGTTAGTTGCAGATCCGTGATCTTGATAAACTTGAATTGTTGAACTACATTCAGAAATACCAATGTGAGCTATACCAGATATGAATGTTAATTGTCTTCTCTTTCCATTAACATTCTGTCCAGTTTGTCCTGTAAAGTTATCTGTGTCAAAATCAAATACAACATGGAATGATGGTTTAGATGAGAATTTATAGTAATATAAACCCATTGCTTCCATTGTTTCTTTAGGTGTACCACTATAGTCATATTCAACAGTTGCGGTTAAATCAAAACTAACTTTTGGTGCATCTGATGATCAAGATCCTTTCACATTTGATAATGAAATATCAAAATTGTTGTAATTAATCTTTACACCATTTTGTTGAATGATTTCGTTGTATACCTTTAATCCCCTTGACATTGTATACAATAAGTCTTGAACAAAGAATTGAGGATTACGGTTTACTTCATCAACAAATTTGATGACTGCATCGCTTGGTTTAGATCAATTACCTACTTCACTTTCAGACAACTTAGCTAATGTTGGATTGAATTCATTCATAATGTTACCATTACCATTAATAGGATGACTACATCCTGTTAATGTGACTAATGGTGTGATAGTACTTGCGATTCCAGTTAATGTTATAAAAGGAATAATTATTTTACTTTTTCTCATATATTATCCTTTCTAAAATCATAAGAAGTTTTCTGGAAGGTTAGACGTAACAGTGTATACATACTTTTCCAATAAGTTTGTTCCATTATCATAGAAAAGATCAATTCATGGATAGAAACTATCAGTTCCAGATACAACATTACCACCATTTCAGTTAATACCAGCGACACGTGGTATTTTTAATGTTTTACCATATTCATCTCATTCACGAATGACAAACATTGCTCCGGTTCCAGCATCACTGAACCAAATATTTTCAGGGTCATTACCCTTACTATATGCATCAGGCAATTTATATGCTGATGATGCATGTTTAACAACTTTGTCATCATTTGTTCCAAGATTTGAGAATTTTTGAGCAAGAGATTGTTCAATTGAACAATATTCAGGCAAATGACCATAATCAAATTTAATTTCATGTGTCATTCAATATAAGGCTGGTGTATTTACACCATTTACTTTAATTGTTGTTCCAGTAAATCCTGAACATAAAGCACATGCTCAGTTATCTCAGTTATCAATACAATTTCCTGATGCAAGGTTAGTCATTTGGAATTCATGACCTTCTTCAGTCATTCACTTTTTTAAGATAAGTGGGCTTCTTACAGCAATCCTAGCCAATTCTGAATTACGTTCATAAATTTGAGCTGCTCAAGGATCATATTCTGCATCTTCCTCGTTGATAATTGCACCTACACATAATGTGAAAGCTGCCACATTTGAACCGTAAGACAATGTTTTATCTCACAAGAAATCAGATTGATCTTCATCTCGATATGTATATGCCATTGTTGCTTTATTAGATTGATTTTCAGGTTCAGATTCTGGTTCATCAATACAAGCTGATGGTCTTAAATAAATAAAATCATCAGGTGTAATGTAACTTGTTGATCCAGCACCAATATATTTTCTGGTCAATGTTTTATTTGAAAGACCGACTCTCACTCCAGCTGCCTTTGTTGCATCACTATCCATACTAAATATTGGTTTAATCTTTTCATAAAAGTCTCTTGATGTAACCACTGTAGCATCATATTGAGCAAGGTCATTTCTGTTCATTTCCTTTCATGGAGGGTTCATAAATCATACATTACCAAATGATGTTACTCTTGTGCTTTCATCACCAGGTGTAGTTTGATATGAAACTAGCATTGCTAGAGTTCTATCGGCAATTCATGTATCTGTTGCAGTTACAGAATCAGTTTTTCAATATCCTTCAGGATAATGTATGAAATCAATAGTACTATTGACTACACTTGTTGGTGTAGCAGCTGGATTAGCTATAGGGTCTTCATCATAGAATCTTGTAGTTAAAATTGTACTATTATAAAGAATAGCATTCAACATAGTTGGTAGAAAACTAAGACGGTGACCAATCGCATGAAAAACACTAAAAGTGATTTCAGTTATGCCTTCATCAGTACCTTCAATTGCTTCAAGTGGATTAAGTTGTTCTCCATCATCATCCGAATATTCTACAGCAGGTCTAGTTATCTGAAATAAATTTCAAAAGGGTTCACCAGGATTTGCTGTGGAATATGAATCATTGGTTAGTGTCAAATATTCACCTTTGTGAAGTTCAGACTCTTCTCAACTTTGACTATCTTTCTTACCTATTCGTCCAACAAAGTCAATATTGAAATCACCATCTTGGTCAATTTCAACTGGTTCAAACACAATACCAAATTGTTTTGATTCCACAGCAACACTAGGAAGTGGTGTGTATTTTAATGTAATGTCTGTATTTATTGTTTGTTCAGAGACTAATTCACCTAAGTGGTAAAATTGGAATGTAACATTAAATGTTTCGCTCTTATCTGTAACATATGGGTCATAAACATCATTAAATGAACACATTAAGTCTATGTATATTGATTTTTCTGATGCAGTGTCTGGAACAGTATTAACAAAGCATGTAGTATTAACATTAGCTTTATTGTCAATTACTTTAATTTCATCATCTGCACCTAATTCAACAGGATTACCACTATCATCTTCTAAATAGAAATAGCGATCTGCTGTTGGTGTTTTTGTTGCATTCTCTTGAGAATTAATATAAACACCTGTCGTACCTTCAATTGTTTGTAATGTTAGACTTTCAGTAGCGGTACCAGTTAATTTAATATGAGGAGCTACATATGGTTCCTTTGGCACAATTTTAAAATTATAAATTGGAATTAATTCACCCTGTTGAACATTATCATAAATGAATTTAAATTTAATTGTGAATGCTCTTTCAGCATAACTACTTGTAGAAGGATCAGCAAGTTCAAATAAAACCTTAACTTTAGTTCCATCAATTTGATCAATTCTCGCAGTTACATCATCAGGTCCTGACACATGTTCAATACTATCTATTTCAAGTTTTTCACGTGGTGTTTCTAGTGCATGGTCTAAATAGAAATAATCTGTATAGTAAATGCTTTGGCCTTCAGCAAGATTGAAAGTTTTATCATAATCAACACCACCAGCTTTTTGTTTTCAATGAATATTGTTAGTTCTTCAGCCAGCAGTATATTCAATGCAGAAGTTGTCAATAAGTTTAGTTGCTTTTTCTACACCATTTACATAAAATCTAAAGATTAAACCAAATTTGTATTCAGTATAAACTGTAGGTTTGTTTTTTAATTTAGCTCGAATATCAAATTGATATTCAGGCATAGTTGGGAAGTAAACTAATTCAACATTCTCACTTGATGAGTTTGTCAACTCAACTGACATTGTTTCTCCTCAAGCTAATGTTGTTGATAATTCAAAACCATCAAATGTTATTTCTTCTGGTGATTCATTGTTAACTGCTATAGTTTGACTTTCACCTTTGAAAGTAACACCAATATCTCATGGTTGATCTTCAGGGTCAACTGGGTCTGGAGAAGGCGATGGAGTACACGTACAACCAATTGCTGCAGCTAAAGAAGATACAGCAACTACTGAACTTGTTAAAATACTTAATAATTTATTTTTAAATTTCATACTTTTCTCCTATTGTTTGTCTTCGTAGTAGTGTTCAAAGATGTTGATTACACCAGAGCCACCCCATTTTTCATCATTATGGTTAACATAGCTATCAAACCATGGCATATAGTAGTAGTCTGTAGTAGAATAATATCTATAGTCACTGTTAAGATACATTAATCCAACATACATGCCTAGTAAGTATAATTGTTTAGTTCTTCTATCCTTTGCAACCATCATACTACCTGGAGATAGATATGCCACATCATTATATAATTGTCCAAATCAGTAAGCTTCACGGGCTCATCATCCGGCATCACCAGTCATTGTGTGATATGATGGACAAATATGATTCATATCTGTAATGAAGTTATAGCTTCCAATCGCTTGATCTTGATGGTTTCAAGATCTTTGAGCAGTTTGATAATAATAAGGATAGAAAGTTTGACGGTTTCTACTAGGTTGAGCACCAGGAATCGCTGCTTCATCATTATAATACATGTCCCTATCAAAGACAGTTATTGGCTCTGTTTTATTTGCAGTCTTGCTAAAGTAATAATCATAAGTTGGATAACCAGCAGCATAAAAGTTGTTAAAGTAAGCGTCACTATCAGTTTGTAAAACAGCTAAATCAACAAAGTTATTAATTCGTCCTGATGGGTTATCAGTTGTGTTTTTTTGTCATGCATTTAGTAAATCTAGTTTTTGCTTAATTCAACCATTTCCATTTTTGTTGACAATATCACCAAAGTCTATTTTTGCAACAAAGATATTGGCTGATCCAGATTCTTGACTATATGCACCTGCCACTTTTGTAGTATGTTTGTTTTTAAAATTGCTCTCATTTTCTCAAATAATGCTTTGGGCAGGATTATTAAATGTTAAATAATCATTTTCATCATTTCATTTAGAACCTTCAATTTCTAATGTTGGTTCAATACCCTTTGTCTTTGAATATTTATGAATGTGGTGAAGGCTTGAGTCTGTTACACCAACAACAAAATTGTTGCCGGCAGCAGCAGCATTTTTCGCTACATTTTCATATTGTCTCTTGTATGTTCATGTAGTTGCAACATAGTATTGGTATGGTTTTGATGCACCAGCTTTTGTATCCTTTGAAAGGATAAATGCTGATTGTGTGTATGGAATTGTATTTGTTCCCTTATCTTCATAACAAACAAATGAGAATGTTCTATCATCCATGTAAACATCTTCATCTTCTTTTCGTGGGTCTTCACCCATAATGAAAGTAATGTTAAATTTATTAGAATCGAATATTGTATCAGATCCATCTTTAGTAAGAGTCATTTCAAAAATAACATCGTTATATGGAATATCAGCAGTATATAACATCTCATCTGTTATTGCTTTAAGATGAATATCAAAAGTTATTGATTTACGATCAGCAGATAAAACTCCACCATCATTTTCTATTTCAATTGTGTCTGATCATGCAGAAGTAGGCGCCGCTTTTAATGTCGCATCTGCTGGAATTGCAGCAGTTAGTGGGGCTGTAATTGATAATTTTGTTCTTCCTGGTTCAGTTTGACCATTAGGAATTAAAATTTCCACATGTGGTTCTGGTGCAGATTTTGGTGTATAAACAAATTGGAACTTACCTAATTCTTTTTCACCATCATGATGCATTACATTTCCATCTTCTAAGAAATCAATAGAAATAGAGAATGTTACTTCTGGGAAATCTATTGGGTTAGTGTTTGTGATGTTCTTTAATCATAAGTAGTATTCATCACCTGAACTACCAGTGATAGTAACAATTTCTCATGATCCTAAAGTTAGAACATTATTTTGTGATACTAAAGAAACATTTAAATTTTCAACACCTTCGACTAAATTACGATGTAACTTAATAAATTTTGATGTGTTAGTTCCAAAATCGGCAGATGGGTTTGCTTCAGGTGTAACAATTATTCTATCTGAATCAGTTCCTTTTCATCTAGCATAATTCTCTTGTCATCCAGGAGTATATACAAATGTAAAAGTAGTTTCATCATCAGCTTCATAAGGTAATGTTACAGTTGATAGAGGTTCAGCACCACCAATATTATCAGTAAAAGTGAATGTCACTTTAAAAGGAATATATTTTGTGCTTTCTTCTGCACCAAGATAATTAAGATTTAAAGAGATGTAACGATCACCAGTTTGTTCTCATGTGTAATCAAACACTGTGCCTTGTAAATCTTCTTTTGTGGTAGGATTAATTACCTTAACATCATAATCTTCATCAGTTTCTGCATAAAGCTTTCTTGATAACAAGAAGTTCTGTGTCATTGATGCAGATTCACCGCCACGTTCTTCAGGAGCAATCATTAATGTTTTTCCTTGGAATGTAACTCCCACATTTCTCCAATATGGTTTGTAATCGAAAGTCAAACCAGTAATTTTGTCGGCTGGGCCTTCAGCTGCAGAATCCATAGTAACGGTAAAGAGTAAATCAAAATTATATGTATGTTGTTCAACTCTTGAAGGTTCATCAACAGTTAATGTTAATGGGATTTTTTTATCACCAACTTGCATAATGCCAACATTGGCTTTAATGTAAGGGTTAGTTGTTTCAACACGAACTCTTTCGTGATCACGAAGGGGAATATTTAATTTAAATGGTGATGAATCTTGCTCTATTTCGAACGAAGTGTCACCACGATTAACTGATTTGATTTCAGGCAATTCTTCAGATTTAATAACTTTATTTGCCTCAAAGTCTGGCGTATAATTAAGAGTCAAATCTTTTGGTACAACAGAAGATTGTTCATCTTCACCATATGTAAAAATAAATGAAACATTGAAAACAACCTTTGCTGCTTCATATTGTTGAACACCATCTAATTCAACATTTATTTTTAATTCATTGGCTGACACATATCCACATTTTATGTCTTTAATGTCAACACCATTTGAACTTTCAGATTCCTTAACTTCTCAGCTAACATTTACTTTTTCGCCTGAATATAAGTCTCTTGATAACTTAAATCCAGTTATTTCGCAGGTTGTTTCACCCTTCCTAGTCATGAAGGAAATACCCGGTTGGCTAACTTGTGGTGCAGCATATTCACCTTGTGGTTGATAATGACAAGTACAACCAACAATAGTTGCTAAGCTTGTAGCGGTTAATACACCGGCACCTAAAGCTCCAATAATTCTACTTTTTAATTTCATAATTACCTCCTGAAATTAATCGATGAAACAAAAAAGCACCTAAGTTACTAATAGTAACTTAGATTGCTTTTCTTGTATATATTTTATTTGTATATATACTCATCTCATTTCTATTATAAGAAAATATATTATTTTCTTATTAAATTAATATATAAGTCATTTTTATGTATTAAAGCAGATTTAAAATAATCAAAGATTATTTTATTGTTGTTTTAATATATATAAGTGTGTAATTTTGCCTAAATTTTGATGTATTAATAAGAATTATTAAAATTATGGCAAAACAAGACTTACACAACAATATTTACATTCAGGGAGCAAGACAAAACAACTTAAAGAATGTTAATCTTGTCATTCCTAAAAATAAACTAGTGGTAATGACTGGTCTATCTGGATCAGGTAAATCATCACTAGCATTTAACACAATTTATGCTGAAGGACAGCGTCGTTATCTAGAATCATTGTCTAGCTATGCTAGACAATTCCTTGGAAATAATGATAAACCAGATGTTGATTCAATTGAAGGTTTATTACCAGCTATTTCCATTGATCAAAAAACCACATCTAATAACCCAAGATCAACCGTTGGAACGGTTACAGAAATCTATGATTATTTAAGACTATTATGAGCCAGAATTGGTGTACCATATTGTCCAAAAGGACATGGGCCAATAAAAACCTTAACAACAAAGCAAATTGTTGATAAGATTTACCTTGATTTTAAACCTGAAAGTCGCATCCAACTTTTAGCTCCTATTGCCTTCAAGCAAAAAGGTACTTTTGCTAAGGAATTAGCAAAGCTAAAACTTGATGGATTTTTGCGTGTAAGAATTGATGGGATTGTCTATTCTTTAGACGATAAAATTGACCTAGATAAAAATAAATTTCACTACATTGATATCATCGTTGATCGTATTGTTTTAAACGAAGATAATCAAACTCATGATCGGTTAACTGAAGCAGTTGAAACCTGCTTAAAACATGGTAACAACAAAGTTGTTATTTGAGAAGGAAAAAATGATACTTTATACTCTAAAAATCACTCTTGTCCAGTGTGTGGTTTTTCTATTCCAGAAATGGAACCAAGACTATTTTCTTTTAATTCACCAACAGGCTATTGTGAAGAGTGTAAAGGTCTAGGTTTTACCTATGAACCTGATGAAGATCGAATGATTCCTGATCGTAATCTTTCGATCAATGAAGGTGGTATTAGATGATTTAAAAATACCATGGATTCAAAGAACCTCGAATGGCAAAAATTTGCTGCATTATTAGACCATTATCACATTGATAGAAATAAACCAATTAAGCAACTTTCTCGAAGAGAAATTGACTTAATGATGTGAGGTAGTGATGAGCCAATAGAAGTCACTGCCAAATCAGCAAGTTACAAAACATATTCCTACAATGATTACATTGAAGGTGTACTTGCGATGATTAAGCGAAGACACCTTGAAACAAATAGTGAAATGGCTCGTGACTTTTATGGTATGTACATGGTTGAAAAACCATGTAAAAAGTGTCATGGACACCGATTAAATGAGAGAGCTTTATCAGTAAAAATTAATGGTAAATCAATCATGGAAGTTTGTGATATGTCAGTTGCAGAAATGCATGATTGATTCTTAGGTCTTGAATTAAATGAAACTGAAAGACAAATTGGTAAACAAGTGTTAAAAGAAATTGTTAACCGTCTTGAATTTTTAATCAATGTTGGTCTTGATTATCTAACATTATCAAGATCAGCTGGAACTCTATCTGGTGGTGAAAATCAAAGAATTAGATTAGCTGCACAAATTGGTAGTAGCTTAACTGGTGTTTTATATGTTTTGGATGAACCATCAATTGGTTTACACCAAAAAGATAACCAAAAACTAATTAACACAATGAAAGCAATGCGAGATTTAGGCAACTCTTTAATTGTGGTCGAACATGATACTGACACAATGAAAGCAGCTGACTATTTAATTGATGTGGGCCCACTTGCAGGTGTTAACGGTGGTAAGATTGTTGCGGCAGGATCAATTGATGATCTTGTTGCATGTAAAGAATCAATTACTGGTAAATATTTATCAGGTGAATATACTATTCCTGTACCAAAAACACGTCGTGGTGGTAATGGTAAGAAAATTATTCTTAAGGGAGCAAAACTAAATAACCTTAAGAACATAAATGTAACATTCCCAATGGGAAAATTAATTTGTGTTACTGGTGTTTCTGGTTCAGGAAAATCGACATTAATTAATGAAACTTTAGTTGCTAATATTCGTAAAATCTTGTTCAACCCATTTGAATTAGCGCCAAAAGTTACTGATTTAAGTGGCATTCAAGATATTGAAAACTTAATTGTTATCACCCAAGAACCAATTGGTCGTACACCACGATCAAATCCTGCAACATATACTGGAATCTTTGATGATATCCGTGGTGTATTTGCTAACACGCCAGAAGCTAAAGCTCGAGGTTATGATAAAGGAAGATTTAGTTTCAACGTTGAATCTGGGCGTTGTGAAAAATGTCAAGGTGATGGATATATTAGAATAGAAATGCACTTTCTTCCAGATGTATATGTAAAATGTGATGAATGTGGTGGTAAAAGATACAACGCTGAAACATTATCTATTCTTTATAAGAATAAATCAATTTATGATGTGCTTGAAATGTCAGTTGATGAAGCATATGAATTCTTCATTAACATTCCAGCCATTAAACGTAAACTTGAATTAATGAAAGATGTTGGTCTAGGTTATTTAAAACTTGGTGAACCATCAGTTGATTTATCTGGTGGTGAAGCACAACGGATTAAATTGGCTAAGTTCTTACAACGTAAAGCTAGCGATAAAACCGTAATTGTTCTTGATGAACCATCAACTGGCTTACACCAACATGATATCGCTAAGCTAATTGAAGTATTAAACCGTATTGTTGATAATGGTGCAACCGTTATCATCATTGAACACAACCTTGATATTATCAAGTGTGCTGACTATATTATCGATTTAGGACCAGATGGTGGTGACCGTGGTGGTAGAATAATTACCACTGGAACACCAGAACAAATCTTAAAAGATGCAGATATCTCTTATACTGCAAAGTTCCTAAAACCACTTTTAAAAAAAATAAGTTAAAATAAAGATATGAAAATCTCAAAATTGATAACACCTATTCTAACTGCATCACTAGTTGTTACAAGTGCTAGTTTAGTTTTAGCTTCATGTAATAATGAAGATGGCCCAGTTGTTCCAGAACCGCAAAAAGACTATATCCATGATCGTTCTTTTTCACTAATGGCATCAGCTATATGCCAAAGTCTTACTGATAAAGATAAATATATATATGGTCGTGAAATTTATGGTACTGGTTGAATAATTGATGATACCACACCAAATATTACCAATGATTATTGTTATAATCTTGCAACAAATTGACATGTTACAAGAGGTTTTGATACATTAGAAGGTTATGCCCCAGCGGGATATCGATATATTGATACCTGGTATTTCTTTGCTGACTCATCATCAACAACAAGAAGTGATGGCATCATTGATATCTATGACTACATATGATTTGGTGAAAACAATTATGTACAGTGTGATAGCCCAGTAAGCAACTATTTATTTAGCGAAACATCAACAGATGATTATGATGGCATAGATTTTCATGTTTGTAACGTTGATTTTGCCTACGCTCTAGCTGAAGAAGGTGCGCCAAAAGCAATTAAAACAAAACTTGACAAATTAAATGCTTTCCGTAAGAAAAATCATTACATTAATAAGTTTGTTTATAGTGATGACCCAGAAATAAGAAGAAAAAAGAAATATATTGGTGGTTATCCAATGAAAGAAACACCTGACAAATTAGTTGGTGGTGGAAGATGAGAAGCTCATCCAATCGATAGCTCACTGTTATCATATTGTGATCGTTGGGATGATAATGAAGGTCATTATATTGATTCTGATCACTTCTTAACATTCAAATATTATGACTGATCAGCACAATATACAACAAATAAAAACTTTGGCACAGACTGAATGTCTGGCGGGGCTTCAGGCAGTATCCTAATAACAGAAGATTTTGAAGTTTGTGGTATATATTGAGGTGGAACAGTTGATGATGGACAACATCCAACATGATTTCATCCAAGATTTAGTTTATTAAAAACTCATAGTTATGATTTCATCAGTCAATGAACTTACAATTAAAAAATAGGCATTTGCCTATTTTTTTATTAGTTGTCTTAGAACTTGAGTAGAAATTACTGGATTAGCTTGACCTTGAGTTTGTTTCATTAATAAACCAAGAATCATTTTCTCAACACGTTCAGGTCTTTTATCATATTGGCTAACAATATCTTTATTGCTATCAATGATTGGTTGCAATAATGCTGCAATCTCATTTGGATTAACAATTTGTTTAAATCCATGGTTCTTAATTGATTGAATTGGATCAAGACTATCTTTATAGATTTCTTGCATGACAACTTTACCTTGTCGAGCATTAATCTTTTGATCCATAATCAAATTGATTAAATCAATTATGTAACCAATTTGTTTTTCACTAATGATCTCAATGGTTTTATTATCTTTCTTTAATAAACCAACTAATTCAATCATTACTCATGTCATTGCTTGGTTAACATCATGGGTAGCATTAACGACCTTAGCAAAGACTTTATATAGTGGATAATCATCAAGCAATTGGTTAATAATGATTTGGTCAAGTCCTAATTCATTTAATTTTGCTTCAAATTCCTCTAAAGGATATTTAGCTATTGCTTTAGCATCATCAATAAACTTTTGGTCAAGTTTAAATTCTAATAAGTTAGGTTCAGGCATAAAGTGATAATCAACAGCAGCAGTCTTATCACGCATGTAGATGGTTTCACCCTTAACATCATCATAGCGACGTGTTTCAGCTTTAATTACTTGTCCACTAACATAAGCTTTGGCTTGTCGATCAGCTTCATATTCAATTGCTTTACCAACATTTGCAATTGAGTTTAAGTTTTTAATTTCAACTCTTGTACCATATTGGTTTGTGCCATGTAAGTTAATAGAAATGTTAACATCAGCTCGTAATGAACCTTCTTCCATCTTTGCATCAGAGATTTCACCACAGAAGTTTAAGATTCTTTTTAATTGTGTTAAATAAGCCATTGCTTCTTGGGCTGAAGCAATATCTGGTTTAGAAACAATTTCAATTAAAGGCATTCCACTACGGTTGTAGTCTAATAAGACTTTGTCTTGTGTCTTTAATTGCTTTGCTGTATCTTCTTCCATATGAATTCGTTCAATGCGAATTCTTTTTTGTTTATCACCAACATTGATTTCAACATAACCATCAGTACCAATAGGATTAAATTGTTGTGTAATTTGATATCCCTTTGGTAAATCACGATAGAAATAGTTCTTACGATCAAAGGAAACAGTTGGAGCAATAGTCATATGCAAAGCATTAGCTAAGCAGATGGCTTTCATTACTACTTCTTCATTAACAGTTGGTAATGCACCAGGCAAACCAATATCAACTTCGTTAATATTTGTATTAACAGGATCAGTATGACAACTTTTAGTTGCACTAAACATTTTAGAGTTGGATTTGACAACAGTGTGAACTTCAATTCCAATTACAGTTTGAAAATTATTCATGGTTGCCTCCAATCAATTCTTCTAATGTATATGCAATTTGTAATAATTTCATATCTTGATATATATCAGCAGAAATTGTTAATCCTCAAGGTAAACTATGCATTGTTTTAAATGGAATAGTAATACTTGGTGTACCAGAGAAGTTAGCCACCATTAATCAATCATCATATGGTGATTGTTTATGTGGTTCTTTTAGATCTAATGCCACACCACTAACCGTTGGCATTAAAATACAGTCACCTTGCTTTAATAATTCCATTTCAAGTTCTTGAACTTGTTTACGAATTGATCTAGCTGCTAAAGTAATATTCATGTAGTTTTCTTTAGTAGTTAAGTAAGCACCAATAATAAATCGACGTTTTACTTCATCACCAATACCAGCTGTACGAACTTTAATTAATGATTGCTCGTATGTATCATCTGGTAAGTATTTTTTTAAACCAAAGGTGATACCTTGAAGGTTAGAATAACAGCTATAACCTTCAGTGTAAGTTAAAACTTTGTAAGAGAATGAAATTGATTTTAAAATTTCACGGTCAATTTCAACACCTTTAACATAATGGCCTTCTTTTGTTAATTTATCAATTAATTTATTAAAGTCAGTCAATTGTTGTTGATCAAGCATTTCAACAAGATTCTTAATATAAACAAATTGAATTTTCTTTAACAGTTTTAATTCTTTTAAAGAAACATTTTTAATCTTGTCATATGATGTTGCATCTTTTTCATCATGTTTAATTAATTCACTTGCAACAATAGTTGCATCAGCTACATACTTAGTAATAATACCAACATGGTCAAAGCTTGGAGCATATGGCATAACACCATAACGTGATATTGCACCATATGATGGCTTATAACCAACTACACCACCAAATGATGCTGGTCGACGAATTGAATCGCCTGTGTCGGTACCAATAGCAAAAGCACTAATACCAGTAACAACATTGGCAACTGATCCAGATGATGAGCCACCCATAACTTTAGATTTATCTAATGGGTTACATACTACACCATAAGCACAGTGAATACCTGAACCACCTAAACCAAATTCATCCATTGCATCTTTTGCTAATAAGATTGCACCTTGTTGCTTTAAAATTTCATATACTGTTGCACTAAATGGTGGAACATAATCTTGTAAGAATTTACTTCCAGCTGTAGTTTTTATGCCTTCAGTGGAAATATTATCTTTTAATGAATAAGGAATGCAAGATAACATCTTGTTTGGATCATATTTTTGATCAACGGATGGAAAGATTGGCGTAATAATTGAATTAGTAAAAGCAAATTCCTCGGCTTTTTTCTTTGCTGCTTCAACTAATGTTTGGACTTGCATTCCATTATCTAATTTTTCACGAAGTGATAGAATAACTGATTTCATCTTATTTACCTACCACATATTTGTTAACTACAGTTGCATTAGATAAATAATCTTTATCTTGCTTTTTAACTGGTTGATCTTTTCTAAAAGAAGCACAGTTAACTGCTCTTGAATAGTTAACTGGACTATTTTTTAGATTCTTTGGAGTAATGTTAGTTGCTTGTAGTTGTGCATCAAGTTGTTTGATTTCACCAATAATCTTATTAACTTCATTATCAGTTAATTCAAAATATAGTGATGATGCAAGCTTATTAATATAATCTTTGTCAATCATAATCTGCCTTAATAAAATAATTATAAATAAAATTTACTGTTATAATAATTATGGATTGGTCAGAATATAATTCTGATAAAAAAAGAAGCAGTCGTTATCTGCTTCTTTTTTCTTACCTAATTGGTAGTTAGTGTGTTATACCACGCATAATATTGCTACTATGAGTGCAAGTAACGCTATAACACCACTTACTGGATTGGTCATAATAACTCCTTTCTATGGGCAGAACCCACAGATGAGCACTACCCATCAGAGTTACATAACTAATCTTAGTGATTATACACTATAATATAAAAATTTATATATAAATTTTTATATTATATATTAGAAAATAAAAAAACGGGCAAAGCCCATTTTCTTACTTAATTTCAACTTTAGCGCCAGCGTCAGTGAATTTCTTACCAAGTTCCTTAGCTTCTTCAGGTTTAATACCTTCTTTAACTACACAAGGAGCTTTGTCTACTGCGTTTTTAGCTTCCATTAGACCTAAACCAGTGATTTCACGGTAGATCTTAATAACAGCAACTTTGCTTGCACCAGCAGCAGTTAATGTTAATGTAACTAGTGATGGTTCAGCATTAGCAGCAGGAGCAGCTGCAGCAGCTACAGGAGCAGCAGCAGATACGCCAAATTCTTTTTCAATAGCTTTTACTAAGTCATTGATTTCCATTAAAGACATTTCTTTTAAAGAATCAATTACTTGTTGATTTGTTAATTTTGCCATATTTATAAAATTCCTTTTCTAAT
>JAKSVQ010000003.1 GCA_024407855.1 Mycoplasmoidaceae bacterium | reverse complement strand
CTTCCGGCTCACTATCGTTCGCCTTTTAACCCTTTATAAAACCTCACTACTTTATATAGATAACAATATCTATATAAATATAATATAGATATATGAAAAAGACATGATTAATACCCATCTTATTAACAACTACTAGTGTACCACTAGTATCGATTACTAGTTGTAATAATCAATTAAGAGCAATACCAGAAGAATATTTAAATATAGTTGCAGTTGATTCTAATGATGAATGACAACTTGATGGATTTAACAATGAACATCAAACCGCTAAATCCTTAGAAGGATACAGCCGTTTAACTATCCCACAATATGTTAATCGAATTAATGATATTGCTTTTGCTTATGATGGAAAATCTGATGAAGATGCACCATTAGTTATTAAACAAATAGATTTTGAAACAAATTGTGTATGCGCAAAATTTGGTAATGGAACATTTACTGGGTGCACAAATCTAGAAACAGTGATTTTTCCACCTAAATATAAACCAGAAGATTTGTCGCCATTTGGGTATTGCCCAAAATTAAAAACCTTTGATTTATCAAATATGGCTGAGAACATCGCATACGAAGAAGTGAACCAAAACTTCATCATTGATTCAGAAACCTTCCCAGATAATGGACAAATCATTATCAAAAGAGGACAAACTAATGTTGATGGTTTTGTTAAATATCTAACTGCAAAACTAGAAGGCAAAAACTGACAACTAATTCAAAAGTAATGTTAAATCATTACTTTTTTTAATTATTTTCAATATTAGCATGAAAAAGATATTAATATCAATTACAACAAAAGCTAGTTTAACACTAGCTGAATCTTTCTATAGATTACAAAATCTATATAAATATAATATTGATATATGAAGAAACTAATATTAATACCTACGACCCTTATTGCTGGTTTAACACCAGTAATAAGTTTAGTAGGGTGTGACAAAGACCAAGGTCCTAAACTTATTGTCCATACTGATGATGGCATCTTTTTTACGGCAATGGGATGACGTGATACTGTATTACCAAAATATTATTGAGATGGGCATTATGATACAACACAATATGATTGTATCATTGAAAGTGTTAAGCAAAACGGCCTAGATGTTCCTTATTCTGAAGAACCAGATATGGAAGGATGACATTTTGAAGAAAGGGGCATATCAGGAGCCACATCAGTTTTTTCAGTTACACAAAAATATGCAAAAGGTAATATTGAAATAACTTGTCACCTTGAAGAACCAGAAGCATAAATATAGTATAGATATATGAAAAAGAGACTATTAATACCAATCTTATTAACAACTACTACACCCATGATTAGTTTAGTTGGGTGTGGCAATCCAGATAAACCTGATGTAACTATTGATGTTAACAATAATATGTCAAGAATATGACATCTTGAATCTTTACCTTTTTATCTCAATAAAGATAAAACTTATTTATTAAATTTTGATATGACTAAATTGCTAAAACCTACACCAGCTTATGATACTGGAAAACGCATAATTTCCTTTAGCAATGGTTATATTCCCAACAACATAACTTCATTTATTTATGGAGACATTACTTTTACAAGAACTGATGACATAACTGAACTAGATTGTGATGTCTATAAATACTATGTCTCTCCTGAAAGTTATGGCTATGAATTTGGGGTATTCTTTTGCACGACGCGCGAGTCAATAGCGATTCCAAAAATTCAAATCACATTCGAATGCGAGTTAGACTCTACTATCGAAACAACAGTTGAACTAAACAAAACTACTTGATAAACTTCTATAAAACTCTACTACCTTATTACCATCTTTCTATAGATTAACAAATCTATATAAATATAATATTGATATATGAAGAAATTAATATTAATACCTATAACATTAACAGCTTTAACACCATCCATTAGTTTAGTTGGGTGTGGTAATCCAGACAAACCAGTACCACCTGAACCAGAATCTTGAGAAGTAACTGAACAAGAATTTGAAGATGCTATAAGATATGTGAATGAAGATTATGCTCAAGTAGATTCGCATATTAAATATTTTGACCAAGAGTCTGGAGAAGTAGGAGAAGAAACTCGGAATCTTCGTATTTTATCACCCGAAGCTTACTTTTTCCAAATATCTGATGAATCTGATGGTATCTTACGTCCTGAATCAGAAAGTTATGTTATTAAAAATGATGATGATACATATACTGAACATAGCCGAAAGCTGATGTTGTCAGAAGACCCACGTTGGACTATAGACGATGATTCCCATAATTTTAAAAGTATTGAGGACATTGGTGACGAGAATTATTATATATACCAATCTTTTAAAACATTAGAGGTTCCTATCTTACCAGATGAAGTTAATAAATGCTATACAGCATCATTTGAAGGTCAACCTACTGGTGAACATTTCATATACTCTTATTATTTTGAGAACAAAAAGTTAGTCAAAATGGAAGTTGATAGCGTTTTTTCTAAAGACGATCCATTAATAAAAACAGTTGAATACATAAAATACCAAGAAATTACTCCAAATGTTCCTGATGCATATTCTTATCTTTTGGAGAATAACCAAACTTATGAAGGAATTCCAATTTTATCCATAGGTGATGTTTCAATTGACGCAGCCAATGAATACTATTTTGATATTGAATGTGATAAGGCTACTACAGCAACTGAATGAGATTCAGAATATAGTTATTTTAAGTTTTATGATGATACAGGCAATGACATTACTGACCTAGATTTTGTAATACTATACTATAGTTATGGAACAAAAGGTCAGACTTTAAGCCCATTGTATCATGTTCTACCTGAACAACTAGAATCTGAATGTTATTATTGCGATGGATGTATGGCATGCGCTCAAATGCCAGAGGACATCTCTAATAATAAAGTGATGCAAGTTTTGGTAAAATTTAATAATCACAACGGTGATAATATTAAAATTAAATGGTCTAATCAACTATTGCAATAAGAAGACATGCAATGAAAAAGAAATTATTAATCCCTATCTTATTAACAACTGCTAGCCTACCACTAGTAGCTATTACTAGTTGTAATAAACAAATACATCCAACAAACATTACTCTCAACAAAACATCACTATCTTTAGAACAAGGAACAACCTTTGAATTAAAGGCTACACTTGAACCTGAAAGTGTTGCTTATCAACTAGAATGGTCTAGTACATCAAGAGATGTAGCAACAGTTAACAATGGTGTAATTACAGCAAAACAACCAGGTCTAACGACAATCACTGTTAAGGTTGTTGGTTTTGCAGACGTCCAAACAACTTGCACAGTAAGAGTTGTTGAACCACTTAAATGTTTTACAGTTACTGCTTTGGAAAATTCAACACTTGTAACATATGGTAATGGTCCTTATTCCTACCCTTCTAACCTATCCTATTCGACAGACGGTATTGTCTGAACCCAACTTGAATTAAAAGTTAGATATGGTGATCCAATTGTTATAAAAAAAGGAGAATCAATTCAATTAAAGGGTTTAAATTTAAAATTGGGGATGAGAGCCACAAAATTATTGTTTACTGGTAAAGTTTCCCTTTCAGGAAGTCTAATGTCATTAATAGATAATGGTGCTCACACAACTGACATCCCATGCTCTGAATGTTTTGATTCATTATTTCATGTTCCTAGTGCTAGTGAGTTTGACACATATCACTATTCAATTGTTTCAGCTGAGAATTTGCTTTTGCCTGATATTGATTTAACTGGTGCAAACGACTGTTATGGTTGAATGTTTACAGGATGTTTTGGTTTAGAATGTGGGCCACGATTATATGCAACAACATTGGCGGAGGGCTGCTATTATTCTATGTTTGCAGGTTGCCAATCATTGGAACAGATCAAATTAGACTACACTGGTAACTTTGATAGCAACTATTTTGGCTTTTGAGTGGATGGCGTGCCACAAACCGACGGAACAATCTATTATAATGGCGAAGATACTAATAACTTTGGAAATAGTGCCATTCCCGGCACATCAGATAGTCATTGAGATGTTCAAACATTTGAAGATATGTAATGGCAATCCACACAATAGAGAATGACAGATGATGTGCTATTTGAGTAAAATAGCTGAATAAATAAAAGAGCTAACAGCTCTTTTTCTTTACTTAACCTCTTAACCAGTTCTAAATATTATTATTCTGCATCTATATCAATAGTTTCATCGCTACATTTGATCATTGTAGCATTTATAGTGTGTCATTCATTACCACGACTTATAGTTTTTCATTCTTCACTTGTTCCTTGAAAATGGAAACCAGGAGTGCCCTCAGGTCCAGAAACATCAGTAATATTAACATTACCTGCAAATGCTAAATTACAAATTTCTCCAATTGAAGGTGGGAGAACGACGTATTTGTTTTTTTCGCATGCCTGAAAAGCACTAGTGCCAATCGAAGAAATTGCTGTATTAATAGCAACACGCACTAAACGATCGCAATTATAAAATGCAAAGTCTTCCAACACAAGATTATCATTGCCATCAATTGTAATTGATTGCAAGTTTTCTGATCAAGCACAAGCACGATTTTCTAATAAAACAATGGTTTGAGGAATATGAAGTGTTTTAAAATTTTTGCTTGCTAATGCACGACTTTTGATTGTTGTTACCGTATATGTTGTTCCATCTTGCTCAATTGTTGAGGGGATTTCTAGCTCTTCATCAGAACCATCATAACCTGTAATTGCAGCGGTTTTATCATCATGATATTCAAACGTAAAACCGGTAACAATCTCTGGTTGAGGATTGCATCCTACTAATCCAATTAATGGCATACTAGCAGTCGCCACTAAACTAGGAATTAAGATATGTAACTTCTTCATCATCTCTATCCTTCTTTTACTGTAACATTTTTAAAGAATGAACTAATATAGTAAATACGGTCAAATTCTCTAAGTGCATCTTGGTGTTTTTTCTCAGATAAAGAACTTAAACAATCATGATTGATTAAATCATCAAACTCTACACCACCGACTATGCCTTTAATACTAAAAGATCATGTTTCATATTTAGAGTAGCACTCATCTAAACCTCTCTCACCATCATTAGTTCCGATGCTTCTTGTTATTCCATAGATTGAACTATGTCAACCATAAACACTAGATGTGTAACCCATATCAAAAGGTATATTTACTAGTGTGATAGTGTAATCAGTGTGGGTAAATTCATTAGTTAACCAAATTTCATTATCTCCAGATTCATGAATAGTTAGTGAACATAGACAATTTTCTTTGTTAATTTCATTAACTTCGACCTTAATCATTCAATTTTTAAAATAATCTGAACGATCAGAATCATTTATTGCATCAGCTCTTGATTTAACAATATCATCAGCAAATATATCTTTGGTAACACGATTGAAATATTCATATATTGCCTTAAGTCTAGTAACAGAAAACTTTGGTGTATCATGAACTCATTTAAATTCACCATCAGATTGTTTTCATTCACCAATCTTTTGGTTGCCACATGATACAGCAGTTAATGCTGGTAATGTGCTAGCAATAGCTAAACTTGGAATTAAGATATGTAACTTCTTCATTGATTACCTCTTATATTAATTATAAAAAATAAAAAGACGATATAAACATCGCCTTTTTCTTCCCTTAGTTACAAAACTAAGTCTATTAGTTTATTTTAATTTTCTATAACATCAAAGTTGTGTTGCTTCACCTTGAAGATTTGGAAAACGCAATAAGAAAGCTTCCTTGTTTGCACCATCAATTGTTATTCCCTCAATATGCATTGGCTCTTGATCAGCATTAGTTGCTAATGTAAACAAAGATTGGCAAAAAAACATCTGGTTGAAGGTTTTGGATATTAATTGTAGATGTCATATTTCAGCAATTTCGCATAAAACTATAACCAACATTTTTTAAACTGTTAGGAAGAACAAGAGGTTTGTTAAATGCTGTACAATCAAACATAAAACTTTTGCCGATGTTTTCTAAAGTATTTGGAAAAGTGATTTCATGGTTGAAACTATGACATTGCGACATAAAATCATCACCAATTGATTTAAGCGTGTTTGGCAGCTGGAGGGTGTTATTAAAATCAGAACCAGATAAAAACTTATCTCCAATTATCTCACAATCGTTAGGGAATGTAATTGCATTGACATCATCAGGAACTCACAATGCAGCTTTGGTATAATGGTTATATAAAATATTTTCTTTATATTCTAATGATGATCCAGTCAAATCATAAATTTCATTATTATAAAAAAGAGGGAATGATTTCAAATGGCTATCTGGAGCAAATTTTACTAAATTAGGAACAACTTTATCTTCAAGGATAGAACCATCAATTTTTTCAACAGTTTTAGGAATAGTTAAAATTTGTTCAAAGCTATCAGCTCTGAACATGAAATGATCCCCAATTTCAATTAGACCATTAGGCAAAACTAATTTTTGATTAAATGAAGGGCAATTTAAAAGGAAACATTCACCAATAGTAGTTAAACTACTAGGTAAGATCAATGAATTATTAAATAATGCGCAACTATTCATAAAATAGTCACCAATATGAGTTACATTATTGGGAACGATTAATTCCTTATTGAAAGAGAGACATCTCGTCATAAAATTAAAACCAATGGTCTTTAAACTTTTAGGCAATGTTATAGTTTGATTGAACATTTCACAATCATTTAAAAAATTATCGTCAATTTTAGTTAGGTTATCATTTAAAGTCAAAGGGAGGTTAAAGTCAGCCCGACGATAAGTTTTGCCGTCATCACAAACAATATCACGAGTGGCTGTTTCATCACAAATATGGCTATCGATTAAACTAGTTATTTCATGTTTAACTCCATTATCCATAATATATGCCTCAGGTCCACCAATAGGAACATTAGGATTATTACATGATGTCACAACTGGTGCAATTGTTGTACCAATAGTTGCCATCATACAAATTGGTAGTATTTTCTTTACTGATTTCATAAATTACCTCTATATTAATTATAAAAAATAAAAACTAGGTAAACTAGTTTTTAGCTTATTCTCCATATTTAAGATTATTTAATGGGTCATAATCAAGACATCGTGTTCTTTGACATTATTCTTTTAGATTGTTCTTTAAAATAAGGTTATCGATTCTTTTTACAAGTGGTTTAAACTCTTGTTCACATCAAATAGTGAACCACTTTGGTGGTTTTGGCGGTTTGGGACCACCTTCACGATTAACACAGACAACCAACTTTGGATTGTCTAATTTATCTTTATTTGCTAAATACTCTTGTTGGGTCATAATCAAGACATCGTGTTCTTTGACATTACTCTTTTAGATTGTTCTTTAAAATAAGGTTATCGATTCTTTTTACAAGAGGTTTGAACTCTTGTTCACATCAATCAGTAAATCATTTTGGCTGACGCTTTTCATAAACATTTTCATTTCATTGTTTAAATCATTGTGGCATTTGTTCATCCATTTGCTTAAATTTATTATCAATTTGTTCAAATCTTGCATCTGCCTCTTTCTTATAAGAATTAAATCATTTAGGAATTTTTGGTTCTTTGGGGCCACCTTCACGATTAACACAGACAATCAGCTTTGGATTGTTTAGTTTATCTTTATTTGCTAAATACTCTTGTTGGGTCATAATCAAGACATCGTGTTCTTCGATAACTTGATTATATGAATAATATTTTGTGAAATTTTCCATGAAATTATTAACCCTACAACGTAGGGTTCTCCTACATATATATTTACCTAAGAAAAGAAAAATTTAGGAATGCTAACCCTAAATTTGTCATAAGTATTGATAAATAGTGGTCAAATGGAATAAATTATTTTTCACTTATAATATAAATATGAAAAAATGAATATTAATGCCAACTGTTCTTGTTGTTGGCGCAATTCCAACTATTAGCCTGGTTAGTTGTAATCCAACTCAACCACCTGAACCAGGACCTAGCTTGGAATTATCACACGAATACCATACCTTAATTGATCGTTATCCTTATTCGTGTTTATATAGTGATCCTGTTTCAATTACTGCAGCACAACATATCACCTTTAAGATTGACCCAAAATTAGGTAAGTTTCAAATGCCATTTACAATTTTTAGTTTTGGTCATATTGAAAATGATATTCCAGTCCAAGTTGAACCCATTGACTTTGAAATAGAACATTTGTATGTTAATGACAGTGAAGTTGATAAAAGTGGAGAAACCTGAACTTACATTAGTTCTGGCCTTGTATGATTTAACCCTTATTATTCTGCTGAAATCATTCAAAACCAATGGCTAGTTACTGGACAAATGGTAGTGAACCAACCAATCACTGATTTATTCTTATTGGTAACTGACCGATTAGAATAGGTTAATTTTTTTAATAAGTTATAATTTTCATATGAAAAAGAACTTAATTTTATTAACATCACTAATTCCTTTAGGAATTAGTACAGTTCCATTTTGTGTTTCTTGTGGTGGACCAACAATTACAGATAACTCTATCTCTTGAGACTTTGTTAGAGATGGAAATTATAATAGCCAAGTGGCGATCAAAGAACAGGGTTCTGAAATGACCCAAGATGAAGCAACAAAAGTGTATTTTAATGATGTAAAAAGTAATCCATACATTTTTATTGATGATTTCATGGTTAGTTTAAATGCAGAAATTAATGAAGGAAGAAGCTATGGCTATACATTGTCAAAAGGAGTTATCGATTTAAAATTTAATGGCGTAAATGATGAAAATTACATTTCATTTGAAATTAATCTTGATATCGAAGTTCAACAAAATGGAAAGAAGGTTTCAACATTTAACATTTATGAGGATGTTAAAAACATAGCCTTTGCCTCAGAATATAAAGATATAGATTTATCTCCGATAGTTTCTGTAGCGCCATGTTGAGGATTTAGTTCAGTAATTGAGCAAATGACAGATGGATACAGAGGCGATACTAAACCTGAATTGATTAGACAATATTTTGCTATGCAATCAGATAAGGATTGACATATTAAAGGCAAAACTCAAATATGAGACATTGTATATGGTGAAGACACAGAAGAATTTGATTTGAATAAAACTAATTACGCATCAATCGACGATGAAGCACTTACTGATGCAGTATCTCAACTAGTACCAATATCTTATAGTCAATATTTATCAGCGCAAACAGTTAAAGTTGATTTTGTCTTGGACAAGCCGACAGTAATTGAAGGTGACCAAGCATTGCAACCACAAACTCTTCCAGTAAATATTGAATTGGGCAAACGATATATTGTTAGTGCTGATATTGAATTATTGAGTATCAGTGGTACTATATCACACTTTGATGTGGGCATTGATTTTACATCAGAATATGATGATTTTGTTAACATAATAAATGGCATTACCTTTTTTACAGTAAATAAAAACAAAACATACCCACCAGAACATGGCCATAGTACAGGATGGAAAGAAATTGGAATATATACACATGTTTTAAAACCACAAGACAAGATCATTGTTGATTTTTGAGTTGTTCCAACAAAATTAGAAAACGGACAGTTGCGTAAACAAATTTCATTGACAAATCTTTATGTTAGCATTAGACATAACTAACACTTAGTTTTATTTTTGATAAGCTATAATTTTTATATGAAAAAGAATTTAATTTTATTAACATCACTAATTCCTTTAGGAATTAGCACAGTTCCATTTGTTACATCATGTGGTCCAACAATTACTAGTGACTCCATTGAATGAGACTTTAATGTGCATGGGGCTTATAACAGCCGGGTTGCTGCTCGAACATTTAGTGATCGTGTAACGCTAGGACAAGCAACCAACATTTATTTGCAAGATCTTAAACAAAACCCATACATCTTTATTGATGACTTTATGGTTTCAATTGATACAGTAATCTATTATGCTAAGCAATTAAATTTGACATTAAAACAAGGCAAAGTTAACTTAAATTTCAATATTAGTTCAGATAACTATGTTTCATTTGAACTAAAACTCAACATTAATTTATATCAAGGTGATAAACCATTTTTCACACTAGATACCGATTTTGAAGTCCAAAATATTGCGTATGTGATTTCCTACTATGTTTCTGACCCTATTCCACCGATTATATCAGCCTTTTCTCGTTGAAGTTTTTTACCTTATATTGAAAGTATGGGATCAATTTACGAAGAATTTTCTCCATATGTGCCATATTTTGCTAAGCAAACCAAACAGTGGTTTATTAAAGGCAATATTACACAATGGAATGAAGAAACAGGCAGATGATCAATGGATTTTGATGCCAACAACAATAACTATCAGACTGTTGATTTTGGTGGGCTTTTTGCTGACCCATTATTTAAAATTGCAAACTCTAAGTATATGTCTAACGCAAAAATTAAAGAAGATTATGTTCTTGACGCACTTGAAGGTGAGTATATAAAGTGCAAAACAGATTTAAATATTGATACAACAAAACAATATATTGTAAAAATTGATATGTCTAGTTGAGACAAAGACCCATCATCAATGTTGAGGTTACGTGCCTCTACTGATAATGAAGCAGATTATTTAGATAAAATTGAGTCTCCTGCTGGTTTGGATTTTGCTGTTGTCGAAGGCAAAAGAATAATTCCTGAAACTTGACATGGTTCGTCTCCACATGAGATTAATACCGGATTTTCTGGTTTGGCTAAAGATGACATTATTTATACTAACATTACTCTATCGCCAAAACAATGGGGAACAACAATCGATGGTGTAGAATTGAAAGCATCCTTCAATTAATTATAAAAACTAGGGTTTAACCTAGTTTTTCTTTTAGATATAATTTTTATATGAAGAAGAATTTAATTTTATTAACATCACTAATTCCTTTAGGAATTAGTACAGTTCCATTTGTCACATCATGTGGTCCTAAGATTACTGATAAGTCAATTTCCTGAGACTTTAATAAACATGGTCAATACAATAGTCGTGTTAGCGAAAAGTCTTTTGCTAATCCAATAACACAAGATGAAGCATTAGATATTTATCTAAAAGATCTTTATGAGCAACCATATATCTTTATTGATGACTATATGGTTGTCCTTGATGCAATGTGTTATACAATTAAACAATATGGTTTTACTCTTGACACAGCTACAATTGATATGTCAATTGATGTTACCAAAGATGATAATCATGGTTATTTAATTTCATTGTCAAATGAGTTACATGTAAAAATTTCATATGACGGCATGCTTATTTATAGTTTTGATGGCAAGGAAGTAATAAAAAATATTCAATATATGTTTAAATATAAAGAGGAAGACGGGGGCACAGTTTTGCCATTGGTAAAAGAATGATCAATTCTACCACGGCCACTTTTTGTGTGCGATACGTGTGGCACCACTAGCACATGAAAAGATTATTTTGCTAGTCTTAATGATTTGGTATATTCAGTTGACATGCAATATGAAGAAGAAGATACCGATGGTCATCATAGTATGAAAATATCTTTTGATAATACAAACTATAATGACCAAACAGTCGACATGGTAAGTACTTGTTTTGACACAAGGCTGGTCAAATTACTTTATAGTAAATATTTATCCAAAGCAAACATCAAAGAAGACATTTTGCTAGACAAAATTAATGACGATAAAATTGAATATAACGGCACAATAACTTTAGATACTAATAAATTTTACATAGTAAAAATTGATTTAAAGGATTGGGAAGGTGATCCTTCTACTGGATTAGCATTAGTTTGAGAAGGTGATTACGAGGGCAAGATAAAATGAACCCAAGGACTTAATTTTATTTCGCTAAACAATGAAAAAATAATTCATAAAATGAGTGGAAGCACATATGTAAACTACGCACAAACACCAGATGTTAAAGGTTTAAAAAAAGGTGATGTAATTACAACAAGTTTATATTTTACAGTTGAAACATGGAATAGTAAAGTTGAGAATGCAAAAGTCTATTCTTGCCTTCATACTTTATCTTTATAAAATAAAAAAACTAGGCTTCAACCTAGTTTTTTAATTATCTTCTTTTAGAACGTTTAGCTTTTTTAGATCTTTTAGCCTTTTTGTGTTTTTTAGGCTTTGGACCTGGTTTTCCATAACGTACTACGTCATGTGAGTTTTTAACTTCAATTTTTCCATGAGAGTCATGGATAACTAATTCAGTTTTGTGTTTTCTAGAAATAGCACGAGCTTTTTTAATTGCTGTTGATTTTTTTCTAGTGTGGAAAGTACGGTGACCAGCGTTGTTTATTTTAACATCTCAGCCACCATCTTTGGCTGGAACAACGTGGTGTTCACGACGATTTTGTTTTTTCTTTTTTGCCATATTGTCTCCTATAAATATATTATAGGTGTAAAAATTGAAAAGTTAGAAAATTCAATTCACTTATAATAAAAATATGTTAATTAAATCATTCAAAATTAATCACACAAAATTAAAACCAGGAATTTATTTACATGATGTAAAACAATTCAATAAAATGTTTGTTACTACATTTGATTGACGTTTTAAAATTCCTAATCGTGGTAGTTATTTATCTAATAGTGCATTGCACTCATTAGAACATATCATTGCTACGTTCTATAGTGAAAATTATCCACAAGATAAAATCTATTTTGGTCCAATGGGTTGCCAAACAGGATTCTATCTTGTCGTTTATGGCAAAAAATCATTAACCTGATTAGAAAAGACTTTGCCAAAGCTTAATCAATACATCAAGAGTTTAAAAGAAGTTCCAGGCAAAGATATTAAAGCATGTGGTAACTTCCGCTCGTTAAGCATTTCAACTGCCCAAGCGGCATGAAACACATGATATTGTCAACGTTCAAACTGACAAAAACAATATAAGAAATAGTCTAAATATAAAACTAGAGTATAACTCTAGTTTTTATTTTTATGTGTTATCTATTATAATTAAACATATATTAAGGAAAAATTATGACACAAGAAATATTAGATGAAATTAAGACAGAAGCCTTAAAAGAATTTGAGCTTTTGTCAAAGGTATATCGTCCAAGTTTTCACACAAGAAAGATTTGTGATTATTTAAAAGAACGTGTAAGAGAACTACGTCCTGGCACTGAGGTTTATGAAGACCAATACCGTGCTAATTTAGTTAATGATGCAATTAACCCAAATGATTCAAGTGGTAACATTTGATGAGATGTTCCTGCCAATGCTCCTGCATTACAAGGAAATGAACCAATCATCCTACAAGCCCACATGGACATGGTTATTGCCTTCAATAGTGATGAAGTTCATGAACAAATGAAAAATAGTGGTGTTGAACTAGAATACCATGACAATGGTACTTTAACATCATTAGGCAACCAAACATCATTAGGTGCTGACAACGGAATTGGTATTGGTACAATGTTAGCCATTACTAAATCTGACAACTTTAAACATGGACCAATTCGTTGTATTGTTACAACTGATGAAGAAGAAGGAATGATCGGTGCATCATACCTTGGTTTAACTAAAACTGGTGAGAAAGGTGGACCGGTTCAAGGATTTAAATACCTAATTAATAATGACAACTCATTTGATGGTGAAATTATTATTTCAACAGCTGGTGCTGTAATTTCTTTCTATACTATTCCAAAAGACTTAGAAACTAAACCATTAGATACAAGCTTAAATGTGTTTACTATTAACCTAACAGGATTATTAGGTGGCCATGATGGTGACTGAATTGCTACACACGCAACAGCAGTAAGATTAGTTGGTGAAATTTTAAGAGATATCAATAAAGATGATTCTTTTAGAATTATTGAATATGCTTCACCAGACTCTGATGGTTCAAACTTATTGCATACACAATCATTTGCAACATTCTGTACAAAACTAACCATTGATGACATCCAAAAGGTTGTGGCTGATCATGACAAACAAATTCGTCAAGACTTCCCAGCTGAAACTGGTTTAAAGATTCAAACTGAAATTGCTAAATTACCAGACAATGTAGAAATTCGTCCATTCTCTCACGAAACAAGTACACAAATTGTTAACTTAATTTGCAACTTACTATTTGGTCCTTATTCTTGAAAGAATAAAGAATCAGGTTGAGTTGAAACTAGTGGTAACATGGGTCCAATCTACATCCGTTATGACAACACTAAAGAAGGTGACAAGGATGTATGATGCAACCCAAGTATGGAATTACAAGTTCTATGCCGTAGTTGCAACAACGAACACATTCAACAAATTATTGAAGAAAGCCGTAAGATGGCTAAGCAATATCTTGGTGGTGACGACCTTGACCATTACCAAATGCGTAATATGTACTATGGTTGACCAGGTGATGAAGACCAATCATTTGTTAATGTCGCTAAAGAAGCATTTGAAAGTAAAGGTGTTAAATGAACAACACGACACTTACATGGTGGTCTAGAAGTATCATGGTTTAAACACTTCAACCCAGAATTAAACATGGTTTCAATTGGAGCAGAAATTCATAACATGCACGACTGCCAAGAAACTTTATATACTGGAACAATGGATGGTGTGGTAGCCGTAACCCTATCATGCATTGAACACATGAGATATATTGGTAAGAAATAAAAAAGAGGCATTGCCTCTTTATTTTTTACTTATTGTGATCGAAATAAACTGGTAGCATCACAATTGATGGAATCACAGCAGCAACCAAACCAACTAACATTAAATAAGAAATAATATTAATTAATGTGCTTGATCCTTTAGTAACAGTTCAACCTTTGTCAACTAAACCAAAGATTAAAGCTAAGATTGCAATTAACCCAACAAGCATTGTTGCAATAAAAGCATAGAAGATAGTAGGTTTAGCTTTGCTAGTTCTTCATTGCTTTCAATAACTATATAAGCAATCAGGTAAGAACATAAATAAGAATGACAAAACGACAGTGATACCTTGTAAGACTGTTGCGCCAATGTAATAGCCAATGCTATCACTGCCTCTAAATGAATAGATGCAAGTAAAGATTGCAGCAAAGAAGAAGACTGCTGCCAAAACTACACCTAATAATATAAATGTTAAATTTGGTTTAGTAACTTTTTTCATACTTATGATTATACCCTAATTTAAATTCATTCATTATGGTTGACTTTCATATATAGCCGTTTTGTCAATTCAGCAATAACTATATAACCAACAATTATTCCTAATAATGCTAATCAATATCATGGGTTGATATAGCAAGTAACACCAGCTTGGTTAACAAATTGTAAACCATAGTTTAAACCAGGAATGAATGGTGTTGCCCCTAAGAAAATCATTGAACCAGTAGTTGCTAACACAACAGGTAATGATGGGTTAGTTTGGAAATAAGCAGTTCGACGACTACGCAAAACATGGATGATAACAGTTTGACTAATGGCTGCTTCAATAAATCAACCAGCATTGAATAACATTACATGTTCTGGACTGTTATAACCAAAGCCAAAATAAAGCACAGCAAAGGTAATAATATCAAAGATGGTGCTGACTGGTCCTAGAATCACCATGAACTTAATAATCGACATCGCATTCCAGTTCTTTGGCGTTTGCAAGAATTTATTATCAATAGCATCCCATGGGATGGATAATTGTGTAAAGTCATAGAATAAGTTCATGAAGATAATTTGAATTGGCATCAATGGGTTAAATGGCAATCACATTGCAGCCACTAACATTGATAACATGTTACCAAAGTTACTACTTAATGAAATCTTGATATATTTCATAATGTTAGCAAATGTTCTACGGCCTTGTAATGCGCCATTGCCTAAGATCTCTAGGTCTTTTTCTAGTAAGATAACATCAGCTGATTCTTTAGCAATATCAACTGCAGTATCAACGGAAATAGCAATATCAGCTGCTCGCATCGCTGGAGCATCATTAATGCCATCACCCATATAACCAACTACGTGTTTATTAGCTTTTAAAGCTAGAACAATATTTGCTTTTTGTTCTGGTGATAGTTTAGCAAAGATGGTTGTTTCTCTAACCTTATCTTTTAATTGGTCAAAGTCTAACTTTTCAATATCTTCCCCAAGTAAGACTTTGCCAGAGCCTAAACCTAGTTGACGACAAATATATTTAGTTACTTTTTCATTGTCACCGGTTAAGATCTTGATGTCAACACCTTTAGCAATTAAATCTTTAACGGCAGCTTTAGCTGACATCTTTGGTGGGTCAAGTAAGGCAATATAACCAACAAGCATTAAGTCTTTTTCGTCTTCATCAGAAAAAGCTTCATTCTTTAATAATGGTTCGTGGTTAATGGCAACACAAATAACTCGCATTCCATTATCATTTAGTTCAGTAATTTGTTTTTTGATCTTGTTTGTTCATTCTTTATCAAGATCAACTACTTTATCACCAACTAAGATCTTTGAACAAACATTTAAAATTTCTTCACTCGCACCTTTAGTAATTAAGGTTTTAGTTCCTTGTTCATCAGCTACAATGATGGACATTCTTCTACGTTCAAAGTCAAAAGGGATTTCATCAACCTTTTTATACTTTTCAACTTTATCCATAATGTGCTTTTGTTGGGCACGTTCGACTATGGCTTTATCAATAAGGTTCTTTAAACCTGTTTGGTGATAAGAGTTTAAACAACCATATAGTAAAACCTTTTCATCTTCTTTACCTTGAACATTTAAATGTTCTTGTAAGATAATGTGGTCTTCAGTTAATGTTCCAGTCTTATCTGTACATAAAACGTCCATCGCCCCAAAGGTTTGAATGGCGTTAACGTTTTTAATAATAGCTTTTTGTTTGCTAAACTTAATTGCCTCTTTGGTTAGGTTTAGTGTAATAATCATTGGCAGCATTTCAGGAATAATGGCAATGGCTGCAGCTAATGAGAAGGTTAATGATTCAATTCAAGCATCTTTAGCTGGCAAACCAATGTTAATGTCAAATTGATTCTTTAATCCTTTAATAATAAAGATGATTAGACACATGATGGCCATTGTAATAAGGATAATGTGGCTAACTTTCTTAATTCCTTTGTCAAAGCTTGTTTGTGGTCGCTTTGCTCCAACTGCTTTAGCAACTTTACCTAAGAAGGTACTTTTGCCAGTTTGTACGGCAATACCATAAGCTGAACCAGAAGCAACAGTGGTTCCCATGAAACAAATATTGCTACAATTTAAAGCGCTTGTAACCTTTTCTTGAATAAAAGCTGTCTTTTCTACTGGCTCAGATTCACCCGTTAGAGCTGATTGCGTAATGAATAAGTCTTTTGCATATAAAAGACGCATATCAGCTGGAACCATGTCACCAGCAGCTAAGTGGATGATATCACCAGGAACAATTTGTTCAATTGGGATTTCCTTTTTTACTCCGGCTCGTTCAACCGCAGCAGTGGTATTAATCATTTCATTTAGCTTTTCGCTGGCTTTGCCAGATTTAAAGTTTTGGATAAAGTTTAAGGTACCAGATAAAACAATCATTCCCATGATAATACCAAAACTTACTCATTCTTCAGTTTTGATAGGAATGTTTTGAAAGACTGGTAGTAAAACACTTAATAATGCAACCACTAGCAAAATACCAGTAAATGGTGTAACAAAAGCATCAAATAAGGTTTTGTATCAAGTAACCTTATTCTTATTAGCAATCGTGTTATAACCAAACTTATCGTATTTTGCTTCGAGTTGTTCTTCTCTTAAACCGTTTTCACTAGTTTCAAAATCATTAAGCAAAGCTTTAGGTTGTTTCATTGCTTGTTCAACTAGAAACTGACCTTGCTTTTGCGTAATATATAGTTTTCGTTTTTCTTTACGTTCTTTTCTCTTAGACATGTTTTGACCATGCTAAGCAAATCAAGAAAGATTAAAACAATGTAAGGATAAATACATCGCCTTGATCTAACTGTATCGATTCACTTGTCATATTTATCCTTTCCTTGTTATTATGTTTATTATATTAGTAAAATTATAAATCTCAAAAATGGAGTTTGGAGTTTTTTATTATTCTATAATAAAGGATATGAAACGACTAAACAAAATATTCTTAACAACAATTGCCCCACTAACAGTGGCAACAACAGCTAGTTTAGCAACAACAAGCTGTAGCAAACAAACCAAACATAAACCTGTTTTCTTTAAAACACCTTCAATTGCTAAAACAATTTATTGTGTAAATGGAATGGAACTAGATGATGATTTAATAGTAACATTGCAATCATTACAAGGAATTCTTGCTCAACAACAGGCCCAAATATATATCTTCGGGGCTGATCGCAAAGAATCACGTGATATCTGATGATATGTAACAGAATATGATTTAGACATTAAATCTGATTGGACATATTGAAATAACCCATGAGGATTAATCTTAAATTTTAAAGATGCATTTAATGGCAAATACATCTTATATAAAAATGCTCAAGGATCTTACAATCCTGAGACAAAAGTTGATACGCGTGATTGGAACAAATCAATCAACCTTTCAACAACGATTGCCGGTGTTGAACATTATTTAATGATTAACCAAGACCTTGAAGAAGAAGCAAAGAGCCATGGTTTAACCCTTGGTATGGATGGAACCAATCTATCAAGCCATGCTGTCTTTGAAGAATATAAAGATCGTTTAAATAACAAAATCTTAGTTAATCAAAGCCCATATGATTTTCCACTAAGAGATTATGCTATTGCGGCAAAAGCTTTAACTATCTATCTTGAAGATGAAACAAGCTATTTCCGTAATACGGTTACTTCATGAGTTGAAGACAATAGCCCAACCTTAGGTTGAAATAAAGGTGAATTAGGCTTTGTTGCTAGTCAATCAGCAGAAAACCTACCAGTGTTGGCTTCAGATCATTGTTGTAATTTATCACTTTATTCTGGTCACCCTAGTGTAAAACTAGAACAAAAGAAACAAAAAAAACTACAAGCCGATGCTAGCAAACATTATGTTGCTATTGTTATGTCTGATGGTGATAACCTACAATGAATGCAAGATGACTATGCATTAGAAAGTAAATGATTTGGAACTGATTATTCTTTCCCAATGACTTGAACTATTTCACCAGCGGCCTATGATTTAAACCCAGAAATTCTTGAATTCATGTACGAAGAAATGTATGATTCAGATGAATTTATTGCTGGGCCATCTGGGTTTGCTTATGCAAATATGGCACAATATAATGACACTCGTAAATTTGCCAAGATCACAGATGATTACATGCAACAATGCGATCTGCACTATGTAAATGTGCTAGATTATTATGATTGTGATCCGAGCAAATTTAAAGATTTAATGCGTCGCGATCAAATTCAAGGTGCAGTATGATGTAACCGAGATTTATATCTATCTGGTCATGGAGCAGTTGATTGGATTAATGACAAACCAATTGTTTCAATGCGTGAAGGATTATGAGATAATGCAGAAGTTGCTGGCCAAGATCATCCATTAACTCCTGAAAATGTTGCAAAACGAATGAATGAAAATTATGTTGCTGATATTCATTCAATCAATGGTTATACCATTATTACCGCTAATGCTTGAGCCCAATCAGGACAAATGGAAGGCGTTTCCCAACTAGTTGATAGTCTTGATGCTAGATTTGAGATTGTTACCCTTGGGCAAATCTTAGAATTAATTAAGGATAATGTTCCACATCAACATGCTCAACCTGACATCTATGCTCCTTGCCCTGATGTTCCAGATTAAGAAAAAATAGCTCGATCGAGCTATTTTTTGCACAGATTAAATACAAAATAGTGGGGCAACACTTTTATGACTAGTTGATTGTATAGCACTATAGCCAGATGCATTGAAAAAGAATGTGCCTCTTGCATCATTTACTGGAGTACGATATCAATAGTGTGCTGGTGACACCAATGTAGTTGGGTCAACAGTGGCTGGAAACTTTAATAATCGTTTAGCTTGTGTTGTTGGGTTGTCGTCACCAAATGTTTGGACATAGTATTCATATTGCATAGATTCTTGAAAGGCTTTTGCATCTAAATAATTATCATAAAAAGGTGGGTATTTACTTTTAGTTAACCCAGAATGTGAAAAACATTCTCATATTGATGGGGCAAAGTATTTTTCACTAGCTTCAAGTGGTCTATCAACCTTACCATTGCCAGCATTTGTTCGTTTAGAGACAGACTTAATTGCTTCATAAATATTTGTTGGGGTTGCACCAGGAAGGCCGTTTTGGCCATTCAAGAAAGCACGAAGATTACTATCTAGTCAACGACTCACTCCATTTCTTGGGGCGGTATAAGGTAGTGAAAACCCAACTCCATCATCGAATGAAATTACAGTTTCAAATTCAAATGTTAGAGCGATTGGTTTATGGGTTTCAAATTCGTAGTCAGCTTGTTGACCAATAACACGGACCTTGTGCGGAATAATAGGGCCATTGCGAATTCGTTGAATATCGATTGTTCGTTCTAACCCAACAAATGATGAACGACCATAATGCAATTCCATTTCAGTCATACTGCCGGTCTCAAGAGCACGATTGCAATAAGTAATAACATTATCTCAAGAGTCAGTTTCAAAATCTGCCGTTGCTTGCTTTGCTTTTACATCAACAGCAATGCTCAAATCTTGGCTGGTAATGTAATTACCATAAATAACTAATTGTTTTCTTGCTGGTGAATATGCATAACCTTTTTTTGGAATTCTCACTCCACCAACTTTAATATCAAATTTGTCTAATTCATAATCACCACTTATTTCAACATTGGTTACATAATCATGACCAACAGTGGCATTTTTGTTACTTAATGTTGCACAGTCTTGTAATGAATCAACTTGTACTTGGAAGCGGAAGATTCCACTATTGACAATGTAAGTGCTAACAGGAGCAACAACAATAGATGCTCCGGCAACTGCTGGAATAAAGATATTTAAAAATTTTGATGCTTTCATAACGTTTTTATTATAAATAAAAAATCTGTGCTGGGCACAGATTAATTTAGATACAAAACATTGGGCAAACAGCAAATTCTTGCATAGTACATGGATATATATTAAATTTTGTTTGGCCAATAACGATCTTATTGGTATTAACTTCCCCATTGGCTACCGCACCAGTCGAATCATTTACCGCACTTCTTAATCAATAAGAATTTGGAAGAGGGATGACACCCTGTTCATCAACAATTGGGTAACGGTAAAATTGTTCATAAAGATCATTTGGAGATTGGTCGCCAACTTTTTGACGGTAGTATGAATATTGTGGAGATTCAATTTTTCCTCCGCCATATTCTATAAAATGTTTGATTCCTTCATAAACAAGACCACTAGTTAATCCTTTCATTGAAAAATATTCAAATAATGAAGGCAAGAAAAACTTATCACGTGTTAAACTAGGTTTTATACTACTAGAAATACCATTATATGTTTGCTTTTGCACTATTTTTGCTGCTTGAGCAACAGTTTGGTCCATTGCACTAGAAAGGTGATTAATTTCTTCGCGAACCTTTGATTCTCCCCAACGAGAACTAGAAACAGACGATGAATCTGAATATTTAAATTTTAAAGAAATGCCATTGGTATTAGTAAGAGTATTTTCAAATTCAAAAGTTAAAGCAACTTGCTTGCCAGTTTCTGCATTATAGTCTTCTTGTTGACCAACAACACGAACTTTATATGATCTTTTAGTGCCGATAGTAACATCAACTGTTCTTTCAAGCCCAATAAATGATGAACGACCATAGAAATGTTGCATATCTTCAAATGAACCATTGCAGTAACGAATGACATTACTTCAAGAATCAGTTTCAAATGAACGACCTGCTGGTTGTGATGTTGTATTAACAGTAATTGATACATCTTGGCTAGTAATATATTTACCATAGATGATTAGCTTTTGTGGGTTTGGTGCATAGGCATAAGCATAACCTGGTAATCTTTCCCCACCAACTAAAATGTCAAAGCTTTCAACTGTATATCCTTCTTTTAAGGAAATTGAAGTGACATAGTCACGACCAATTGTTGCTCCAGTGTTATTTAATGTTGCACAATCATCTAATGAACTAACTTTCACTTGGAAATGAAAGATTCCTTGATTGCCAATATAAATTCCTGCTGGTACAGCAGCAATTGATGTTCCAGCTATGACTGGAATAAAGATATTTAAAAATTTCGATGCTTTCATAATGTTTTAATTATAAATAAAAAATCTGTGCTTTAGCACAGATTAATTTAGATACAAAACATTGGGCAAGCACCAAAGATGTTTGGTTGTGAAATGCCAGCATAACATTCATAGATACCAAAACCTCTTTGCGCGTTCACGGCAACAGCACCTAAGCTATCGTTCACAGCACTTCTTAATCAATAACTAACTGGACGAATAATTCTTTGTGAGTCAACGACAATTGGATAACGGTAAAATTGCTTTAAAATTGCTTTATCTTCTGGGCATGCATTATTAAATTTGTCTTGGTAATATGAATATTGTGGTGCTTCATTTTCAGCATTTCCACTTATGAAATATGTTTTAATACCTTGAGTGCTTCTTTTAATACCGTCAATTGAAAAGTACTCAAAGATTGAAGGCAAGAAGCTTCAGTTTTGCCCGATACTAGGTTTTACCCCATCTATTCCACTATAAGTTTTCTTATAAACAGTTTTAATACCATTTTGTTGCAATAGGCTTGGTTCTTTTATACCAGATTGTAGTGCTTTGTCGATGCTTTTTTTAATAATTGATTCATCTCAACGTGATCGTTGCGGTTTTTGTTGTGCTGAATAATAGAATTTCTCTTCTACACCATCAGATGGGGAAAGGGCGTTTTGAAATTCAAAAGTTAGAGCACAAGGGTTAGTAAATTTATTATCATGGTATTCCATATAGTCTTCTTGTTCACCAACAACAAGGACTCTATAAGGAAAAGTAGTTCCTTCGATTGTAACCATAAGAGTTCTTTCAAGACCAACAAATGATGTACGACCATAGTGACGTTGCATTTCTTCAAATGAACCATTGCAGTAATTAACAACATTTTCTCATGAATCTTCTTCAAATGAACGACCAACCGGTCTTGAGATAGTGTTAACAGTAATTGATAAATCTTGACTGGTAATGTAATTACCATAGATAATTAGTCTTTGTTGTTTAGGTGCATAAGCATAGGCTTTGGCTGAAAGTCTTTTGCCGCCAACAACGACGTCAAAGCTATCAATTGTATAGCCTTCCTTTAATGTAATGGTTGTAACAAAGTCACGACCAACTGTTGCTCCAGTGTTATTTAATGTTGCACAATCATCTAAGGAACTAACTTGCACTTGAAAGTGAAAGATTCCTTGATTGCCAATATAAATTCCTGCTGGTACAGCAGCAATTGATGTTCCAGCTAAAACTGGGATAAATATATTCAAAAATTTTGATGCTTTCATATAAATTATTATAAGTTATCAAAGTATTTTTAATAATGTTATTATTAAAGTTTATAATTTTAACATTAGATAAGGAAAATTATGAACAAGAAAATATTAGTTATTAATGCTGGCTCTAGTTCAATTAAATTTCGTGTATATAATTACGAAGATTTAGCTGAACTTGCCAATGGTTTATGTGAAAGAATCTTTGTTGATGGTCACATCAAAGTTAAAACTGCATCAAATCAAACAATTGAAAAAGATGCACCAATGCCAGATCATACTGCAGCTGTGCAAATTGCATTAGATGCTCTAAAAGAATTAAAAGTAATTGAAGATTTAAATGATATTGTTGGTATTGGTCACCGTATTGCTATGGGTGGTAAGTTCTTTAAAGAATCAACTATTGTTGATGATGAAAAGATTTTGAATAAAGCCATTGAATATGGCAAGATTGCTCCATTACACAATCCATGTGAAACAACAGTTATCAAAGTCTTTAAAAAATTAGTACCAAACTCTTACAACGTTGGTGTCTTTGATACTTCATACCATTCAACTATCCCTGCCGTTAACTCTGATTACTGCTTAGATCGTCAAACAACAGAAAAATATGAAATCAAGAAATATGGATTCCATGGTACTAGCTATCGTTATATTGCTAAGAAAATGGAAGAAGTTCTTGGAAAGAAAAACCCTAACTTAGTTGTTTGCCATATTGGAAACGGTGCATCAATTTGTGCAATTAAAGAAGGCAAATCATATGATACAACTATGGGTTTAAGTCCATTGCAAGGTCTAATCATGGGAACAAGATGTGGTGACATTGATGCTTCTGTTTGCACTTATTTGTTAACACAAGGTTTAACTGGTGAACAAGTTAATGCTGAATTAAATAAAAAAGCAGGAATGCTAGGAATTGCTGGTTCAAGTGACTCTCGTGATGTTATTGCTAAAGCAAAAGCTGGTGATGCTAATGCTAAGCTTGCTAGAGAAATTCAATTACAACGTATTGCTAACTATGTTGTGCAATATGCTAATGAACTAGGTAAAGTTGATGCAATTGTTTTCACAGCTGGCTGTGGTGAAAACGATCCAGACTTGCTAGAAGGTGTTTGTGACCGTGTTAAATTAATGAACTTAAAATATGACACAAACAAAAATCATGAAAAGTATGGTGACTATCTAGAAGTTACTGCTTCAGGTTCTGACACAAGATTATTTAGAGTTAGAACAAATGAAGAGTTAATGATTGCTGGCGATGTTAAAGCCTTAGCAAAATAAAAAGAGGTTAAACCTCTTTTTTTATTTCACTTTTTTACCTTTAATAATTTTTGTCTCTTTTAAAGGTTTGCCATTAAACACAATTGAATAGATTTCATCATAGTGTTCAACTAGATAAACAGTGATGTTGTCTTTAACTTCAGGTGGGACATCTTTTAAGAATCGTTCATCTCGTGCTGGGATGATGATTGTGTTAACACCACCACGATGAGCGGAAATTGTCTTTTCTTTTACTCCACCAATAATAAGAACTTTACCACGTAAAGTGATTTCACCAGTCATTGATAATGTTGATTTAACTGGACGGTTAGTTAAAGCCGAAATAATTGCGGTTGTTAGTGTGACACCAGCCGATGGACCATCTTTTGGTACACCACCTGTTGGAACGTGAATATGGATATCAGTTTTTGCAAAGTTAATATCTTTGATACCAAATTTCTTGGCATTAGCTTTAACAAAAGCTAAAGCTACTTGGGCTGATTCCTTCATTGTTTCTTTTAGGTTACCAGTGATGTTAACACCACCTTTGCCTTTATAGTGGGTAACTTCAATTTGTAGCAAGTCACCACCAGCAGAAGTATAAGCCATACCATTAACAACACCAGGAATGTTAACTTTTTCTTTGATGTTATATTCAAAGATTTCTTTGTCTAAGTAGAACTTAGCAGCAGCTTTATCAATATTCTTAGTTGTTTTCTTTTTTGATGTTAATTGTTCAACCACTAATTTTCTAGCAATCTTACGAATCATTCTTTCAAGTTCACGTACACCAGCTTCTTGTGTATAGTGACGAATGATGAACATTAAGGCATCATCATTGAATGTTAGGTCTTTACTTGTTAGTCCAGAATCCTTTAATACCTTAGGAATTAAATATTTCTTAGCAATTGCTAATTTTTCTAATTCAGTATATGAAGTTAACTCAATAATTTCAAGACGGTCATATAATGCCGCTGGAATTTGTTCAGCATAGTTAGCTGTCGCTACGAACATAACCTTTGATAAGTCATAGTCTTCTTCGATATAGTTATCACTAAATCGAGAGTTTTGTTCTGGATCTAGTACTTCTAGCATCGCAGAAGCTGGATCACCTCTTTGGTCAGAAGACATCTTATCAATTTCATCTAATAGGAATAATGGGTTAATAACCCCAGCTTTCTTCATAGCTTTAATAATTCGACCAGGCATTGAACCTAGATAGGTTCTTCTATGGCCTCGAATTTCTGATTCATCCTTAACACCACCAAGAGCCATTTTAACAAATGGTTTGCCTAAAGCATCAGCAATTGATTTTGCTAGTGATGATTTGCCAACACCAGGAGGACCAACTAAACAAATAATTGGTGCTTTAGTGTTTTTACTTTTAGCTCGCACAGCTAAATATTCAACAATTCTTTCTTTTACCTTTTCTAGACCATAGTGGCTAGCATCTAATGTACCTTTAACTTTGTTAAAGTCATTATTGTCTTTGTTTTCTTGCCATCAAGGAATATTCAATAATCATTCAATATATGTTCTGATCATTGAAGATTCTTGTGGGTTAGACGATTCAAGATGGTTAATTTCTGATTCAAGTTTTTCCTTAATTTGTTTTGGATAAGGATTTTCACGTAGTTTTTTACGGAACATTGTTGAATCGTTTTCACGGGAAGAAATTTCACCAAGTTCTTCCTTAATTGTTCGCATCTTTTCACGTAAATAGAATTCTCGTTGTTGTTTGTTTAAACTTTCGTTTAGCTTCTTGTTAATATCTTTTTCGACCTTGCTTAAGTCAGCAGGATTAGATAATAAACCAGTTAAAGCATCAATCTTTAATGGCAAAGTGTTTAGGGCTAAGATTTGTTGCTTTTGGTCAAAGTGAACTGGCAACAAATTAGTAATTTGATAAACTAGATCAATAAAATCATTTGATTTATTCTTCTTTTCATTTTCAATGATGACATCACGAATTCGTGCTGTAATCTTTTGATCATAACGATTTAATAATTCTAATAATGTATCAAATTCTTTTGATTCATCAATCTTATATAGTTGTTGATCATTAATTTCTGTGTATTCACACTTAATATTGTTCTTTGCACTATCAATATTAATATTATTAATTAACACACGAGCTTTAGGCATGACAGTGACTGTCATTTCATTTTCAGTTCGAGCAATTTTAGTAATCTTTGCAATAACACCAATATTGTAGATCTCATCAATTTTCTTAACACTGTCTAATTTTGGGTTAATTTGGGCAGTGATGATGATTTCTTTATTGCCATTATCGTAAGCATTATTAATTGCATTAATTGAAGCTTCTCGAGCAATCTCAATATCTTTTTCAATATTAGGAAAACAGATTACTCCTCGTGTAATTAATAAATTCTTGTTATTTGAGTTCTTCATAATAACCTCCGTATATATATTTTAGCACTTTTTTAGTGAGAGTGCTAATTTATTTTAAAAATTTTGAAATTTAGTACGGAAATGGTTTGATTGTTCAACCACGAGGAATACTATATGGTGTTCTTGTGCATTCACCACCATTGTAATAGAATGTACCACTTTGTGGAACACCAAGAACCCAGTTTTGTGTTATTTGAAAATTGAATGGCTTCTTTTTGGCATCAAATGTACGCATTGATATCTCTTTTAAGGAAGAACAACCATTGAACATGTCTCAACAACCATAGCCTTGGTAAGGGGATGTAGGGTCCATATCAAAATCCAAAATTGGCGACTTTTCCAATGCTTTGCAACCAGCAAACATTGATTGGAATGAACTAGTAGCTGGTGTAAGCGCATAAATCTCCTTTGGTGGAGTTATAAGGTTTTTGCACCCATAAAACATTTCTTGATAGCAAGAAGGATAAGCAGTAATTGCAGGCAATGATGGTGCTTTAAACAAACCATAATCATCTAGAATAGTTGATTGTGATTGGAAGAACATTTTGCGATAGCATGAATTACTAAGTAACATTGATGGCAAGAAGTTATCACTGACACTATAAACATCTGCTCCACCAAACAATCCATAAAAGCAATAATCATGTCCTGTTAATGGTGTAACATTTTCAGGATCAATTGGATCAGTGTACAATAATGCTGAAACATCACCCTGTAATGTAAATGGCATTGTTGTATCACAATATATGTAGTCATTTACGCCAATTGATCAAACTTGATTAAGATAATCGCTGTAATTGCGAACATACAGTGCATCACCTTTTTTCAATTCAATTAATGGTGCTTCATATTCGCTTAAGTTATAAACCTGTGCTTCACCATCATTTATTGTGTAAGTAATAAAGTAATTATTAGTATAAATTTTAGAGTCTTTTCGACTAATCCTAAATGCAACTGTACCATCAGAGATGGCATTTATTTTAACCGCATGGTTGTCATATGGTTCGTTGTACATTATTGTTGCATCATATGGTTTAGATGTAAATGTAATTGTTTCACTGAATCCATCAATATTAAAGCTGTAAACTAAATGAAAAGGAGCAACTACTAGTCCCTGCTGTTCGTCGGGAATTCAATTTTTGAATTTCAATAAAAAGTATCCATTTTCATCAACTTCAATGTTATCAGCATTGACCAATGTAATTGCAGTTTCGGCAGTGTCACTAACTAAATCAATATGGTTAATTTTGCTTACTTTGTAAGGTTTAGGTAGTGTTATACCCATTGCTTTTGTAATTACTTGGTTATAAGAAGCAAAAGCAAAATTATTATTTAGCACTGTTCCAAAATCAACATAGAAGAAGTTGTAGTTACTATCAAATCTTGCAGTAATAGTTTGTTGATCATGTTTGTAATTAAACTTAAAGCCTAAAGGCAAATCGCCAGCCTTGCCAGGGATTGATGCTTTGGGAATTAATGTTAATTGGAACATATGGTCTTGGTCTAAAGTGATACTAGTTGAAATTGGCAAATCTAATATGCTTTCAGCATCACCATACAATTCAACTGAATCAATAAGATTGATGTATTGATATGCTTCAGTGCTAAAAGTATATTTAACAGGTTGATCAATTGTGATGTTCACTTCAGGTTCAATTTTGACAAGGTTAAATTGAACAGCATCATATGTGAAAGTTAAGTTTTCTGGTTTAATAACCTCAAATAACTCTTCATCATCAATTTCATATGTTGCAATGAAACTTGGTTCTCACTTTTCCATTTCTATAACATTTTTTGTTACAGATAGAGTAATTAAAAATTCTCCATTTTCATCTAATGGGATATGAGTCTTAGTAATCACGGCCATTCGTGATTCGTCATTAATTTCAAATGTTTCAATTTCACTTGGTCGTGTATCACCATTAAATTTAAAAATTAGATTAGTTGTTTGATCTTGTTTTACAAAATAATCCTTTGTGCAACTAACATAAGTAATATTATGTGGTTGAAATGCATTAGGATCACAGCTAACAATAAAAGATGTGCCAGCTATTGCTAAAACAGCAGTCGGGACACCAGCACTAAGTTTCAAAAGCTTTTTTGTAAATTTGATACTCATTCAATTATTATAAATTTTAAAATAAAAAATAAATAAGTTTTAACTTATTTATTTTCCTTAGCCTTTGGTGCTTCTTTTTTACATTCTTCAATTAATTTTTTGAATAGTTTATCACGTAAGATGTTGCTATCAGCATATTCTTTGTTCTTTTCGTACATTTCTTTTGCTTTTTTAGCATCACCACCAACATATCTTGTTAGCTTATCAAGATAATCTTTACTATCTGCTTCAGTTACTTTAAGTTTGTATTCTTCAATTAGCTTTTCATATGTTAATGCAACATTTAATGTTGAATGAGCAGAACTGTCTAGTACTTCTTCAAACTTTTTATTGTCTAGACCAATTGCTTTTTTATATTGGTCAAGAGTTTTAAAACCAGCACGTTTAGCTTCTTGCTCATATTGACCCATGATTTGACGTTTGTGCATTTCAATTAAGCTTCTTGGGTAGTAGCTTAATTTAGCTTTCTTGGCAATAGCATCATTAATGATTCTTACTGCCATATCTTGATAACGCATTTCAGCTTCTTGGATAAATAGTTTCTTAATGTGCTTTTCAAGTTCTTCCATATTAGCACAGTCCATAGCAAACTTCTTGCAGTAGTCTTTAGTGATTTCAGGATATTCAATTTCCTTGACATCTTTGATGACTACTTCAAACTTGGCTGGTTTGCCAGCTAGATCTTTTACACCATATTCTTTTGGGAATGTGACACTAACTGTTCGCATATCATTCTTTTTGCAACCAACTAATTGGTCTTCAAAGTTGTCAATGAATGATTTTGAACCGATTTCAAGTTCGAAGTTTTTGCCTTCGCCACCTTTAAATGGTTTGCCATCAACAAACCCTTTAAAATCAATAACAGCAATGTTACCTTTGGCAACAACACCATCTTTCTTTGCTGAAACCATTGCATCTGGTTTAATCATCATCTTGATTTGTTGTTTAACCATTTCATCAGATACTTTTGGTGCATTAAATGGTGGAAGAGTAATATCTTTTACATCTTTTGATTTAAAATCTAGTACTTCTGGTACTAATTCAAAATTAATTTTTAAAACTGGAGTAGGTTCAAGTTTAACTACCTCCATTTTGCTGACTGAGTCAATACAGTTAGAATCTTTAAATTCTTTTGAACCAAGAATATCTTGGATCATTTTGTTTTGACTGCGTTCTAATGCACGCATTGCTACTTCTTGCTTAGAAATTCTCTTGTCAATTTCAGCTTGTGGCACATGACCTTTTCTAAAGCCTTGAATTTGAATGTTCTTGGCTAAGTTTTTCTTTTCATTAGCTATGCTAGTCTTTCAATTCTTTGCATCTAATTCAATTTCAAAAGTACAATCATTTTTATTGTTTTTCACAGATAAAATTTTCATTTTGTTTACCTCTTTTACAAGTGATTAAATTATAAAGTATAAAAGTGATAAATACTTAATAAGATAATATGACAAGATACATAATGTGTTATAATAGATAAACATTGTGCCAGTAGCTCAGTTGGATAGAGTACGCGCCTTCTAAGCGCGTGGTCGGAGGTTCGAATCCTCTCTGGCGCGCCATTTAGAACCTAGTTGAACGGAATCAGCTAGGTTTTTTGTTTATAATTGAAACATGATGAAGAAAACAAAGAAAACAAATAGTCTACTATTTAGCACCAAAGGACCATTATTTATTATTTCAATTGTTTTGCTATCAATTCTAACAATTGTGTTTGGTTTTTGACTAGCAATGAAGATAATGTTCAATCCAAAGGTTGCTTTAGGCCCAACTGGCAACAACCCAACAACTAGTGGTGAAGTCCATGTTCTTGAAGAAGAAGGACAACCAATGAAAGTTTGAAAAGAAGATGAAAGCGGAAACATTGTTGATGATTTTAAAATCATCACAATGTCTGATTTTCACTTAAATAATGATACCCCCAATGATGCATTAGTATTTGATGTGTTAGACCAAATCTTGAAAAAGGAAAAACCTGATTTGGTTGTTTTATGTGGTGACAACATTTATTTTGTTAATGACAATGTTTGACAACAAAAACTTGTTAATTTCTTTGAAGAAAGAAATCAATATTGAACGTTTGTTCTAGGCAACCATGATGGCCAAGGATGAGAAAAAGTCGGATATAAATATTGGCCAAGTCGTAAACAAGCATTTAATACAACATCGGGAATATTTGTTGAAGGTGGAAATCCAGCAGCTCATTGTTTAGCTCGATCAGCTATTGTTGATGAAGCAAACCCAGCAACATATGGCTATGGTACTAACTTTATTGAAGTATTAGGTAGTAATAATAAGATACTAAGTTCATTATTCTTCTTTGATTGCGAAGCACTAATGAAGAAAAATGACGCTTTTGTTGCTTGATTCAACGCCCAAGTTGAATCAACAAGACAAAGTGGTAGTGGCAAATTACCAGAAATCCTTACATTTAGTCACATTCCATATATTGAAATGCAAGAAGCATGGGATAAAAGAGGCACTAGCCCAGATGTGCAATTTAACTATGGAGTTAAGCAAGAAGATATTTGTTATGACACTGGTGAAAAATCTGGATTGTTTGACTCATTAGTTGAAATCGCAAAAGAAACAAAAGTCACATCTGTCTTTGGCCATGACCATGTTAATAACATTTCATTAACATATAAAGGTGTGAAACTAATGTATACATTAGGTTTACAATACAACACTTATAATACACGAACATATGGCTATGCCATATATATTGATGCAGCATACATTATTGATGACACTATTTGTGGTTTCTTTGATGGCGCAACATCATATCGTATTCAAGACGGTAAAGATATAGTTATCTCTAACCGCTATAACCAACTAACAGGAGTATTAGATCCAATCCAAGACATCCTATGAAATAAGACACACTTATTTACATATAAAAATGCCTTACCATTTACAATTATTATTCGGATTATGTCAATAACATTGACAGCTGGAATCTTTACTTATTTCGGTTTCTTTATTAGTGATAAAGTAAAAAGTAAGCAAAAAGCTCAAGCAAAGAAATAACTAGTTTTATTTCAGCAAGTTTCATAAATTAGCACTTTATTGGTGAGAGTGCTAATTTTTGTGTATAATGGTAATAGTGAGGTAATAAAATATGGAATTTAATTATCAAAAACCAGATGATGAGAATGCCTTAAAACAATTTGGCAGAAACATCACTCAAGATGTAAGGGACAACAAAGTTGACCCTATTATTGGTCGTGAAAAAGAAATACGAAGATTAATTGAAATTATTTCAAGAAAGACAAAGAATAATCCAGTATTAATTGGCGAACCAGGAGTTGGCAAAACTGCAATAGTTGAAGGTTTTGCTCAACGAATAGTTAATAAAGATGTACCAAATAATCTAATTGGTAAAGAAGTATATGAATTATCAATGGCTAGTCTAATTGCTGGTGCAAGCTTCCAAGGGCAATTTGAACAACGTCTTAATAATGTTATTAAGCAAGTAAAAGAATCTGATGGCAACATCATATTATTTATTGACGAGATCCACCAATTAGTTGGAACTGGTAAAAACTCTGGAAGTAGCACCATGGATGCGGCTAACATCTTAAAACCAATGATGGCTCGTGGAGAAATTAAAGTTATTGGTGCCACAACTATTAATGAATATCGACAATATATTGAAAAGGATTCTGCGCTTGAGCGTAGAATGCAAAAAGTATTAGTAGTAGAACCTACTAAAGAAGAAGCTTTAACCATCATGCGTGGATTAAAGGAAAGATGAGAATTATTCCACCAAGTTAAGATTCATGACTCTGCCCTTGTTGCTGCAGTTAATTTATCTGATCGTTATATTTCAGATCGATACCTACCAGATAAGTCCATTGACTTAATTGATGAAGCTGCTGCTAAGGTTAAAACACAATTCCATTCATTGCCACCTGAACTTGATAAAAGAAATCGTGAAATTATTTATCTTGAAACAGCTAAAGCTGCTTTAAGCAAAGAAGAAGATGACAAATCTAAAAAGAATCTAAAAGATATTGAAAAACAACTTGCTGACTTAAAGAAAGTGCAAGATAAAGCATTATCTGAATGAAATAAGAACAAAGATGAACACAAGAAGATCAATGATCTTAAAACTAAATTAGATAATGAAAAAGCTGAGGCTGAAAGATTACAACAAGATGGTGAATTTGAAAAAGCCAGCAAGTTACTTTATGTTTCAATCCCAGCTCATACAAAAGAACTAAAAAAACTAGAAGAAGAGTTTGAAAAGAACTCTACTGGTCATAACTTCTCTGACTCAGTTACAGTTAATGAAGTGGCTGAAGTTATTTCCCAAACAACTAACATTCCATTAAATAAACTACTTCAATCTGAACAAGCTAAATTAAATAATTTAGCAGATGATATTAAGAAAACAGTTAAAGGACAAGATGAAGCTGTTGAATTAGTGGCTAATGCTGTTTTAAGAGGACGTGCTGGAATTAATGATCCAAACCGTCCAATTGGTTCATTCTTATTCTTAGGTCCAACTGGTGTAGGAAAGACACAACTAGCTAAAGCATTAGCTTTAAATATGTTTGATTCAGAAAAACAAATGATTAGATTTGATATGTCTGAATATATGGAAAAACATACAGTTAGCAAACTAATTGGTGCTCCAGCTGGTTATATTGGTTATGAACAAGGCGGTTTACTAACTGATGCGGTAAGAACTAAACCATACTCAGTTGTCTTATTCGATGAAATCGAAAAAGCCCATGTTGACGTATTAAACATTTTATTACAAGTATTAGATGATGGTCAACTAAAAGATAGTCATGGTCGTTATGTTAACTTTAAAAATACTATTATCATCATGACATCAAACATTGGCGGTCAACATGTTCTAGATGGTGATAAAAAGAAAGTTCTTGATGAAATCAAGCTAAGACTAAGACCTGAATTTATTAACCGAATTGATGAATTAATTGTCTTTAATGCATTAAGCCAAGACAACATTAAAGAAATTGTTAAGACTCAATTAGATGAAGTCTCAAAGAGACTTTTGGAACAAGAATACAATATTCATTTTGATAAAAAGATTATTGAATGAGTTGCTAAAGAAGCTTATGATCCAGCCTTTGGAGCAAGACCAATCAAACGCTTTATTCAAAGAAACATTGAAAATGTTTTAGCTAATGAAATTATTTCAAATAATCTAAAACATAACAAGAAATATGAATTAGGTATTGATACTAAAACTAAAAAGATTTCAGTTTATACATTTGGAAGTTAATAAAAAAAGAGGTTTTACCTCTTTTGGTTATTGATTATAAAAGTCAATGGAATGTAAATAAGATTAGCTTTGATATTTTTGTATGAAATATAAAAGACTATATCATATTCCGCACCAGGTGCAGGTTCCTCAATAAATGTGAACTTGAAATGAATCGCTCCCGTAGTGGTAGATGAAGGAGAAACTTCAATTGACTGGATACATTCGCTATGTTCAGACAAATTAGGCGTTCATGTGAGATCACCAGCTGTTTGACCTTCAGTTTCAGGATTAACCCACTCATAAGTGCCGGCTTCTAGTTCGCCTTCATATACAACCCCATCATTTGTACTTAAGATGATGTTTTCAGGTGCGTTAAAATCAAGTACAGGTGTTGTAAGTGATTTAGCTGAAGCATTAATTGTGCATGTGCCATTGTCTTCTTTCGAGCACTCAACATGTACACTTGTAGTGAAACCTTCATCGTAATCAGTGACATAGGTCGAAAAATTAAATGGTACAACTATATCATAATAAAAACCTTCGGATTCATCAATATACCCAGCTTCAACAGTTATGTCACCATATTTAGATGGTAGGGCATCAACTTTTGTATTTGTGACCTCTGTCAATTCATATTGCCCATTTAATATTAATAAATGTGCTTCTACTCTACCAGTAGATTCTACCATTGCGTTTGGAACATAATTTGTATCAAGCAACATTATTTTCTCATTTAACATCATCGAATATGTTTTATTTTCAGATATTTGAATATCTTCACTTTCTTCGTTATAAACTCATATTGATAAATCAATATCTAGTTTTGTTCCAGACCTGAATTGGTTATTGTCCCCATAAAGGTAAATCTTAACATCAAAAGTAGAAAGATCTTCATTTTGAACGATTTCAGTAGGAAGTGTTGAACCCCATGCTTCGGCTTCAGCATATAAATCATCAAAAGTGTGTTTTGGGTTTATTCATTTAAAACCAGTAATTGTAATATATGAATATGGTGAACCTACTTCTTCATCATACACATATTGTGCTTCTTGTGTTCCAACATCAGGCATAATAACTTTTTCATCATCAGTTGGATCAACTGGTGTTGGGTTACATGAAACCACAGCGGGGATTAATGTTGCCATTAATGCTGGCACACCCAGTATTGGAAATAATAATTTTGTTTTCTTCATTGTTTCTTACCTCAATATCATTTTAACAAAATGAAATTATTTCAAATAATCTAAAACATAACAAGAAATATGAATTAGGTATTGATACAAAAACGAAAAAAGATTTCAGTTTATCCATTTGGCAGTTAAAAATAATATATAATGATTGAGGATTGAATACATTAGTATTCCGAAATAAAAAGAGACAGTTGAAGCTGTCTCTTTTTCTTACCAATTTTAATTGGCGTCTTATTTTCGTTATGTGATGCCAATTAGATAAACTAATAATAACATGACGATAACGCAGCTAAGTACTGGGATTGAACGCATATCTATTCCTTTCTATGGGCAACAAATGTTGTCATAGAAGGATAACAAAATGTTACCCATTAAGGGATAGAATGATTCGATCTTTACTATTATACAATATAATATAAAAATTTATATATAAATTTTTATATTACTCTTAAAACATCAAAAATTAATTATTAATATTTTTCTATGTAAAAAAGTGATTTCTCTATATAATAAATATACATATTAAAAAATTAAGGAGAAAAATGTAATATGGCAATCGGAAAAGTCGATCGTACTAAACCACACGTTAACATTGGTACTATTGGTCACATTGACCACGGTAAAACAACATTAACTGCTGCTATTTGTACATATTTAGCAAAAAGTGGTTTAGCTGAAAAGAAAGACTACGCACAAATCGATAGTGCGCCAGAAGAAAAAGCTCGTGGTATTACTATTAATACATCACACGTAGAATACCAAACAGCTAAAAGACACTATGCACACGTTGACTGTCCAGGACACGCTGACTATGTTAAAAACATGATCACTGGTGCTGCACAAATGGACGGTGCTATTCTAGTTGTAGCTGCTTCAGATGGTGCAATGCCTCAAACAAGAGAACACATCTTACTTGCAAGACAAGTAGGTGTTCCAAAAATCGTTGTCTTTGTTAACAAATGTGACGTTGTAACTGACAACGAAGTTAAAGAACTAGTTGAAATGGACATCAGAGACTTACTATCTAGTTATGGATTTGATGGTGACAATGTTCCAATGATCTTTGGATCAGCTTTAGGTGCTTTACAAGGTAAACCTGAATGAGAAGCTAAGATCCAAGAATTAATGGATGCTGTTGACTCATACATTCCTGACCCAGTAAGAGAAACTGACAAACCATTCTTATTACCTATCGAAGACATTTTCACTATTACAGGTCGTGGTACTGTTGTAACAGGACGTGTTGAACGTGGTGAAATTAAGATAAACGACGAAGTTGAAATCGTAGGTTTAAGACCAACAAGAAAAGTTGTTGTAACTGGTATTGAAATGTTTAGAAAAACTCTAGACTCAGCTATGGCTGGTGACAACGCTGGTATCTTACTTCGTGGTGTAAACCGTGAAGATGTAGAACGTGGTCAAGTTCTTGCTAAGACTGGTTCAATTAAACCATACAAGAAATTTAAAGCTCAAATTTATGCTCTAAAGAAAGAAGAAGGTGGACGTCACACTGCATTCCATCAAGGTTACAGACCTCAATTCTACTTTAGAACAACTGACGTTACAGGTTCTATCGAACTAGCACAAGGCGTAGACATGATCATGCCTGGTGATAACGCAGAAATTACTGTTGAATTAATTGCTCCAGTAGCAATTGAAAAAGGTTCAAAATTCTCTATTCGAGAAGGTGGCCATACAGTAGGTGCTGGTAACGTTATTGAAATTATTGCTTAATTTTTCTTCAAATATTTTATAAAAAGAAGCTCGGCCGGGCTTCTTTTTGTTTTTGATTGCACAACTATTTATTTAATAACAATCTTATCTTATCAATAATTTGCTGTTTAGCAAATGATCATTCAATTTCATTGAATCGTAAAACTTTATAACCACGGTCAACATAATATTTTTGTTGATCGAATGAATCAATTCATTGATTTGGATCTTGTTTTGCTTTGAAGTCATTGTTATCATCAATCATGATTAACAATTCAACCTTGCCTTGATTTAAGATCGCCACATTGAAACTATGTGAACCAATACCATAATTAGTTTTAATCTCTAATGTTGGTAATAGGTTAGTTAGTTGCAAAGCAACTGTTTGGGTAATTGGTTTGTCTAAGCCTTGAGCTGCTTCACCAGTAATAATGTTTTTGTTTTCTTGTAAGTTTTCAATATAGAACAAGAACATCTTTAAGATGTAAAGGTTTTCATTATTAGTTGATGTGATGGCATCAGACTTGAATGATTTAACCACAATCATCTTTTCTTTTGCTCTTGTGACCATAACATTGATACGGTTTTTACCACCAGCTTGTCCAACTGGACCAAAGTTTTGAATAAACTTTCCTGCGGCATCTGTACCAAAAGTTGTTGAGATAACAACTAGGTCTGCTTCATCACCTTGGACATTTTCAATTGAACGGATACGAATAGTATCAGCTTCTAACCTTGCAGTTAAAAATGGGAATTGGAAGCACATCTGTTCAATTAGATCAGCTTGTTTTTGGTTAAAGGTAATAATAACAATCTTTTTATATTGTTCTGAAGATTTGACAATGTCAACAACCTTCTTTGCTTCATCAGGGTTAGTGTTAGTGCTACGGTCGTAAACAGTAGTTTCTGGCATTTGTACTACTTCGACTGGTTTTGCATTAATGCTACCATTTTTTGTAATACAAAGAAGTTTGTTGTCATAAATATATTTATTACTAAAGTTAATAAGTTCTTCACTATTTGAACGATAGTGGTTAGATAATGTAAAACTTGATCAGTTAGCAATCTTTGCTTTATCAAGCAATGATTCAACGTTATCTAATTCTTCTTCGGAAGTTAATTCTTCAGTATCAATTGAGATGTTAGCGGCAAAGAAACGACTAGGTCGTAGTTGTTTGTCATCACCAGAAACAATTGAGCGTGTACAACGATAGATTAAAGGAATTGATCGTTCCACTCGCATCTGGCTGGCTTCATCAAAGATGCCGACAGCAAACTCATGTTCATTTAATGGAATATAGTTTGCAACATTATCAGGTGATAAGATTCAAATTGGGAAGACAAATCTTAATATTGAATAATATTCTTTGATGAAACGCGCCACGTTAATCTTAGTTGGCAAGTGAGCTTTTTTAATCATTTCAATTCATTTTGCTTGCATTGAAGCATCATTAATGAACTTTTGTTTTAGCTCTCAAAGATATTTATCTTTAATAAGTTTAGCTGCAGTGGCAGCTTTATTCAAACTGTTAGTTCAATAATCATTTAAATAGGAGTGAAGTAATTTACCACTGTTGATATTATCAAATAACGAAACAAACGTTTCTTCATTTTGAGTTTTGCTAATATCAAGTTGTGAAGTTAGGCTTTCAGGACTATTGTGTTCTAACACATCTTGTCATTCTTGATAATTAATGAAGAATGGGATTGAACCATTATCCTTAATATATATTAAGGCAGTCATTAAATCATCAAGTTGAGCGATTTGGGCTGAATCAACTTTTCTTGGTATCAAGTTTGAACGAGCTTTATTAATTTTAATAAAGTTATCCATAATTGAGAACTTGCGGTTAACATTTTCAGTTTTATTTATTGCATTTAATACTTTTTCAACTTCTTCAACTTTAAAGACATGAGTCATTAACGAAGTTAGTGGGTAATATTTTGTGATCGTCTTAGCAACATGGTGGAAAGCATAAACTTGTTTAACAAAATCTTGAACTTGTCATTTACTTGAGTTGATTTTGTTAAGCATGCTTTCGATAATAGTCTTGCTGCTTGTTTGCGTTTGTGTTTCTTGCTTAGCTTGCAATTGTTTTAATGCGGCTGATTTTGCTTGATCGTTAGCGATGTCTAATAAACTCTTAACATAATTACATAATGTTAGATATGAAGGTTTGTCGGTTGTATATGTTATTTGGTTAGCATTGACAATTTCTTCATTTAAACTAATTAAACGGTCATAGAATGCATCAATGTCTTCTGGGTTAATTGAGATAGTGATCGCTTTTAATGCGTCTAAACGATCAATAATTACGTCAAGAGCTGCTTTCTTTTCAGAAGAAATCAAAACATTGAAGCCTTGACTAATGTTATTAGCAATAATGCTTGTAACAACTTCAGACTTACCAGTTCCTGGTGGTCCATATATTAATGTGTTAGTTTTTAAACTAGCAACAACAGCTTTCTTTTGATTAACATTCAATAATCTCCCAAGTTCATGGATGTTATCGTTTTCATAAATAAGTTTATCTAATCCATGATTAGTGAACATTAAATTTTCTTGTGGGAATTGATAATCAGTAGCAAGGATGTGGTCATAGTCTTCCAACATCTTTCCACCAACTGGGTCAATAGAAGCAATGACACAAACATTGTCAATCTTAGATGAATCTAAAGCTTTGTAGTCAGCTTTCTTAACAGTTGTTAATGTATGGACATTATTATTAAATGTGCAGTTAGGCAACTTTGTTGCAATGTTTTGCAATGTTTGTTCAATCGAAGTTAATTGTTCTAAGTCTTGTTGCTCAATATAGTTAATGTTAAGTTTATCTTTTAAGAAGATACGAAGGATTTCATTACTATTGAATTCTTTCTCTCTTTTATAAAGAGTGTAGCCGCTATCAGATATTTTCTTAACTGCAACTGGTAAAGCTAATAATGGGGCACGAACATTTAGCTTATCTGAACCAATAACTGAAGTTAATGATGTTTCTAGAATACCAAAGCATAATCATAAACATCATTTGCCTGAGTCATAGAACTCATCAGTCGCTAATTTACACATCTTATGAATTTCTTTAAATTCACTAACAATATCTTTTGTTATTGTGTTAATAATAGATATTCTTTGTGCTTGTGTGCCATTTTGTGTGTCAATTTTACTTGTATCATAGTCAAGTTTTAATTCTTCAATCTTAGCTTTTAAATCATAGTTAGTTTGGCAACTGTTTAAAACTCCAGTTGTTGCATCTAAGATGATTTGTAAATCAATTTTGATTTCAAATGTGTTAGGATCTTGGGCAAAATTAATTAATTGTTCTCGATCAACAAATTGCAAAATGTTGATAAAACCTTTGGATAAAAACATCTCAAGACTGTTTTTATTTAATTCAAGGAGGTTTTTACGTTTTTCTTGTAAGACTTTAGATATCATTGTGTATTTTTGTGTTTTTCACTCTTATTTAATATAATCAATATATATGAAAATTAAAGTATTAATAAAAGAAAATTTAGACAAAATATATAATATTTTGCCCGTAGTCAAAGCTAATGCAAATCTTGCTGAAAGTCAAGATTTAATCACTTATTATAATGATCAAAATTGACATGAAATCTTCAAACAAGCTTATGCTGATTGAACTCATGGAAAATTTCGTCGTTTCATTATCATTGATGATTATGCATATGGACCATTCTTGTTTATTTCTAAACAAAAAGGTTTAGTTGCCACATCAGCTTTTGACGAATATAGTGCAAACCTTATTCGTGCTCACAACAACTCTAAGGTTTGTATCATCCCAATGAAAAGAATTCAACCAGAAAGACTTAATAACATTATTAATGCTTTCTGTGTATCAGAATTTGAAGCAGGAAGACATGTCACAAGATTACAAATGGTTCATGCCCCATTTGTTCCAACTGATAAAGCATTAAGCTATGCTTCTGGTAATAAAACCGTTGTTGTTGGTTCTGACCATGCTGGTTGTGCATTAAAAGATGCAGTAAAAGAACATTTAACAGCCAAAGGTTACAAAGTAATTGACGTTGGAACTAATTCATTAGATTCAACTCACTATTCAATGTTTGGTCTAGCAATGGCAAAGCACATCCCTGAGGCTAGCTTTGGTATTGGATTCTGCTGAACTGGAATGGGTATGGCTAACACTTTAAATAAATTTAAAGGTATCCGTGCTTGTGTTTGTATGATTCCCGACAATGCAAAGGTTGCTCGTGAAATCTATGGTGCAAATACTTTAATTATGGGTTCTAAGTTCTCTTCAAAAGAAGAAGCATTAAAAACAGTTGATACATATTTAGAAACTGCTCCACAAGCAAACCCAACATATCAATGTATTGATACTTATGGATTTGGTTTTGATATCAACCGATTCAAAGAAATCAAACTTGAAAAAGGAATCGTTGTTCCTGAAGAATTAAAATAATTTCTTCAAGTTTAAAATTCCTGGATAGATTATTTCAATCTCTGTTCCTTGCTCTGCCACAATATTAAATGGCAGGGCATTTTTCTTTGCTAGTTTCTTGCAGGTTAGTAATTGCTGATATGATAAGGCTATGACTTTGTCATACTTTTCAAAATAAATTAATAAGATGCTGTCATAGCCAAAGCTATCAACATACTTTAAATAATTGAGTTGATGGTGTTTGATTAAGGCAATATCAAAATATTCATGTTTCGTTTGTTTACACTCCATCTCAACATAATGCTCATTGATATAGCCAAAATAATCAACCTTTGCCTTAGCAATTAGCTTAGCAACGACTGTTGTTTCATTAATATGTTTTAAAATTTTGATTGGTATTTGGCGTTTTTCCAAAAACCCAAAATTGTTAAACTGATAATAACTAATTGTTCGATCAACTAGTTGTTCGATATACATTCCTAAATTTGTGTTCATTGGTTTGATTGACAATATTGATTCTCCCATATGTATATTTACCTAAGAAAATAAAAATTTAGGATTGTTAATCCTAAATCTGACTTAAGTATTGATTAAATGTGGTGATACGACGGGAAGAATTTAGAATAAACTCTTACCAAAGTTAAGAATTTTTAGCAAGAATCTAGACCATGGTGTTAGTTTCTCGGCAAGCATTTGTGATGTTTGTAATGTTGCATTTTTCTTTGTTTGTTCATACACCTTAAGAATTTCGTTAGTAAATTCTTTACTATAAACAATAAGTTCAGATTCGAAATCTAAATATATTGATCGTCAATCAATATTACATGAACCAGTCATAACATATTCATCATCAATGATTAAACATTTAGAGTGCAAATAGCCATCATATTCATAAACATTTATGTTTATGTCGGCTAATTTTTTATAGTTTTCACGGTTCATCATTTGCACATATTTTTGGTTTTGGTTATGCGCAATAATTTCAATTTTAATGCCTTTTTCATGAGCTGATTTTAAGGCTTCAATAACACTATTTGGTGGGCAGAAATAAGGGGTTAAAATCTTAATAGATTTTCTTGCATTAAAAATAGCATGTAACAAGGAATTTTCCAAAGCAAATTCATTGAAATCTGGCTCAAAAACCAGTAGTTGTGAAATAACATTAGTTTGTTCAAATTTTTGTTGTTTGAAAATCATTTGGACATCATTATAAAGGTTTTGTCGACTTGACTTAGTATCACGAGTTTGGCAAAAGACCGATCAATAGTTTATGAATGTAACATTCATAGTGTTAACAATTGGGCCAGTAATTAAATAGTTCAAATCTTTTCAATGACAACTGTCTTTGTTCATTGATAAGTATTCATCAGCAAAGTTACTGCCACCATATAAAGCAGTTTTATTGTCGACAATAACAAATTTTGAGTGTAAACGGTAGTTAGTTGCTCCTTTAAATTGTGTTAAACCCTTTGGGTTGAAACATGCAACTTCAACACCATATTCAATAAGTTCTTTAAAGATTTTGTTGTTTACTCGTTTGTGAGCACCTAGTCAGTCATAAATCAAACGGACTTTTACACCTTCATTTGCTTTCTTAATTAATTCAGTTAAAAAGATCTTTGATCAGAAACCAGAATAACTAAAGATGTAGCTTTGGACATGGATGTATTTCTTAGCTGAACGAATCAGCTTAATTGACTCTTCAAATAGTTGAGTATTATCTTCGATAACTTTTATCTGGTTATTCTTATAAACAGGTTTATATTGGTGTTTTAAACCATAGTTAAATAATCATGAAAGCTTTTCGTCTTTCATTATTTCTTGGCTAAAGCTAAAATCTTCTTTATCAATAATTGATCGTTGTTGCTCAAGATATGCTTTCCGTTGTCTTTTTCTTAATGGATAAACACCAAAGATGATAAAGACAAGCAAGCCAATCACTGGAAAAACTAAAATAACAATCATTCAACTTGCTTTGGCATATGAACTTCGTGGTGAAACCACAATGCGGAAAGCAAAACCAATTTCAAGCAATAAAACAATCGTTAAAGCAATGATTAATGGTCATAAAATATGAACAAAAATAAATAAGACAATTGCCCCAGCAATGCCTAATAAAAGCAAGGTGGCAATAATTCCGGAGATAATTATCTTATTCTTATTCATAATTAATATATTTAATTATATAATATATTAAAATATAAAACGTAGAGGTAAAAAATGGCTGACGCTAAATTAATTAAACAATTAAGAGATATGACTCAAGCTGGTTTTGTTGATTGTAAAGTAGCCCTTATTAAATGTGGCGACAATCTAGAAGAAGCAGCTAAGTTCTTAAGAGAAAGAGGCCTAGCAAAAGCCGCTAAGAAAGCTGGAGCAATCGCTGCTGAAGGTGTTGTCTTAGCTGGTGTTGATGCTAAAGGTGCTTACATTCTTGAAATCAATACACAAACTGACTTCACTGCTAAATCTGAAGCATTTACAAAACTATGCAACGATATTGTTGCAGCAATTCATGATTCATACTGCAAAGATGTTGAAGTAGTTAAATCATTAAAGCTTCCTGATGGTGAAATTGTTCAAACTGCTCTTGCTGGTTTAAGTGGAAGAACAGGTGAAAAGATTACATTAAGAAGATTCGGTCGAATTGACAAGCAAGAAGGTCAAGACCTTGGTTTCTACCAACATAACAACAAGAAATATGCTTGTATTGTTGCTTTCGATACTAAAGTTGATGAACAACTTAAGAAACAAATTGCAATGCACATTGTTGCTAACAACCCTAAGTTTATTAACTCTCAACAAGTTGATGAATCATGAGTTGCTACTGAAAAGCAAATCATTGAAAACTCAACAAAGAATGGTAATAAACCTGCACAATTTGTTAAGAAGATTGTTGAAGGAAGATTACAAAAGAGACTTGCTGAAGTTTGTCTATGTAACCAAAACTTTGACTTCCTTCCAGAATTAACAGTTGGTAAAGTTTTAATGCAAAACGGAATTAAGATTATTGGTTTTGCCCGTTACGAAGTAGGCGAAGGAATTGAAAAGAAACAAAGTGACTTTGCAACTGAAGTAGCTCAACAAATGGGATCTAAATAATGAAAAAACGAGTTCTAGTAAAAATCTCTGGTGGAGCAGTAAAAGGTTCCCACGGTGATATTTATGACAACAAAAAACTAATTGCTCTTGCTAAGCAATTAGCAATTTTAAACAAAACTGCATCCGTTGGATTAGTTTTGGGTGGGGGCAATATCTGACGTGGCAACATGACAAAAGATAAAGCCTTTCGTAGAGCTAATGCTGACTACATGGGAATGCTATCAACTGTTATGAATGGTTTGGCATTCAAAGAAACATTACACAAGATTGGTGTAAAAGCAGAAATCTACTCAGCATTAGAAGTTGACAAGATTTCGCACAAGATTGCCATTGATAAAATCAATGATGATTTAGCTAAAGGCAAAATCATAATCTTTGTTGGCGGAACAGGTCACCCATTCTTTACAACTGACACAGCTTGTGCAATTCGAGCAATCGATATGCATGCTGATGTTATTCTAATGGGTAAAGATGGTGTTGATGGTGTTTACTCAGCTGATCCAAGAAAAAACCCAAAAGCTAAATTCTATAAACAATTAACATTCCTTGATGCAATAAGCCAAAAGCTAGGTGTAATGGACTTATCTGCTTTAACTCTTTGCATGGAAAACAATATTGATATTTATGTGTTTGATGTTCTAGCACCAAACAACATTATTAAGACATACAAAAAACAATCTAAATTTACTTATATTCACAAATAAGGAGTCATTATGATTGACTGAAATGTATTAAAGGCTGAATTTGACAGAAATGCTCAAACAGTTTTTACTTATCTACAAAATGAATTTCAAAAAATTAACTCTGGAAGAGTTAACCCAAACATGTTTAACCAACTACGAGTTGATGCTTATGGTGAAAAAACACCATTAATGCAATTAGCTAATGTGTCAGCTGTCGATGCTAGACAATTACTTATCAAACCTTATGATCGAAGCTTAATTCGTGATATTGCCAAAGCCTTAGCAGAAAGCGAATACAAGGTTAACCCACAAGTTAACCCTGATTGTATTCGTATTATCTTTGCTCCATTAACTGAAGAATCACGTCGTGATGCTGTTAAGAAAGCAAAAGAATATTACAATCAAGCGGTACAAAAACTTCGTTCAGTAAGACAAGATGTACAAGCTAAATACAAACGTGCACCAGATGTATCTGATGACGACATTCGTTACTTTGAAGATCAACTTAACAAAGTAACAAAAGAAGCAAATAAAAAACTCGAAGATATATTCGCAAACAAAGAAAAAGACTTAATGTCTTTATAGTTTATGAAAAAGAAACAAACCATTGATCAAAGAAAGCAAACGTTTTTTACGCGAGCTAAATCGTCAATTTTTGTTGGTGGTTTTTATATTTTATATTTCCTATTCTTATTCTTTTCTAACCCAAATTGGTTTAGACCAATCGATGGACATTGACAAATCCAATTTACATTATTGGTTTTCAATATTTTGATGATTGTACCAATCATTTTCTTTGTCGCACAAGAATTAACCAACCTATGTTTCCCAAAAAATAAAGCAATATTTATTTACACGGTATCACAATTGTTTGCTGTTTTGATGGGTATGGGAATGTATTTGCTATGTGCAAAATTTAATCAAATCCCTTATCCTGATGAGTTAGTCAATAACCCATTTACCTTATATTTGTTAGTAAGTATTATTGCCATTGTATTTTTTACAGGAGTGTCAACTTTAGTTTGAGTGATAATGGCACGCCATATTACATATGTTGGTAAGAAAACCAGGGTGTGATTCCCAATTCTTGTGTTTATCTTAAATACATTTATTATCGGTTTACTTTATACAACAATCATGCATTCATGAACAACTTATGCCTTCCTTTTATTAATAAGCACTGGCACTGATGTGTTTGCTTACTTAGGCGGTAGTTGATTTGGCAAACACAAAATGGCGCCAAACATTAGTCCAAAGAAAACATGAGAAGGAGTTTTATTTGGTGTCGGTATAACATTAATAATCATCTGTGGATTATATGGTTTATTCTTTATCCCTGGAGCTGAAGAACTTGACCACACTTTATACCGTTTCATCGGTTGTCAAACATCTTCAATCCTTACTAAGAATGATGAATTATTAAATTTGCAACCATTCTTTTGAGCCATTTATGTTGGAGTAACATTATTTATAATGTTTGTCAGTGTTAGTGGTGATTTATTCTTTAGTTTTATTAAACGTCGTTTCAATATTAAAGACTTTAGTAATTTGATTCCAGGCCATGGTGGGATGTTAGATCGATTAGATGCGCTAATCTTTACATTCTGTACATATTTCTTAATTACTGTTATCCTACAACTAATTATGCTTTTAGGCTTTAAACAAGCCGATGGTCTAATATTCTTATGAGACACACCAACACCAAACTTTGTATTCTAGGAATTACTGGTTCAATTGGCCAACAAACAGTAGCATTAGCAAGGAAGTTAGGCTACAAAATTGTTGGTTGTAGTTTCCACCAAAATATTGAATTAGGAAAAAAGGTTGTCAAAGACAACCATATTCCATATTTCTATTGTTCAAGCGATAACATTGGCAATGTTAAAGACTTTGACCAATTAGCTAAGAAAGCAAAGCCTGATTTGGTTGTTAATGCAATTGTTGGGTTTGCTGGGCTAAAGGGAACATTAGCAGCTTTGCATAATAAAGTGAATCTTGCACTAGCTAACAAGGAATCAGTGGTTGTTGGTGGCTGATATATCTTTAGCTATGCAAAGAAACATAATCTAAAGATTATTCCAATTGATTCTGAGCATTCAAATCTTTATTATCAATTGTTACAAGTTAATGATCATGATATAAACCAAATCTTCATTACTGGTTCTGGTGGAAAATACTTTGCTATGGCAAAGAAAGACAAAGCTAAGGTTACATATGAACAAGCTATTGCTCATAAAAACTGATCAATGGGTAAAAAGATCACCATTGATTCAAATACATTAATGAATAAATGCTTTGAAGTAATTGAAGCTTATTGATATTTTAATACAAAGAAAATCAGTGTTTTATTAGATAAAACATCATTAATTCACTCAGCAATTATGTTAAACAATGGTGAGTTTGTCTTCTCACACTCAAAACCATTAATGACTAGCCCAATTGCTTGGGCATTAACTGGTTTTAACTATAAATTAACAAAATCAGAAAAAGCTGACTTTGCAACCAACATATTAATGAAGATTAACAATGTTAAACCAATCAAATGAGCATATGATGTCATGAATGATAAGACCCATTCATTAGGAATAATTATGACTGCTGCTGATGAAGTAGCCATCAAATTATTTGAACAACATATGCTAAGGTTTGATCAGATACCAGATTATATTGAAAATGCTATGAAAAAAATCAAGCCAAAAACAATAAAAACCATTGACGATCTATACGAATTTGATAAATATTGTCGATTAGCTTCGATTAAATATTGAAAATAAATACTAAAAGTATTTATTTTTATATAATTGTTTTAACTATGCCTAAAGTTCCAAAAGAATATATCCGAGATTTTTTCCTTCAAACAAATATTTTAACTGCTGATGAAATCGATTTAATCAGTCAATTTTGTAATTTTGGCATTGATATGCCTGAAGAAGGCAACAATAGTGTTGTTATTCATGTTTATGCTGATAAGGTTTTACCAACAAGAATTTACAACAAGCTTACTAGCAATCCAAATGAAAAATTAAAAATTATTGTTGAATCAGATAATGTCGTTGAAGATTATTCTAAGTTAGATGAATATATTCAAAACTGATTAAAGAAGAATTATTCTAATTCTTATATATTACAAGATTTGTTCCAACCAAAAAATTACCGTATTGATGATGACTACATGATTGTCCAATATGTCACACAATCTGAGCTTGAACAAATCAATGAAGTTAAAGGCAGATTATTGTCATATTTAAAAGATGCACATTTTCTTGTGAGAGATCTTAAGGTTGAATTGAACAAAGCAAAACAAAATAAGATTCTTGAAGATGAAAATGCTCGTCAAAAAGATATTGACAAATTAATATCACAAAGTCACCAATTAATGGGTGAAAAGGAACGTTATGATGCAATTTTCCGTGTATCTGGAACATTTACAGATTTACGTGAAATTGATGATGACATGAAAGGCGCTGTCATTAATATTTCTGGTGAAATTGTTAACGTTGAAAAGAAAGAACCAAAAAAGAACCCAGCTATTGTTATTTATAACTTTGTTATTTATGACTATGCCGGTGGAGCATTAAAGTGTTCAATTCGTGCTTATAGAACTTCACGCTTCCCAACTTATAACAAGTATGGTAAAGCAAAAGTAATGCCAATTGGTTTTTTAGATACATTTAAAGTTGGCGAATGAGTTAACATCGAATGTTTAATTGAATCAAATGAATATAGTGGTTTTGAACCAGCTGGACGAATTAATAAGATGTGTCATGCTGATCGACCAGAACATTTAATTCCTAAAGATGATGCAAAGGATAAGCGAGTTGAATTATTAATTCACTCAAATATGACAGCCTATGAAGGAATTGATTCATCAGAAAAGATTTTCAAGTATGCAAATGACTGTGGCTATAACAGCATTGCTATTCTTGAAAAAGAAAACGTTCAATCAATCCCTGATATTTTCAAAGCTAGCAAACTATATCCTAATATTAAACCAATATATGGATGTGAATTCCAAGTTATTGAGAAAAAGATTCCAATTGTTGTCAATCCAATTGACAAACCAATTGTTGATGCTGATTATGTTGTCTTTGATATTGAAACAACTGGTTTATACCCACAATATGATGATTTAATCGAATTTGGTGCAATCAAATTCAAAAATGGAATGGTTGTTGATCATATTGACTTCTTTGTCAAACCAACTAAAGCATTAACAAATGTTGCTATCAACTTGAGCCATATTACTAATGATATGGTTGAAAATGCTATTAGCCAAAAAGAAGCTTTATTAAAAATAAAGCAATGAATTGGTAATGATGTTTTGATTGCCCACAATGGTATTAGGTTTGACTTAAACTTCTTAAACAAACTATGCGAAAGATTTAAAGTTGAACCAATTACTAACTGTTTAATTGATACTCTAGAAATATCTCATGCTTTAAATAAGAAGTTTGCAAAGCACACTTTAGGAACTTTAGTTGGTAAACTTCATATTGATTACAATCCGCTTGAAGCCCACCGTGCTGATAAGGATAGTGAATACTTACTTGAAGTATGAAAATATTTCATTAAACGTTTAACAACAATTGAAAATATCCACAACATTAATGAAATTAATGATAAATTACAAACTGCAGCATTACGTGCAAGTCGTCGTGGCTATGCAGTTGATGTTTATGTAAAAAACCAACAAGGTTTACAAGACTTGTTTAAATTATTAAGTTTATCTTTAACAAAACAACTTTATCAAAAAGATGACGATGATGAAGTAACCATTTTAACAAACGGCCAACCACGATTACATTTTGAAGACTTTAAACCATATCGAAATAATTTAATTATTTGTAATAGCCCATTTGATGGTGATGTTTGAGATAGTGCTATAAGTGAAACTCAATCAATGCTTGAAGACAAAATTAAGAAGTATGATTATGTTTTTGTTGCTCCAGCAAAAAATATTGAGCACCTTGCTGTTCAAGATAAACTTAAACAAGCTGACGCAACTGATGCTATTGCCAAGATTGTTGAAACAGCAACAAAGTTGGATAAGAAAGTTTGTGCCGTTTCTGATGCTTACTATTTAATGCCATATGAACGACAAATTCATGAAATATATGTTTACACAAAACAATTAGGTGGTAAACGTAATGGTTTATACCGTCATGATGGTACAACATTTGTTCCTGACTTGCATTGTTTAACGACAAAGCAAATGGTTGAAGCATTTAAATTTGTTAAAAATAAACAATTAATTAATGATATTGTTGTAAACAACCCACAAGCTTTTGCTAACAGCATTCAAAAGGTTGTTCCAATTAAAGAAGGCGATGACGCTTTATGCAAACCTGATATGCCAGGAGTGGAACAAAAGCTTAAAGATCTAGTTTGGTCAACAGCGAAGAGAATATATGGTGATCCATTAGACAAAGATATTGAAGAGAGAATTGTTAAAGAATTAAATGGTATCTGTGGCAACGGCTATGCCGTTATCTATTGGATCAGTCACTTATTAATTGAAAAATCAAATAAGGATGGATATATTGTTGGTTCACGAGGATCAGTTGGTTCATCAGTAGTTGCTTTCTTGTCAAACATTTCTGAAGTTAACCCATTACCACCACACTATGTGTGTCCAAAGTGTAAACATTATGAAGCTTATCCTGACAAGAACGTTGATGGTTTTGACTTGCCAGCAAAGAAATGCCCTAAGTGTGGAGCAGAAATGATTCGTGATGGCCATAACATTCCATTTGAGTCATTCTTAGGTTTTAAGGCAGACAAGGTTCCAGATATTGACTTGAACTTCTCAGGTGAGTATCAAGCCAAAGCGCACGAATTTATTCGTGATATGTTTGGGTTTGATCATGCCTTTAGAGCAGGAACAATTGGTACAGTTGCTAATAAAACAGCCATTGGTTTTGTTAAATCATATTATGAACAAATCGATCCAAACTCGCACCCAACTAATGCGTTAGTATTAGCTTTAGCAGCTAAATGTGAAGGAGTTAAGCGAACAACAGGCCAACACCCTGGAGGTATTATTGTTGTACCACAAGGCCATGACATTACTGAATTCACAGCTTACAACTATCCATCAAATGATAAGACAAAAGGTTGATACACAACCCACTTCCCATTTGAATCAATTCATGATAACTTGTTAAAGTTTGATATTCTAGGTCATGATGAACCTACAATTTTAAAACACTTACATGATATTACTCATATTGACCCACGAACAATTCCAAATCATGATGATAAAGTATTGCAACTATTTGCTAATAGCAAAGTGTTAAACATTGTTGATCCAAATTATGATCAAGAACAACTTGCAACAATGGCATTACCAGAATTTGGAACGAACATGACAAGACGAATTATTTTAAAGACTAAACCAACATGTGTTGGTGATCTAATTCGTATTTCTGGTTTAAGCCATGGAACTGGTGTATGACAAGGCAATGCTGAAGATGTTATTGCTAAAGGTGCACAACTATCGCAAGTAGCAGCCTGTCGTGAAAACATCTTCCAATTCTTAATTGACTGTGGAATGGACTATGTCCATGCTTTCCAAGCGGTTGAAAAGATTCGTAAAGGAAAAGGTGTCTCAGCTGAATATGAAAAGGAAATGATTGATGCCAAAGTTCCACAATGATATATTGATTCATGTAAAAAGATTCAATACCTTTTCCCTAAAGCTCATGCCACAGCCTATGTTCTAGATGCAATTAGAACGGCTTGATATAAAGTTTATTATCCAACCGAATTCTATGCGGTTTGGTTCTCAATTCGTTCTGATGTCTTTGACATCGAAACAGTAATCAAAGGGCCACAAGAAGTACAAAAGGTATATGAAGATTACAAATCGCGAGCAAAAGATAAGAATGCTGAAACTAAATTGTCAAACAAGCAATTAGATTTAATTCCTATCTTTGAAGTTTGTCTTGAAATGTTTGCTCGTGGTATCAAAGTATTAAATATTGATATCAATAAATCTAAAGCAACTGACTTCATTCCTGAAGGAAAAACTATTTTAGCACCATTTACAAGCCTTGATGGTTTAGGTAAAGAAGCAGCTGAATCAATTGTTGCAGCTAGAAACGAACGACCATTTACTTCAATCGCTGATTTGCAAAAACGAACTAGACTTTCAACTACGTTGATTGGTAAACTAAAAGATCTTGGGGCATTAGGTAATTTAGACCAAGATGATCAAATGCGCTTGTTTTAGTGTATAATCCTATAGCCTAACAGTTAATCGCTGTTGGCAACAATAGAGGAAACTCCATGCTTGCACAAGGTGTTAACCTTGTAGTGATTGTGTGTGATTAATTAATAAGTCACAGCATCCCAATGACGGAAAGCTATATCTAAAGTCGTAAGACCATGAAAAAGCTTTAATAGTACCACAGAGACGAGCTAGATAGAAATATTTAGATGAAACGCGGTAAACCCCACAAGCAAGAAACCTAAATTTTGGTAAGGGAATCTTTAGATTAGAAGTGAATAATCTAGGGAATAAAGCATCAAGACTATGCCCATAAGGCACCAAATTGCTTTATAGATAAATGATTGACCAAGACAGAACATGGGTTATGTTAGGCAAGGGAAGACAGGCAGTAATGCCTGTTTTTATTTTATAATAGGAAGTATTGGAACATAGCCAAACGGAAAGGCACAAGGTTCTGACCCTTGCATGTGTAGGTTCGAATCCTACTGTTCCAGCCATATTAAAATAGCACTATGTGCTATTTTTATTTTTGTTTTATAATATATAAACTATGGAAAAGTCATTTGATGTAATAGTTATAGGAGCTGGACATGCTGGACTAGAAGCTGCTTTTGCAGCTTCAAATTTAGGTAAAAAGACTGCTTTAATTACATTAAATGAAGAACATATTGGTGATACACCTTGTAATCCGTCAGTTGGTGGGCCAGCTAAAGGTGTGGTCACACGCGAAATTGATGCTTTAGGTGGAATGCAAGCTATCGCTGCCGATAAAGCACAATTACAGATGAAGCTTTTAAATGCGGCTAAAGGAGCTGGTGTTTGAGCACTACGTGCACAAATTGATAAGGTTAAATATCATGACTTTTGAGTTAATGCAATAAAAGCACGAAAGAATTTAACTTTAATTATTGACGAAGCAAAAGAACTAATTATCAAGAACAAAGTTCTTAAAGGTGTTAAGTGTGGTAAAGCTACATATAAATGTAAGACAATGGTTTTAACTACTGGAACATATTTAAAACCAATATGTCACCGTGGGGAAGAACAACATCATGAAGGGCCAAGTGGTCAACAAGGTGCTAACTATCTTTCAGATAGTATGGTTGCTAACGGAATTAAATTAATCCGTTTGAAAACTGGAACACCTCCACGAATTTTAAAATCTAGTATTGACTTTAATAAAATGCAAGTTGAACCTGGAACGAATGATTTATTATCATTTGAACACTACCAACCAACATTCTTACCATTTGATATGCAAACTGTATGTCATTTAACATACACTAATGAAAAGACTCATAAAATAATTCGTGAGAATATTTCTAAGTCAGCAATGTATTCCGGAAGAATCCATTCAATTGGTCCACGTTATTGCCCAAGTATCGAAGATAAGGTAATGCGTTTTGCAGATAAAGAACGTCATCAAGTCTTTGTTGAACCAGAATCAGCAAGTTGAGATTCAATGTATCTACAAGGGTTGTCAACAAGCTTTGATCGTCAAACCCAAGAAAAGATTGTTCATTCCGTAGCCGGATTAGAAAAAGCTATCTTTTTAAAATACGCATATGCAATAGAATATGATGCCATTGATCCAACACAATTAAACCTTAACTATGAGTTAAAAGCTATTAAAGGTTTATTCTGTGCCGGCCAAATCAATGGAACTAGCGGTTATGAAGAAGCAGCTGGCCAAGGACTGCTTGCTGGAATCAATGCTGTTTTAAGTATTAAAAAGAAACAACCTTTAATTCTAAAACGTTCTGAATCATACCTTGGTGTTTTGACTGATGACATCATGACTAAAGGTATTACAGAACCTTATAGGTTATTAACTTCAAGAGCTGAACATCGTCTATATTTAAGAAACGATAATGCGCAAGAGCGTCTTATCGAATATGGAAAGAAAATCGGACTTGTAAAAAAAGAGGTTTATGCAGCTTATAAAAAGAATTTGCAAATCTTCAATCGCCAAATTAAATATTTGAAAGAGCATAAAGTTCATCAAGTTAAGAAACTACTTAAACAATATAACTGTGGCAGTTATACTTTGTATCAACTAATTAAACGACCAGAAGTTAAATCATTAGATGTGTTGTTAGCATGCAAAGTTAAAAACATCAATCCAGATATTTGCAAAAAGATTGATATATCAATTAAGTTTGAAGGTTACATTGCTAACCAGCTTAAAACAATTAAGAAGTTATCTAACTTAGCTAAATGCTCTTTAATTGCAATTAAAAACTATAAAGAAGTGCCAAACTTAACATTGGAAGCAATTGACAAGCTAAATAAAATAATGCCACGCGATTTGGAACAAGCAAGTCGGATCTCTGGAATTAATTTAGTTGATATAGCAATCATAAAAAACTATATAACAAATAAAAGTAGGAAACATGACTAAAACCGAATTCATTGATAAAGTTATAAAGACCTTTGAGATTACTAATCTTGATAAGAATAAACTTTCTAAGCAATTAGATGCTTATAAAGCATTTTTGCAAGAACAAAATGCAAAGATGAATCTTACTAGACTAGATAAGGATGATGTTATCTGATCAAAATACTTTTGACAATCAATTATGGTTTATCGTCTAGTTGACTTTACTACTGTTAAAACAGTACTTGATGTCGGCTCTGGTTCTGGTATCCCTGGTTTTGTTATTAAACTATTCTTTCCTAACATTAAGTTAACAGTTGTCGAAGCAAGTCATAAGAAATGCGAGTTTCTTAAAAAACTGTCTGAACAATTACATTTAAGTAATGTTGAGATTATTTGTCAACGAATCGAAGAAACATCAACTAGTCGTCAATTTGACATGGTGACAGCTAAAGCTGTTGCACCAGTTGAAATTATTGTTGAGTTATTAACTCCTTATGCTAAGTCTGATGGGCTTGTGGTTATTCCAAAAGGCAAGAACTATCAAGATGAAGTCAAAGACTTAAATAAAGAACTAAAACAATTATCAGCTAAGCTTCTAGCCATTGATCATCAAGATGATGATAATGTTGATTTCTATACAATCATAGCAAAGAAATTTGGTAAGACAAATCCAAAATATCCTCGTGACTATAAAAAGATAATCAAAGGTTTTGACTATGACAAATAAAAAATAAGAGCTATTGCTCTTATTTTTTTACTGTATTAAGTCTTATTCTTCAAAAGTAATATAACTTTCGTTCATACCATTAGCAATTAATGCGGCTTTAACTTGAGCTTGTTTCTCTGGGGTTTTTAATGTAGAGTTTAATTTTATTTTAATTTTTTTAGAAATACTTCCTGTTGCTGCGAAGAAAGTTGGTTGTGCGCTTTCAACTTTAAATAGTATATCATCTGTACTATCAATTCTAGAAAGGTCTAATTTTTGAAGTCTGTCCATGTCAGAAAATGCTTTTGACTCAAGGCTAGTTAGTCCCGCAGGAAGTGATACACCAACTACTCAGTTGCAATTAAGAAATGCGTTATAACCTATAGTTGTGCATTGATTAGGAATATAAATATCCCCACCAACATCACAACATCAAAAAGCACTATGTGCAATGGTTGTTAGCTGAGAGTCTTGTTGTGGGATTGTAAGTTTTGTTCCCCCTCGACGTCCTCAACAGACATAATAGAAAGCAGTGTCGTTAATTTTTGTAACTGATTTTGGTATTTGCACATTTCTTGCTTTTTCACAATAATAGAATGCACATGTTCCAATTTCGGCACAACCTTCTGGAATGATAATATCACTTGCAATCTTTTCACAATGGTTAAATGCCCAATTTTTAATAGTCATTAAATCAGAGTGACCATCATCATATGTATCAAAATGTAATCCCGAAATAGTGCTTGAGTCAAAAGCATGATCTCCAATAGTTACTACTGTTTTAGGAATATAGCATTCACCAGTAAATTTTGCCTTTAAGAAAGCACTATTTCCAATTGATGTTAATGTTGGGTTTGTACCTCATGATGAGTCTAACAATAAGTATTTTATGTTTTCATAGCGTGCACCACCCACATCATGGAATGCATTATCTGCAATACTTGTTATAGTTTCATCGGTATTGTCTTCATGTTTAATAGTTTGTGGAATAGCTAATAATGAGCATTTTGCTATTTCAGCATCATATTTACTATCAAAACCCACAATCTTACCTTCACCATTTGTTTCAAAATATTCAGGCAAAGTTGGTTTAGCAACTTCGATGTACAATGTGTCAGTTAGTGATTCAATTGTATTTCCTGCTTTATCTTTAATAATGGCTTTTGCTACAAAGGAATATTCTTTTCCTGTCACATAATGTTCATCTGAAGTTAATTTAATTTCACATGTGTGAGTTGTTTGGTCAGTAACATCAAAATGTGCACCATTTACGATTTCTACATAATTTCCTTCAACACCTTTTTCATCTTTTTGGTTTATTAAGGTAATATCAACAGATTCTTCACCAGCAAAATTTTCTAAGTTAAATTGGAAAGGTGCTGATTCACGTTTAACTGATGCATCAACCTTATATACATAGTTTAATCGTCACCAATCTTCAACGATTAAACGTTGACTTGTTTGCGGCGCACAGCTGGTCGCAAACAAAGGCAATGTGCTTGTTGCAACTAAGCAACAAGGCAAAAATTGTTTTAATTTTAATTTCATATATTTCTCCTACAATTATTATATATAAATAATATGAAAAGTAAAACTATCGCCATCGTTGACATCAATAATTTTCACAAACAAAATATTGAGACATTATTATTTGCCTGTGTGCTTGAAAAGAAAGTTAATAAATTAAGTGTGTTAGATCTTAATCATTATGAGCAAGACGGTTTACTACCAAAACGAGATCATTGGCAAAAAGAGGGCGAAATTTTAATGACTCAACTCTTTTCCAATACTTCATACCAAATTTGTGCTCAAACGTCTCCAGACGCAAAAAAACTATTAAATTTGGCCAAGACCTTAAGTGCCATCAGCGACATTTTGGTGATAAACGCTAATAGCCAACAGCATGAACTTAACTCACAATTCTATAATTTTGCTGATGAAGTTGTTATCTTTGCAGACCTAGAAAAAGATATTACCAAAAATATTATGAATTTCTTTTTGACGCATACGCTTAAGAATAAGAAGGTTCATTTAATAGTTCATAACTATCAATTAAATATTCAACATGAAAAAGTATATTTACATTTATTAAAACAATTTAATTCGCCCAATATTACCATTAGTAATATTGATTCAGTTCCTGAACTTAAAACATTACAAGATATCGAAAACGTTGATCCATGGTTGGAAATATATAAAAAAATAAATAGTGCTTATTAGCACTATTTTATTTTGTCTTTAATGATTACTTTGCTGGTTCTTCTTTTTTAGGTTCAGACTTGACAAATGTGTCAGCTTGACGACCTTTAGTGAAAACTACTTTACGTTGAACTCGAATAACTTCTGGTAGAATGATTTCACCATCAGCTTTGCCAACAACCTTTGTTGGCTGACCATGAGCCGATGCAATAGCATCAGCTAAAACACCTAACATCAATCATTGTGTTTTGATTGAGTGAGTGTTAGCTGGAATAATGAAATCAATTAAATCAGGGTTAGCATTAGTGTTTGCTAAAGCAACAACTGGAATATGTAAGTCTCTAGCTTCTTTAACAGCATTGTGTTCAGCTACTGGATCAGTAACGATAACAACTTGTGGTAGACCTTTCATGTTCTTAATTCCACCAATAAACTTTTCAAGTTTAGCAACTTGTCTTTGCATGTCTAGTTGTTGTTTCTTAGTGTAACGACCAACATTTTCAGATTCAAGTAAACTTGTTAGACGGTTCAATTTGTTAATTGAATTGTTAACAGTCTTGAAGTTTGTTAATGTACCACCTAATCAACGTTGGTTGATATAGAAGGCACCACAACGTGTTGCTTCTTCTTGAATGTATTTCTTAACAGAATCATTGTGAGTTCCAACAAATAGAACTTTACCATCTTGCTTTGCAATGTCATGTAAGAAGTTGTATGCTCGGTTAGAGAATACAATGATCTTTAACATATCAATGATTAAGTTTCTTGAGTTCTTTGAACGATAAATGAATGGAGCCATTTTTGGGTTTCATAGGTTAGCAGCTAAGCCAACATGAGCTCCAGCTTCCATTAATTTAGATACAGATAAGATCTTTTTAAGATCTTTGTTATCCTTATTAGATTCAAAGAATAGGTTAACCTTAGCTTCGATGGTTTCTTTTGCAGATGCACCTTCACGCACTAATGGTTTTTTACCTGCAGGTTTCTTTGCAGGTTTTTTAGCAGCTTTTTTAGCTGCTGGCTTCTTTTCAACTTTTGCTTCTACATTAGTAGTAGCAGTTTCAGTAGTTTTTTCTTCAACTTGTTTTGGCATTATATTACCTCGTGTTTGTTATTATATGTATTTATGAAAGTTACTTAGCAAGTTTTAGGTCACTAAATGGTACTTCTAGGGAGTTAATTCTTCCAAAGAATTCCACTTCAACTTTTGCAGTTTGTTTTTCAAGGCTAATAGCAACGACTGTACAATTTGTACCAGCAAATGATCCATTGATCAATTCAAGAGTTTGGCCAACCTTGAATGGTGCTTCAGTAAGAACTGGCTTTGGTTGCGGTTTAGCCTCAACTTTAGCTTCTTCTTTCTTAACAGCAGTTTCACCAGCAGCAATTCTTGCTGCATATTCAGCAGCAGCTGCATCATTAATTAATCGTTCATATTCATCGACTGAACATGGAATTGGCTTTGCTGCCTTTCCAGTTGAACCAACAAATCCCATAACACCTACGGTGTTTCGGATGTTATATCAGATATCATCATCTAAATCACATTGAACGAAGATGTAGTTACCAAAACGGTTTACACGTTTTGATTTAATTCTTTTATATCGTCCATCTGGTAGAGCTTCTCATCTTGTTGTTTTTGTGTTCTTTAATGTTTTAGGCAATTCTGTACTATTCTTATTAAAGACTTGTTCAGATTCTTGTCTTTTCATAAAGACACGAATTTCCTTAACCTTTGGTTGTTCACCATTTGGTAAAGGCAAAGATGCATCGTTATCAGATGTCTTAGCAAAATTGGCATAGCCAAAGTTGTTCATTTTTTCACGTAATGCTTGCGCAATAGACTCTTCTTGTCCACCAACGGCAGTGATTACGTATCATTGCATTCTACTTAGTTCCATAATTTACTCCTAATGGATTGAAATAATAATCATATCAATAGCAAAGAAAATAATTGCTAGGAAGGCACATACAAGAATAACGGTAATGAAATCCTTTAGGATATCTTTGCCTTTATGTCATGTAATTCTGCCACCTTCTTTGCTTAGACCTTTTGATCAAGTTCGCATAACTAGACTGAAAGGACGTTTAACGGTTGCCTTTTCAGGATCTTTTAGATCCTTTATCTGTTTGTCAACTTCATCAATCTTGTCTTGAATAGCAGATTTACGCTTTGGATTAGCAATAGCATTCAACTTTGTTGTTAATCGAGCTTTCTTATTTTCTAACTTAGTTATTTTTTTAATCCGGTTAGCTTCTAATTTAGCCGCGTATTTCTTTTCTCTTTGTTCTTGTTTTATTTCTTGTTTACTCTTACTATCATTAGTAGTATTAGTACTTGTATTAGTATTAATATCAGTCATTATCTTGTTTCCTTGTGTTTTGTGACTTTTTTACACTTTGGACAGTATTTGTTTAAAACGATACGTTCAGTTGATAACGTATTCTTCGTAATATGGTAATTACGGCTTAAACATTCGTCGCAAACTAAAATAACTTTTTTTCTCATAAATAGTCTTTGGTTAAGAAAAAAAGGCCGCAGCCCTTTTTTAATAACATATATATTATATATAGAATGTCTATTTTTTCTTAGTTTCTTTATGTAAGGTTACTTTCTTACAATAAGGACAATATTTCTTAAGCTCTAGTTTGTCAGGATTATTCTTTGCATTTTTAAATGTCAAATAATTAATTTGATGACAAACTGTGCATTCCAATCTGATACTTCTTTTAACTGCCATACAACCCTCTACTTAATTAAGTTATAAATATTATACTAATATTTATCTGTTATTTTTTCAATTTCTATTAAAGGTTTGAAACCAACAACAATTTCTTGTACTTTTTTGTCTTTAACAAAGACCATTGTTGGGATGGCTTGTACATTGAATTTAGCAGCAATGTCTTGGTGCTGATCAGAGTTTACTCTGACAATTGTCCAATCATTATGTTTCTTAGCAAATGCCTCTAGTTGGGTTGCCAACATTTGGCATGGGCCACATCAAGTGGCATAAATGTCAACAATTACCTTATTATATTGAGCAAAGATTTGCTCAATTGTTTCATTATTTAGTTCAACAATCATTATTTTTTCTTCTTGCTATTCTTTTTAAAGAATTTAGGTTTAGCTGGTTTTTGACCAGGTTTTCAGTTCTTAACCTCTTCAAGAGTGTTAACAATGAATGTACATTTAGGATAATTGCTACAACCAATGAATGGTTTACCACGTTTGTTTGTTCTTTGAACAAGGTGGTGTCCACAAACTGGACATTTTTCAGTTAATTCCTTTGTACCTGGGAATTCAGCATATTTACATTTAGGATAATCACTACAACCGATGAATTGTTTCTTTGAAACCTTAGAGAATCGGTACACTAGTGGTTTACCACACTTAGGACACTTACGGCCAACTTCTAATGATTGAGCCTTAATTGTCTTAGTCTTTGTTGCTACTTTCTTCTTAAAGCTTGGAACAAATGATAATAATCATTTATTTCATGGTTCTTTCTTGTCGGCAATGGCATCAAGTCTTTCTTCCATTTCCTTTGTAAAGTTTTTGTCGATTACATCGTCAAAGTTATTGATCAAACCTTCGATAACTGAGTTACCAATTTGTGTCATAAAGAATGCACGATTCTTTACTTCACAATAACCACGTTCAGGGTTAACATCAACCATCATACGGTATGTAGATGGACGTCCAACTCCAGCATCATCAAGGGCTTTAACCAAGCTTGCTTGGTTATATCGTGCAGGTGGTTCAGACACATGTTTAACAGCAGCAACAGTCTTAGCTGTGAACTTTTCACCGTTTTTATATGTCTTAAATGTACCAGCACCAACTAAAGTTGGATCAAAGTATACTTTCTTGTAACCATCAAAATCAATAATGTTTGAGTATGTAAAGAATTTACATGGACCGTTTTTGAAACGGATAGTTTTATGAATGTAACGGCATGGTGTCATTAAACTTGCGATTGAACGACGTCAGATTAATTCATACATTTTGAAGTAGTCTGCATCAATTTTCTTTTTAAGACTACTTGGTAGGGTAAATGGATTAATAACACGAATACATTCGTGAGCATCTTGAACATTTTCGTTCTTAGCTTGTTTTGCCAGTGATCTTTCACCTGGGTTGACATATTCTTCACCATAAGCTGACTTGATATATTTTCTTGCCGCAGCTTTGAATGTATCAGACATTCTGATACTGTCTGTACGTGGATATGTAATTAAAGCAGTTTGATCACCATCAATCTTAACACCTTCATATAGGTCTTGGATTACTTTAGTAATTTTGCTGATTGATCAACCAAATAGGTTAGATGCAACTTGTTGTAAAGTAGATGTTTTGAATGGGTCTTGAGGATTACGACGCATTACCTTAACATCTTCTTTTCCTTTAGGAAAATATACTTCAAAGTTCTTTTCAAGTTTAGACTTAATGTCTAATACTTCTTTTTCGGTTTTAAATTCAAGAATTGAAGTATCTTCTTTTTCACCTTCACGGATCTTTTCACCAACTCGACGAAGGAAGATCTTTTCATCATTACTTAAAGTAACATCTAATGTGTAAGTTGTTACTGGTTTAAATTTATTAATTTCTTGTTCACGTTCATAAATAAATTTAAGTGCAACGGATTGTACACGTCCAGCTGAACTACCATTAAACTTATCACGAACAAATCGTGATAGGTCATAACCAACAATACGGTCTAGGACACGTCGAGCAAATTGGCTATGAACTCAGTTCAAGTCAATTTTGCGTTCGTGTTTAATTGCTTCTTCAATTGCATCTTTAGTAATTTCATTGAATGTAATACGAACACATTTTTCTTGGCTTGCCTTTGGCAATACTTCATAAACGTGTCAAGCAATAGCTTCCCCTTCACGGTCAGGGTCGGTTGCAAGATAAATCTTGTCAGCTTTTTCAGCTAATGCTTTGATTTTATCAATTACTTCCTTCTTTGACTGTTTAGTCTTAGGGTTGTATGAAATCTTTCAATTTGGTTCAAAAGTTTTAGGATCAAAAGCTTTTGATCCAGAACTTGGAATGTCACGAATGTGACCGACTGTTGCCATGATACTAAAGTCTTTTCCAAGGTACTTACCAATCGTTTTTTCTTTGTTTGGTGATTCAATGATTACTAAATTCTTTGCCATAATATTTATAAATTATATATATAGTGTAAAATTTATAGAACATAAAAAAATCTATATATATTACATATATATAAATCTTAATTTTTGACAGCAAAAAGTTTGGTTAACTGGTCTAATTCATCAATGATAAATATTTTAGTATTCTTAAAATATTTGTCAATTTTAGGATTGTAGACTTTTCTTAGAATTCCAACTTTGATGTTCTCTTTCTGGCAGTATTCACTCAATGATAAAAGTTCTTTTGCTTTTAGCTCTGAAATAATTAAAGCTTGCAAGCTTAAACCAAGATACAATCTTTCTTGTCATTGATTAGAATAATCAATTTTGTCCTTTCTTTCCCATACTTCACTACAAAAAGCATTTTCCATAATAACACTTTCGTTAGCGAGAATGTTTTGAAAAGTTTTATTACCAGAGTTTTTCATCTCTTCCATATAGAAGATGTTGTTAATTGGGAAAGTTGCTAGAATATCTAGCATCTCTCGATTTGATTTCTTAACCCACATAAGGTTAATCCCGTTTGTGCGTAAGTAGTCTAATGATTCTTCATTAGCTTCATCAATATGTCCAAAGATTGTCACCATTGGTTGGTGTAATAACTTTGTCTTACCATAATTAAACACACCAAATGGTGGTTTATAAATAGCTTTTAAGTTCTTTGGGTAATCAGAACTAATTAATGTGATTCAGTCAGCATCAACTTCGTTGACAGCTTTCTTGATATCATACACCTTTAGTTCTTCTTTCTTTTGTAGGCTATCATAGATAGCCATTCATTCGCCATAATATTTTAGCGATAAATATAATAGTATTTCATCCATATTCTTTCTCCTACTAATATATTTACCTAAGAAAAGAAAAATTTAGGATTGCTAATCCTAAATCTGACTTATGTATTGATTAAATGAGAAGATACGACACAAAAAATTTTCAAAAAAAGAGGCAATGCCTCTTATTTTATCCAACCATGGGCTCTAAACAATTCGTCATGTCTGTCAAGGCGCTCAATAATGATATCAAGTTTTTCATTAATTGTTAAAACACGCTTTTTTCTTGACCCAATAGCAACGGCTTGAGTCCCATCATCCTTATATTTTCTTAGAAAATCCATAACATCTTCCTTTGAAACCAATATTTTGGTGATATTATATAAATTCCTAAAATCAGTTTTTGTTATTTCTTTATATGGCTTTGCCATAAATTATTCCTCCATATGTATATTTGCCTAAAAAAAGAAAAATTTAGGATCACTGAACCTAAATTTCTCTTATGTATTGATTAAATGCGAAGATACGACAGAAATAATTTTTTCAAAATTGCCTGTTTTCTACATTAATGTAGATTGTTTCTTTCAAGGATACCATCAATCTTATTTCTTGTTAAGATGTCTTCAACATTTGATAGCCTAGCTTCAATTCGATCTAATCGTTCAACAATATCCTCAAGTGTTGCCTTAATTTTCTTCTTAGTAGCAAAAGCTACTACTTGTGTATTTGGGTTAAAAGTTTTTAAGTTGTTCATAATTTCAGAAATATTATTTAATACCTTATCGACATTATATAAATTCCTAAAATCAGTTTTTGTTATTTCTTCATATGGCTTTGCCATAAATTATTCCTCCATATGTATATTTGCCCAAAAAAAGAAAAATTTAGGATTACTGATCCTAAATTTCTCTTATGTATTGATTAAATGCGAAGATACGACAGAAATTATTTTAATAAATCGGGTCGATTCTTCTTAGTTTTAGATAAGCGATTAGCTTTTCTAAACTCAGCAATCTTTTGATGGTTGCCTGACAATAGCACGGCTGGAACCTTATGACCTTCAAAGTTTACTGGCCGAGTGTAAGTGTCATAATCTAATAGATTATCACTGAAGCTTTCGCTATCTAATGATGAATCAGTGATAACACCTTTAACTAATCTAGTGATGGCTTCAACCATTGCCATAGCCGGAATTTCTCCACCAGTTAAGATAAAGTCACCCATAGATATGACTTGATCAACATAGTTGATGATTCTAGCGTCAAAGCCTTCATAATGTCCACAGACAATAATCAAATCTTTCTTTGATTTAGCTAATGCTTTAGCTTTAGTCTGATTAAAAGGTTTACCTTGTGGACTAGTTAATATAACTAAACTGTTTTTAGTGCGATATTTTTTAATTGCACTAACAATGGCTGGTAGAGCAATAATCATTCCAGCTCCACCGCCAAATTGATAGTCATCAACCTTTTTATGTTTATCTTTAGAAAAATCACGGAAGTTAACAATGTTAAGTTTTAACTTTTTGTTATTAATAGCGCGTTTAATAATTGAGAACTTTTTAAAGTTATCAAATATTTCTGGGAATAATGTTAAGATGGTAATCTTCTTCATTATCGACTACCTTGGCGTTGTAAAGCAAATGGGCCATCAACGGCATCTAATTTAGAAATAGTGATAGTTGATTCTGGATCAACTTTGTTGATTTGGTTAATAATCATTGGCAATTCTGTTGCAGAACAAATTGTAATGAACATTTGTTGTTTCTTTAGTTTATAGCCACCAGTTCTTTCAGCAAAGCTACTACCATGAACATAGTTGTTCTTGTATAACAAGTCACGAATTTGTTTAGCTTTGTTACTATATACTTCAACTTTACATCTTCTTGTGTTTGGATATAGTTTTTTATAAATAGCTGTAAAGATTAACATTGAAATCAATGTTCCTAGTCAGTTAGCATTGAAGAAGAATTCAACGCTACGGCATTCAGGACAAGCTAAGCAAGCTGGAATAAATGTTCCAATGGTTGAAGCTAAAGTAATCATTATTAGGTTTAAAGCTAAGAAGAATGTTCCAACATTCTTTTTCTTTTCGGCTGCAAGATAAACTGAAATGATATCAGTTCCAGCAGTTGATCCACCAACAATGAATAAGATAGCAAACACAAATGATGCAATGAATGCATATGTTACTGTTGAAAGGATTAATAGTAAAGGCTTAACATAGTTAGATGGGTGATAATCTACTGCTAAAGCTTCTGGCACACTAAATGGTAGAACTTGAATGTGGTATTGTTCTGTTAGAACATGGATTCATTCTGAATGGCTTGTTTCTTGAGCACATCATAATGTAGTGTTACCAAATAATGATCATCCTTCGACTCCTGGAATGAAGTCAAAAGCAAAACCGGCAATACTGTTTGCAATCAAGAACGTTAAAGTTAACATCGCAAAGCGATGGCCAACTTTACATCAGGCAAAGATAAATAGTGGGATGTTACCTAATAATAGTAGACCCCAGAATAAAGCTGAGTATATCATACTATTGAATCCACCAATTGCATTGGTGATGAAATAGTTGCATAGCTTTGCTATACCTTGTAGAAAACTGGATAAGCCATAACTAAAGGCTCCAGTATTCTTAACAAAGCATGTAGTTAGAAAGGCAAAAGCAATACCACACAAGATGGCAATAATATATTTAAGCTTAACATTCTTGTTAAGGTATAGCTTTGCAAATGGAATTGGCTTAGCATGTAAATGTCTAAGTTCATATTTACCGTAGTTAAAATTGGTACGGGTGTAATCTTTTTTCTTTTTCATAAGATATATTATAAAAAAATAAGAAGCTTTGCTTCTTATTATTTGTTTTCAGCAATTCTTGCTGACTTACCAGAACGTTTTCTCATATATGAAATATAAGCACGTCTTACTTTACCTCTTTTGTTAATTTCAATCTTAGCAATTTGTGGTGAGTGCATTGGGAATGTTTTTTCTACACCATTTTCTTTACGAAGAATGAATGATTGAGAGTTGCCTTTTCCTCTGACACGAAGGCAAACGCCTGTAAAGGTTTGAATTCTTGCTTTCTTACCTTCGATGATCTTATAGCTAACAGAGATTGTATCGCCAGCTTTAAATTTAGGAAGATCATCACGCATTTGACCACGAATAATTCTATTAAGAATTTTTTGTTTATTAATCTTTGCCATAATTATTTAGCTTCCTTTGCTGGTTCAGCTTTAGCTGCTTCAGGTTTAGCTTCAGCTTTTGGTGCAGCTTTCTTTGCTGCCTTTTTAGCTTTCTTGCTAGCCTTTACAGCTGCTTTTTTCTTTGATACTTTACGTTTAGCTTTCTTAGCAGGTTTTGCTTTTTTAGTTGCTAAGAACTTAGCGTAAATTCCGTTCTTTTTAAGTAAACTTAAAACTGTGTCACATGGTTGTGCACCTTGTGATAATAGCTTAAGTGTTAGTTCTTCATTAATTTGTGCTTTACCAGTTGCTGGTTCATATGTGCCTAACAAGTGTAAGTATTCACCATCACGTCTTTTACGTGAGTCAATAGCAATTACACGGTAAGCAGGCAATTTATGACGACCTAACTTTGTTAATCTGATTTTTACCATTGTAAAACTCCCAATGTGTTTTATTTTTTTATAAGCGTTTATATATTATATGTAATTTTTGAAAATTTACTTATTAAATAACATAAAATTATTAATATTGAGGTTAAGATGAAAAGAATTGGAATCTTATACGACAAAGAAAGTAAGAAAGTTTTTTTATTGCCTGAACAAGTAAAAGAACTTACTAGCCAAGGTATTACAGTTAATGTATTAACTGGTCTTGGTGCAACATTAAATATTCCTGATACAGCTTATCTATCAGCTGGAGCAAAGATCTTCGAACAATGATCAAGCGTTGTTGATGCTTCTGATATCATTTTAAAAACTAATAGCTTTGTTAAAAAGGAATTAGAACATATGAATGGCAAAATTGCCATTACAATGGTTAACTATTTAGCAAATGTTGAAATGCTTTATCATATGCTAACTAACAAAGTTACTGGCTTAGAATGAGCTGGTTTAGCTGAGAGGAAAGGTTATGTTTTCTTTCCAGAATTAGAAGAACTTAAAGCAAGCTTTATCATGCAACAAATTAAGCAAGCTTTAGCTAAAGGATTAGCAAAGAAAGCTAAGGATAAAGTAATATATCCAACTCACCCAAAAATGTTAATTTTAAATGCAACATTCTGTGGTGTAGCTTTAGCTAAAATTGCATTGCAACAAGACTATGAAGTAACTATTTCTGATAGTGATGAAAAGTATTTAGCTGAATTACAAAATAGCATTCCAAAACTTAAAACAATCAATGCTAATTATGATGTTTTGGTTGAAAATATTAAAAACAAAAACATCTTTGTTAACACTGCTATCACTCCAACTGACTTAACAAAGTTAAGAATTACTAAACAAATGGGCCAATCAATGCCAAAAGGTTCATTGATGATTGATGCTAGCTGTGAAAACGGTTATGCTTTCCATTTCATTAAGAAATTTGCTGATAGTGAATTGAAATGAAATTGTTTGGACAAGACCTTCTATCTAGCATTAGCTGATATGACTGATCACTGTGCAAATGAAGCAAGCGAAATTATTAGCAAAAAGTCAATTGAATATCTTTTAGATATTGCTAAAAATGGTGTTAAGAGTCAAACAATCTGAAAAATAACAAATTGTCAAAATGGCAAAGTGTTAAATGATACTATTAACAAAAAGTTAAGACTTTACTAATTGATGTAATTTCTTTAAGAAACGATCAATTTGTTCTTGTGAGACTGAACTACTTGTAAAGATAGCACAGTCTTTTTTATTCTTAATCATTGCCTTAGTTAATTTAATGTTTAATGGATCAACAAACACTACGTGTTTTTGTCTTTTCTTTAACATTTCATATAAAGAATGGCCATTATGACTTTGTGGGTCAGAAATAACAAAGACTAAATCATATTGTCGTGCTTCAATTGCACGTGATTGTCGTTGTTTGCTTGAATGGCAAATTGTATTAGAGAATTTGATGACTGCTGGTTCTTTGAACCAAGGTCTTGTTCATAAATAGTCATCCTCATGCATGGTTGTTTGCGCAACAACTTGAACATAAGGCATGTCCAATACATGATGTAGATCTTCTGGTTTTTTATAAATGGTTAAATTGTTTTTACCAAGTTGTTTAGCCGCAATAGCTTCAACATGATTTTTGTCACCATAATATGCAACATGATATCCATGCATAATGGCATTATTTATCTTTGATAAAACATGAGCCACATATGGGCAAGTCAAATCAAAAACTTTTCAACCTTGAGCCTCAGCATAATTGATTGCTCGTGGATCAGTTCCGTGAGCAGAAAAGATGACAACATTGTTACTTGTCTTAATTGATTTAACTAATGCAAGACGGTTATGAGTCTTGTTTTCAAGGATTTTCACATTCTTGTGTTTTAAAAGTTCTTGGCATAATTCATCATTGTGAACAATATTGCCAATTAAGTAGATGTTAGCCGAAGGATAATCATCGATTATCTTTCTTGTTTTATCAACTACTCTTTGCACTCCATGGCAAAATCCACAAGGACGAATTAAATTAATTTCCATACATTAATTATCTATTTTTTATATGAAAAAAATCATAATCTATATAATTAAAACTATATGGCAGATTTAAAAGAACAAATCAAGAATAGCTTGAATATGGGTAAAACTGGCTTAGAAATGAAAGCCAATTTACCAGTTAAAGAACCAAAGATTCAACAAAGTTGAATCGATGCTAAGGTTTATCAACAAGTTCTTGATAAGAATCATAAAACTAATAACCAATGAATTTTGCATGATGGTCCACCATATGCAAATGGTGATTTACACGTTGGTCATGCTTTAAACAAGATTCTTAAAGACATTATTGTTCGTTATAAAAATGCTAAAGGCTTTTATAGTCCATTTGTTATGGGCTGAGATACTCATGGTTTACCAATTGAACATGCTTTGACAAAGAAGCTTGGTAAAGACTACAACCAATTATCAATTTCACAAAAACGTCAAAAATGTTATGACTTTGCTTTAGCAAATATTGCTAAACAAAAAGAACAATTTTCTAAGTTTGGTTTGTTTACTGATTATGACAAAATCTATATGACAATGTCAAAAGATTATGAAACACGTCAACTTAATCTTTTCCTAGAAATGATCAAACAAGGTTTAATCTTCCAAGCACTTAAACCTGTTTATTGATCTTGATCAAGCCAAACAGCTTTAGCTGAAGCAGAAATTGAATATAAGGATTTAGAAGCATATTCAATCTATGTTGGCTTTAATGTTATTGATGGCAAAAAGATTCTTGAAAAGGGTGACAAGATTGTTATTTGAACAACAACCCCATGAACAATTCCAAGTAACTTAGCTGTTGCTGTTAACCCAGAATTTGATTACGTTCGTGTTAAAGCTGATAATCACTACTATGTAGTGGCTGAAAAACTTTTACCAAGCATTACTAAAGCTTTAAAGTGACAAGCAGTCGAAGTTGTTAGTTCATTTAAAGGTAAACAATTAGAAAAGGTTATGTACGAGCAACCGCTATATGCTCGTCCATGTCCAGTTATCCTTGCTGAATATGTCTCAATGGATGATGGAACTGGTTTAGTTCATAATGCACCAGGTTTTGGTGATGATGACTATCTTGCATGTAAAGCATACAAGATTGAACCATTCTGTCCAATTGATAAATTAGGCAAGTTTACAGCTGAAATTAATGATAAAGAATTAGAAGGTATCTTCTATGAAGATGCTAATGAATCAATCGTTAAACGATTAGAAACTAAAGGCTTATTGCTAAAAGTTGGTAAGATTACCCACTCTGCCGCAATTGACTGAAGAACAAAAAAACCAGTCTTATATCGTGCAACAAAACAATGATTTGTTAATATCAACTCAATCAAAAAAGACATCATTAAGAACTTAAACAATGTGAAGTTTAATTCACAATCAAATAAAAACCACATGATTGAAATGATTGAAAACCGTTCTGAATGATGTATTTCACGTCAAAGAGTTTGAGGTGTACCAATCTGCATCATCTATGATGATAAAGATGAACCAATCCTTGATATTGATCTATGCAAGCACATTGTTGATATCTTAGCTAAAGAAGGAACTAACGCGTGATTTGAACAACCAGTTGATTACTTCTTAACTGATAAATACTTACCAGGTAAGAATTACACTAAGTGTATGGATACAATGGATGTATGGTTTGACTCTGGTTCTAGCCATATGATGTTTGAATCATTAGGTTGAAACAACCAATGTGATCTTTACCTTGAAGGTAATGACCAATATCGTGGTTGATTTAACTCATCAATTATTACATCAACTATTGTTAAGCAACAATCAGCTTATAAACAATTAATTAGTCATGGTATGACCGTTGATGAACAAGGCCGTAAGATGTCTAAGTCATTAGGCAATGGTGTTGATCCATTAACAGTTTGCAAGCAATATGGTGCTGACATTCTAAGAATGTGAGTGGCTAATAGCAACTATGTTGCTGATGTTTCAATTTCTGATAATATCTTAAAACAAATCTCAGAAATTTATCGTCGTATTCGTAACTCATTATTTAGATTCTGTTTAAGTAATATTGACGACTTTGATTTTAATAAGGATGCAAAATACTTCTTTGCCACAGAAGATTTATATGTTTTAAACCAACTTAAGACTAATATTGACAAAATCAATAAAGGATATGAAGCATTTGATTTCTCTGTTGCGGTTAAAACAATTAATGCTCACATTATTGAATTAAGTGGTTGATACTTTGATTTAATCAAAGATTCACTATATTGTGATGAAGTTAATAATGAACGAAGAAGAACAATTCAAACTGTTTTATACTTCCTGTTAAATAGTTATCTATGCTTCTTAGCGCCAATTATTCCTCATACAGCATTTGAAGTTCATGGTTTCTTCAAAAAAGCTAACAAGCAACCAAACATTATGCTTGAACCTTGAGTTGACAAGCTTCCATTTGAAGTTGAAGCAATCAACCAAGATATGTGAAACCAAATCTTTAAGATTAAAGACTTAGTCTTTACACAAATTGAAAAGATGCGTAATGATAAAGTCTTAGCGAAGAATAATGAAGCTGAAGTATCATTAACATTTAACAACCAATTTAAGATTGATCCAGCATTGTTAAAGAAAATCTTAAATGTTGCTAAAGTAACAATCACATCATCTATTGATGATAAGTATGATGTGAAAGTAACTAAGACAAACTATGTTAAATGTCCACGTTGCTGAAACTATTTCAAAGCAGAAGATTTATTTGATGGTTTGTGTGAACGTTGCCACAAAATCATTAAGAAATAAATTTATCTTTGGCAATATAAACTAGGTCCTTACCTAGTTTTTTATTTACTTGATCAACAATTTGGTTAAGTTTGTTTTTCTTTTTTGGCACTAGTTGTTGTTCAATTGAGTCATTACCATCAACTTTACGTAACTTACTGATGTTAATTCCTAATAATTGAATCATACTATTGCCGTCTCAAACCATTCCCAATAGTTTTTGGGCATAGTTAGCTAAATCTTCTCATTTATAGATGTAATGATTCAATGATTCGTTTTTGATTCGATTAACTTTGTTAATCTTATAGATGACACCAATACAACTACCTACCATTTTGTATGCTTCAAGTTTAGTTTGTAGTTCTTGTGCAATATACTTTAGTGTTGTTTCAATTTCAGCAATATCATTAGTTGGATCTAATAATGTATGGCTAACTGATTGTGATTTCGGGTCATTTTTACTAGTATCAACAAAATCATCACCATTACCCAAGGCATTTTGTCATGTTGTTCATCAGTTACGGTCTAGAGTTGCTTCTAGCAACTTAACATCATCAAAATTGGCTAGATCACCAATAGTCTTAATACCAATTTGTTTTAGTTTCTTAGCAGTTGGTGGCCCAACAAAGAACATTTCATCAATTGGTAATGGTCAAATCTTTTGTTTTAATTCTTGTTCAGTTAAAATAGTTGTAATACCTCTTGGTTTGTTCAAATCGGTTGCCATCTTGGCAAGGAATTTGTTATGACTAATTCCAATTGATACTGACAACTTTAATGTTTTATAAACATTAGCTTGCAGTGTTTTAGCTAATAAGATTGGGTCATTCTTATAGTGTTTTAATGCTTGCGTAACGTCTAAGAAGCATTCATCAATTGACATTTCTTCACAAATGTTAGAAAAATGTTTCTTAATATAAGCAAAAAACTCCATGCTTATTTTGTCATATAGTTCGTAATGACCAGGAATAATTGTTAAACTTGGTAGCTTTTGCTTCCCCATGTAAGTTGGCATTGCTGCCTTAATTCCAAGTTTCCTTGCTGGATAGCTTGCACAACCAATAACTGATCGTTTGTTTCTACCGGCAACAACAAATGCAGTATTGCGTAGTTTTGGATCGACTATTTCTTCGCAACTACAGAAGAAAGCATCAAGGTCAATATGAAATATTGTCTTTCTCATATTATTCCTTTCTTAAGCAAACAAGAAATTCCTTGTTATTGCTTTTTGCTCCCAAGATTGGTGACTCAACCACATGAGACACTTTAAACCCATGCTTTGTTGCACAACTACAAACTGATGAAATAGCTTGTTGATGGTATTTCTCAGGGATTGATCCTTTACATTTATCTAAGATTTGTTTAGTTAGTTCAAACTGTGGTTTGATCAAACATATAAATGTTAAAGGATAGTTAAATATTTTAGCAACATGTTCAATAATTTTTGTTGCAGATATAAAACTTACATCGCAAGCAATGAAATCAATATGTTCAAAATCAGTTGGTTTAGTGTGGCAAAAGTGTGTTTGTTCCATTAATATTACTTTGTCACACAAAATTGACTTATCAAATTGGTTGGTGCCAACATCAACTGCATATACTTTCTTTGCTTTATGCTTTAGCATTACTTGACTAAAACCACCAGTTGAACAACCTATATCAAGACATACCTTATTATTAAGATCAATCTTATATGTATCAAGAGCTTTTAACAATTTATAAGCCCCTCTTGATACTCAAATATCTTCTTGTTTAACTGTTAGTTCTACTTTATCACTATCATTAACTAAATAGCTTGGTTTAGTTTCAGTTTTATTATTAACTGAGACATAACCAGCACAAATAAACTGATTTAGTTTATTCCGTGAGTATTGGGGATAAGATTTTGTTAAAAATTTATCTAATCTAATAGCCATAATTTTTATCTATAATTTAATTATAATAATTTAAATATGGAAACACAATTTACAAAAAAGACCTATACAAGACCACAAGCGTCATTATTAATGAAGTCAATGCTAATTGCTGGTATTGCCTTTGTCATTATTGGCTTTCTAAGCTATGGTTTTAGTATTTTATTCTACCAAACCCTAGATTCTGGTAACCGAATTCTAATTGGTTTACCAATATGCTTAATCACATTAATCATTGGTATGGTTGTCTCATTTATGTGAAGAGCAAATATGCTTAAAAATGGTTCAACTGGACTAACTATTGCAATATATGCAATATATATGGTATTTACTTCAATTGCCTTTGGTTGGTTATTCTCATTAGCAATGGTTAATTCGCAAGCTTATTGATTGCCAGTGTTATTTGCTATTGTTGGTGCAATCTTCTTACTAACTGCTGGAATTGCTAAGATTGTTTCACTACGTGGGATTATTACCATGGGAGCAATCATTGTTATTACTGGTATCGTAATGGGATTGTTCTTTATTACCTTCTTTATTGTAATGATGGTTTCATTATTTATTAATCCAACAGTAACAGTCTTAGCTAGTGATGCATTATGCTCATTAATTATGGCTGCAATGTCATTAGTTTCATTTATCTATATCATTATTGATATCTGATCTATTTCTAAACTAAGTGAATTTGTTAATGAAAGTGGCACAGAATATGCCAAGATCATGCCATGATACTGTGGATTTAGATTGTTAACTGACCTAGTTAACTTACTATTTATTGCAGTTTGATATTTAATTCGATTTGGTCGAGGATAATATGAGTTGTATCTTTTGTGATATTGCTGCAGGGAAAATGCCTTGCTATAAAGTTGCTGAAAACAAAAATGCTTTAGCATTCTTGGATATTTCACCATTAGCTAATGGTCACACCGTTATTATTTCAAAGAAACACTATCCTGACTGACAAGCAACACCATTAGATGTTTTACATGATATGGTAGATTTAAGTATTGAAGTAGCTGATAAACTAACAAAGAAACTTAAACCTTGAGGTTTTAACTATATAAGTAATCAAGGTAAAATTGCTAGTCAAGCAATATTACATGTTCACTTTCATGTTATTCCTAAATATGCTAAAGGGCAAGGTTTTAGATTAGATTGCAACCGTGTTAACATTGAAGATGTTGAAAAGATTGCTAAGAAACTAAAAGCTAAATAGCTATGAAAAAGAACAATAAATTCATAGATTTTGTTGCAAAACAAAACTATATTCGTGAATTAACTATTCCTGAACATATCATTCTTTGACTTAATGTCACATTAAGCATAGTCTTTTTCATTGTCCAAATGGTGATCACAAGAGATGAAAAACCATATGCTAATTGAACCACATGATTAACATTAATTGCTACTGTTGGTTCTGTATTTTCAGTCATGGCTGGAGCTAAACAAAGAATATTGTGTCCATTTTTAGGCATTATTTGCTCAATTATTTTAATCTTTGTTGCTTGAGGTAATAAATTACCAGGTTCAATGATAATGTATGGTTTTAACGTCATCATGCAAACTATATGTTTTATTAATTGAATAAGAACATCAAAGAATAAAGTAACAATTGAACCAACACAAATCAAATTTTGAATTGTTATTATTTACATAATTGGCTTTTTAGGTTTAACTGGTTTGTTTGCTTGAATGGAACAACAACCATGGTTCTATAACTTCTGGTTTAATAGCGAAACAAGATTGCCTATACCAGTAAGCGTCTTTGACGCTATGGTATTAATGTTTACTGTCGCTGCTTTCTTCCCAATGATTAAGAAGTGCGATTTTGTTTGATGAATCTATATTATTTGTGACATTGCCATAGCAATGACATGAGCATTAAAGGCAACAATGATTCCTGATCAAAACACTTTTAATTCATGATCAATGTTTATTTCTGGTCTAAGTATGACAGCAACATGTATCCTTGGTATTATTAACTGAAGAAAATCACTTAAAAATAAAAAATAATACTTTGTTCATCATTTTTCCCCACATTGCGTATATAATTAAAAACAAAAAATTATATATAAAGGAAAATAAAATGAAAAATATTACAAAAATATTGACTGGTTTATCAATATTAACCGTTACTCCAATGTTTTCAATGGTGGCATGTACACCTGAAAAAGAAGTAGCATTTGATGTTGCAGAAAAAACAGTTGATCAAGCTAAAGACAACTCAGTAACATTTGTAGTTGTCGCAAAAGAAAAAATTGAATGTGAAATTATTGAACCAATGCTATTTTGTGGTGAACAAAAAATAGCTGGTGAAGTAACTACCAAAGAACAACAAAAATGGACAATAAAGTTTGCTTTTGATGAAAAAATCGAAGAATCTTCTGAATGTGAAATACAATTTTCATTCAAGGGTAAAAGAGGAATAGAAACAACTAAAATTAGTGGACTAACTATTAACCCTTACAACCCATTGCATGTCACATGGAACTTCAAAGAACATGATTACGTTTCAAAAGTAGCCCAATCTACAATAACAACAATGAGTGATGCAGAAGCCACTGACAACTACTTCAAACAATTAAAAGAAGAACCTTATACATACATAGATGATATGTTTATGAGTGTTGCTGAAGTGATCTCTTTCCCAGGTGCAGATGTAACAGTTAATGAATTCACATATGAGATTAATGTATCTAATATAAATTTTGATCAAAAGACAATATCTTTCTATCAAAATATGCAATTAGATACACATATTAAATATGGTGAAGAATTTGAAGGAGACATAATAACAAAAGGTTGAGCCGAATTCATAGAATTACCATTAAGTGTTGAATGATGAGGCGAAACAAATGGCGAAGATGATTCTTGAGGTGTTGTTTCTCCAATTGATAATTCAGAAATAACACTTACTGATTGGATAAAAATTATGAATGCATACAAAAATTGAGAATGTAAAGCTGATCTTTTCTATTCAATGACTGGAGAACGCGAACATACTTATCAATTTGAATATTCGCAAGGCAAAGAAACTGAGCCACAAACTGATGCAGATGTTCAAGAAATAGCAAGTGCTTTACAACATTTTGATAGTATTCAATCATACCACTTGGCTAATGTTAAGCATTCTACTGGAGAATAAGGGTAAAACCCTTATTTTTTATTAATTATTTACTTTTCATATATAATTAAGAAGCACATTCAGCAAAATAACATTATTTAACTTTAGTCAACAACGATTAAGTGTTAAAAGTAAATAAGCTGTAACAATTGAAATTATTAGTGTTGAATCTATAAATAAGTGTTATTTTATTGTTGTGTTAATAATATTTGAAAGGATTAAAAATGTCAAGATATACAGGTAGTATAAACCGTAAGTCAAGACGCTATGGCTTTTCTTTATTAGAAAACAACAAAGAATTTTCTAAGGGAAAGAAAAGAACATATGCGCCTGGAGCTCACGGTGCTAACAAACGTAAATTGTCAGGTTATGCTGAACAATTACAAGAAAAACAAAAACTTCAATTCATGTATGGCATGAATGACCGTCAATTTAGAAGATTATTCGTCGTAGCTAAGAAGATGAAAGGCTCTAATGCAATGAACCTATTAATCGTTCTTGAATCAAGAATTGATAACTTAGTCTTTAGAATGGGCTTTGCTCCAACAAGAAGAGCAGCTAGACAACTAGTAACGCATGGACATGTATTATTAAATGGTAAGAAATGTTCAATCCCATCAACAATCTGTAAGATTGGCGATAAGATCTCAATTAAAGAAAAATCACAAACTCTTCCAGTTGTTAAAGACACAGTTCTTGCTAAACCTCTAGAATTTGTAAAGGTTGAAGGAACAGGCAAAACAGGAACTTATGTTCGTTTCCCACAAAGAGAAGAACTAAACCCTGAAATCAACGAAACATACGTTGTTGAATGATACAACCGTTTGGTATAAGAAAAAGAGGCTATGCCTCTTTTTTTATTTGTTCGTAACCTTCAAACATTAGTTTGGCTAAATCGTATGGGTTAACTCGTCCAGTTCATCCACCAAAAGCAGGAATAACAATTGAGTTAATCTTATTTCGATTAGCTTCTTGCAAAACAGCAATCATACAATCCTTAACAACCTTAGGATTTTTAATAACTGATGGTTCTTTCATTGTTGGGCAATGAATTAATTGCATCTTTGTTTTAGGAATATCAATAATAAAGGCCGTGCCAACTGGTTGGCATCCTTTATGTTTCTTATTAATATAAGCTTGGACATTTTGGGTTAATTCTAAACCAAAATAGTCAGTGATAGCTAAGTCATATCCACCCATCATGATTCCTTTAGAATTGCCAGGGCTAACAATGCATTCAACCTTATACTTTTGCATAAAGTCTTTGAAATCACTAGTTACTACTGTTACATCCTTGACATTATTAAAGTATTGTTGTCACGCAGTAGTAACTAATGGGTTCTTATCTAATAAATATATTTTCATACTCTAATTATAAAAAAAATAACTAGCTATGCTAGTTATCTTTCTTTTATCGAAGTTCTACTTTGCTTGCTTTCTTTTCTCAGATTAATTGTTGGTGTTCTTTGTTTCCAGATCATTTAATGAATAGGTCATTAAAGATTGGGAACAATCCCATGATAATAGTCATACCTCAGAATCATCCTAGAGTTTCAGCATTAGTTAATACATAACCACTAGCTGTTCCTCTAACAATGCCTAAGCAGTTTGGAGCATTAACAAACATACCTCAACCTGATTTAAGACCGTTTCACATGTTTTCACCATCTAATTTATCTAGACCACTAATAATTGGAGCAGCCATAAATTGGATGAAACCAACAAAGACAATCATGAATAAGCAACCTAATACACCAATTACAGCAGTAACTGGGAATACTTTTTGCTTTCTAACTTGAACTTTCTTTGTTCCTCTATTAATTAATCCACCTAATACGGTTACACCGTAGATTAAGTAAAGACATAGCACCATTGATGTTGATGAACCATCAGCCATTGCATCAGTATTTAGAATACTTGATGGAACAACTAGAACAACTCATCAGAACATTACCATTGCAAAGAATAGAATGAAACCAGCAAACATTTTGTTACCTGGTTTTGCATCTAATAATGCTTTAGATTTGAATAAAGCGCCTTCTTCAGCAAGTGCTTGAAATGCACTAATTCCACCTTTAGACATACCATTTACACATCCAATTAAGCAGATGAAGATGAAAATAGAGATAACAACAGTTAATGCTTGATAAGCAATTTCATTCTTATCAACTAATATTTTCATCAAGCTATATACATCGCCTGTACCTGCAGTAATGCAACCGATAGTTACAGCAATGTATAAAACTGAAATTAGAGCAACACCTAACACAACAGCTAATGATAAGTTCTTTTCGGCATTTTTAATGTCGCCTGAAATATTACCTACTGAAATATAACCTTCAAAGGCAAATAGAATTGCAGGAATACAAGAAATTGCTCCTAAGAATGAGAAGTCATTAGTGTATGGGTCCTTAGGTTGGATGAAATGTCCGTTTCATGCACCACCTTGGTTGAACATAACACCAAAGGCAATACCTAACACAACAACCATTAAGATTGGGGCAAACTTAACAAAACTAATGATTGATCCAGCTTTGCCCATAGCTTGAGCTTTAAAGTAGTTAAGAATCATAAATATAACAAACAATACAGCACCAATTCCAAAAATAATTGCGGTTGTACCTGTACCATAGTTATATGAACTAACATTACCAAAACCTCCATCTAATAATGGAGCAAAGCAGTTAAGAATTGCTTCGCCAGCAAAGAACATAATAGCAAATGTATTAGCAGGTCAGAATATTAATGAATAACCTGTTTTTGCATACCTACCAAATCCGTGACCACAGAATTGTTCTGCTCATCCACCGACTCCTGCGTTTGGGTTTCTCATTTTGCAGGTTGAAACCTCGGCAAACGATAGCGCCATACATAAAACAATAACGATTGAAATACCTCATGCAATAAGAACACCTCATGCATTACCATTATTTAATCTAAAAACCGTTCCGTTTTTAAAGAAAATACCGATACCAACAACGTTACCAATTATGTAAAGAATGGCAGCCAATAATCCAATTTTACCAGCCGTTTCTTTTTTAACTTTTGGCATATAATTTCCTTTCTTAAAATATATATACCTAATAATTATAAAAAAAATAATGAACTAAAGTTCATTATTTTAATATGATATCCTTTCGCTTTTGCCAGATCAATGATTCTTTATTTGCCTTATCAAACCATTTAATTAGTAAATCGTTAATTAATGGTGAACATAGCATAAAGGCAAAGATGAATCAAAAGACTAAGATTGCTTGTCAGCAGCTTAATCCTGCCAAATAACCATCAGGGTTTATCGGGCAAGGAACTAATGCAGACTTACATTTAACAAACAACCCCCAACCACAATCATATGGAGTGTTCCATCCATATTTCATACCATCAATAATAGGCAATGTTAGGAATTTATAGAAACCACAGAAGGCAATCATGAATAAACATCCAAGGATTGCAATAACAGCAGTTACAGGGAATATTTTAGTTTTCCTAACTTCAACTTTTTTAGTTCGACGGTTATCTAACCCACGAACTAAAACAATAATGTATATTACATATAAGGCAATAATCATTACATATGATGAAGCATCAACAATTTGATCAGTATTAAGTATTACTGATGGAATTATTGTTCCAACCCATCATACGCCAACAACAGCAGCAAATCATACTGCACCAGCAAATAATGGATTATCTGGTTTTTTATTAACTAATGCTTTGCCTTTAAACATTACACCTTCTAAACATGCTGCTTGGAAACTACGCATTCCACCAAATGTGATAGCATTTAATACACCAATAATACAGATAAAGATAAACACAGATAATAATGTTGTGCAAACTTTTGCTGCAACTGTGCCTTCACCAAAGCAAATAGTCATTAATTCATAAACATTGCCTGTTCCAGCAGTCATACAACCAATAGTTATTAACAAATAAACTGTTGAAACAACAATTAATCCAACCACAAGAGCTAATGAAACATTCTTATCTGGGTTTTTCATATCTCCAGCAATATTACCAATAACTAAATATCCTTCAAAAGCAAATAGGATTGATGGAATTGATCCAATTACACCAACGACATCTAGATTACCGACTATGTGTTCTGGTGACTCTGGATATCAATGCCCATTTCATAGTCCACCACCATTTATTGCGCCAAAGATAATGCCTAATAGAATTACGGCAACAATTGGCACAAACTTTAAAATACCAGTTACATTACTAAATCTTACCATGCCTTTAGCTGCCACCACATTAAGGATAATAAATAGAGCAAATAGTGCTCCACCAACTAAAAACACATAAAGTGTTGTTAGTGAGCCAAAGTTAAACGCACCTGGTTCACCACCAAGTTCAGCAAAGCAGTTTAAACATGCTTCACCAGTAAAGAATAAGATAGCAAAAGTATTAACTGTATAGAAGATTAATGAATAACCTAGATTGCAATATCTTCCTAGGTTATACCCACAGAACCTTTGGGCCCATCCACCAAAACCATCAGCTTTGCTTTTGGTTTTGCATGTACAGATTTCACAGAATGATAAGCCAATTGATAAGATAAGGACAATGGCAACAATCCATGATAATAAAATACCAGTTGGATTGCCATGGTTATTTTCAAAAACAGATTTGTTCTTGAAAAAGATTCCAATTCCAACTAACGTACCAAAAATCATCATTACCGCAGTAAAGAGACCAATCTTACCAGCTGTTTCTTGTTTAACTTTTGGCATTAGTGTTCCTTTCTATCATTTTATTTCTTTTTTATGATGCTTCTTTAAATAAGCATTTGTCTTGGAAAAGGGTTTTGACCCTTTGAAAGACTTATAGTAGCCTAATGGGCTAGGATGAGAAGAACAAATAATTAAATGTTTCTTTTCATCAATTAATGGTTTTAATTCTTGGGCATTATTACCTCAAAGAATGAAAACAACATTATTACATTGATCATTAACGGTTTTAATTACTTCATTAGTGAATGTTTCTCAACCATGGTTCTTGTGGCTATTGGGTTGACCTTGGTTGACCGTTAGAACACGATTAAGCAATAATACGCCTTGAGCTGCCCAATCTTTTAATTCAGTGTCATTACGGTCAATTCCTAAATCATCCTTTAATTCTTTAAAGATATTAATTAATGATTTAGGTGTTTGCACACCTTTATTAACTGCAAAGGCTAAACCATTGGCAAAGCCAGGAGTGTGATATGGGTCTTGCCCAACAATCACCACTTTAGTTTCTTCGATATTAAAATAATGAAAAGCTGCAAATAAATCTTCTGGGTGAGGAAATATTGTATGAAACTCACCTTGTTGATTAATAAATTTTGCTAATTGAACAAAATAGTGTTTATTAACCTCTTGTTCAATAAAACTTTTCCAATTCATATTTATTCTTCGGGTAAATTAGTTGTATCTAAGATTCAGTTAGTGTTAACAACACTATCGCCTTTATTAAACATATAGCTTAAGAAATTTAATAATAGTTTGCTATCGTCCTTTAACTTTGTAATGTCAGCAATTCTGCCTTCAGCACTTTCACGTTTTATTAAATTAATGAATCATGTGTTAATCTTATTAACTTTGTCACTATCAATTGTGTAATATCCAGTAGGTGTGTCATCACGAACTATTTCCTTAAAGATATCGCCTTTTAAACTATCATCTTTTAATTCAGGTGCTATTTCTAGAAAATATGCTGGGAAGAATGAATCAAGCTGGTTGATGCTTGCAGAATTCTTATCTTGATATTTAGCATCCTCATAGATTTTAACATTGTAACTTAGTAAGCAAATGAATTCGTCACCATGTACTTCTCCTAATCTTTGATCATATTTGTCAACACCAAAGTTTAGCATTCTATTTCCTTCACTTCGATGTAATTCAAATGTTTGAATATGTGGCACACAATCATCTTTTTCTAAACCAGTAAATGCTGGTAGCTTATCCTTTCATTGATTGCCAATACTTTCTAATGTTTCTTTTTTAGATGAATAATAATCATTCACTATAAATGAATCAGCAGATTTTGTTGGATTAACATATGTTTCTTTAATATTATTAAAATTAACTATAACTGGAACATTTTTATAAGAATAAATAGTGTATTTTATTTCTTCTTCATCTTTCATTTCAGTGTCTTCTTGTTTAGTTGAATAGTATTGAGGTTCGCTAAAATCATCTTTGCCTTCTAGAAGTTGAGCAAAACGTTTATGGATTGCTCTTTTACCACTAGATCAATCATATGTTGGAAGAGGCATCTTGTTTTGGTGGAAGCAGAAATCAACTGCAGAAGTTCGAAGTAATGCATTTGCTTTGTCTGGGCCAATTAAATTTGCTAAAGCAAAGATATATTCATAAAACTTACTATTTTGTGAATCAATAGTTGGATCTTTTGTTCCATGATCAAGTTCAAATTTATTTCCTCATGCAATTTTAATTTGGCTATCGTCGCCTTCACCAGACTCATCAACTCTAGCTTGTGATGCTTGATATTGCAACGCAAATGATAGGTAAGTTGCAATGTTATAACCAATTTGTGAAATAAAGTTGATATTAGCGGCTAATGTTGCATTTTGTGCATTAGTTACTGTGACTGGTTTATCATCTTCATCTTTATATGTTCCAATTGAATTAAAGACTGGATCAGCAGAATTATACCATCCACTATTGCCATCATCATTTCAGTCATGGCGTTCTTCATCACTTGTTCATTTCTTTGGTGTTGAATAAGCATAATAACTACCGTTATTAGTCTGTACAGCGTAATTTGATTGAAGGTAATTAGCCATATCAATTCGATCAGCATCTAAAAAACCATTAGCATCATGTAGGAAAAGTCGATATGGTGACCCAACAGGCAAAGTTGATCCAATCATAAATGGAGTTTTATTTCCTCATGTTTGGCTACAACCAGTTAAAGTAGTTAATGGAGTGACAATTGCTGGGATAGCAAATGTTGAACCAATTAAAATCTTAGCTAATTTCATTATCGGTCTCCTTTTTGTAAATCAAATGGTACAAATAAACCATATTTACGGTTCATTGATAAAGGAATAGTTCGAATTGCACCATTACGGTGTTTTGCAATAATAAAGTCAACTCGAATAATATCTGGTCGTTCTTTTGGACCAGCAGCTTTAATAACACCTTCTTGATCTTTTTGCACATTTTCTAATGAGTTTAAGAAGCAAACAAGGTCAGCGTCTTGTTCTAGTGATCCAGATTCACGAAGGTCAGACAATCTTGGCTCAGCATTGTCACCACGAGTTTCAATTGCACGTGATAATTGTGCTAAAGCAATGATTGGCGCATCAATTCTTCTTGCAAGTAACTTAATCATACGAGAAATAGTTGATACTTCTTGTTGACGGTTAACTTGAACATTCTTTAATGCTGGACCTTTCATCAATTGTAAGTAGTCAATGACTACTAACTTAATGTTGTATTCAGCTTTAAGTTGTTTAAGTTTTGCTTGGATATCAACCACAGAAGTTGCTTGATCATCAATTAAAATTGGTAATGATTTCAAGTTTTCAACAGCAACTTGAACACTATTTCATTCTGAATCAGACATTCTACCTGAACGTAGAGCTGTTGATTCAACACGAGCATCCATTGATACTAGACGTTGACATAGTTGTTCAGCCCCCATTTCTAATGAAAAGACAACAATTCGATCTTTATCAGAAGTCATGTTTTCTTTAATCTTCTTTGCTGCATTGGCAACAAAGTTTAAAGATATAGCAGTCTTACCAATACCAGGTCGAGCAGCTAAGATGATTAAGTCGCCAGGTTGGAAACCATTAGTTGTCTTATCAATTGCTGAAAAGCCAACTTCCGTTCCAGTAATATCTTGTTTACGTGCTCTTAGGGCACTAACAGTATTAAGATATTTACTTGCTACTTCTTCCATAGAAGAAAGTTTGCTTGTATGCTTAGATTGTGTAATATCTAAGAATTTCTTTTCAATTTGGAAGATTTGATCATCATATTTTGCATAGTCAATCTTGGTATTAACAATTTCACCAGCAAAAGCGTCAAGTTGGCGTTTAATACTTGCGTTTTTAATTAATTCAAGGTTGGCTTTTAAATCATCTTCATAAGCAAAGCCACCAGCAATTTCTTCTAGATATGTTTCTCAATTAGCAAATTGTCATTTATCATTATTGGCAATATAGTCAGTTACAGTGTTTTTATTAATTTGTTTTAAATGACCCATGTGGACTTCAATAATTGCCCCATAGATCTTTGCATTCTTTGGATCAATAAAATCTGATGCATCTAAAGAAGTCGCACATTCTTCAACCGTAATTGGGTTGTTGAAGATTGTAGTTAATACTTCTTGTTCACATTTAACAATGTATTTATCAACAGTTTGCTTTGCCATAACTATTCTCCTGTAACTCGTAATAACAAGCTTGCAATTACATCTTTATGTAGTTTAATGCTAATTCGATGTTGGCCTAAGCCATATGAGTTAGTAGCATTAGTCATCATAAACTTGTCAATCTTGATATTATGTTTATTTGCTAATTGATCAATTACTTGCTTATTGGAAATACTACCAAAAGCTTGCCCATGGTTAGTTTTTAAACTAAATTCCAAAGTAATTGATTCAATTTTGTTTTTAAGCATTGTTGCTTGCTTAACCTCATAATCATATTGTTGTTTAGCTGCAGCAACTTGCTTTTTAACAATTTCTTGGGCTTTGTTGCTATTAGCGATGGCTTTACCAGAGTTTAGTAAAAAGTTACCATAGCCGTCTTTCACGTCTATAATATCATTCTTTTTACCAACGTTCTTTACATCAACTAATAGGATTAATTTCATTATTCGTAAGTCTTTACAAATGGTAATAGAGCAACGATTCTTGCTCTTTTAATTGCATTAGCAATCATTCTTTGGTGTTTTTGGCATAATCCAGAAACACGACGTGGTACGATTTTGCAACTTGGTGTTAAATAACGTTGTAGTAATTCAACATCTTTGTAGTCAACATAATCAATACCTTTTGCACATAAGATGCAAGGACGTTTCTTTTGAATACGTTTTTTATTCTTTCTTGGTGTTTTCTTTTCCATAATTATTTACCTTCTTCTTCATTAATTCAATCTAATTCAGTTAAACCATCATCAACTTTCTTTGGTTGGTTTGGCTTAGTGAAGTCTGCTTCAGTGTCAATGATCTTTGTTGCAAAGTTATCATTAACTGAAACCATTTCTTCTTGTTCTTGTGTTTGTTTAGAACGTTTAGTAATTGTTTTAATACTATCAACAATTATTTCAATAACGTTAACGTTACGACCTTCTTTATTAACATAACTTCGTTTGTTAAGACGACCATCAATTGCTACAGTGTCACCTTTTTTAACGTAAGTTGCTAAATAGTTAGCTTGTTGATTCCATGCAACACAATTAAAGAAGTTTGTGTGATCTTTGCCTTGAATGTTATCATTGCAAGCAACTGAGAAATTCACTAATGTCTTTCCAGTAGTTGTTTGCTTAGGTTGCGGATCAGCTGTTAGATTACCAACAAGAAAAACTTTATTCATGTTTAGCTTCCTTTGGTGCTTTAGCTAGTTTTTCTTCTTTCTTAGTTTCTAATTCAGCATTCATTGCTGCTTTCTTAGCTGCAATTAATTCTTCAATCTTCTTTGCACGTTCAGCAAAGATTTTTGCTTTATTCTTAGCACGTTTAACTTTCTTTTCATTATGAATTGCTCTTCAACCATAATTGTGTTCTAGATTCATAA
>JAKSVQ010000002.1 GCA_024407855.1 Mycoplasmoidaceae bacterium | reverse complement strand
ATCAAACTCTCAAAAAATTGACGGATTCTATTTAGTTTTCAAAGATCTTGCTACCGATGCATAGTACATAGAGGAAGCGTACTTCCCTATTTTTGCACGGTTATATAAGTATATAGGAGTTTTGCTTAAAAACACAAAAAAATTAAAAAATTTGCAAAATATTTTTCTAATATAAAATTTTGTTTACAAAATTTTATATTAAATTGTAAAAAAATTTTTAAAAATTAGTCAATTTTTAAGATATTTTAGGGGTTTGTGGTTTTAATTGAAAAAACGTTCTATATTCATATAATTTAGATGAAAAGGATTTATCAATGAAAAGTAAACATTTAATACCAATTATTACTATCGGATGTGCCACAAGCGCAGTCACACCATTGATTGTTTCATGTGGAGGAAACTGAGATGCTCAATGAGACTATGTAAATCAAGGTGAGTACCCAACAAGAGTTCAAAGAGCAAAAAGCGATGTTCCTTTAACGCTTGGGGCAGCAACACAAAGATATTTTGATGATATAAGTAAAGACAATTACATCTTTATAAATGACTTTCTCGTGTTTGGCAATTTTGAATATCAAATTGGTACAACATTGGGAGACGTTAAAACACTTACTTTATGTCTATCACTTGATAATGTTGATCCTATAAACCACACTCTATCAGTGTCGTTTGATTTATTGATGACTGCAGAAGTTGACTCACTTTATACAAATGAAAAAATGTTATATACAATAGAAAAGTATTTTGTTTTTAAAAACATTGAATGAGAAACTGTATTTCAATCTTATCCAAGTAATGATAAAGATGGTTTTTGGGGACTTAAAACATCTGCTGGTGGTACAGATGATCTAGGTGAAATATTAAGTATTTTAGATAGACAAGAAACTTGATCAATTAGTGGCAAGATAGGCCAAACAGAAGATGATGGAAAAATAGAATGGAAAACTTTAGACTTTAATCAAGATAAAAAACCTACTACAGAAGATGACACACATCTTATTATGAATGCGTTAGGGACTGAAATAATATTAGATTATCTAGGCGATATTAAACCTGATCTAGACTAAACAGGTTAAACCTGTTTTTTATTATTTTATAAAAGGTATCAACTCAATTATTTCAAAGTAGAATTTTTCTTCGTAATTTAAGATCATAATTTAATTTTTGCTTATGAGGTTTTATATTTATAAAAAAAGTTAAAAATTTATTACTTATGTAATATAATTTCTTTAACACATTTTTTATATGTGTTATTTAAAGGAGAAATATGAAATTAAAAAACAAACTATTACCGCTTGTTGGTGTTGGAGCAGCTTGTGCTGCTATCACACCATTAGCTATGTTATCTAGTTGTAAAAATGATGGAGATTACGATTTCCTTAAGCTTTATCAACCAACTATTAAACAACATGATGTAGTTAAAACTGGGTATAGCATAATTGAAGCTAATAATGAATACACAGAACAAGTTGTAGCAAATCCAGAAATCTTTAAACAAGATTTTCTTTGATCTAAGACTCTATTCACTGACCGTGTAATTTCTAGAGATTCAGTAGCTCAAAACAAAGCTACTGCTGCTGAAGCTGGTGGTGTGCTTAATTCAGTAAGTAAAATTAATGCTCACTTTGGTAACTTGGATATTAAAGCAAAAGAAATGAAAGTTCAAGGCAAAACTGTAAACATTATGTCAGTTAGTTTTGACTTTAGTTATGAAGCATCATACGACTGGACAGAAAATGATATCAATTATATTAATACTACTAAAGTCTCTATTGAAGGTAAAAACATTCCATATGGTGCAACAAGCTTATTAGATGAGCCATATGGTAGTGTTGTTTCTTATTGAGCTTTACAACCAATGACTGAAGTATTATCAGCAGGTGTTCAATGAGGTTCATGAAGCATGAAGTACAATTTTGACTTGTATGAAACTCAAATTAAAAAGAATCCTGGTGGTGAACATTCAACAACTGTAAATGACAATGTCAATTTCTTTGTTAATGACCAAAACATTCAACAACAAAGTAGTCAAAAAATTGGTTTTATTATTAAACAGTTAACTAGTCGTGATTACTTTGATTCAAAACCATCATATGATTGCCTTTACACTGTTTCTGCATATTCATATTACTTTCAACGTGTTCTACCAACAGAAGGAGGAAAATAATTATGAAATTAAAAAATAAATTAATTCCTATATTCGCTACAGCAGCTACTGCTGGAGTTGTTGTTCCAATGACACTAACTTCTTGTGGAAATAATATCACTATGATTGATACAACTAACTTCACACCTGACTATGAACAATGTGCTGTTGAAAAGTTAGATGATGCCAATGCTGCAACAACAGAGTACATGGGTTTTATAAAGAAAAATCCATCTTACTTTGCTCAAGAACTAGCTTATGGTACAGCAGTTGTTTGAAACAATTTATTCCCTAAGAAGAGTGGCGATAATCAAGTATTTTGGGTAAACCCAGAAAAAACTTCCATTAAAGTAGGTTCTTCTACTCCTAAATTTGGATCAACATTGATTGTTTACCCAGGAATGGATGAAATTCCTTACCCAACTATTTCTGTTGATATCAAAATTAAACTTGAATTTGAAATATCTTTCTTATTCAGATTTAGTGAAACTAAGCAAGAGTTATATACAATACACTACACAGTAGACACTAATGCTAGTTTTAATAACATGTTATTCTTTGTTAATGAAAAAGGCGTTGGAAGATTACAACCTCCTAGATCTCATTATGAAAATAAAGGTCAATTAAATACATGAAGTGTTACATTCCTTGATCGAGGTGTAAACTCTGCATACTCATTCTGTTATGATAATTGATCATTAAATTACAATACAAGGATTAATAAAGAGATTACTCATCGTACTTCTATTGAAGAATATGAAACAACAACATCTTCTAATGTTATTAGAGGTCAAATTAATAGTCCTGATAAATTAGAATATGTAAAATTCCTAGTTGAACAAGGGTCAGATTGAGCTGCTAGTTTAATAAACAAGACTTATACTGGTAACCCAGAAGAAGATGCAAAGATTGCAAATGAGCTTGATATGAAAACTTATCCACAATGAGTGGGTGAATATGAAGCTGACACTGGTTTCAGTGATTCATTGTTTATTGCTGCTGCAACTGGCATTTTAAACTTCCCATCTTATTATTTAGGCATGACTACAACTGCAAGACACATTGATACTCTTGATGTGCCTCTTTCATATAGATATGGTGAAGAACAAGCTGATAGCGGTGACAATAATGTTTATCTAGGTGGATGATTCCTTTATGAACACATTCCAAATTTAGTTAATGAAGATGATGCATATGTAACAAGCGTTTATATTGACAAAACAAAAGAAACTGAAGACATCCTTATTCCTGAAGTTGATCCTATTGATCCAAACAATCAAAGATTCTTGCTTATTGATAATGAAGCTGTCCTTGCAAATGATATCGTTATGAACACTCAAGAAACTGCACTTGTATTCCCTGCTAAGATTGTTGACAAAGATGGAAATGCTAAACCATTTACAGCTACTGAATGAGAAAATAATCCAGGTGCAACATTTAAATTTACAAAACGTACATTAAATGTTAAATTTGCTATGAGTCAAGGCAATCCACTTGATTATAAAATTGTAATCGATATTGCATCTGTAAATATTAACTTTATGAATCCTATTGACATTGGTGGCAAATAATCAACAATAAAAACAGCCATTGGCTGTTTTTTTTTTTTTTTTAACACAATGGACGTTGGTTCATTTCTTTTGGTGCTTTGATGCCCAATGTTTTTAATATTGTTGGGGCAATGTTATTTAATGCTCCATCATTGAGAATTAAACGTTTATCAGTACTAATAAAGAATACTGGGTTGGTACTATGATTTGTAACACTATTGCCTTTACTATCAATCATCTCATCACAGTTACCATGATCTGAAGTAATAAATAAAGTCATACCAATTTCTTCTGCTTTCTTTATTACTTTAGCTAAACAAGCATCAACTGTTTCCACTGCTTTAATGGTTTCATGTAACTTACCAGTATGGCCAACCATATCACAATTAGCATAATTACAAATAACTAAATCATAATTATCCATTACTTCTAATAATTTGTCGGTTATTTCATTAGCCGACATTTCTGGTTTTAAATCATAGGTTGGAACCTTTGGTGAAGGAATTAGAATCTTATCTTCATTCTTAAGATTTAATTCTGTTCCACCATCAAGGAAGAAAGTAACATGAGCATACTTTTCAGTTTCAGCAATTCGTAATTGTTTTAAGCCAGCATTAGCCACAACTTCACCTAAAGTATTAGGATAAGTTCGTGGTGGATAGATAACAATATCACTATCAATACCATCATATTTAACCATTGTGACTAATGTTAGGTTTAAATCCCACGCTGGCGATGTTTCCTTATATAGCTTAGATTTTTTAAACATGTGAGCTAATTGTCTCACACGGTCCTGACGGAAGTTAATAATGATGACTACGTCATTCTTTTCTAACTTTGTGTCTGGAGCATAGCCATTATAAGCAGGAACAATAAATTCATCAGTTATTTGGCCTTCACTGAATTGACTAGCTAAATATGCTTCAACATTTTCATAGCTAGGACCAACATGCATCATTGCATCAATAGTCTTTCTTGTTCGCTCTCAGTTATTATCACGATCCATTGCATAATAACGACCACTGATTGTACCAATCTTGATGGTTTCACCAAAGAATAAATCAATTTCTTGTAAATCACGGATATCATAAGCAATACTACCAACTGGACAATCACGTCCATCAGAAATAATATGTGCAATGGTTTTAATATCTTTTGATCCACACTCATTTAAAATTCTTTGCATGTGTGTTAAGTTACTATGAACACCACCATAAGATGTTAAACCAATAACATGGATTTTTGAATGTTTTGCTCTAGCAATTCTTAGAGCTTGACGAAAATTAGGATTGTAAACAAACTGGCTGTTTTCAATATCATTATTGATTCTTACAAGTTCAGATTGAATAATTCGACCTGCACCAATATTTAAGTGACCAATTTCACTATTACCAGGTTGCCCATTTGGTAATCCAACTGGCAAACCACTAGCTTTTAATAATGAATTTGGATATTCATTTAAAAGCATATCAAAAGTTGGTTTGTGAGCTTTAGCAAAGGCATTACCAATGCTTGTGTCTTTCATGCCAACACCATCAACAATAATTAATCCTACTTTTTGTTTAGCCATTGATTAATCTCCTTTATGATAGTTGTAATTTTCTTTGCATCTAGACTGGCACCACCAATTAATGAGCCATCAACATTTGGTAAGCTAATAATTTCTAATGCATTAGCTTCATTAACTGATCCACCATATAGAATTGGTAGTTTATCAGCCACTTGTTTGTTAAACAATGTTTTAATTGTTAAACGAATAAATGCACACAACTGACTTATTTCTTTTAATGTTGGTGTCTTGCCTGAACCAATTGCTCATAATGGTTCATAAGCAATAATGCATTTTGATACATCGTTTGGACGAACATCTTTAAAGATTGTGGTTAATTGTTTTGTTAAAACTTGCTTTGTTTGTTTATTTTCATATTGCTTTAATGATTCACCAATACAAATAATTGGTGTAATCTTATTTGCTAAGCAAGTTAATACCTTAGCATTAACTAGTTCATCAGTGCATCCTAAATATTGTCGTGTTTCAGAATGACCAACTATTGCATGTTCAATATGATAGTCTTCTAACATATGACAACTAATTTGTCCAGTGTAACTACCTTGTAGTTTCTCACTAACATCTTGGGCCATGATAATGGTTTGACCTTTTTTAAGATTAGATGCTAGACCTAATCCTAAATAAGTTGGAGCAAAACCATAAACAATGTTTTTGCTTCGAACTAAAGTCTTATTGAAAGATGAAAAGAACTTGGTAATATCTGCCAAATTCTTATTTAATTTTCAATTTCCCAAAATGTATTTTTTTCTTAACATATTACTTTGTGTAGTTAAAACCTTTTAAAATGTTTGCTTCAATTCTTGCAATGTTCATTACAGCAGCAGCTTTTAATTGACCTGCCATTTCATTGTTGAAACAAATATAAACTTTGAATTTAGGTTCTGTACCTGAAATTCTAAATTTAATTCATGAATTCTTGTCTAGTGTTCAAACAATACAGTCAGATTCTTTTTCATATCAAATCTTTTCAATTTGGTAGTCAAAGATTTTCTTTTCTTTTCAATGACGCGCTCTAAACATCATCTTATTAGCATCTTTTTCTCAGTTGTTTGATTTGATAGTGTAACTATATGTATGACTATATGTTGGACCATATACATCATATAGACGGTCACATAGATAGTCATGTAAGTCTGGGAAGTATGGGTTACCCTTATTAAAGATTTCAAGGGCAAGTAAAACTGCACCAAATGAATCTTTATCACGACATACCGTGTGAACTAAAGCACCAATTGCTTCTTCAAAGCCTAATACAAATTGATATTTCTTTGGTAAGTTATCAATTGTATTAGACATTCATTTAAATCCAGTCTTAGTTCTTAGAATTTCACAATTGTATTTTTCAGCAATCTTGTCAATATAGTTTGTTGATACATGTGTTGAAATAACAAGTGGAGTCTTGTCAGAGAATTTTCTTCGTGACATTATATAGTGAGCAAAGATTACTCCCATTTCGTTTCCATTAAGGAATCTTCAACGGTTAGTTTTCTTAAAGCCCATTGCCATACGATCACCATCAGGATCACAACCAATAACTAATGTTGCTTTCTTATCATTGGCAAATTTAATAACATCAGCAAATGCTTTGTCATCTTCTGGATTAGAGATTGGGCAATCTTCAAACTTACCAGAAATATTTGCATGTTTAGGATAAACATAAACATTCTTAAAACCAATACTCTTCAAGAATCTTGGCATTAATTCAGTTGTTGTTCCATGAAAGCCAGTAAAAACAATTGGGAATTTCTTAATTGGTGCATTAGGCATTAATACACGACGGTCAATAACTGTTGCTTTAATGACTTCATCAAAGAAGCTATCAACTAATGAATCATACTTAATAAAGGAAATAGTTGCTTTTGATCTTGAATTAGATTTTAAATAACGTTTAAGATCAAGAATTGTTTTACTTGATGGCATATTCTTAATGATGATGTTTGCTTCATCAGGAAGAATTTGCGCTCCAAGTTTGTTATATGCTTTAAAACCATTATCTTCTTTTGGATTGTGGCTAGCTGTAATGTTAATTCCACCTTGTAAGTGGTATTTTCTAATGGCATAAGACAAGATTGGAGTTGGAATTAATTTATTGTCTTGCATTAAATAAACATTAACACCCATTGTTTTAGCAACATTTGCACATTCTAGGGCAAATTCAGCAGAGTTTAATCGGTTGTCATGACCAATAATAATTGTTGGTTGACGATGTGATACTGATAAAACATATTTACAATAACCAATTGTCATTTGTTGGTATGTAAATTTGTTTAGGTAATGAGTACCAGGACCCATTTTTGCTCTTACTCCAGCTGTACCAAATACAAATGGTTTATTAGCAAAGGCAATTTTTTGCTCTTTCTTTGTCATTTTTGTTATTTGTTCTTTTAATTCAGCAGGAACTTGTCGAGCCTTTAATCAAGTTTGTGGTTTAGAAGCATCTAATGGTGCTCTTTCTTTCTTAATTGTCATATCTATCTCCTTAAATAAATGTATGGGCACAATGTGCCCATGAATTATTTTTGTGTTACTAACATAACACCTTTGCTTGTACCAAGGCGTGTTGCTCCAGCATTAATCATTGCTAGGGCATCTTCTTTATTACGAATACCACCAGCAGCTTTGATTTGTACTTTTGCATCAACATGTTTTTTCATTAAAGCAACATCTTCAACCGTTGCTCCCCCAGTAGAAAAACCAGTTGATGTCTTAATAAAATCAGCATGAGCATTGGAAACACAATGACAAGCATCAATCTTTTGCTCATTGTTTAATAAGCAGGTTTCAATAATCACTTTTAAAATTGCATGGTGATTATGACATGCATCTTTTATTTGTTCAATTTCTTTAGTGACATAGTCAAGCTTCTTTTCTTTTAAAGCAGCAATGTTTAAAACCATATCAATTTCAGTTGCACCTTTTTTGCAAGCATCAATTGCCTCAGCGCATTTTGCTTCAGTTGTCATTTGTCCTAAAGGAAAACCAATAACAGTACATACTTTAACATATGTACCTTTTAATAATTCTTTACATAATGGAACGTAATAAGGGTTGACACAAACTGAAGCAAAGTTGTATTGTTTCGCCTCAGCGCATAGCTTTTTAATATCACTTTCTGTAGCATCCGCTTTTAAAAGCGTATGGTCAATATACTTATTTAATTCCATAACTAAATCTTTTCTCTAATGATTGATTCTAATGCAAGTTGCACCATTTCATCAAATGTTGTTGCTCTTGCTTGTGGAGTCATTGCTTCACCAGACTCAACATTATCACTTACTGTTAATAAGCAAGCAACATGTCCTTTGTGAGTTTTTCCTTCAAGGAACAAACCAAACCCTTCCATTTCAATAACACTTGATCCAGTTAATTTAAATATTTCATCAATGGTTGCTTGACTATAAAAGAACGTTGCAGAAAAAGCATCTTTTAATTTATATGCGATACCCAATCCTTTTGCCGTCTTACCAATAAGTTTAATTGTTTCTGGTGTTGGAAGGAAACGATTTGGGGCATCAGGTCTAGTCTTTGTTCAGTGTTTAATTGGAACGTCAGACCAACATGATTTAGCCAAAATAACATCACCTAAGTGACATTTAGCTTTATTGGTTACACCACAACTACCAATACGGTAGATGGCCTTTGCTCCATAAAAAGTAAACAATTCATGAACATAAATACATAGTGATGGGATACCCATACCATGGGCCATAACTGTCACTGGAACATTTTTATATGTTCCTGTAAAAGCTAACATACCACGAACATCATTAACTAATCTTGGTTTAGTTAAGTATTTTTGTGCTATTCATTGAGCACGCTTTGGATCACCAGGCATCAAAACACGTTTAGCGATTTGGCCTTTGTGAGCACCAATATGAGGAGTAGAGTTGGATAATGCCATATTATTTACCTGTAGGAATTAATAATTTTAGTTGGTGTGGAACAACCTTAACATTGATCTTGTTTTGATGTTCAAGTAAGAAACCATCAAATTCAACTGTCATGTCGTTACCAACAATATCAATTTCTTGACAATTGAATTCACCATGGCTTTTTAATTCAGCAATTTTTCCTTTTTTGCATTTTGTTAAAACATGTAATGTTTTTAGACGGTTAAAGTTTTTGATGTAAGAAACAGTAATATAACCATCATCAACTTTTGAGTTTAATGATGTTACCATTCCTGAACCAACAGTTGTACCGTTGTTCATTGTAAATCACATTGCTTTAACCTTATTTGGGTCTTTTCCTTTGTTAACATAAACATCATAAGCAAAGCCTTTTCAGAACAATGCACGAACAACAGTAGCAATTTTGTATTGTGTTTCAGGTTTAAAGTGTTTCATACGATTTCTGAAACCAATAACTTCAGCTGACATACCTAAACCAACTTCGTTGATTGCACGGTATTTGTCATTAAGTAATAGATAGTCAATAATCTTTTCATGTGGTGTATTGATATATGCCGAAGCATAAACAACTGGATCATGGTTCTTCATACCTAAAGCTTTAACAAAGTCATTACCAGAACCAAAAGGTAAAATACCTAATGTAGTCTTGTCAAAGTTCACGATTCCATTTAGAATTTCGCTTACTGTTCCATCACCACCAAGTGATAGGATGGTTACAGGTTCATTACCACTTGTTAAATCTTTGGCAATGATTGTCGCATGACCTTCATTTTCTGTTGGATAAACAATTAAATTCAAGTCTTTTTGCGTTTTTGCTCATTCTTGAATTTTTTCAAAGGCAGCTTTTGCACTTCCTTTACCAGCAATAGGGTTGAAAATTAAATGAACTGTTTTCATATTATTTCCCTTTTTAATTTATATTTATATATAAATTATATAATAATAAATATTCGGAGGGTAAAAAATGAAAAAGGTTACCAAAGCAGTCATTCCTGCTGCCGGTTTTGGCACTAGATTATTGCCTGCAACTAAGGCTGTTCCTAAGGAATTATTGCCAATTATTAATGTTCCAACATTGCAATATATTGTCCAAGAAGCAGCTGATGCTGGAATTAAAGAACTTTTACTTGTTGTTTCAAAAGGAAAGGAAGCAATCAAGCAACATTTTTCACCAGCTAGAAAACTAGAAAATGAATTATTAACTAAGAACAAACTAGCTTTATTGGAAGAAATTAGAAAAGTTAATAAGATCATTAAAATTTCTTATGTTTATCAAGATAAGCAATTAGGTTTAGGCCATGCTATTGGTTGTGCAAAAGAGTTTGCAAAAGGTGAACCAATTGCAGTTTTACTAGGTGATGATGTCGTTGTTTCCAATGGAAAAACAGCCTTAGAACAATGTATTGATGCTTATAACAAAACTGGATGTTCTGTTGTTGGTGTTCAACCAGTAGAAATGAAAGTTGTTAACAAATATGGTATTGTTTCTCCAACTAAAAAAGAACAAGCAAAGAAAACTATTTTTGAAATTAACAACTTAGTTGAAAAACCTGATCAAACCATTGCTCCAAGCAATTTAGCAATTCTTGGCCGATATGTTTTAACTCCAGATATTTTCAAAGCAATTGAAAAAACACCAAAAGACAAATCTGGTGAAATTCAAATTACTAATGCTTTAAAATTACTATTAATGTCTAAGAAAGTTTATGCTTGCAACTTTAAAGGTACAAGATATGATTTAGGAAACAAATTAGGCATGGTTAAAGCAACAATTGACTTTGCTTTAAATGATTCTGAATTAAAAGATGATGTATTAAAATTTATTAAAGGAAAGAAATAATGACAATATTAAATATTGGTGGAGCAGGTTTTATTGGCTCTGTTGCAACAGAATTATTTATTGAAAAAGGCCATAAGGTCATTGTTTTAGATGACTTATCAACTGGTTTCAAGAAATTAGTCCATCCAAAAGCAAAATTCATTAAAGGTTCAATGTTAGATTACAAATTGTTAACAAAAATCTTTAAAGAAAACAGAATTGATGTTGTTGCTTTATATGCAGCAAAGATTGTTGTACCTGAATCAGTACAAAAACCAGCTGAATATTATTTAACTAATGTTGGTGGAACAGCAATGGTTTTAAAAGCAATGCATGAAAATAATGTGAAAAACATTATCTTTGCTAGTTCTGCTGCTGTTTATGGTGATTGTAAGAAAGTTCCTGTTGATGAATCATCACCAACTACACCATGTAATCCATATGGTTGAAGTAAATTAATGTGTGAACAACTATTAATTGATGCAAAGAAAGCTTATGGTATTAACTTCATTAGTTACCGATTCTTTAACGTTGCTGGGGCAAGTAAAAGTGGTAAATATGGAATGCTAAAAGCTAAGCCATCATTACTAATTCCTGCTATTAATGATTGTGTATTGCATCACAAAACAGCTTTCATCTTTGGCAATAAATACAAAACAAAAGATGGAACATGTTTAAGAGACTATATCCATGTTTCAGATTTAGCTAATGCTGCTTTAATTGCTCTAAATCAATTAAAAAATAATAAATCAGGAATTTATTGTTTAAGTTCAAATAGTGGTTACACCGTATTAGAAGTAGTAAAATCAATTCAAAAATATGTTAGTAAGAATTTGAAATACGTCTTTAAACCAAATCGTCCTGGTGATCCAGCAAAATTAATTGCTAGCAACAAAAAAGCTGTTAGTAAATTAGGTTGAAAAGTTCAATATAGTTTAAAAGATATGATTGTCTCTGACTATAAATTTAGAAAAGCAAACATAAAATAAAAATGGGTTAAACCCATTTTTTTATTACATATATTGCATTTGATTAATAATGTATAGAACAACACTGGCTAATTTTCGATAAGTTGGTAAATACAATGTTTCATTTGGATTATGAACATCAGTGATTGTTGGCCCAATTGATGCTTGTTGAATGTTTTCATTCTTTTTATATCATCAAGCGCATTCAATTCCACCATGTGTTCTTTGTTCACTTGGTTGAATCCCTAGATTCTTGTATGCATCAAATACTTTTACACGAATTTTGTCAGATGGATTGTAAACATATGCTGGATATTGTGATTTCTTTTCAATGTATGGAGCAACTACTCCATGACATCTTTTTCTAAAGTATTCTAGTACCTCCATTGTGTAATAAATATAATTTTCCAAAAGATATTGTTCGTCTTCAGATCGATCAAAAATCATAAAGTCAAAATGTGGGTCTCCAGATTTTGGATCTAAAACTAAATTAACTGGGCAAACATTAGAACTAGATACTAATTCTTTTGTTCCATCAGGTAGAGTACGTGTTTGTTGTGCACCAAACATTAAACTTCTAATTAAATAAAGGATTTCGTTTGAATTAACACCATCGCCACCTAATTTATAATTAAATGTTTCATCTTGTGGTGTATATTTTTCAATTGTCGCTGTTACACCAGTTTCTTTTGGATGATAAAATTTAATATCATCCATAAAATCAGACAAAACTGTTTTTAATAATTCTAATCGTTTAGCATCTTCCTCTGCATCTGACAATTTTGGTAACGTAAATATAAAATTTGCTTTTCCGGGAATGACATTTCCAACTTCTTCATGTGAATCAATTTTTACTAAATTAATTACACCTATAGATGAAAGTAATGGACTAGATAAGAATTGGGCAGCTGTAATAACAGCATTAATTGGGTTATTAATCATATTCATTCCTGAATGCCCACCCATTCCGCCAGATATGCATAATTCATATAGTTCTTCATTTGCTGGATCAATAGGATCAAGACTTGGGTTTTCGATGTCGCCGCCTGGTTTAGTGAAAATTAAAGTGTATTTTGCACTGTATCCACCAGCACAAGAGACAAACACATCGCCTTCTTTTTCAGCATCAAGATTTAGCATGTAATCAAAACCTTGGTTATGATCAACAACATTGATGTTTGTGCCATCTTCCATTTTTCCAATTTCTGATGCACCGTTCATACCAGTTTCTTCATCAGCTGTCAATATACATCGAATTGGTCCATGCGATAATGTCTTGTTAGCAGTAATAGCTAACATTAAAGCTACTCCAGCGCCATCATCAGCACCTAATGAAGATGCAAAATCTTTTGTATGAATTACTTGTTGACCATCTTTTTCATCCAAAACAGGTTCAGGATGAGTAAGTTCGTTTTCTGGATCTTTTGTCTCTCATACCATATCCATATGTGCTTGCAAGCATAGCTTCTTTCAGTTTTCACAACCTTTAGTGGCAGGAATGTCATATCACATATTGCCATATTTATCTTTAATAATGCTTGCTTCATCAATACCACAAGCTTTAATTTCATTTATTAAATATTCTTGTAATGCAGCAAGATCACCAGTTGGATGAGGAATAGAGCAAATACCTCCATTAAAGTCTTTTCCAACAAAGTACTCAACTGATTTATCATATATCTCTTGAGTATGTGGATCTTCTTTTGGAGCGCAACTAGTTAGACTAAAACAAAGCGGCAAAACAGTTGCATTAGTTATTGCCGTTGTTGCTAAAAATAATTTAAACTTCTTCATAGTTACATTATATGAAAATAAAAAAATAGACAAAGTCTATTTTTTTGCAGCTTCCACTAGCATTTTTTCCAATTGAACCATACACTTGTCAAGATCGAAATTTTTACCATGTGATAAATTTTCTTTTTCTACTTCTTGTTTTAGATTTGGGTTTTCAATTCAGAAGTCAATATTTTTAGCTAAGTCTTGCGCGTTTTGTGCTCTAAAGATGCAACGATCATCTAGCTTAAATGTCTTAGGTGCAGCAATCTTTGCATCAGAAACAATAACTAATTTACCGCAGGTGATTGCTTCTAAAACACAAATGCCTTCTGTTTCAATAATTGCAGGATGAACAACCATATCACAATAGTTCATTACTTCAATTAATTCTTTATGAGAGAAACGTTTAAATAATGGACGGTTAGGAATAAATTCAGACAATTCACGATATTGCTTTTCCCTTTGCCCTTGCCCAGCAAAAACAATTTGAATTTTATCTAAATACTTAGAATATTTAACAGCTTCAATTAATGTTTTTTGTGACTTTTCAGGAGAGAATCTACCGCAACATAAAATTACTATTTTATCTTTGAAGTTTGATGGTTTTTCAACTGGCATTTGTTTAACAATTGGATCAACACCATTAGAAATAACATATGATTTAATTGTTTTTGCTTTTGGGTTGTGAGTTCAGAAAACATCACGAACAAATTCAGTCGGATAATGAATTGCTTTTACTTTTTTAAATACTTCATTTCATCAATACTTATATAAGAATGCATTAGCTGCTCATACTTTTGAAATATTAACATAGTATGTTAAATGCTCAGGCAATAAGTGCAATGCAGCAGTTACAGGAATGTGGTGTCGCTTAGCACATTTTATTGCTGCCATACTTAAAGCAAATGGTTCAAAACAGTGAACAATATCTGCCCCAGCAACAGCTTTCTCAACAATTCTCTTATCTGGTTTAGCTAAAGCAAAACCAGTAGATTCAACAAATCTACCAATCGCACCAGGGAATTTCTTTGTGCCAACAACATAATAATTTGGTAAATCTTTTTTTGTTGGATCACAGCATAAGATTGTTACATCGTGATTCTTTTGTAAATGACGAATAAAATTCATCGTAGCAATGGTTGTTCCATTGTCTTCTTTACCTAAGATGTCACAAACGACAGTAATTTTCATGCTTTGTATTATATGAAAATATTTATATTTTCATATTTATTTGTTTTTTGGTGAAATTCGACCAATATCACCAGGTTCTAAGTCTTTAGTTTTAGTTTGAATAAAGTACTTATACATTGGTTTATTAACACGATCAACTTTTACATTGTCTTTTAGGTCAAATAAAGCTGTTAATTTAATGCCAGTAATTAAATCGTGATTCTTTCCAAAAACTTCAAATGTATCAGCACAAGTAAAGAAGTTTTTACTTGTAATTTCATATCCACCCTTTACTTTTTTATCAATAATAAAAGCAAAGTTCTGTGTTAATTTCTTTTCTACATCACGATAAAGCATTTGCTTTTGTGTTGGTTGACCATTAAACCATGCAATTGATGTTTCACGGTTAGCTGCTTTATCTAAATCAGCTTCATATAATTTAATCCGTTTAGGCGTTAAATTATTCTTGTAATAGTCTTTTAAGGCATGAGAGTAGTTATTGCAAATAGTTGCATTATAGTGCAATGACTTCATTCTTCCTTCAACCTTAAAGCTAGCAATACCTGCTTTAATTAATGCTTTTAAGTTAGCAACATGACAAATATCTTTTGTTGACATTGTAAACTTCTTAGAGATTAATTTACCATTTTTATCTTTTAATTCTCAGTTTCAACGACAACTTTGAGCACAGCCACCAACGTTAGCATCACGTAGTGAGAAGTTATTTGACATCATACAATGACCAGAATAACCAACGCATAATGCACCATGAATAAAATATTCAACTTCCATAATATTTTTAAGTGCCTTGGTCATTAATGATAAGTTTTTAAAATCAACTTCTCTTGCTGTAACGATTCTTGTTGCCCCAACGGTTTTATGGAATCATAATGCTGCTTTAGAGTTACATACTGATTGTTGGGTTGAAACATGAATATCAACCTTTGGATAATTTGTGTGAATTGTATTCATAATAAATGGATCGGCACAAATAAATCCATCAGGTTTTAATTTCATTAACTGAGTTAAATATGGTTTAAAATCGTTTGTCATTCCATTATGACATAAGATATTGGTTACCAAATAAACTTTAGCTTTATGACTATGAGCATATTTAATGGCTTTTGCAATTTCATTTAAATCAAAGTTATTTGCTCTAGCTCTTAATGAATATTTTTTGCCACCAAGATAAATTGCATTAGCGTTAAAGTTAATTGCAATGATTGCTTTTTCTAAATTTCCTGCAGGGGCTAACAATTCAACTTTATTCATTGTCAACCTCTCTTTCCAGATGCAATAAACCTTTTGTTGGATCTAAAAAACCACAGGCCGATATATTATTGATGTTATTAATTCTATTAATAAGATCTTGTTTCTTTTTTGCATAGGAACCATTTTTAATTGCTTTTAATGCAGCAATATAAATGTTTAATGTTTCATCTACTCATTTTTGATCATGCAAGAAACTTAAGAAATTAATTGAATCAACTCCAGCTTTAATCATTTTATCTAGATATTCAATAATGGTTACATTGTATCCGGTAAACATATGCGAACCAGTATCATCTTCGATAATAATGTTTGGTAATTGTCTTGTTTCTTCTTTTAAATAGAATAATTTATTCCTTAAATCATCCTTAATCTTAAATTGATTCTTAAAATTAGTTAATAGCATTCACTTTGAATGCATCATTAAACCATAACCTTCGGCTTGAACTTGTAGTTTTACATTATGTTTATGTTTTGTAAATTCATTAATCTCATTTCAATGCAATTCACGAGGTAAAACTACTTCATTAATTCCATGTTTCTTATAAAATGGCAATTGACTATAGTTTGTTGCTAATGTTTCTGAGTTGTAAACAAAATTTGGTTTATATTTAATTTCATCACAAATTTGTTTGACAGCAAAATCAGTAAAAATAATTGTTTTTACTTTTAAAGCTTTTAGCTTTTTAAGTGTTTTTTCTAATAGCGGTAATTGATCATCAACATATAAATTGTTTAGACTAACTACTAATTTTGGGCAATTAATTTTGGCAATTTGATCTAGAGATAATAAGCAAGTATTACGTGTTGAAAGTTGGCCTTTGACCCCCGTTATCACATAATCAACATCTTTAATGTTGATTAATTTTCTTGCATGCTCTAATCCTATGGGATTAACTCAAATTTTCATCTTTTCTCCTTAGGATAGCAAATCCATCATCAATGTCGTGAATTTCGACATGTCATGATCCAGATAAACCTTGTAGGTATTTCTTAAATTCTGCTACTCTTGCTTTTAATTTTATACGATTCTTAGTCATTTCTTTATCAGTATGTTGAAATAGATTAATATCATCAATAAAGATAAAACCGTTAGGTTTTAAGTGTTTACAAAATTTATTAAATAAAACATCTTGATGTGATTTTGGTCCATCAATAATAATGCAATCAAAATCTTGCTTAGGTTCATAATCAAAAGCAGATATATTCACTGGAAAGATCTTAGTTTCACCTTTAAAGTATTCTTGGGCAACACCAAATCGATCAGTATCATTTTCTAATGTAATAATCTTAGAAATACTTGGATGACGAGCTAAATATTTGCTGGAATATCCATAGGCTGTACCAATTTCCAATACTTGAGCAATTTGATAATTATCAAAAATATGATAAAGATAATCAATTGTCTTATCAGGCATAATTGGAATATTGTGTTCTAAGTTAAATTGTTTAAATTTTTCCATGTTCTAATCAAGAATTTAAAATAACAACAGCAGACATCTTGTCTTTAATCTTTTTGATTTGACTAGCTTTTAAACCAAGATCTTTCATCATCCCAGTTGCTTCTAATGTTGTATATCTTTCATCTTCTAATACAACTTTAACATTTTGAATATATTGTTCGATTAAAGCTTTAGCTTTATCAACTAATAAACAGTTAGGACTTTTATCACCAGAAGGATATAAAGGATAACCTAAAACAATAGTATCAATATCGGGATAATTAACAAATAGTTTCTTAATATGGTTTATGCATGCCATTAAATCATTTTTAGCATAGCTAAAATTTTCAATACCACTAGCAATCTTCTTATTGCTATCAGTAATGGCAATGCCCATTGTTTTAGTTCCTAGATCTAATCCTAATGCTCTCATACATATAAGTATAAATAAAAAATAAGAGCTTTGCTCTTATTTTCCTTTAGTTCAAATTCGATCATGTCGATTCAATGCAAACATTTTGTTATTACCTCAATAATTATTAACAACGAATTTGTTTTCATCGTATCATGTTCATCAACAATCGCTAACCTTATCACCATAGGCATATCTATTTCTCTTACAGAAATCCCATAAAAGAATAATTCCACCTAATAATAAGATTAATCCAATAAAGAACATTGCTGGTGCTGCTGCTCCAGTTATACCAACTGTTTTGAAGATAGCATAATTTCCTAATGTGAAGTCAGCTGCTGATAAACCTGAAGTGTAGCATCCACAGCATGTAATTGTCTTAACAACACCGACATATAGATAGAAACCACCAACTTGTGCATAAGAGATAGCCATACCCTTTCATCCAAATTTAGGTGTTGTTAATAATACGCCAACAGCAATTAACATATTGTTTAAGTGTCCTAGGAAATATAAATCCCTAACTGAGTTAAAACCAAAGACATATTGTCAGCTTCATTCAGCAGTCTTAGAAAATGGCATATCTAAGAATAGAACGAATGCACTAGCAAGAATTGCTAATGGAGCAAAACCTCTTGCGGCTTTACGACTAGGATCTGCAATTAAGCAAACTGGTAGAGCAAAGTTCAAGAATGGGCAAATATTTAATAACAATGCATCACTAATTGTTTTTGCTCCGTCAATTAGTTCACCTGATGGTGTGGGATTATCAAATATTAAATGGGCAAAGTCTGTTCAATGACAGCTTCATACCACAGCAATATCATAAATTAGATAAGTTAAACTTATGCCAAGTCAGAACCAATAGAATTTGGTTACATGCTTTGTTCATCGGTGTCCAACAATTGTGGCACCAATTAAACATAAACTGATAATTGCATATCCAAGGCCAGCAAAATTAATAATCATATTATTTTGCCTCCTTATTCATGAATAAGGTGATTCCTGTTACAGAATCAGTTCACACAGTTCTGTGATCTGCTTCAATATAACAAGTAAAATGAACATCAATAACCATTTTGCTATTATTTGTTGATAGTTTATCTTGATCAACAACAATATGAAATATTGTGCTAACTTCTTGTCCGTTAATGTATGGGTTATCAACAACTGATATTTCGGTAAAGGCATCATCACGATATCTAAACGATACTGTTGCTGAAAGTCTTTCTTCTGCACTTAATTCAGAATTAAGTACAAAGGGCAATGAGAAATTGCCAGTTTCATGAATTGGAAGTTGTTGGTTTCCATCAGTATCACTTCAATTTCTTTTAATTTTTGCTGGTTGCATACAAACAATTGCTGGTATTGCAACCAATAGTGCACTAGCGCATGCCAAGCTAGGAATCAAAATCATTTTTAAATTCTTTGTTGTCATGCTTTCATTGTATATATATATATATAGAAATCTGCACAAACTTTTTGGCACATAAATTTAATTTATGTGTATTGAATAAATTAAAAATTAAAACATAAAATACAAATAAAAAATAAGGAATTCCTTATTTTTTATTTGATCAAATTTTATCGCTACGGTTTAAGGCAAACTTTAAATCATTACCTCAGAAATTTTGATATTTAAATTTGTTGTAGTCATATCATTGTCATCAACAATCACTATCTTTATTACCATATTTGTAGTTATTACGCTTGCAGAAGTCTCATAATAAGATGATTCCACCTAATAATGTAACTATTCCAATAAAGAAGATTATTGGGGCCCAAGGCATTCCAATTCCTAATTGGGCAAAGATTGCATAGTTACCACCATTGGCATAATCAGCTGCTGATAAACCTGAAGTAAAACAATTACAATGTGTTATAGCCTTGCAAATTCCAACATATGTATAGAACCCAGCAACTTGTCCAAAACTTATGCAAGTTCCTTTTCAACCAAATTTTGGAGTATTAAGCAATACACCAACAGCAAATAATAGGTTGATAAGATGTCCCATAAAGTAAAGGTCGTTTTGACCTTTATTTCCTAAGAAAATAAATTGTCATGTTCATTCAGTTCAAGTTGATGTTGGAACATCCAAAAATAAAACAAAAGCACTTGCTAACAAAGCTAAAGGAGCAAAACCTCTAGCTGCCTTTCTACTTGGATCTGCTATTAAACAAATAGGCAAGGCAAAGTTCATGAATGGACAAATGTTTAGTAAGAAAACATTACTAATGACTTTTGCTCTACCAACATCATCACCTCACTCTGATGGGTCACCAATAATCATATGAGCATATTCATTTCAATGTCCTGCTCATGCAATAGTAATAATATATATTAAATATGCTACACTAACACCCAATCAGAATCAATATATATTGGTTACTTTTTTGATTCAACGATGGCAAACAACTTCAGCTGCCACCAAAATTAATGGAAATAAAACAAATAAAAAATTCATTATGATTTCCTCACCATTAAATAAATTTTATTTATCGTGTCATTTCACAATGTTTTCTCAGTTGTTTTTGTAAAACAAGTAAATTTACACGAAAGAACAAGGAAGTTGTCTACCCCTCCCGCCTTAATTGTTGGTCAATCTATATCAACATGCATGTGATATGTAATATGTACACCTTCAATATCAATTGGATGATCTGGGTCAAATCTCAAATTTGAAAAACCAGGGTCCATAAATGTTATGGTAGGGTACATTTTGATATCTTCATTTTCACCTAATTGTTCATTTAGGTAGAATGGCAAGTCAAAGTTTTCACTAATTACATGTGCCATCTTGTAATCTTCATACCTAATTTTGATTTTAGCCGTGTTGGATAAAACAATAGCCGGAGTAATTGTTGCAATAGCAACACCAGCAGATAGGCATGGAATTAAAATCATTTTCAATTTCTTTGTCGTCATGACTTCATTGTATATTTATATATATAGAAATTTGCACAACTTTTTTTCACATAAATATAATTTATGTGTATGAACAAGATTAAACAATTACAAGAAATATTACAAAATTCGAAGAACATTGTTTTCTTTGGTGGAGCAGGGGTCAGCACTGAAAGTGGCATTCCTGATTTTCGATCAGCTGATGGACTATATAACCAAAAATATGACTTCCCACCAGAAGTAATACTTTCACACCAATTCTTCTTTGAAAATACAAAAGAATTTTACAAATTCTATTTTGATAAGATGCTTGATTTATCAATTAAACCTAATGCCGCACATTTGCAATTAGCTAAATGAGAGAAATTAGGCAAGGTTAAAGCTATTGTTACCCAAAACATTGATGGGCTACACCAATTAGCTGGAAGCAAAGTAGTTTATGAACTACATGGCACAGTTCATAAAAACCGTTGCACTAAGTGCAATAAGTTCTATAGTGCACAAGATATTATTAAATTTAAAGGTAAGGGCTTTCCAAAATGTTCTTGTGGTGGAATTATTAAACCAGAAGTAGTTTTATATAACGAAGGTTTAGATAGTGCTACCATTTCTAATGCAGTGCAAGCCATTGCTCAAGCTGATACTTTAATCATTGCTGGAACAAGCTTAGCTGTTTATCCCGCAGCAGGTTTAATTGATTACTTTAAAGGTAAGCACTTAATCTTAATTAATAAAGATAAGACAGCAAAAGATGTTTATGCACAACTTGTAATTAATGAACCAGTTGGCAAAACATTATCGCAAATTGAATTAAAATAAAAAAGAGGTTGTACCTCTTTTTTTATATACAGAATGCTGGAGCAATTCCTAAAGCAATGTCATTAACACCATTTGGACAAACAAAGTCATGAACTGAATATTGACCATTTTCATTTTCATAAAATGCTAATGCACTTTGTACTATACTTTCACCTTCACCCAATGCACCAGTTCGTATTCAGTAATCTAAATAAGCTGGTGTATCAAATAAATGTTTGTGTAGATAACCTCAACAGAAGCCTTGATACATATCTTCAAGTTGTTCTTCTGGAAGTTCTTCCATCAAACTACTTCAATCTAAATTAGTGTAATAAACGTGTCCGTCATCATAAACTGCCATTCTTTTATAATACGAATATATTGGACCGCTATTATCGGCTGACAATGAACTATTATTTGATAGACGATAGTTTTGCAATGCTCATGTTACTAATTCTGGTGGAAGATTCATTTCATCTAACGAAAGAGGAAATAATTTTTCATCAGATTGTGAAATATCACCCACATATTTAACAGTTAATGGCTCAGTTATGTCATAACAGCCATTATATTTTTTAACTGTTTTAATATTATTTCGTATTGCAATTGGTAATGTGTCAATTAAATATTCATTTAAATATTTTCTTAAGAAACAATTATGTTCTATTCCACCTTGTTTGTAATACCATACACCAACTCCACGAATGTCGTATGCTGCTGCATCAATACAATCAGTAAATGCAAAAGTAAATTTAGCTTTTTGTAATGTTTCACTTAGATAATCTTGATTAATACCAATAAGACGAATGTTTGATTGATATTGAACATTATCAAAGGTGATAGTGATTGGTTTAACCAAACCTTCATAATAATATGAATAATCGGTCTTATATATAGGAGTTATTTTGTCTTTTATTCTGTTATAAGCCAAACTTTCATCAGTAAATGGTTCCTCACCTGGATTAAGGCAATATGCATTAGCAAAAGGAAGAAAGCCTTCCTGATTGCAAACATTAGTTAGTGTTGCTCAAGAGTCGGTTTTAAAGTCTTTTGGTTCTTCAATAAAATCATCATAATTTGCTTTTAGCAACATACTTTTTGTTATTGTTGAACTTGCATTTCAAACATTGCCATCAACGTCAGTTCAACATACAAATCTTTTACCTTGCATTGTTGGTTCAGCATAACCTTTAAGACTACCTAAACTTGATCCTTTTTCAATATTACCAATTGAAATAAGTTTATTATTATGTTCAAATGAGCCAGTATCAGAATATAAGCTGATAGTGTATGTGTCAATAGTTGGAGCACAACTAGTCATTGGTGCAACAATTCCACTTATTGTCCCAAGAATTGAGAAAGTAGTAATTAATTTAATCTTCTTCATATCTATCCTCCTATACAAAATGCGGGTGCAAAGCCCAAACCAGAAAATATTGCATATGATGGATGGATGCCACCATCATAAACTACACCACCAGCATATAAATTATCATAATCACTACGTTCAAAATCAAATAAATATGTTGATCTAGTTCAGTAATTGAATGGAGTATCTGTACCAATATAATTTTTAATTCTTAAAGGTGATTGACTATGCTCTGTTGTTTGTTGTTGTGTGTAATACAAATATGGTTTTTGGCCTTCTTCTTCTACATCACCTGTTGGTACATCATTAAATTCTGCTCTTGAAAGTGGAAATAAATAATCAGCAGAAATATATGTGCCACCAGTGCTGTCATTTGGCTCATTAACTTTATTAACTTGCACTAAATGTGAATTAAGTGATGAAGGTAATTGAGCACGGAAGGAAGTTTGAGAATTTAAATATTCTCTTAATAAACATGATTGTTCATTAGGAACATATCATTCATTCATGTGGCCAGTTGGTGTTTCTGGAATATTATTAAAGGACATAATACCAACAACTTCTGTAAATTCAAAAGTAAATTTCGCATAGTTTCCTGGGTTTGTTGCTATTGGATCGTGACTAATATCAATTAATCGTACCTTAGTTGATACTAAACCACTATCAGTATTTTTTAAATAGGTATTCTTTATATTATTCTCTGACGAGATGATCCAACGTCTAATGCTAGTCATCGCATCAGCTTCATCGCTTCCACGATAATCACAATATGCTGTAGCAAATGGAATAAATCCAGGTTTTTCACAAACATTTATAGTTGTAGCTCAACTATCAGTTGTGAAGTTTACTGGGTCTCCTTCAATTTCAATGTAATTAGCCACTAAAACTAAATTGTCAGTAATGTTTGTGTTTTCACTAACGGTTTGCCCATTAACATTAGTTCATTTATCAAATTGATATGTCGGAAAGTAAGGTTTAACATATCCTTTGACTTTAGTAAGTTGTGTACCATATGCAATATTTGGTAAAAACAAAACTTTTTCTCCATTTTCAAATTCACCAATATCTGAATATAGTGTAACTGTATATCCAGTTTGTGGTTTGGGTTGAATTTGTGAGGCTGCAATTGCTGACGGCACAACAACGATTGTTTAAACAGCAATTGACGGTATCAAAATATTTAATGTTTTTAACATTTCATTTACTCCTTAATTTATTTATATATAAATATTTTGATTTTGTTTGCAAAAAATAGATGAAATAAATCTTTTCTTGATTTAATAAATTTTGTTCTGATTTTAACTATATATACATATATAATTCCTATCAATGAACAAAATGACAAAAACATTCAATGATCAAAAACAAAGTAGAAATACTTTAATTGAAGTATTAAGGTTATTATTTGCATTTGTTGTTCTAAATGAACATGATTTTACTCCGTATTTAGGGCTATGATTAAGGCAAGCTAGTGGTGTTGTTGAATGCTTCTTTATCATATCTGGGTGATATCTAGTTTCATCATTTATCAAAAATATTGCACAAAACCAACAATATGGTTGATTCCGTTCATGATGGTACCTATTCAAACAAAAAGCAAAGAAAATTCTTATACCAGTAATCATTCCTTGTTTTATCTTAAATTTATGTAGATTAATTTTCGATCCAACTGCTAATTTGGCATTTTTACATTTGTGGTATGTTCATGGTTTATTTATTGGAATTACAGTCTTGTATCTAATCTTTTACTTTTTCTATAGAAAGAACAAAAAAGTATTCTTTTGGTTGGCTATAGGAATCTTGTTTTCTTTAGCTACAATCTATAGATTTTTATCATTGCATTACACTGGGGTTGTAAAGTGAGCGAGTGGAAGATCATTATCAACAATGACGCTTGGTTTAGCTTTTTCACTAATCCCTAAATGAAATTTTAAGCATAAGAATATCATTAATATTATCCTTTCCATTGTTCTCTCTTCTGCTATTGTCTTCTTTTCTATTTACCCTAATATTAATAGTATTTGAGTCATTCTTGCCTTTTATTGTGTATTCCCACCATTAATGTATGTTGCAACACAACTTAGATTCTCAATAAAGACAATCAATCTTGTTTGTGAATTAAGTGCACCAATATATTATTTTCAATCATTTTGTTACTTTTGAGAATCAATATTCTTTTGCACAAATATCAGCCTGTTTGCCAATCGTTGATGGCTATTTTTGTGGGCTTTAATACCAAGTATTATTTATCTAACAATTATGAAATTAATCAAAAGAAATAAAACTACCCCAAAACATAACTTATCATTACCTGAAACAGAAAAGTTCACAATGTTGCTTGAAAAAAAGAAATTGCTTAAATGGGGATTATTTTCCATCTTTGCCGTCATCAGTGCTGTTTTGTTATCGTTGCTTCTTACATCTTTTATAATACATGGACTAAGAATTCCTAATTGAGAGAACTGGTGATGAACCATTAATGGCAAACCAACATTATTTAATAGGCTTATGCGTGTTGGCTCTTATATATGGGCTTTTGGGTTACTTTATACTGTTTCTACTTTCGGTATCATAATCGCTAGAAAGAGATATAGCAAAAAATAAAAAATACTAACAAAGTTAGTATTTTTTAGTTTTATGGCAGGGGTGGCAGGATTTGAACCCACAACACGCGGATTTGAAGTCCGCAGTTCTGCCGTTGAACTACACCCCTATAATAACTCTATCATTATAATAGAATTACTACTTTACATTTCAATGTAAATTATTGACTAGATGTAATGGTTAAAGCAAGTCATCTTAGATAATTTTGCTTTAACAGCATTGCCTTCCTTATGATCAGGAGAAACAATTGCTAGCATATAACTACCAGGTTTTGATTCCTTTGTGAATTTTTCTTCTGATATTAATGATCATGCAACAGTATTGTGTTCAGATAATAATTTCATAAATTCAGCAATTTGATTTGCAGATTTAAATGAAACATTAACTTTAAATCTTCTACCATTAAGTGACAAAGCACGTCCTGTAACTCATGCAAGTCTATCAATGTCAATGTTACCACCAGAAATTAGCGCAGCTACTTTCTTGCCTTTAACATTTACTTTACCAGCCATAATAGCTGCTGTTGGCATTGCACCAGCACCTTCAGAAACAATCTTACCTTTTTCAAATAGTAGTTGGATTGCACATGCGATATCATCTTCAGATACAGTAACGATTCTATCAACCTTATCTTTGATAATATCAAATGTTAATGTACCAGGAGTCTTAACTGCACAACCATCAGCTAATGTTGGAATACCTTTTGAGTAAGAAATTAACTTCTTTGCATCAAAAGATTTCTTCATTGCTGGGAAGTATTCAGCTTGAACACCAATTACTTCGATTCGTGGATCAATTGTTTTAATGTATGTTGCAATACCACTAATTAAACCACCACCACCAATTGGAACAATAAACATGTCAATGTCTGGTATTTTTTCAATGATTTCAGCAGCAATAGTTGCTTGACCAGCAATTACATGTGGATGGTCATAAGGAGGAATTTCAGTTAATCCTCTTTCTTTAGCAAGTTTCTTGCTTAATGCATAAGCAGCATCAAAACTTGGTTCTTCAGCAAGAATTACGGTTCCGCCGAAGTTCTTTGTTGCTTGAATCTTTGCTAATGGAGCATTAGATGGCATACAAATATATGACTTAATACCTAATGTTGTAGCTGATAATGCTGTACCTTGAGCATGGTTACCAGCAGAAGCACAGATAACACCTTTTTTCTTTTGTGCATCTGTTAAATGCATAATTGCATTTAAAGCTCCTCTAATTTTAAATGATTTAACTGCTTGTACAGTTTCAGCACAGTGATATATTTCACCTTTATATTGGTTAGATAATGTTGGGCAATATTTAACCAATGTTGGGTAAATTAATCCTGATTTTTTCATATTCAATCGTGCTTCATGAATATCACGAATTGTTACAATTTCTTTTTTCATATTTTGCCTCTAAAAGTATTATATATCTAATAAAAAAATAATAATAAATGAAAAAAGGCTATCAGCCTTTTTCTTTTGTTAACATTGCTAAAGCAATTAATAATAGGTTATCAACTACCTTATATTTTCGACCAATGTTTGCAAACTTTCTGGCGTCCCCACCAGTGATTAAAACATTAAATGACGCAAGACCATATTCTTTAACAACATTGTCAATTGCTCCTTCAAGTAACAGGTTAGCACCTGCTGAGAAGGCATCTTTTGTATTTAAACCAATAGTTTTATCAAACACTTCTGGAACTTGTTCAGCATCGATCGATGTAACAGATGAAATACCTTTCAAACCACGAACTAAGCTTGGAACAAAAAGTACATTTTTAATTTGTTTACTATCAAACATAATACTAAAGTAAACTGTACCTAAACAAACGATTACACCCTTTTGTAAAGTGGTAATCCCATAATAAGCTAAGGTTAAAATGTCCGTACCAATAATTACTTTAGGGTCAACATTACTTAAATCAACTAAACCGGCAAAATCATCTTTACCAATAATCTTTACTTGAACGGGATAAATCTTTGCTAATGATTCATTAAATTCTCTTGCCACTTCTGGTTTAGAAGTTAATGATTCAACAACACCATCAATCTTTAAACCATTTTTTAAACATGCAAACAAATCAATTAATTTCTTAGCATCTGGTGTTTGCGGAATTTGTTGCATTTCAATAATCTTATTTTGCTTAATATCATAAACAGCAGCTTTGTAGTTGCTGTTTCCCATATCAATTATTAAATAATTAGTTTTTGTTTCCATTGTTTATTACTCCACGTCCATATCAAACTACTTGACGTAATGTTCGACGACGATATTTAATCATTTTTTTAGTTTGAGGCATCATGTATGTTCACAAATAAGCAAAGACAGATGATGCAAAGATATAATCTTTTAATTTGTTCATATCGAAGTTATCGATGTATTTATTTCAATCAATTAATCCATATCATGTGATTCTTGATTCACGAATGAAGTTAGCATAATCTCAGTAGTCAGATGCTAATGCACATCATTCAAAGTCAATGATATGAAGTTTCTTATTCTTATCTAAGATAAGGTTAGGGGCATTAATATCAGTATGACTTAATACCATTTCATCACCTTTATATGTTTCAATAATACTTAAGAACTTTGTTTGATAAGCTAGTTTTAACTTAAATAAATTTTGGTTGTATAAGTCAAAGTTTAACTTTTTTAACTTCACATCAAATGGAACTTTTGTTTGATGAATCTTTCTAATTTGAGTAAATAGATCATCAACTTGTTTTCATTTTCAGAAGTATGGAATTCGTGGTGATTTACCATCAATTCATTCTTTTACACCAATTCCAGTTTTAATATCAAAATAAATAAAGTCTTGGTTACCAAGTAAGGATAAAACTTGATATTCGTTACTACGATTAATTAAATTACCGCAATGTGGTAATCGCACTTGATACTTCTTACCATTTTCAAAAGTAACAACATATGAATAGTTAGTATAACCATTATGAATGGCATGCATACTAGTAATTTCACCATTTTTACCCATGAATACATCTTGTAATAATTTAATGGTGTATTCTTTATAGTTTTTTATCTGCTTCATCTTTTTTACCCTCCTTTATTATTTCTGCTTCCTTTTGTTTTAACTTGGTTGCATAGAATGTTTTGATAATATCAACATCAGTTGTTAACTCAGTGTAATTGATGTTACAGATTTGCAAACGTTTCATATTACCAAGGTTGGTTCCACTGTAATGCAAACAATCACCATTATTATGTAATTGATAACCACGGCTATTACCAAAGATCTTTTCACTTTCTTCTTTGCTTGATAAAGCCAAGATATATTTTTCACTGGCATTATTAACAATTTCTTTGTCAAGCAAATCATTGTTGGCAACATATGATTGCATCACAAAGTAAATACCAGCTTTTGGACCGTTAACTAAGATATCGGAAATAATCTTACTGTTTTGGAACGAATCATGGATTATTCCTTCAACATTGGTTGCCAACACAAGAATATGTTTGAATTTTGTTTGTGTGTTAGTAATAACCTTATTGTATTGTTCAATGTTCGTAACATTATTTACTTTAAGTAAACTATTTCTTTCAACCACTAAATCTTGTAACTCGTGGAGTTTCTTTGTACATAAATTAATGTTGTCAATTGGTTTGCCAACACAATGTGGCATATTGTTGAAGTATGAGAATGTTGCCTCACAATTTGGGTTTAAAACAATTAGTTCTAAATCATCTGGGCTTGTTAAATAACAAGTAGATAAAGCCATTAATACGGCTAATGTTGCAGAACCAGAGCCTCTTTTACCAACAATTAGAGCTGATGGGTTGTTACGGAAATTTTGTGTTACTAACTTATTTGTTCGATCTAAACCAAACACTGCTGAAACATCCTTGCCATCATCATACATATTTAATACTGTCTTTAATGAGAACTTGGAGAAGTATTGGTTTTCAATTTCAATATTGACAATATTTCCACGTAAAGACATATTGAAATGATCTAGACGTGTAATCTTTGCAATATCTGGTTGAGCTTGAATAATGGCTTTAACATTTTCTTTGTTCTTAGCTTCAAAGCAGATTTCTGAGAATGAAGAATAAATGTTTAAATCTGTTGGAACACAATCAATGTCTTTATTCTTGAATAAGTTAGCAAGTTTATTTTGTAACTTTCTTGCATACTTAAAGTTTGCATCATATTTGTTTAAATCGGTATCAGGCAATAAATCATAAGGAAGACAATTGTTTTGAATGGCCGTTGCTTCAACTTGTGTCATTCTTGTTTTCTTAAATTTATTTTGGTTATCCTTTTTACTCTTTAATTCATTGTAGCCATCGTATTTAAAACTACCACCTAATTTACGAATCATTCAGCTACGAATCTTTAATCCAACTCTAGTTGAACGGTAATTAATATTAAAGATAATAAAGATTGAAATTAGTAAGATGACTGCAGCCACAACAATTAAAACAACATATGATAAGAAATTAAAGACATATGACAACAGTTCAGCTAGTATTCCACCACTAATACAACCACCATTGAAGTAGTGACCATAGTCTCAAGCTTTAAAGTAATCTAATCAATTAGTATGGTATTTTGTAATTAATTCAGCAAATGTTGGTCTTGCATCAAATGATACTATCATGTTGCTAACACCAGAAACAATGCAGCAAATGCACAATAAACTAATGGAAGCAAAGATAATAAATTTTGGACTGCGGATGAATCTTAAATAACTTAGATTAAAGATTCAACCAATCTCAGCAACTATTGCTAGGCAATACAAGATATATTTACCTAAACCTAACACATAGTCAAATAATCCATCAACATAACTACCAACAAATGGAACCCGTGCAAAAATAAGTATGGTTCATACTAACAAAGCAATCTTCCCAACATATTTTCAAACATTTTTTGTATGTTCTTTCTTTTTGTAGGAAAGGCTTTTTGGTTTTGCAACATAATCTTTTGGATTAGTTGATGGATTTATTTGTGGTGTGTTGTTTTCCATATTAATCGGTTATATTGTTTTTAGCCTTTTCAATTTGATCTTTATAAATAATTGTTAATAAGACTAAAGGTCTTTTGCCAAACTTCTTTTCATATTGTTTAACAATTTGCTTTTTAAAGTAATCTTGTTGATCACGTGATAAATTAGCATTTGGTGCTAATGTCTTTAATAGTTCAAGCATTGTGTTGTTCAATGTTGCATTGATTTCATCAACAATTGCTTGATTCTTTGGGTCAGTTTGATTTAAAACTCCAACAATGTTGTAGTTAAAGTGGTTAATTTTCTTTTCAGCCTTATCAATTAATAAGCTGGCAAGAACACAACCAGAGTCAGCCATTTGTTCACATTCAAACAAACCGCTAGCGCCAACGTCATATAAACCTTGGTTACCAACATATTGTTCAACAAGTTTAATGTGACGTTTTGCGTCAATAAACTTGCCTGAATCAAAGACAGCAACTTGCCCATTACCTAATGTAATAATATTTCTTTGTGGGGTAATAACCTTATTGCAAATTTCTTTGTAGTTTGCAAAATCCATATATAACCCACCAATTGGAATAATATATTTAGGTTTTAAGATATTAATTAAGAATTTGTGATCTTCTTGTGATTGCGATAATTGAATAATATCTTTTGGAATCTTCACTACACGTGAAACATTTAATCGATTAATTGAATCAAATAAATTTGCTTCAAGTTTTTCATAACCTGGAGTAGTTAAGATTGAATAAACAAATGTATCAGTTGGTTTAAATGTTAATCGTTGGTCATCACCAACAACAATTTTTTGTAACTTTGTAAATAGTGATTGTTTATCACCAGAAACAACAACAATACCGCGATCAACCGTATTGATTTGTTGTTCATTCATATAAATTAAGTTGTTAAAGTTAACAATCTTATTGTTCTGCATGTAATTAAATGCACGAGCTAAACTTGGTGAATAAATGTAGAAAGGAATTGTCTTCTTTGCCGCAATGGCAGCAAGTTTAGTTAGTTTATAAATATCTTCTTCTTCGATCACAAAGATACCACGGTTTGGCATATCCAAAACTGTGTTCTCATAGAAACTATCAATGTTATAGTTTGGTGAAGTAAAACCACGGTGGCTTAAATTCTTACCAATTGAAGTAATTAATAATAAAACATTGTTGTTAGTAAATTTATTTACTTGATCTAACAAATCATATGTTGCATTATTTACACTAGTTGGAATAATGAAATGATCCATATAAACAATTGAACCAACATCAGTTTTGAAAACAAAGCCTAATGAGGTTGGCATAAAGCTAGCAGTTCTAAATGGGAGAACTTCAACTTTGCCTAACTTAAATGGTTCAAGTGGTTTAACAGCATTAATATTAAATCTTGTTTTTAATGATCCTTGATTATCGCGTCTCTTATCACGGATGCGGAAGCATCAATCAAGGTTATTATTAATAATCATTTGTCCTAAATGACTAGTAAAAACTGGAACATTAGGTAAGTTCTTAACTAAAAACTCTAATCCTCCATATAGGTTATAGTTTGGAGTAGGAATAAAGATTCCTTTAATCTTTTGTTTGTTATCAATTAGATAAGAAAAGTCAGCAACGATTTTCTTAATTCCTAATTGAATCACACTAGGGCAGTGGATACCACAGCCTAAAACATAGATATCACCATCTATAACTAAAGCGTCGCAGACTTTATCTTTTTCATCTTGTCCGCCTAAACATATAAATTCAATTTTTGACATTTTTTAATCTTTCTATCTTTTTCTTGATTCTTTAGTGAAATAGAAGTTTGGTTCTTCAATGTAAACAAAGTTTTCAAGAATGTTAAATGCGTGATCAGCATTTCTTTCAATATTCTTGATTGCAGTAAAGATGGCAACTTTGTTATTTAAATCTTTTCTTGATCTAAAGATCTTTTCACCAACTTCTTTAAAACCACGACGATATTTATCACCAAATTCATAGAATAGAACTGATGCACGTCTTACATAATAATCTTTTGTTTGATGCGGACCTGATTTTAAATTTCGATAAATTTCTTTAGCAAAATCATATGATCCTTGCATTAAACGGCAAATAATTTTACGAATCTCATCATCAATATTCTTTTGATGTTGAAGAATAGTAGCAATTCTTTCATTGAAATCTCCCATTCTTTCAAGATCACGAATTGATCGAATAATTGCAATAAGATATCTTAAGTGAGCAGCCCGAGGCATATCTTTTGATATGATTCAGTTAGTTTCATCTAAGATTTGTGCTTCCATCTTATTGGCTTTCTTTTCAGCCGATAAGATATGAGCATATTGTAGTGGAGTTAAAGTTGCACTAGTTTTAAAGTGCTTTAACAAATATTCTTGTGAAAGTAATACGTGATTGTAAAATCGCAAAAACATTCTTCGCAGATTGTCTTCGGAAGTTTTTAACGTATCAAAGTTTATTGCCATAAACTAAGCTCCAACTGTTACAGGTGGAACATCTTCAGTAGTTGTAGTTTCACGTACAATACCTTTAGCGGCTTGTTTCTTTGCCTTCTTTTCAATCTTTTCTAATTTAATCTTTGAGTAGTATGTGTCATAGTTGTCACATAATACTTTTTCACTAACACCAAATTTCTTAGCTCAGCGCAAGTTTCTTGCTTTAAAGAATAGAACAATTGCACATGATGTGCCAGATACAATGTTAGCAAGGAATAATGGTATTCCACCAGCAAGATCATGTTTTGCTAGCATACCAATACCACTAATTGCGAAGAATGTATCTCCAGCTGTAACAATGATAAACATTGCTAAAGATATACCTACGGTATTTCTTGTTTTAACAGTTTTAATTACTTGTGGCATTGAAAAGATACCAATTAGAATGGCAGCAATAATGCCCGTTCAAAAATATCAATCCATATTTTTTATTTTCTCCTTTTAATTTACTTGGGTGCCCAATGTAAATAATATATATTTATTATACACAACCTATCTTCCCAAGATATAGTCTTTTGTTTTGGCTTGAACTGGGTCAGTAAAGATTTTTCTTGTTGGCCCAGCTTCAATAATCTTTCCCTTATAGAAGAAGAAAGTATTGTCAGAAACACGTTGTGCTTGTGACAATGAGTGTGTTACTAACACAATCGTATATTTCTTCTTAAGTGAAAGAATCAAGTTTTCAATTTTGGTTGTGGCAATTGGGTCAAGTGCAGCAGTTGGTTGATCCATTAATAACACTTCTGGTTTTAATGCAATTGCTCGAGCAATACATAGACGTTGTTGTTGTCCACCAGATAAACTTGTTCCATAATCAGAAAGTTTATCTTTAACTTCTTGTCATAAAGCTGCATCATCTAATGCATCCTTAACAATCTTGTCTAAAACTTTCTTGTCAGTAATACCATGTAATCTTGGTCCATAAGCAACATTATCATAGATGCTCATTGGGAATGGAGTTGGTTTTTGTTGAATTGTACCAACTCTTGTCGTAATTTCAACTTGTGGAATATTAGGTGAGTATAAGTTAGTTCCATTGAAGAAGTAGATGTGACCTAATGTTTTTACATTAGAGAACATCACGTTATTCATACGGTTCAAACATCTTAAGAAAACAGTTTTACCCGCACCATTTGGTCCAATTAAACTTGTAACTTTATTCTTTTGAATGTCAACAGTGATATGGCTTAAAGCTTTTTCATGACCATATCATAAACTCCAATTTCTTACTTCATAAGAATTCTTATGTACATTGAAATCTGGTTTTTTTGTTCGCAACTCTTTTTCTCGTTGCTTCTTGTATTTATTAATTAGTTTCTTATCATCTTTAGTAAGTTTAGACCAAGCTCTTAATTTCTTGGAACCGCTTGCTTTGTAATAAGCTCTAATTCTTTCTTCTTGTGTTAATTGAACTTTTTGTTTTTTCTTCATACTTACCTCTTTCTAGAAGTTTAAGTTATAGAGTAACTTAGCCTTCACCATTAGATTCTTTGTTGAATCAATTGCTCGTTGTTTAAATCCACCTTTTGATTTAAGGATTTGAATTCCTTCACTACTTTGTTTTTTCTTTTTGTGATCAAAGTATTTTGGAATAATAATATCCACAACAATCAAGATAATAATTATTAGAACTAATGTGACAAAGGCACATTCATACATGATATTTTGGGCAGCGACTAAATCATTAGAGTTTATTTGTGAATAAATTCTAGTTGTTAGTGTTTGCCCAGCTGACATTAATGAAATCTTGCTTCCACCACTTAATCCGGCAGTTAGATATAGTGGAGCAGTTTCAGCAAGAACACGGCCAATTGCTAAGACTACACCAGTTAAGATGTGTTGGAAAGCAGCTGGTAAAACAATTCGGCGACATGTTTCTCATTTACCAACACCTAAAGCATAGCTTGCTTGACGTGTTTCAACTGAAACAACTTGTAATGCTTGAATGTTTGTTCTTGTAAAGGCTGGCAAGATAACAAAGATTAATGTTAATGCTCCTGCCATTAATGACTTACCACTATTACCACCCGAACTTAATCCTAATAATTGTAGGAAGAAGATCATACCAAACATACCATAGATGATTGATGGAGTTGCACCAAGTGAATCAATGAAGAAGAATAAGATATTCTTTGTTTTACCATCTTTCATAAATTCATTGATAAAGATTGAAGTACCAATTGAAATAACAAAACCAACACCAACTGCAATAATTATTACTAGCAATGTGTTAACAAATGCCATTCCAGTTGTGTCACGACCAAATTGGAAGACAGTAGCAGTTGGAGCGGTTACACCAATAATACCTTTTACTACTAAAGTAACAAACATTCAAATAACAAATGCAAACATAAAGCAGAAGCAGAAGATTTCTCAGAATCGTTTTCAAGCTTCATAGAAGTTAGAATTTGTTCGAACAATAGCGGCACGTTGATTAAAGTACTTTGGTAAAGTACGATCAACATTGTCTTCTGTGACATTAACTGTTACCCGCTTATGGTTGAGCATTTTATTTCACAATTTTGTAAATTGACGTGGAATAAATTTAATAACTACACCAATAGCGTGGAAGAACTTGTTTGTTTTTGTTGTATTCTTTTCACGGAATAAAATCTTTACTATAGCGTTAAATAATACAACAACAATGAATAAGAATAAGCCGTAAACAAACAATAAACCTTTTAAGGCTGCAGTTGATGATTCAGCAAACATGTTGCTAGCAATTAAACCACCTAGCGTCTTTAAATAGCTCATTCAAATTGCACCAAAGCCTTGGCCAAAGATTTGGTTGTAGTTTTGGCCTTGTAAGATCATACTTACACCCATAGTTTCACCAAGACCACGAGCTAAAGCAGTAATTAGGGCAACAACAATCTTGCCTCTAACTTTCTTTTTATAAACTTTATAAACTGCACCAGTTTTAGTGTTTCCCATTGTCATTGGGGAAATTAAGAAGTAATCATCAACCGAGTCTAAAGCAGATAGGGTTAATGAAACAACTGTTGGCATCATTAAGAATGCTAACATAAAGCCGGTTGTAATCAAGTTATATGCACTTGGCATTCTAAAGATTACTTGTAGTAATGGGCCTAAAGCCGTCAAAGCAAATAAACCAAAGACAACGGTTGGAATATCAGCTAATAATTCCACACCCATCTTAACATATCTTCGGACTTTATCAGGAATTCTAAACTTAATAAAGGTTGCTGTCTTAATTCCAACTGGGGCAGCAACAATTAATGCAAAGCCAGCAACAAAGATGGTTATGCATAATGCTAACCAAACACTAGCTTTACCATTTTCTAAGTCATAAACACCTGTAGCAAAGATGTTCATGAAACCATATTCTTGTCATCCGGGAATTGATCCATAGATAATAAAAGCAATTACACCAATGAACAATAATCAGAAGATACCACTAATTACACCAGTAATTACTTTAGCTGGTGTATCTGATCCTCTTGATCGACGTTTAGCTGTAGGTTTATGTTTTATTCTCATATGTCCTCAGCTCCAAAGATATTGTCAAATGGATCAACCCGTGATTCATTTAACTTAATATCGGTTGATTCAGGTGCAAACAACGAATCAAATGTATCATCATAACACATACTCTTAATTTGTCGTTCATTAAGTGGTTTAGCACCTTTTTTTCTTACTATTTCGTTGTATTGACTATTTTCACCAAAATAAATTCAATGTAAGAAATCGGTTGCTTTCTTAAGATTGATATCAACCATTACATTGATTGGACGATATCAGTTGTAACCATTTGCTTTACAAATGTTATCAAGATTTAATTTCCCTTGATCATCTAAAATACTTTGAGCATCATTTCCATATTTAGCTAATTTGTAATCATGCTCTTTCATTTCTTTTAAATTAGCTTCAGATAAGAATGATGTTGTTAGATAAACCATTGAACCAGCTTTGTCTTTTGTTTCAAAAGATTGTCATGCACGAGCATTTGATTCATCAGTTTCCATATGGTCATTATCATCACCATATTCTCCGCCTCTAAATGCTTTCTTTTGATTTTCTGTTAAGTCTTCATCAAAATCAGCTAAGTTACTATAGTAAGTGAAAGCAATTGAGCTATTAGCTCCAGTGTTTCCAGCTGAACGAACAAATGGTAAAATCTTTGCTTCAGTTAAAAGTTTCTTATCATCTTCTGTAAGAGAATCTTGAATAGATTGCGGCGCATAATATAAAAGAGATTCATAATCTGTTTTTCATTCTTCACCACTTTGTAATTCATGTCATCCGGCAAAGATTGCATATAACTTAGTAATATTTTCACTAGTAAGAACTATTTCAAACTTTTCCTTAGCATCTTGACTTAAGTTCTTTGGTAATGCATACATTACCACTAAACCTTCTCAACCAAGCGTTAATGTCTTCTTGGTTGCTCATTGTTCCATGTAACCACCATCATTAATGTTTTGGTATGGGTTATTACTTGCGTTTCCTAAATTTGTATAGCCTTTAGATAGTTGTTCAACTGCAAAGGTTGTACCACCAGATTCAACGGTGACATCAAAATTAGAATAAGCTTGATGGTAAGCTTTTCCAAAAGATTCAATAAAAGGTTTAACTCCCGAAGATCCAACAGCAGAAATAAATGTTGTATGATCTCAGTTAACGGATAATCCTACGACCAATCCTACCGGAATGGTGCAGGCAACGCCAATTAATAAGGGTTTAACAAATTTTGGCTTAGGCATAATATAAAAATATTACTAACTCTACTAATTATACAAAATATATATTATTTATAAAATAAATAATATACCTATTTTCTTAGCAACAAAACCTATAAATTTCTTAAGTTCATGAATTTCTTTGGTTTAGCTGGAGCATTTAACTTATGTTTGTTAGCAACAAACTTTGTTGTAATCTTTGATTCTTGAATTGGATCAATGAATGAGAATGATAAATAATGATCAATTTCTTGGTATGTAATACCTAGATCACCTTCATCGGTTTGATCTGGATTTAATCCAGCTGAAGGTTTCTTCTCAATAATTTCATCAGGAACTTTTAGTTCATGAGCTAAAAAAACGATTTGTGATTTAGTTAATCAATATAGTAATGCTACATCACAAGCATTGTCACCAAACTTTGTGTAATAACCAACTAATCGTTCAGCGGCATTAGTTGTGCCACAAGTCAATAAACCATTAGCATTTGCTATAGCATATAAAGTATTAACTCTTAATCTAACCTTTAGGTTAGCTTTAGCCGTTGGTGAATTTTCAATTCCCAACTTCTTTACTAATGAATGATATTCATCAGTTAAGTTAATGTATTTGTATTCAAAGCGATAAATACCAGCTAAGCTTTCAGCATCTTGGCGGTCCAATGGACTAGATTCAATATCAATAAAAGCACCAACTACTTTTATTCCTGGAGTATTAGCTAAAATAGCTAATGCTAGAGCAGAATCAATCCCACCAGAGATACCTAAAACATAACCGTTAGTAGCGGTTTTTTCAATATAGTCATGAGCAAAATCAGAAAGATAATTAAGGTACTTAATTAAGTTTCCTGGTTGATTTTTTCTTTTATTTATTAATCGTTTTAAGTTGTTTGCGTTTTCCATATTAATCTAATTGAAATTCTACATTATCTATTATGATAGTATCTTTTGCTTTTGCACCATGTTTTTTTAAGATTTCATCAATGTTGCAATTATTAAGTTTTTGGTTAAATCTAAAGATATTATCTTTAGTTGTTTGTGGAATCTTGTATAGTCAATAGCTTAAATATTCACTATGGATTATTCATCTTCCAGCTGCATCTTTTTCTCAAGTAAATACCTTTGGCATATACTTCTTTTGGCGCACTTCAACAACCTTAACTGCTTCTTGTTTTGCTGTTGCTTTTTTCATTTCTAAATATGAATCATTAAGGTTTAAAATCTTTGATTTTAACTCTTCAAGATTTTGTTTTTCCTTAGCAGAAACAACAACTATAGCATCTTTCTTCTTCAAAACTTTTTTAAGTTTTGCTAGTTGATCTTTAGCTTTTTCAACATCACATTTGTTAGCAACAATTAACATTTGCTTTTTAAGCAAAAGCTTATTATATTTATCTAATTCAGAATTAATTGTTTTGTAAGCTTGAACAATATCTTCATGATCAATTTCATCAAGAGAAATAACATGAATTAGGATATGGCATCTTTCGATGTGTTTTAAGAAATCAAAGCCTAATCCAACCCCTTCACTAGCTCCTTCAATTAATCCAGGAATATCAGCCATTACCAAACTTTTACCTTTGGTAAAATTGATAGTTCCAAGTACTGGAGTTAATGTTGTAAATTGATAATTTGCAATCTTTGGTTTAGCATTTGATAAGCAAGAAATTAGGCTTGATTTACCAGCATTTGGTAAACCAACTAGTCCAATATCAGCAATGAATTTTAGCTTCATTTCTACTTCAACACTTTCACCTTTATCACCATTTTCATAAAGTGTTGGTGCTTTATTAAATGAAGATTTAAAGAAAGCATTTCCGTGTCCACCAATACCACCTTTAGCAATAATGAATTCTTGTCCATCCTTTAGGATGTCAACAATCAATTCACCAGTTTTCTTGTTAAAAATTTGTGTTCCAACTGGAACCTTAATATATTTGTCTGGACCATTCCTTCCAGCCATTTGTTTATTTTGACCATTTTGCCCAGAGTCAGCAATAATTTTCTTTTGGTATCGTAAGTGAAATAAAGAGTTGATATCTTCATCTCCGATGATGATAACATCTCCACCTTTTCCACCTTCACCACCATAAGGGCCACCTTCTGGATAGTGTGCTTCACGACGTCAAGCAACGATACCGTTGCCACCGTTTCCAGCTTTTATTAATAAACTACATGAATCAGCAAATTGCATACTATTTACCTTCTTCTACTTCCACAAATGATTCATCATCACTTTGCTTCTTGTACGCGTCAATATTTTCTTTTAGTTGTTGCTTTGCTCCAGCATTTGCACGGTCAATTGTTTTGTAACCAAAATAAATGTCAGCGGCATATGGACGACTAGCTAGATACTTATTAACTATTAAGTTTGTTAACAAGAAGAAGACAAGCGTTGCAACAGCAGCAATAACAATTCTTGTTAATCAATAAACCGCTAACAAACTTTGTCCTCATTGATCAATTAAACCACTAAGAATTAGTGATAACATAAAGATCCCGACACCAACGCTAAATGGTAAGACATCTAATCCAGAAACCTTAGTTGCATTAAAAATGATTGGATAAATAATTGATCAAACAAATAATCCTAATAAAGGCGCCAGTAAAACTGGATTAAAGAAAGTTTTATAAGCATTGATTGATGCATTTTGACCAACCCAATTATTTAATTCAATAATTAATGCATTAACTCCATCAGGTGAAAAATAAATATGATAGCGATTAGCTAATTCATTAATTTTATCAGCCTCAACCAATCCATGTCACACACTAGCATTTTTAGCAATTAGTCAATCATTATTTAATAAATTAAATTCACCACATAGCAATCAAACGATTAAGAATGGAACAAAGACCAATAGTAACACTGACAAAAACATTCACCACGTTTTTGTCTTGTGTGTTGCTTGAACAAAAAATATTGATTGGCCTTTCATAATGTATAAATTATATAATATTAAATAATATGGCAGAAACTAGTCAAGTTAAAGAATACTTTAAGAAGTGTTTTGAACCAAAACTACTAATTCAAAAAGCAATTATTGCTAGTGCAGCATTGATAATTGTTATTGCTTTTAGTTTGTCTTTTTACCTTTGGTTAAAAGATGCACCTGAAGGTACATTTGGTGATCCAAATGGTTTTTGATATCTTTCAATTATTTGAAATAATGGAATTGGTTGAAATGCTCTAGCTGATAATCCAGCAGCAATTTATGCTTTGCAATCATTAATGTTTATTTTGTTGTTAGCTGTCTTCTTGCTAGTTTCTCATGATCGAATCACTTCAAGCTTTGTTGCTTTAGCAATGTTTGGTGGATTATTTAATTTATTCCAACGTGCTGGTGCTCCTGTAGAACATGCTCACATGGTATTAGACTATTTTAAATTTGGTTTCATGGATTTCCCAATCTTTAACTGACCAGATACATTTGTTGTTATTGGTATTTTTGGTTTTGTAATATCATATATTACTATCACAATTATTCAAGCTGTAAATGAAAGCAGACAAGCAAAACAAAAGAAAGATGAACAACACTAGATTAGATAAATATTTAGTTGAAAAACTAAAGTGTTCACGAACTAAAGCCATCAATTTGATTAAAGATGGTTTAGTTCTTGTTAATAAACAAGTAGCTGATAAACAAGGTTTATTGGTTAATGAAAACGATAAAATCGTTATCAAAAAACAAGGTAAACAAGAAGCAAAGCTTATTGGTATTGACTTAAAACCAAGTAAGAAACCACTAAACATTGTTTATGAAGATGCCTACCTAATGGTCATCAATAAACCTAAAGGTTTGTTAGTTCATCCAACAACATTTAATGAACAAGATACAGTAGCTAACCGTTTAATTTCCTATTTAGGAAAATTTAGTAATGATAAAATTCGTCCTGGTATTGTTCATCGTTTGGATAAAAATACTTCAGGACTTTTAGTCGTAGCTAAAAGCTTAACTATCTTAAATGCCTTACAAGATCAACTTGTTGATAAAACATTATTCCGTAGCTATGTGGCTATCTGCCATGGTCACTTTGATAATCATCATTTGATTATTAAAGCTCCAATCATGCGAGCAAAAGATGGATCTACTAAGATGATGGTATCAGACAGTTATAAAGCAAAAGAAGCTATCACCAAAGTTAACCTTATTAAAAACCTAAGTAATAACTTAGCCTATGTGGAATGTATTCTTGAAACTGGTCGTACGCACCAAATCCGTGTGCATTTAAAATATATTAATCACCCAATCTATAATGATGAACTATATGGGCAAGTTGAAGCTAAACCAGAATATGGCCAATATCTTCATGCTTATAAAATTCATTTTATTCACCCAATGACTGGCAAAGAAATGAACTTTGAATGTAAACCAGATAAAACATTTATGAGTTTAGTAAATAAAAAATAATTAGTGTATAATCTAATTGCAAAATAGGTTGTGATAAACAACTCATATAAAAAAGAGGCAGCTGAAACTGTCTCTTTTTTTACCTATATAGTTATGTCTTTCTCATTAACAATGTTAATAAGATAATAACGATAACGCAAAATAGGGTCGCGATAATCTCACTCATATGCTATCCTTTCTATGGGTAACATAATTACCAAACATGGTGACGATGTCACCCATGAATAGTATCAGTGGATTATCTAGTATATTATACAACCTAATATAAAAATTTATTTATAAATTTTTATATTACTATATAATACAAGTGCTATGAGAAAGAATTGTACATTATTTATTGATACCACAAATAATTACTGCTATTTAGCAGTAAGTTATAGTTGTAGAATATTAAACCAAGTAAAACTACCAGTTAACAAGAATGTTACTGATATTATTGTGCCTTCTATTAATAACTTATTATTAAAGGCAAAAATCAAGTTTTCTGACCTTACACATATGTGTGTAAACATTGGCCCTGGTAGTTTTACTGGAGACAAGGTTGGAGTGACAGTGGCTAAAGCATGAAAAATGTTTGACCCAAGATTAACCATTGTTACCATCAATAGTTTGTTGTTACAAACTAAAGATGCAAAACCAAGTTGCATCAGTGTGATTGATGCTAAAAGCAACAAATTATATTTGGCTGTTTATAAAAATGGAAAAGAAATAGTTGCACCAAAATTAATTAACGCAAGTGATTTAAATAAATATGAAAAGAAATATAAACTACCAGTTGTCAAAGATCAAACTGATACAATGTATGACAATTTCTTATTGCATGCAAAAGATTTTGAAGTAATTCAAGATATTAAATATCTTGAGCCACTTTATCTAAAAAATCCAGTTTAATAATATATATAATTTACAAATAAAAATTATGAATTTAATTAAAGATTTAAAAGACCGTGGCATTATTAACAATGTTACCGATGAAAAGAAATTACAACAAGCAATTGATTCAAAGCTTGGTGTTTATATTGGTTTTGACCCAAGTTATAAATCATTACACTTAGGTAACTATATCATGATCCACTTACTAAACAAATTCGCACAAGCAGGTGTTCCTGCTTATGCAGTATTAGGTGGAGCAACTGGTCGAATTGGTGATCCATCAGGTAAGAAAGCTGAAAGATCATTACTTGATCTTAAAACATTGGATAACAACATTCTTGCTGTTAGCAAACAACTTAAGAAACTAGCTAATGTTAAAGAAGTTATTAATAACTTTGATATTTACAAAGACATGAGCTTGTTTGACTTTTTAAGAGAAACTGGTAAGTTAATTAATGTTAATTACCTACTTGAAAAAGACATCATCAAGTCAAGACTTGATACTGGAATTAGTTTTGCTGAATTCAGTTATAACTTAATTCAAGGAACTGACTTCTTATGGCTTTATGATCATAAAAACATTGCCATCCAATGTGGTGGTTCTGACCAATGAGGTAACATCACTACTGGTCTTGAAATGATTCGTAAGATTCATGGGGAAGATGCAAAAGCTGTCGGCTTAACAATTAACTTGTTAACTAAGGCTGATGGAACTAAATTTGGTAAATCAGAAAAGGGTGCCATCTATTTAGATCCAACTATTACAAGTCCTTATGAAATGTACCAATTCTTTTTAAATCAGGCAGACGAAGACTTAAACAAAATGTTTAACTTCTTCTCAGATTTATCGCTTGATGAAATCAAAAAGCTATTGACTAAACACAATGAAAATAAAGGTGTGCGTCTAGGCCAAAAAACTTTGGCGCAAGAAATTATTACAAAGATTCATGGCAAGGATGCATATGATCAATGTCTAAAAATTTCTGAAGCATTGTTCTATGGTAAGTTTGAAAAACTTACATTAAAAGAATTAGACATCTGTGCAAAGCAATTTAATGTTTACAAAATTAACCAAGAAATGAACTTAGTTGATTTCTTAATTGAAAATAAAATTATTACATCAAAGCGTATCTTCCGTGAATTAATGCAAGCTAAAACATTAAGTGTCAACAACGTTGTTGTTGATAAAGAAGATTTCAAATTAACAAACAAGTTAACATATTTTGACAAATATACCATTATCAAAAAAGGCAAGAAAAACTATTTCATGTTAACATGAAAATAATCAAGAAAGGAGCATATGGCAAATATCTTTAAAACTATGATTTCTAGCATTATTGCTAGAAACATGAAAAAGAAGTTAACAAACTGAACCATCACAGAAGAAGACGTGACGGAAGTTTTAAAGCAAATCCGTATTGCTCTTTTAGATGCTGACGTTAATTTATTAGTCGTTAAAAATTTTATTAAAGCTGTAAGAGAAAAGGCTGTTGGTTATGTAATGGAAAAAGGGCAAGAAGCTGATAAGGTTTTACTAAATATAGTAAAAGAAGAATTAGTTTCAATCCTTGGTCAACACAAAGCCGATCTTAAAATCGACAAAGAAGAAACAAGAATCATGCTTGTTGGTCTTAACGGTGCTGGTAAGACAACCACTATTGCTAAAATAGCAAACTGATTAAAAAACAAGAAAGAACTTAATCCATTATTGGTTGCTCTTGACGTTTATCGTCCTGCTGCCATTGATCAACTTGATCAATTAGCTCATAAGATTAACATCCCTTGTTATAAAGAAGATAGCAAAGATGTTATTGGTATTGCTGAGAAGGCAATGCACCAAGCTAAAGCAAATAACAATAATGTTATATTGTTCGATACGGCTGGTCGTTTACAAACTAATGTTGAATTAATGAATGAATTGAAAAACATTAAGAAAGCAGTCAAACCGCAAGAAATACTTCTTGTTGTTGATGCGATGGCTGGTCAAGACATTATTAATGTCGCTAGAGAATTTCATCAAGCTCTAGACTTAACCGGTTTGGTTATCACCAAACTTGACTCTGAAGCTCGTGCTGGAGCTGTGTTGTCAATTACTAACTTATTGAACATTCCAGTAAAATTTACTGGAACTGGTGAAGCAATTGGATCATTAGATATCTTCTATCCGGATCGAATGGCTGATCAAATCCTTGGGCTTGGAGACATAATGTCTCTTGCTGAAAAAGCAGCTGACCGAATTGATGAAGACTCAACCAAGAAATCATTCACAAGAATGGTTTCAGGTAAATTTGATCTTGAAGACTTAATGCGTCAAATGGAACAAATTAGTAAACTAGGTTCTCTTGGCGGAATCATGAAGTTACTTCCAGGCAATCTTGCTAACAAAGTTAGCCAGGATCAAATTGATAATGCTGAACAAAGAATGGTTAGTTGAAAGATCTTAATGACTTCTATGACAAAGAAGGAACGAAGAAATCCAGCTTTGTTTAAAAAACAACCTAACCGTAAAGTTCGTGTTATTAAAGGCTCTGGTCGAAAACCAGATGAATTAAACAAAATGCTTTCACAATGAGAAAAAGCAAAAGTTAAAATGGATGAAATTGGACGAAAGATTAAGTCTGGCAAAAATCCATTATTGGATTTAATGAAAGGTGGAGGAATGCGATAATGGACTTTAGCAAATATTTACCTAAGTATCTAATTGTTAAAAATGTCTTCAATATCAATAATTCCACTACCCACCGTTACTTTATTTCACAATCAAAAGATCTAAACATGAAATTCTTTGATCATGATAAGATTCAGTCATGACACCCACTAATTGTGAAGGATGGAAATAATTTTTATTATTTCAAAGGGATTAAAAAACAAGATTTTCTTATTGCTTCCTTCTGCTTAAATAATGAAACATTTGATCAAAACTATAACAATAGCATCTTAGAAAACTACTTCACTAAAAACTCATTCGAAATATAAAAAAGTTACTACCTAGTAGTAACTTTCTTTTTGCTTTCTAGAACATGGATCTTACGATTACCCAATCATAACAATCAACCTATTAAGAATGAAACAGCCATGAATAGAACCAAGATTGGAATAACATATTGCATTCCAAATATTGTGAAATGATACCAGTCGTATTTTTCCATCTCATCTGGGTGTTGGTAAAGTCCAATTGTATAGAAGATTTCATACAAGCCAGTGAATACCACTGAGAATGTAACGTGAGGAAATTCAATATGAGGATTTGACTCAAAGAATAATAGGGTAACAATCGCTAGCACTGGATTAATGATGTGGAAAATACAATTTGATCCACTATACAAGAATGCAGCAGTGAATTCTTCTGGTTGAGTAATAATTGCTACTGGGGTTAAAAAGCAAATTACAGTTAGCATTGTAATAGTTGTGGCCGTAGTAGCACATATCTTTGTGATATATATTCATTTTGGTACAGTCTTATCTTTTTTAAAGATAGCCCGTAAATTAAACGTTGCCATTAATATTGCTGTGATTAATAAGAAAAGGTTGGATAAAGTTGTGTAGTATTTAAATATTTCCTCATAACTTTTACCTAAAGCCATTGTGTCAAAGATTGCTAGGATTAAACCAATCAGCGAAGCTGTGACAATGGCAAAGTTAAATACAATAGAAATAATTCTCTTTTTATTCATATATCTAAACCTTAATATGCTTATTATACAAATAAAAAAAATATAGGATAAACCTATATTTTCTAAATGGTGCAGTGTGAGGGGATCGAACCCCCGACCCTATGCTTGTAAGGCATATGCTCTCCCGGCTGAGCTAACACTGCATTGGTGACCTGTACGGGATTCAAACCCATGAATGCACGCGTGAAAGGCGTGTGTGTTAAGTCACTTCACCAACAGGCCAATATATGGCGGCCACCACAGGGTTCGAACCTGCGACCAACCGGTTAACAGCCGGTTGCTCTACCACTGAGCTAGGTGGCCACACGTAATAATAATGATACCATAAGATTATATATATTATTCAATTATTTTTAGTAAAATAATAGTGTATGAGAGAAAAAATTTTAAGTATTGTCCATGATGTGGCAAACAAGCAAAAAATCAATATCAAAATCGATGAACAAAGTATGTCTGTTGATTTTAAAAAACTGGGACTTGATTCTATCAATGTTTTAGGAATTATTGTTGCTATTGAGGACAAAGTTGGTTTTAGATTAGATGATGCAGAATTGACAAAGATTAAAACTTTGAATCAATTGATTGCTGCATTTGAAGCTAAACAAAAATAAGGCAAATGCCTTATTTTTTATTCTTTTAAATTATTCTTTTCCACGATATTATCGATTCTTTTAACTAATGGATCAAATTTCAACTCAACTCATTTTTCAAACCACTTAGGCATTTGTTCATCTAATTGTTTAAACCTAGCGTCAATTTTTTCGAACCTAGCATTAGTTTCTTCTTTATATTCTTTAAATCACTTACAAACTTGTTCGAACTTAGCGTCAATTTTTTCAAACTTAGCGTCAATTTTCTCGAACCTAGCATTAGTTTCTTCTTTATATTCTTTAAATCACTTAGGGACTTGTTCATCACTATAAGGACCAGACACTTTAATCTTATGTGTCTTTTTAAATTGATTTGATGCTTTTTCAATTTCACTTATGGTCATTGTTATTGTTTTGTTAACCATATTATATACTCCGAATTTTGTGAATTATTGATAAACCTGCTGATAAAATTTTTCTTCCATGCGTTGTTTTAATGACATATTTATTTTTAAATAAATAAGGTTCAATTTTTTCTTCAATAAATTGAATTTCAAAATCTGTCATTTGACTTAATGTTTTAATTCCAATGACACCATTTGAGTTTAAAAAACATAATAAATATTTAATATCATTTTTATTTAAACCATTTTCATAAATACCAATTTGTTTAAAAATTTGCTTAATGGGCATTTTGCTATCAATGGTTTTAAAATCAATCACTCTTGATAAGATGGTTAAGGCATTTCTTGGAATCCCTTTTGAATTATTAGCTATTGCTAATATCTCATCATCTGTTAATAAAACATTCACTTTCTTAATTGCATTTGCAATAATGATCTTAATTTCATCAAGACTATAATCTTCAAAATAAAATTGGATGCCAAAACGTTCTTCAAGAGGTTTTGGAATCTTGGTCAATGAAGTTGTGGCACCAATCAAAGTAAACTTTGGAACTTTGATTCTTGTTGTCTTAGCATTAAAGTCTTTTCCAATGGTTATATCCATCGAAAAATCTTCCATTAATGAATAAAGCAATTCAAAGCATGCTTTATTTATTCCGTGAATTTCATCAATAAAAATAACATCATTATCATGAATGCTTAAAGCAAAGTTATAAATATCAAGGTTCTTTTGAATGGTTGAACCTTGAATGATTCTGATGTTTGACTTTTGTTCTTTGGCAATAATAAAAGCAAGTGAAGTCTTACCAGTTCCTGGTAAACCATAAAATAAGCAATGATCTAATGGTTCATTATGAATTGCGCTTGCCTTTAAATATGTTTTTAAATTTTGTTTTAAAGTTTGTTTACCAACAAACTCTTTTAGGCTATTAGGCCTTAGGGACTGCAGCTTCATTCTTAATTGATATTAGTTTTATTGCCATCGCAACAACATCAGATGTTTCCATTGTACTTTCAATGGAATTGGATTCACAAAGTTTATTGATTGCAAAATTAATATCATCTTGGTTATATCCTAATGTCTTTAAGACATTAATAACATCAGCAATGTTATCATAATTTTCTGCTTTGTCTTTAACATAGAAGTCTGCCAAATATTCAACTAACAAATATGCAAACTTTTTAGTAATACCTGGTAATTGTTCTAGAGCATCAGCATCTTTATTTGATATTAATTGCTTTAGCACATTAATATCATTTTGTAAAAACCCTAATGCTGACTTTGGCCCAATACCACTAATGTTTAAACAATTGATGAAGAATTCTTTTTCTTCTCAATTCTTAAATCCATAGAAATCTTCTCTTAAAGAATTCTTGTTTGACAAGTATGTATATTTATACATATACAATCTTATTGTTTTGCCTGATTCAAATACTTCTGTCTTTGGTACAAAGACAAAGTAACCAATGTAATTGTTTTCAATTACAATGGATTTTCGATAAATTGATACGACTTTTCCTACAATATATGAATACATTTTCTTTCTCCTACATATATATTTACCTAAGAAAATAAAAATTTAGGATTACCAATCCTAAATCTGACTTAAGTATTGATTAAATGTGGAGATACGACGCAAAAAATTTTTATATTTTTTGCCCATTTAAGTAATAACCAGCATTATCTTTTGATACTTTATTAATTCTTACTTTAACTAGTTTTGTATGTAAATTCTTGTTAGATTTAAATACTACCTTAATAAATTCGCTACTATAGCCATGCATTGTTGGAACTTTAGATCTTTCAACAATTACATCCAATGTTTTACCAATAAATGATTCAAGATATTGTTTTTGATACATATCTTTAATTTCTACAACTTTGTTGTAACGTTGTCTAGCAATTAATGGATTAATATCTTTCTTGTATAGTTTATCCGCAGCAGTACCATGACGTCTTGAATAAATAAAGATATTCATATTAGCAAACTTAATTTTTTTCAAGTTTGTAATAGCATTATTAAATTGTTTATCAGTCTCATTGCCAAAGGCAACAATGTAATCGGTAGTGATTGCTACATTAGGCATTTGCTTACGGATATATTGACACAATTTAATAAATTCTTCAATTGTGTATTTTCGATTCATTGCTTTCAATACATCATTGTTTGCATTTTGCAAACATAAATGAATTTGATTGGCTCAACGTTTAGGGTTGGATGCTAATAAATCAATAATTGATTTGGTAATTTGAAATGGTTCAAGACTGGATATTCTTACACGGAAGTTACCAGGTAATTCATCAATATCTTGTAATAGATTAAAGAATGTGTATTGTTTATCTTTGTATCCAGCTGTATTAACACCAGTTAATACAATTTCTTTATATCCATGTTTAACATATCATTTAATTGTTTGCAAAACATGCTCATGTTTCATTGCTCGTTGTCGCCCACGGCAAAATGGAATTAAACAATAATTACAAAAGAAATCACAACCATCTTGAATCTTTAAAAAGGCTCTGGTATTATCTAAATGCTCAAAGCAGCCAAATTCTTCGAAGTTGTTTAACTGTTTGTCTACCTTGATAATTGGTTTCTTATTTATTAAATAAGTTTGAAGCAAATCAATTAATTTGTTTTTGTATTTACAGCCAATCACAATATCAACTTTATTGTGCTTAAATCATTCTTTATTAACTTGACTAAAGCAACCCATTACTAAAACTATTGGTTTAAGCTCTGCTTGCTTTGCCCGATTTATCATGTTCCGACTCTTGGCATCAGCTTTGTTAGTAACAGAACAAGTATTAATTAATACAATGTTCGCTTTATTAATATCATTAACTTGTTTAAAACCTTTTTGTACAAGTTGACAAGATAAAGCATTTGTTTCAAACAAATTTACTTTACATCCTAAATTAATCGTGAAAAAGGTTTTCATGATTTATTGTTTATCAATTTCTTCAGACAAACCAGAAGAAGCCATAGGCTTTTGTTTCTTATCTTGTTTGGCTTTGTCTTTTTCAGCTTTAGCTTTGTCTTTAGCTATCTCTTCTTTTTTAGGTTGTTCACCACGGTTTCTTTTATAAATGTCTAAATCGATTTTGTATCGTGCATAACGTTGCAAACCAATTGCAACTAGAGTTAAAACACCAGTGATAACCATATCAATAATTAGTGGTCATGATTTGTCAAATCAAACTGATTGTGGTTGAAAATATAAAGAACGGAAAATTATTAAGTAAACAAAACTAAAGATGATAGCTACAAGATAAACAATCAATGCTGCTAAATATCAATACAATCACTTTCTTTGAAAGTGCATTGCTTTATTCATAATTCCTTTAGCTTCTAATCAAATAAAGAAACCACAGAAAACCATTGATGATAAGTTGCAAACAATCGTTGGGACAAATTTAATAATGTCGTTTGCAGGATTTTCTTGTCGAAATAAAACATAAGTAATAATAGTTCCTAAAAAGACAACAACATTTGCTGCTAAAAATAAATATCAAGTTGGTTTTTTATCTAGATCAGTTCGTTCTCTTAAAATTGCCATAATAGATATATTATTAAAAAATTATTAAATAAATATAAAAAATATTTTTTTTAATATATATTAAATATATTAACGAAAAATAAAAAGATTAAAAACGGAGAGAAAAGTAATGGGTTTATTTGATAAGTTTTCAAATAAAACAATAAAAGATGTTCGTGCCTATGAAGTACTTGATTCAAGAGGAATTCCAACTGTTGCTTGCAGTATTACTCTTGGTTGTGGAGCAAAAGCAAAAGCTTTCATTCCATCAGGTGCATCAACTGGAGCAAAAGAAGCTCTTGAATTAAGAGATGGTGACAAAAAAAGATTCAATGGTAAAGGTGTTTTAAAAGCTGTTAATAACATTAACCGTATCATTGGTCCACAAATTATTGGTAAGAATGGTGCAAAGCAACAAGAACTAGATGAGTTTATGATCAAATTGGATGGTACACCAACTAAATCTAAACTTGGTGCTAATGCAATTTTAGCTGTTAGTTTAGCAAATGCTAAAGCTTGTGCTCAAGCTAATAAGATGCCACTATATGCTTACATCCGTAGTTTAATCAAAGAATGCAAGGAAAATGAAGAATATAAACTTCCAGTTCCAATGCTTAATGTAATCAATGGTGGTGCACATGCTGACAACACAATTGATTTCCAAGAATTTATGTTTATGCCTGTTGGGGCAAAAAATATTCGCGAAGCAGTACAAATGGCAAGTGAGTGTTTTCATGCTCTTGGCAGACTTTTAAAAGCAAAAGGTCTTAATACATCCAAAGGTGATGAAGGTGGATATGCTCCATTACTTAAATCTGCTGAAGAAGCTTTAGACATTATGGTTGAAGCAATTAAAGCTGCAGGTTATAAACCTGGAGTTAATCAACAAGTAGCAATTGCTCTAGACTGTGCTGCTAGTGAGCTATATGATGAAGCAACAAAGAAATATACCTTCAAAAAAGCCCTAGAAGCAAAGATCTTACCAAAGGAAAAGGCAACATTAACTTCTGATCAAATGATTGATTATTTAGTTGAATTAACTAAAAAATATCCAATTATTAGTATTGAAGATGGTTTAGCTGAAACTGATTGAAATGGTTTTTCAAAACTTACTGCTTTAATTGGTAACAAAGTTCAAATTGTTGGTGATGACTTATATTGCACAAACAAAAACTATGCACAAGAAGGCTTAACAAAGAAAGCAACAAATGCTATCTTAATAAAATTAAACCAAATTGGAACATTATGAGAAACAATTCAAACAATTCAATTTGCGCGACACAATGCTAACTGAGCAGCAGTTGTTAGTCACCGTAGCGGTGAAACTGAAGATACATTCATTGCCGACCTAGCTGTTGCATTAAACTGTGGTCAAATTAAAACTGGAAGTATGTCACGTTCTGAAAGAATTTGTAAATACAACCGCTTAATGGAAATTGAAGATGAATTATCATTAAGAGGAAGTTATGATGGTATTAAAACCTTCAAGAATTTAGGAGTAACTAATGAGACTAAGTAAAACTAAAAAATATGCTATTTTATGTTCTGGTGGTTCTGCCCCAGGAATGGCAACATGTGTAATTTCCTTTGTTAAGAAATGTCTAGCAAATGATATCATACCAGTAGCATTTGCTAATGGTTTTGAAGGATTACACGATGATACATACCTTGATTTATCAGGTAATAGTACAATTCATTTTCTTGATGATGGTTCTGCTGCAATTGGAACTAGTCGTTGTGAGAAATTTAGAAATGATGCTAAGTATCGTCAACAATGTATGAAGAATTTAATTCGTCACAACATTGATGGATTAATAGTTGTTGGTGGTGAAGGAAGTTATCGTGGTGCATTAGAACTAGCTAAGCTAGGAGCTAAGGTTATCACTATCCCTGCAACAATTGACAATGATATTCCTTCAACAACATACACAATTGGTTTTGATACATGTTTAAATACTGTTTGTCGAAACATTAGTGATTTAAATAATGTCTTTGTTTCTCACCGTGGTGTAGCAATTATTGAATTAATGGGTAAAGGCTGTCCTGATGTAACTGTTCGTTCAGCTATTGCTAACAATGCTACATACATGGTAACTAAATATTCAAAACTTAAACCTGAAGGTTTTTTAAGAATAATTAAGGATGGTTTTGCAAAAGGTAAACCAACTATCACATTCTTAGTAACGGAAAAACTATATCCACAAGATGGAAACAATAGTCTTGATCAAATTGCTAAATGACTTGAAAAAGAAACAGGTTTGTTTACAAGACACGTTGTGGTTGGTTATGTTCAACGTGGTGGTCGTCCATCAGCTCGTGACCGTTTACTTGCTAACTATATGATAAATATTGGTGTTGACCAATTAATTGATGGCAAACACACTAAAGCCATTTGTCGTAAAGCAAGAAAAACAGTTGCTTGTGATTTAGTTCGTGCTGTCACAATGAGACGAAAAAGTGGCAACCGTGGGCTAGTTTCAATCTTCAACAAAATCAACCAAGAATAAAAAAAGAGCTTTTGCTCTTTTTTATTTGATGTAATCATCAATATTTATTTTTGTTGTATCTAGTTCACTAATTGCTTTTCTAGTTTGCAATACATATGGAGCAGATAAGGAAATTTCATCGATATGTAAAGCAATTAAGAATGGTAGAACTTTTGGATCTCGTGCAAGTTCACCACACATACCAACAATCTTGCCGTGTTTGTGTGCTCCATCAATTGTCATCTTAATTAAACGCATCAAACCTTTATGGTATGGATCATAAACTTTACCTAAGTTTGGATTAACACGATCACATGCTAAAGCATATTGTGTTAAGTCATTTGTTCCAATTGAGAAGAAGTCAACATGTTGTGCAAGTTCATCAGCACAAACTGCTGCAACTGGCACTTCAATCATAATTCCAAGCTTAACATCTTTCGCATATGGAATATTTTTAGCGTCTAACTCAGCTTTTACTTCATCCATGCATTTCTTACAGAAATTGATTTCATCAACATTAGTAATCATTGGTACCATAATTGATAGTTTACCAAATGCTGATGCACGGTATAAAGCACGAAGTTGTGTTTTAAACATATCAACATGATCTAAACAAATACGAACTGAACGATAACCTAATGCTGGGTTAGCTTCATCTGGTAGAGGAAAATAAGAAACCTTCTTATCAGCACCAATATCAAAGGTACGAATGATAACTTCTTTACCTTTCATTTCTACTAAAGCTTTCTTATAAATTTCAAATTGAAAGTCTTCGGTTGGGAAGTCAGTTTGTTTTAAATAAATGAACTCACTACGGAAAACACCAATACCTTCACCATCATTGGCTAAAACACTAGCAACGTCTTCAGCAGAACCAATATTGCAATAAATCTTTGTTGATACACCATCGATTGTTTTTGATGGTTTGCCAATAAATGATTTTAATGCTTCTTTCTTTTCCTTAAAAGCTTTAGCTTGGGCTGAATATTTTGCTTCGTCTTCAGCTGTGACATCTAGTAGGATTTCACCTTTAGTTGAATCAAGAATTACTTTCTTTCCATTTAATGATGCATCTAACGGAAGATCATTTACCATACATATCGATGGTAATTCACTTGATCTAGCAAAGATTGAAACGTGAGCAGTTGGGTTACCTTTAGTAAATACTAATCCTTTTAATAATGACTTATCAAATTGCATTATTGTGCTTGATTCAAGATCTTCACAAACTAATATTGTTGGTTGAGTTAATTTAAAGCTATCTTGTTTACCAAGTAAGAAGTCTTTAATTCCTTTACCAACTTCTTTAACGTCAGCTGAACGTGCTTTCATATAAGGATCAGAAAGTCCGGCAAGCATTGTTGCTAATTCATTAGCAGCAGCATCAACTGCTTGTTCAGCAGTCTTTTTTGTATTAATAGCATTCTTAACTAAATCTTCAAAATCTAAGTCAGTTGCCATTAATTTGTGTGTAGCAAATAATTTAGCTTTATCTTCACCTAATTTTGCTTTTGTTTCTTCAAAGAGTTTATCAAGTTTAGCTATTTCTTTTTTTCTAGCTTCTTCAAATCTTGATCATTCTTGTGCTTCCGAAGTAAAAGTATTTGTTGCTTGATTATTGTCTAATCAAACTTTAATCTCTCCATTAGCAAAACCTTCAAAGATGGTTTTGCCTTTATAGTTTTTCATAATTCTACAATTTACTTTCTAATGCTTGTTTAACTGCAGCAGCTGCAGCTTCTTCGTCTGGTCCTGATACTTCGATTTCAAGTACAGCACCACATTTTGCACATAATGCTAAAACAGTAAAGATTCTCTTTAAATCTGCTGTCTTACCATCATATTTTGCTGTAATAGTTGATTGAAACTTCTTTGCTTCTTGTACTACTACACCAGCTGGTCTTGCATGAATTCCAGCAGGATCTTTAATTGTGAATGAAAATTGTTTCATTATTTTTCTGCTCCTTCTTTTTTAATTTTACGTCCAACTCCTGGGCCAATTGGAATACCTTTCCATTTACCCAAGGCTGCATATTCACTTGGCACTTTTTTCTTTAAAGCACCAAGCATGAATGCACCAAAGACGCAAGCAATTATAGTTGCAACCATTGCTCTTCAGCAATTAGCAGCCATAACAGCATATGATATCATTCCACCTTCAGGTGCAAGTGCGACACCACCAAATAATACAGATAGTGCTCCACCCAACGCTGATGCAGTTACAGATGTAGCAATTACTCTTATTGGATCTCTAACTACATAAGGAATAGCTCCTTCAGAGATTCCACAGAATCCCATAATTAGGTTTGCTGGAGAGGCTTGACGATCACCTTTACCAAATTTTTGTGGGAACAATCAAGTACATAATGCAATCATTACTGGTGGAACCATAATACCAACAATGTTTGCAGCCATTAGTTGTTGACCAATTCATTCTTTATCAGTTCCTAGAACTGTAGTCAAATATCCTAATACAGCATAGTGAGTTGCTTTATTAATAGGACCACCCATATCAATTGCCATCAATGCTGAAACAATAGCACCGATTAAAATCAATAAGTAACTATAATTTTCAGCTAAGCTTCCAATTCCTAAACCAATTCCAATATTAATGAATGAGAATGGAACATTGGCAATGAACATTGATGCACCAATCATAATAACAGATAAAAGTGGAACAATTATCATGTCTTTTACACCTTGGAACATTTGTGGCATCTTTTCAAACCACTTCTTCATTAGGTTAACGTAAATACCAGCTAAGAAACCAGCTAAGATTGCTCCAATAAATCCTGCACTAGTTGCAGCCAATTGTTGTTGTAAATCTGGATAAGCATTCAATGCCTTCAAAATAATAAACAACATTGAGAATGGGCCAACTGTCGCAGCCATACCACCAACAAAGCCCGAGACGATTGCCGGACGACCAGCAATTGAATAAGCAATGAACCCAGCAGCAACAGGGAACATTAGACCAAGTGCAACTTGTGCTCCAAGAATATGGAATACTTGTGCACCAAGTGTTGTATTTCCAAAATCAACACCTGGAGGAACTCCAAAGCCAGAGTCGATAATATATGCTATTGCTAGTAATATACCACCAGCAACAACAAACGGAATCATGTGGCTAATACCAGACATTAAATGTCGGTAGAATGTGTGCATTCTTCCAGATTGATTCTTTGATTTAATAAATTGATCACCAGTTGCACCTTCAACCATAGTTTTTGTTTTGCCTTGGTTATAGATTGGTACTGATGGACCTAAAGCCGCATTAAGCATTGCTTTAGGGTTGTGAATTACTTTAGATGTTGAACATTGGATTACACGTTTACCAGTAAATCTTTCCATTTCAACAAATGCATCAGCAGCAACAATGATTGTATCAGCATGAGCAATTTCTTCTGCTGTTAATGCATTCTTTGTTCCAGCTGAACCATTAGTTTCAACCTTAATGGTTATGTTCATTTCTTTGGCAGCTTTTTCTAAAGCTTCTTTTGCCATATAAGTATGAGCAATACCAGTTGGACATGCTGTGGCAGCTAAGATCTTTGGATACTTAGGTCCAGCGTTTACTTTTTCTTCTTCTTTCTTTTCAGTTTCAGCTGAATCAATAACCTTTAAGAATTCTTCTTTGGTCTTTGCGGCCAATAGATTCTTCTTAAAGTCTTCTTGCATTAGCATTGCTGAAAGTCTAGCTAATACATCAAGGTGAACATTATCTTTGCTAACTGGGGCAGCAATGATAAATAGAAGGTTAACTTTTTCCCCATCAAGGGATGCAAAGTCAACACCTTCTTTTATAACCATTGCGGCTAAGTGTGGTTTTTTAACTACTTCTGATTTACAATGAGGAATAGCGATTCCTTCACCAACACCAGTTGAAGATTGTTCTTCCCGTTTAAAGATTCCTTTTTCGTAAGTTTCTAGATCACTAATGACTCCAGATTTGCCAATCAATTGGACGGCCTGTTTAATAATGTCCGTCTTATCTTTTGCTTTGGCATCTAAGTCAATAGTCTCTAATGATAATAAATCGGTTATTTTCATAAGAACACCTACTATATTATAAACCATTTATTACTAAACTTGTTTAGTAATAAAAAATAAGGGTTTTATCCCTTATAAAGTTACTCGAATGAATGTAGCATTTCCACCCAGTTTATAGTCTCCAGAGTTGGCGGCAACAAAGCAAGTTTCATATGGTCCTAAATGGATGATTTGATCAGCCAATTCAACTGTCATTTTTCCATCTAAAACGGTCAAAGAATGGAAGGATTTTTCATCAGCTTTTAGCTGTGCAATTCCACCAATTTGTTGCTTGAAAACATTGAAAAATTTACATGAAATTAACTGTTCTTTTGGTTCATTTTTTTGAACTGAAAGTTGATTATAATTGATGCATTCTAATGCTTCATTTATATGTAATTCTCGCGGTTTTCCGTTAACATCAACACGATTGAAATCATATAGTCGATATGTAATATCGGCACTTTGTTGAATCTCAATTAATAAGGTATCTTTACCAATGGCATGAATTGTACCAGGTTCAATCAAATAAGAGTCGCCTTCTTGGACTTGAATATGGTTAAGCAAATTAGTGATGCTACCATCTTTTAATGAAGCTTCTACCTTTGTTTTATCGCAAGCTTGGTTAAAACCCAAATATAAGTTACTTGGTTTCTTACTTAAAACATGTCAAAATTCAGTTTTGATGCTTGGATGAACTTGAATGGATAAATCATCATGAGCATCAATTAATTTGATAAGAATAGGAAAATCCCCTTTGTAGCCTTTGGCTACAATGTCTGGGTTTTGCTTAAAAAGATCAGATAGAGTAGTTGTGTCACTAATTAAAGAGTTATCGTTTCCAATACAACTCATTAATCAAGCTTCACCAATCTTTTCATTATTGGATATCCCACATAGTTTTTGTAGAGTGTCACCACCCCATAATCGGCTTTTTAAGATAGGTTTAAGTTTATAAATCATATACCAATTATATATGGTTTTTACCATCCATAGAAACTATAGTTTCTATATTTGCTCTTTTTCCAAATAAAAGAGTAAAATTATAGTAATAGGAGTAAATATGAAAAAACAAAGTAAAACAAAGGTCATTTGTACTATTGGACCAAAATGTATTTCAGTTGACATGATGAAGAAAATGGCTGATGCTGGTATGAAATGTGCCAGAATCAACCTATCACATGGTGACTTTAGTTTCTACAATCAAGTAGCAACTAACTTAAGAAAAGTTCCTGGTTATAAGATTCCTCTTATGACTGATACTAAAGGACCTGAAATTCGTGTTTGCGAATTAAAAAATCCATTAGTTATTAATGCAGGTAGTGAAGTAACAGTGTTAACAAAATGCTTTGTTACACCAAACAAGCCAAACACTTTCTGTGTTTATGACTCAACTAAAAAATACAATATGGCTAAAGACCTTAAAAAAGGTTACCGTATTGCCGTTGATGATGGAAAATTATATTTAAAGGTTACATCTGTTAATGTTGAAAAAGGTGAAATCAAAGCTAAAGCAATGAACACTCACACTTTATTAACTAACAAGAGAATTAACCTTCCAGACTCTTCATATTCAATGCCTTTCTTATCAGAAAGAGACATTCAAAATATGAAAGAATCTGTTCATATTGGAGCTAAATACATTGCATTAAGCTTTGTATGCAATGCTCAAAACATTAAAGACGCTAGAAAAGTAATTGTTAAAGCTGGTGGAAAAGACGTAAAAGTTTATTCAAAAATTGAAACTCAAGATGCTTTAAACAACTTAGCTTCAATTATTAAAGAAGCTGATGGTATTCTAGTTGCAAGAGGAGACCTAGCTCTTGAAACTCCATACTACAATGTTCCTTATTGAGAAACAAAGATTATTCAAATGTGTAAGAAAGCACACAAACCGGTTGTCGTTTGTACACAAATGTTAGACTCTCTTGAAAGAGGTATTCACCCAACAAGAGCTGAAGTAACTGATGTTTACTATGCTGCATCTATGGGTGCTGATGGAACATTATTATCTGGTGAGACAGCAAGTGGTGTTGATCCAGTTAATGCCGTTAAAACAATGCAAGCAATTATTGATGCTGCAAGTAAAAAACCAATAACTAAATAGGAGAAACCCCAATGGCTGAAATCGTACATGCTAAGGATTTAAGACCCGGCAACACCTTTTTAAATGGTGGCAATTTATACGAAGTAATTGAAAATTACTTTAACAAAACAGCAATGCGTGAAGGTATTGTTAAATGTAAAGTTAGAAACTTAAGAACTGGTTCAATCACTATTGATGTATTAACAGGTGGTAAGTTTGAAAAAGTATTAGTTGAAAATGTAAAGATGAGCTTTTCATATGTTGATGGTTCAAACTATGTTTTCATGGATAATACAACTTTTGAAACAGTTGAAATTCCAGAAGTAAGAATTCAATCAATGAAAAACTTCTTAATTGAAGGAATTGAAGTTTCAATTCTAAAATATGGTGATGAAATCTTAGGTATAAGATTACCTGACCAAATTGTTTGTGATTTAATTGACTGTGAGGAAGCTGTGCAAGGTAATACTGTTAAGGCAATTATGAAAAAAGCACACATTTCAACAGGATTAGAAGTACAAGTACCACAATTTGTTCGACCAACTGACCGAATCATTATTCGTACATCAGATGGAACTTACGTAGGTAGAGAAACTAAATAATGACAAAAACAACACAAATAGAAAACTTTGATATGGTAAATGGTTTGGGAACAATTTCTTTTAGTCCCGAACTAATTACTAACATTATTAAAAAAGTATTATCAGCATATCCTAGATATGAATATGTTGCTCATACTATCGAAAAGATTGATAACAACTATTATGAAATCTCTGTGCGTATAACTTCAAAAAATAAAGAACATAACTTTAAAGTTATTGATAAGATGCACAAAGACTTATTACTTGTTATGAAACAATCATTGAGTTTAACTTGTGTTGTTGTATTAAACCTTGAAAATGAATAATAAGACTCAATGACAAAAACGAGTAGATCTTACTCAATATATTTACTCTAGCTTATTAAAAGGTCTTAGTGGTGGCCAATTAAAGCATGATTTTTATGATGCAGAAAACTATGAGTTTGATGCAAATAGTTTAAAACTACTTGAATACTATTGTGATCACCAAAAAGAAATCATTAAATTGTTTAGTGACAACTTGGGCGAGAATTGAACTTGAGCTCGTATTGCTCCAATGACACAAGCAATTCTAATTGTTTGCTATTGTGAAGTCAAAGCATTAGAAACTCCAACTGCTGTTGCAATTGATCAAGCATTAGTAACTGCTGAGAAATATGGGCAATTAGACTCTAAGAAGTTTATTAATGGTATCCTAGATACCATACTAATAAAAAATAATAAATAGTATTTATAAAAAATATAATAATGTTATGAAGAAGAAATCGCTTCAACATAAATTTTTAATGTGATCAACCACACCAATTCTTGTTGGTGGACTTATTTCTATTGGCTTAGCTTCTTGTCAACCAACGCGTCCTATTCAAGATGTAACTATTCAATTTAATGCTAATGAAGGTACTTTCCCTGGTGGATCTACTACATATGATTTAAAAGTTAAAGATGATACAACCTGAGCTGATATCATTACTAATCCTCCACCAAGTCCAACAAAACCTGGTAAGTGGAAATTTGATAAATGATCAAAAAGCCCTGACAAACTAGTTTCACCAGAACTAACCGATACATTCAAAGATGGTACCACTTTGTATGCTTACTATTCAAACCATGAACACAATTATTCTTACTACCGTATTATTCCTGGTGAAGAAGGGATGAATGAAGTCTTTGGTTTTTGCAATGAGTGTCAAACTTGAGTTCCATTATCTTATGATGAAATATCACTTAATACTGGAAAAATTTTAATTCAAAGAGAAAATACAGCTGATTATTATGATATTTTTGAAGGCACTATTGCTGATGCAATAAATGCTGCACCAAAAATTAGTAATAAAGTTAAGCTATATTTATTTGGTGGCAACTATTCGCTTGCTGATTGTACTTCAAGTGTTGAAGGCGGCCTTGATGTTGAGATTAATCCTATTGCTAATGAAGAAGCAAATTGAGCTTCAATAGATTGTTCTCACAATGGCGACCATATTTATGCTCTTAATATTAATTTTGAGTTAAATGATCTTTATTTAACCGGCAATATTGAATCAGGTTCACTTTATTCAGCTGGAATTCAATCATCAAAATTGATTTGCAATAGATGTTACCTAAATGGTATGCAAACAGCATATGCACCGATATGTAAATTTAATAGTTGTGTTCTTGATTCAACAAAATTTCAAATATATAAAGATAGTAAAGGCAAATGAAAAACCGAATATGCAATGTATGTATATCAATCTCCGGACATTACTTTTAGTAAATGTCGCTTCAAGTCACATGGTAAAGCAATTAAAGTTTATAACGAAGGCAGTTGAAATCAATTATTTGTTAATTTTGAAGAATGCACTTTTGAATTTGTTTTAAATACAACTCTTGGTGAAACACAACTTAAACCTTGTGTTGCAACTGATAGTTTCTATCAAACTGCTGATACTAACTTCCATATAACAATAAAAAAATGTTCATCTGAGAATTATCCAGAGGGTTATAAAATATGAGGTGAAGACGAAGATTCTGGTGTAACCGAAGGCGACCCTAAATATCCAGATGTTACAGTAATTCCATAAAAAAACTAGCGTTTGCTAGCTTTTTTTATTTGTTCTAAATAAGCATTTAGTCTAAGTTCACTTGGGTTATCTGCTTTTTTATAATACTTAGTTCCCTTAAGCGGTTTAGGTAAATATTCTTGATCAACTCAGTGGTTAGGATAATTATGTGGATAGATATATCCAACATTACCTAATTTAACATGAGACTTGTAATTATTGTCCTTTAGATGTTTAGGTATTTCATAACATTTTCCATTTTGCACATCTTCAAATGCTTGGCCAAAGGCCATATATGCTGAGTTTGATTTAGGACTTAAGCACATTTCAACTACAGTATCGGCCAAAATTTGATAACATTCAGGAATACCAACACGATCAACTGCTTGTGCGGCAGTTACAACTCTTGCACATAATGGAGCATTAGCTAAACCAATATCTTCATAAGCACATGCTACCATTCTTCTTGTAATACTTGTTAAATCACCAGTTGTTAACAATCTTGCTAAATAATATAATCCAGCATCTGGATCAGAACCACGTAACGATTTATGAAATGCTGATAACATATCATAATATTCATCACCATAGCTACTACCTAATACGGTTGGTGATAATAAAATCTTTTCTAATAGTTTGTTATCAACCTTATCATTTTTATAAAATTTGATAATATTATCAATTACATTGATGGCTGATCGAACATCACCATTGCAGTGATAAGCAATTGTTTTTAATGCTGCATCAGTGATGTGAGCATTGATTTTCTTTTCTTTATTAATCTTCTTTAATCACAAATATAGTTCATCTGGTTTAATTAAATCCAAACGAGCAATATTACATCTACTTCTTATTGCTGGGTTAATAGAAAAGTATGGGTTTTCTGTTGTACAAGCAAACATTGTTACTGTACCATCTTCAAGATAAGGAAGAAGAATATCTTGTTTATCTTTATTTAAACGATGAATTTCTTCAACAATAATAATGTAAGGTGTCGTAGATAGCTTTGCTAATTGAATAATTTGTGTTAATGATTCTTTCTTATCAGTTGCAGCATTGAACATTGCAAAAGGTAATTTCATATCATTACATAATGCTGTAGCTAAAGTTGTCTTACCAATTCCAGGATAACCATAAAAAATAATGTTTATTGGTTTTCCTGATTTAACCATTCTTGTCAATAAACAATTTGGACCAACTAAGTGTTTTTGTCCAATTACATCATCAATTGTTTTTGGTCTTAACTCAAAAGCTAATGGTTGCTTACTCATAATTATTTTCCTAACAACATATGTATTTCTTTTTTATAGATTGGTCCATCAATTGTTCAAGGTGTTTCCAAAATCTTACAGATTTTAGATAGCATTGGATAATTAACTCATTCTTTTAATATCTTTAATCCAATCTTGCCTTCGCCAATATTAGCATGACGATCTTTGTGTGCACCTTGATCATTTAATGAATCATTGACATGAATTACTTTTAAGTATTTAAGTCCAATGACATCATCAAATACTTTTAATGTTGCTGATGGATCATAAACATCATATCCAGCATCAGACACATGGCATGTATCTAAGCATACACCAACTAAGTTTTTGTTTTCAACTTGTTTAATAATAGATTTAAGTTCCTCAAACTTTGAACCAATCTCATTGCCTTTACCAGCCATTGTTTCTAAACAGATAACAACGCTCTTATTTGTTTTATTAACAAAGTTAATGGCTTCAGCAATATATTTACATCCTTCTTCTTTATTTGCATTGCTGCCTGGGTGCAAAACTAGATACTTTGCGCCAATCTGATTTACTCTGTCAACTTCTTGTGCTAAGAATGTTTTAGCAAAGTGTCTTTTTTTTGCTTCAGGGTTCGCACAATTAATAATGTATGGGGAATGAACAATAACATCTTTAATTGGAATATGTTTTTCTTTTAAAGCAGCATGAAATTCTTTTACTTTTAATTTATTAATAGGTTGACGAGCTATAGATTGTGGTGAACCAGTATAAATCATAAAGCAGTTAGCATCTTGGCTAAGAGCCATATCTAGTGATCCTAATAAATAATCAGGAGCACACATACTAACGTGACATCCTAATTTATTCATTACTTACGATCCTTTTCATCTAATTTAGAATAAATAGTATTAAAAGCTATTTGTTCAATTGATGCATCTTTATTTAAGATTGTTCTTAAAGCATCAAGGTTTAATAATTGCTTTGGATGTTTCTTTGCATCAAGCATTTGTGCTTTATAACCATTGATTTGTTGTTTGGTGAAAGCAACAAAGAATTTAGGGTTCCTAAAGATTTTGCAACAAGATAAGATGAAATCTTTTTTCTTAGCAGCATTATTAAATAATTTAGCATCTATTTCTTCATCAAATAACAAAACGATACCATTTCTGCTTGCACAAATGACTTGCTTAGCTAATTGTGCTGATGAGAATGCTTTTTCATCCAGCTTACCAGATTTAATCTTTTCTAGAATTTCTTTTGCTTGCTTTTCAGATTCAGCATTTCGGTTAGAAAATATTGCTAATAAGATGTCAACATCGGTTGGCATTGGTGCTTCATGGAAAGTTGTTGCAACCTTTGGCTTTACTTCAGTTGGTTTTTCAACATTTTCTTTCTTAGGTTCTTTCTTTGGAGCAGGAATTTCAATATCAGAAAGAACAAACATATCATTATTATTTTCTTTTACAACAGGTTTAACTTCAACAGCCTTTTTTGGTTTGGCAACTGGTGTGGCAACTTTAACAACCGGTGCAGTTTGTTCAGATCCATCAAAAATAGCTAGTGATTTAATAATGGCATGATTAATAATGACGTGAACATCAGTCGGCATAGATATTTTGAAATATATTTCTTGTCAAATGTCAATTAACTTAATCAATTGATTAACATCATCTAATCCAAAACTATTAACAAGATTTTCATTTGTTTTAGTTAACAACTTGTAATCTTTAGTTTTCAAGTAAATTAATTTGTCAGTTAAGATTGAAACTAACAAACTTGCAAAACTTGCAAAGTTAATACCTGATTGGAAGTATTCATTAATTTTTGCAAATATTGTTTCACTCTTTCTTGAAATTAATAAGTTTAAAAAGTCAACCATTTCTGCTGGACTTAATAAACCATATACTTTGTATATGTCTTCTACTTTAATATTGTTGTCACTATATGTAGCTACTTGTTCAAGAATACTTAATGAATCACGGGCTGATCCATCAGCAATATCAGCAATAACCTTTAATGCATCAAGATCAAAGTTTATTTTTTCTGCTTTACATACTTTAGTTAATAGTTTAACAATATCACTATGTAAAATTTTGTTAAATCTAAAACATTGACAACGTGATAAGATTGTTGCAGGTATTTTGTGCATTTCGGTTGTTGCAAAAATAAACACAACATGCTTTGGTGGTTCTTCAACTAATTTCAATAAAGCATTTCATGCTTGATTAGTTAGCATGTGGGCTTCATCAATAATGTAAACCTTCTTGCCAAGCTTTGTTGGTAAGAACATTGCTGCATCATTAATTTGTCTTACTTCATCAACACCATTATTACTTGCCGCATCAAGTTCAATTACATCAATAACTTGACCATTAGCAAAGTCTTTGCAAATTTCACATTCACCACAGATATCGCCATCTTTACTATGTAAACAGTTAATTGCATTGGCATAAATCTTTGCTAATGATGTTTTACCAGTACCTTTTGTACCAGCAAAGACATATGCATTAGCAACAACATTGTTTTTAATTGAATTTTTTAAAATCTTAACAATATATTCTTGCCCAACAACATCAGCAAATGATTTTGGACGATATTTACGATATAGTGATAGATAATTCATAGTAGTAATATTATATAAATATTTATATAATATTAAACATTATGAGCAAAACAGTAATTGAACCAAATTTAGTATGTATTACATCACAATATATGGACAATAATACATACATTATTTTTAATGGAAAAGAAGCAATTGTTATTGATCCAAGTTTTAGTGGCAATGAAGTTATTGCTGCCATCCCACAAGATACAAAAGTGGTAGCGGTTTTACTAACTCATGCTCACTTTGATCATTGTTTTGATACTGCAGCAATAATTGATAAATGAAATTGTCCAGTATATTTACATGAAGGTGATAAGCTAACTTATAGTAAATATCGTTATGATAATTTAGCTGATTTAAGAATGAAAGATTTTGCAAAAAATATTCATTGATTTAATAAGAATAAAATTCTTATTAATAACTTTGAATTTGAAGTTTTACATACACCTGGTCATTCCGCTGGTTCAGTTGTTTACAAATATAAGAATTGAATCTTTGTTGGTGATACATTGTTCTACAATAGTTATGGTCGAACAGATTTAGGTAATTCTAATCCAATCGATATGGTTAAATCTTTAAATCGATTATGGAAAGAGTTAAAAGAAGAAAATTTAATCTTACCTGGTCATAATAAATGAGGCACATTCAAACAGATTCAACGTGATAACTTCATTGTGCAAGAAATAATAAAAAAATAGGCAGTGCCTATTTTTTATTTTCTTTTGCCTTGGCACTAACCATCTTCATATAAGAGTTCAAAGCATGGACAGCTCGTTCAGATAGTTGAACCTTTTTACTTTCTTCTTCTATTCTTAAACGAATTGCTTCCAAAGCGTTTTCATTAATACCACGGTCAAATTCAAAGAAGTCAGATAGAATAACTAATTTGTTTTCTTTGAAATAGTAAACACCGTAGTTAATTAAGCCAACTTGTTTTTCTCCTGATGCATATGTAATGTACATATATCCTGGAGTAATGGCACCACAGATTCTTGCATGTTCAGGCAAAATACCAACATAACCATTTGCGGTTGGCATTGTCACCAAAATAGCTTGCTTGTCAATGCAAACCTTTGTTGGAGTTGATATGTGTAGTCTGAACTCTTTTGCCATAATTATTCTGCCTTAGCAGCTTTTGCTTTCTGTTTAACTTCTTCTAATGTACCAACATTGTAGAAGTAAACTTCTGGAATGTTATCACAGTTACCTTCAACAATTTCTTTGAAACCAGCAATTGTATCAGCAACTTTAACATATTTACCAGCATAACCAGAGAACTTTTCTGCAACTGAGAATGGTTGTGATAAGAAGTTTCTGATTTTTCTAGCACGAGAAACAATTAATTTATCATCATCAGATAATTCGTCAACACCAAGGATGGCGATAATATCTTGTAATTCATTAAACTTTTGTAGGATTGATTGAACATCTCGTGCTACTTTATAGTGTTCAATACCAACAATCTTAGGGTCTAGTAATCTTGATGAAGATTCTAGTGGGTTAACAGCTGGATAGATACCCAAAGATGCAATCTTTCGGTCAAGAACAATCTTCGCATCAAGGTGAGCAAAGGTTGTTGCTGGAGCAGGATCAGTTAAGTCATCAGCCGGAACATATACCGCTTGAACAGATGTAATTGATCCATTCTTAGTTGATGTAATACGTTCTTGTAGTTGTCCCATTTCATAACTTAGAGTTGGTTGATAACCAGCAGCTGAAGGCATACGACCTAATAGCGCTGATACTTCTGAACCAGCTTGTGTGAAACGGAAGATGTTATCAATGAACAACAAAACATCTTGGTGTTCTTTATCTCTAAAGTATTCAGCCATTGTTAAACCAGATAAGGCAACACGCATTCTTGCACCAGGTGGTTCGTTCATTTGTCCAAACACTAATGCAGTGTTGTTAATAACTTTTGATGCAATCATTTCATGATAAAGGTCATTACCTTCTCTTGTACGTTCACCAACACCAGCAAATACTGATAGACCACCATGGCCTGTTGCAATGTTGTGAATTAATTCTTGAACTAGTACGGTTTTACCAACACCGGCACCACCAAACAATCCAATCTTACCACCTTTAACATATGGAACTAGTAAGTCAATAACTTTAATTCCTGTTTCAAAGATTTCTTGTGAAGCAATTTGATCTTTAAAACTTGGAGCAGATTTATGAATTGATTCACGTGGGGTTGATTTATCAACATCTGGTTTACCATCAATTGGTTGACCAATAACGTTAAACATACGACCTAAGACAGTTTTACCAACGGGAACAGTAATTGGACTGCAAGTGTTAATAACTGTCATACCACGTTTTAATCCACCAGTATCACCCATGGAAATACAACGAACAATATCATCACCAGTTACTTGAGCAACTTCTAGAACTAATTGTTTACCATTAATGTCAATGGTTAATGCATCATTAATGTTTGGTAATTGTTCATGACCAAACTTAACGTCAACAACTGGACCCATTACTTCGTAAATGGTTCCTTGAACATTATTCTTTTTTGTTTCAGTTTTAATTTCGTTTTCCATAATTTGCTCCTTTAATTCTTGCCTGATGCACCAGCAACGATTTCATTAATCTCTTGGGTAATAGCTTCTTGTCGTGCTTGGTTATATTGAATCTTTAATGTATCAATTAACTCGGTGGCATTCTTGGTTGCCCCTTCCATGGCAAATCTTCGGCTAGTTGATTCACATAGTGAAGATTCAATTAATGCACCATAGACTAAGTTTGAAACATAAACGGGTAAGATGGCACTAATAATATCTTTTGCACTTGGTTCAAAGATAGTTGGATCTTTAACCGTTTCTTCCTTTGTTGCACCAAATAGGTCTGGTCAAATTGGAAGAATGTTTCAAACCTTTGGGACATTGCTTACAGATGATTTAAATTCAGTGTAAACAAGTTTAATTTGTTTATATTCCCCATAAGCATAAGCTGATAATATTTCATAACTTAATGGTAATAGTGTGTAATAGTTGTTTGCATCAAGGTCTCATCGCATTGTTTTAAGAATTTGATTACCATGATGGTGCATTTTTAAGTAACTTACACCTTTTTGTCCAAAGACAATAATCTTATCTTCTGGTTTAAGTTTTTCCATTAAGAACTTACAAATATTACTATTGAATGGCCCACATAATCCAAGATCGGATGTACAAAGGATATACAAGTTACGTTCTTGGATCTTCTTATTTGGGAAGCGTAAGAAATCAAGATTAGGTTCTCTGACAATGAGTGTTTTAAACACTCGGTAATATTCACGGCAAAAAATACTTACCGCTTCAAAGTTCCTTAATTGACTTTTGATTTTGGTAGTGGCAACTAATTTCATCGCGTTAGTGATTTTCTTAGTTGCTTCGATAGACTTAATACGTTTTTTAATTAAATCTAATGATTGCATATACCTATCTCTTTAATTCCTTAATATCACCAAACTTTTCAGCTTTGTAGTCTGGTAATCCTTCAATGAATTCAAGCATGAATTCTTTGAATTCTGCTTTAAACTTTTCAATTAGTTTATCATCAAACTTACCAGCTTTTTGTAATTCCGGTAATAGCTTAGATGAACCAAAATGTTTAACTACTTCTTTCTTGAAGTTTGTTATTTGGTTAATTGGTACCCATTTAATAAAGTGGTACTTAATAGCAAATAACAAAACAGTTTCTTCAAGTTGTGAATATGGTGAGTTTTCTGGTTGTTTGATCATTTCCATAATTCGCTTACCATGTTCAATAATATCTTTTGTTTCTTTATCTAGATCTGAACCAAATTGGCTAAAAGCAGATAATTCGGCAAATTGTGCAAGTTCAAGTTTTAAACTGCTTGCAGTTTGTTTTACATAACCTCTTTGGGCAGCTGATCCAACACGGGATACTGATAGACCTGGGTCAATGGCTGGACGTTGTCCGGCATTGAACATACTTGTCATCATAAACAATTGTCCATCAGTAATTGAAATAACGTTAGTTGGAATATAAGCTGAGATATCACCAGCTTGTGTTTCAATAATTGGTAAGGCAGTAATTGAACCATTACCATTTTCTTTGTTCATTCTACCAGCTCGTTCAAGTAATCTAGAGTGTAGATAGAAGACGTCACCAGGATAAGCTTCACGGCCTGGTGGTCTTCTTAATAGTAGAGAGATTGTACGATAACTTACAGCATGTTTAGATAAGTCATCATAAACAATAAGAACATCTTCTCCTTTACTTAATCAGTATTCAGCAATTGTAATACCTGTATATGGTGCTAAATAGATTAAGGCTGGTAATTCTCCGGCAGTAGAAGAAACAATAGTTGTATATTCCATTGCTCCTTCTTTTTCTAGTACATCATGAATGTGTACTACACTTGAACGTTTTTGACCAATTGCTACATATACACATTTAACTTTCTTACCTTTTTGGTTAAGAATAGTATCAATAGCAATTGTTGTTTTTCCTGTTTGTCTATCTCCAATGATCAATTCTCTTTGACCTTTTCCAATTGGAAACATTGAATCAATTGATAAGATTCCTGTTTCAAGTGGAGCATCAACTGATTGACGAGTAATAACACCAGGAGCAATCTTTTCAATTGGCATTAGCTCTTTTGAATCAATTGCACCCTTGCCATCAATTGGTTGTCCAATTGCATCAACAACACGACCTAATAATTGGTCACCAACAGGGACAGAGACAACTTTGTCAGTACGACTAACAAGTGAGTTTTCAGCAATGTTGTCATACTTACCTAATAAAACAATACCAAGCGTTTCTGCTTCAAGGTTTAGAATCATACCTTTGGTACCATTTTCAAAAACAACTAATTCATTAAGCATTGCTTTTTCAAGACCGGATACTAAAGCAATACCGTCACCAACGGATATTACTCGTCCAACCTCGTCTTGCTTAATCTTAGTTGAGTATTTTTCTATCTTTGCTTTTATTAACGCAGCAAATGAATCTGTTTTAGTTGCCATAATTAATCCCTTCTAGAAACTAATTCTTTCTTTAATAAATCTAATTTAGATTTGAATGTGTTGTTATATGTCTTGTTGTTTACTTGAATTCTTAAACCACCAATTAAGTCTGGTTTAATGTGTCATTCAACGTCAATCTTTCGATTTAACTTCTTTTCAAAGAAATCTTTGATCTTATCTATGTTGTGTTCACTTAACTCGTTAGCAGAAGTTATCTTCACACGAGTAATGTTGAATAAGTCGTGATACAATTCTCGACAAAGCATTGCAATATAGTGGAATTTGTGATAAGCATTATTATCAATAATGGTTCACACTCAATATATTACTTTTTGTTCAAAACCATAACCAGTTAGAACGGTCATGGCAAGATCTTTACGTTCTTGTTTATCAATAAATCGGCTTGCTAATATACGATAAAAATCAGGATTGGTTACATTCATTGAATCCAATGCCGCAATTTGCATATAGTATTTTTCTTGTGTTGGTTTATCTTTTGCAATCCCAAAGATTGCATTTGCATAAGACAACACTTGATTAGCAGCCTGCATTATTTATCTTTTAGATCTTCCTCAATTGTTTTTAACAAATCATCAACATATTTGTCTTTGTCTTGTTGGTTTACTTGTTTGTTTAAAACAGTTTCCGCAACATTAAAGGCAATGTTAATGATGTTATCTTGTGCGTTTGCTTTAGCATCACGCTTTTGTTTTTCAACATCTTCTTTTGCATCAGTCACAATCTTATTTGCAGTTTGCTTAGCTTCCAATCTTGCTTTTTCAATGATTGTAAAAGCTTCAGCTTTTGCTTCAGTTGTGATTGACATTGCTTGACTCATCGCATTGACTTTTAATTGATTTGCTTCATTAAGTTCAATGGTTGCAGCTTCTTTAGCTGTTTGAGCATCAGCAATTTCTTTTGCAATGTAATCATGACGTTTTTGTAATGCGTTCTTAGTTGGTTTTCAAACCAATCAAGTCATTACAACAACTAAGATTACTGCTGCAATAATATGAGTTAAGAAAACTCATAGATTTGGAAGTAAATTTTCAACAACTTCAATACCAGGGTTGCAAGAACTTAAAGTCAACAAAAATGGTAAAACACTTATCGTTACGATAAGGCATACCACTAAAGATCTTTTAGTTTTTGAATTTTGTACTTCCATCATTAACTCCTAAGCTTGTCCTGGAGCTACGAAAATTAATAGAATCGCAATAATCAATGCGTAAATTGCTGATGTTTCAGCAATTGCGTCACCAACGATTAGTGTCGTTCTAATTTTGCTTTCAGCTTCTGGGTTACGAGCTACAGCTTCAACAGCCTTACCAGCAGCATAACCTTGACCGATAGCAGTACCTAATGTACCAAGGGCAGCAATACCTGCACCTAAAAATGCACTATCCATACTTTTTCTCCTTTTAAAAAAATATATACATTTTAAGTATATATTTTTTTATGACTTTTTATTCATTTATATATTAATATATTTATTTTATATTAGGCATTGGGTTAGTGTTAGCCACAACTGAAACCCGTGGATTTATTTGTTCATCATCACCTTTAGCCAATGTCCAATATACCATTGTCAGCATTGTAAATACTAGTGCTTGAATTAAACCAGACAACAGATCGAAATATGCCCGAATTGGTGCGCCTGTCAAACCACCAAGAATGTTGATTGTTCCAAGAATTGGAACATTTCTTCATACTCAGTTTGTAAAGAAGAATCACAATGTAATGATGATTGATCCGGCAGTAATGTTACCCCATAGACGGAATGACATTGAAATTAATGGGGCAATGTTACTCATAACTTCTAGTGGGTTAATAAATACTGGAATTTGTTTACCCTTTTTCGTCTTAATCTTAAGACAGAAGTTTTTTAAGTATGAAAGCTTTTGGAATTTAAAACCAACAACTCATACTCCAATGTACATAATTAAAGCCATTGACAAAGTAACGGTATAAGATCCAGTTGGGTTTTCAAGACCAAAGACACCAATAACGTTTGAAACAAGAATGTATGTGAAAATGAAGAGAAATAATGGTGTCACCTTATCGAACTTCGGTCCTAATATTTCATGAATCATTGTTCGAAAGTATGAAACATAAACCTCAACAGCTAACACATAACCTGATGGGGCTTCGTTAGCTTTTAGCTTTTTTGATTTTTTGTAATAAACCAAGCAAAAAATTAAAATGATGACTGCTACTACAACAATCGAAAATATTTGTGGTCTTATACTAAGAGGTTGTCAATCACTCATACTCAAATTTTATACTATTTTTAGCTTTTTTTAGCACTTTTGCTAACTATGTTAGCAAAAATAAATTTACTAATAATAACAGTTATAGGGGCAACAAGTGTAGTTCCTAGCATTACTCAACGGTTAAAATGTTCATGAAAAGTTAGCCCAATAAATGGGATGCCAATAATGGCAGCATATTTCAAAACATAGGCAATAACATAAAGAGCAATAACACCCTTGCCTGCCTTAGCAGAAACAAGGCTTGAAATTGGTAACAAAAAGCTAATAAAAACAAAGGCTAAACCTGGTCCTAAACAAAGCAAAAAACCATATAAATAACTAAAGTCTTTTAATAGTCCAGATATAATAACAAAAGCTATTAAAGTAACAACCATTATTAAACAATAAATAACCAAAGTAACTTTGGTTATTTTTGTAGAAATTTCTTGTTTCTTTTTAGTCATTATAATTGTGTTGGTTCTGGTTCTGGAGGAGTTGGTTCTGGATCATCTTCCTCTTCAATTCAGTAATACTTATTGATAGCACCAAATAAGTTTGTAGTTTCTTTAAAATTGTCATCAGTACCAGTATATGCATCAACAGGAATATCTACAATTTCTTGTAAACGTCCATCTTTGTAAATAAGCATTAAACTCTTTGTATTTCCGTCACCTGTATCAAATGTGATCTTACGATCATCAGTTGTTGGGAAGAAGTCTAATCCTCTTTGACATAAAGCACGATAATCTTTAGCTTTTTGGTCTTGACGAATGTAGTCATCTTTAGTTACAGATTCATCATCTCATTCATAATCAACTAAAGTTCCATCAGGTAATCTAGCCCCTTCATCTTTTAATTTGTCCATGAACTTTTTAGTTTGAGTAATTAGGTCATCAGTTCATTTATCAAATGGGCCCACTTTTTGCTTAATGTCTCAAGGATTACTTGCGCTATTACAAATACAAATTTGGTGGTTGTTGTTATCATAGAATTTTAAATCAAAGTCATCAATGTAAGCAACAAAACCAAAATTGGTTTTAACTTTACCACTACCACATGCTCGCATTGCATCAATACTTAAAAATGAGCTAGTAGCATAATCAGTTTTTCATGTTTCAACATCAACAGATGGATAGCCACTTTTGTCACCAGTGAAGAAAGCTGCAGTAGATGGAAAAATATTGCTTCCAACAAATAAGAAGTAGTTTCCATCAAAGAATCTCTTTGATCCTAATAAAATTTCATCTCTACCAATAGATTGTGTTTGTAATTTTTCTAAAGATGAAGCATGTAAATTATCAGCAGAAATAAAGGCTGTTTGAATACCTTTAACATTGCCACAACTTGTGATTAATGATAATGGAACAGCAGTAGAAATAGCTGTAACAGTACCTAAACCTATTTTCTTCAATAGTGATAGTTTTTTCATAATAATATGTTTTATAGATTATAGTATAAAATATTAATAATATGAAGGAAAAAATTATAAAGTTGGAAAATGTTCTACCAAGTCTTGCTAAAGCAAGAAATCGTGGTAGTAAGCAAATTCAATATTTAAATAATTTATTCACCTTAACGAAAGAACAAGAAACTCTTGGTAAAAATAAGACATTTTTTGTTCGAACATATGGCTGTCAAGCTAATGAAAGAGACAGTGAAACAATCAAAGGAATTTTAATAGCTATGGGCTTTATTCAATCAAATGATTGAAAGAAAGCTGATTTAGTGATTTTAAACACCTGTGCTATCAGACAAAATGCTGAAGATAAGGCTTTTGGCATGCTAGGTGCATTAAAAGCTTTAAAAAAGAAAAGACCTACCTTGGTTTTTGGCTTATGTGGTTGTATGCCACAACAAGAAAAAACTATTCCAGAAGTTTTAAAATTCTTCCGAAATATTAACTTTATTCATGGTACACATAACATCTATGAATTACCTGCTATTCTTGAAAATGTTTATAAATATAAAAGACAAATAATTCGTGTTTATAGTCATGAAGGGGATGTAATAGAAAACCTTCCTGATTATCGTGAAAGTAAACACAAAGCACTAGTGAATATCATGTATGGTTGCAATCATTTCTGTTCATATTGTATTGTCCCATATACTCGTGGAACAATTCGTTCAAGAGATAAAAATGATATCTTGAATGAAGTTCTATTTCTAAAGAAAAAGGGTTATAAAGATATCACTTTGTTAGGGCAAAATGTTAACTCTTATGGTATCGATTTAAATAAGAATTATTTCTTTGTTAACTTATTAGAAGATGTTGCAAAAACAGGTGTTGAACGCATCCGTTTTGCTACTAGCAATCCATGAAATTTTAACCCTGAAATCATTAAGATAATTGCTAAATATCCTAACCTAATGGCATACATCCATTTACCAATTCAATCTGGTTCAGAAACTATTCTAAAAAGAATGAATCGTGGAATGAAAATTACTACTTATCTTAATTACATTAAGCAAATTAGAAAAACCATCCCAAATTGTACAATTTCAACCGATTTAATTGTTGGTTTTCCTAATGAGACTGAAAAAGATTTTAACCAAACAATTAAGCTTTATAAGAAGGTAAAATTTGATAATGCTTATACTTTTATCTACTCGCCAAGAGTTGGCACTCCTGCTGCTGCAGAAGTTGATAAAATTAGCTACGAAACTAAGCAAAAACGTCTTGATAAATTGAACAAATTGGTGCGCAAATATTCAAAGTGAAATAATAATAAATACATTGGTAAAACATTAGAAGTTTTAGTTGATGGTCCAAGCAAAAATGACCCAACAACTCTAACTGGTTATAGTCATAATTGAAAGGTAGTTAACTTTACTGGTAAGGCTAAATGCGGTGACTTTGTTCAAGTTAAAATTACGGGTTCAAGTCTATTCAGTTTAAATGGTAAAATGATAAAATAAAAAGATTGGTTTGACCCAATCTTTTTATATTCGTTAATCTAAGATTAAAGAGTGTTCTTTACCGCTTTTTTAGCGCAGCAGAAACCAACTACATAACCTATTGCTACAATTGCTGGCATCACGATCAATAAAATTTGTTTTGCAAATTCATCTGGTCGTGTTTCAGGTATATAGTAGAAGATTAGAGCTAAAATTTCAGGTGCTAATACTAGCACGAATGAAAAGAATAATCCTATTCTAATTCCTGTAGGTGATGCTTTTTCTTTTACAGTACCAGCAGTTAAGAATAGAATAATGTTTAGAATTATTCATACTACTGATAATGCTAATAGAATGTATACTAGAATAACATAAGCTTTTTCTAGTTTAGCGATTGTGTCAGCTCAGACAGTTGGCCCGTCTGGTTGTTGATACATTACTAATGCAGTAATTTCAAGTATTGCATTAGCAATTGGAATTAACAAAATGAATAAACTTGATCATTTAAATCATTTTGCCATTTTATTGTATGTTCCGGTTGAGTTTGCCATATATGGTCCTTTCTTATATTAATATTATAAATTAATAAAGCACTTAAAATGAAAAGACAATCTTATTAATGTTTTTACCTAGGGTAACAAATTTCTTTTCATATTCAGTTTGAACATTATCACAATTAAATTTGTTTTTTAAGTTTTGATATAGGTTTGAAGTATGATATAAGACTTTAATGTCTTTTTTTGATTGTAAAACTTCTAGACTATATTGATATAGTCCGTCATTGTCGGTTTTAAATTCAATGATTGCCTTTGGTTTTAAAATCTTCTTATATAAATCTAAGAAGTTAGGAGATGTCAATCTTCTTTTCGCATGACGTTTTTTTGGTCAAGGATCAGAGAAGTTTAAATATAGCTTATCAATCTTTCTATTGAAAGCCAAATCTTTAGCATCAGCACAGCAAAAATATAAATTATTTAATTTAAGATTGTTTCTTTTAATCTTTTTTAATGCTTTTAATATTACTGTTGAATATTTTTCAATGCCGATATATGTAATGTTTGGATTGGTTTGGGCTAGTTGAATTAAAAAATCTCCTTTGCCGCTTCCAATTTCCATATGGATAGTTTTTTTACTCAAAGGCAAATCATTTAAATCACAATAATTAATAAAATATTTTATTAATAATGGTGCTTTAGTGTTTGTTCTTAATCTTCCCATAATATGTTTCAAACAAGTTTAAACATGTTTGTAATGATGATAAATAAATTTGATGATTATCGTTTAAAAGAATTTTCTTAACTTGTTTATAAGTTAACCACTTATTAACTGATACATTCTCAAAAATTGAACCATCGCCTTGATGCTTTTTAACTGTTTTACAATTAGTAACGTCAAATAGAAAGTTAAATACAGTTTCATTCATTTGTGTTGAAGATACACAATAGCTACCAGCTACTAAATTCTTTTTAGTAACTTTAATATTTGCTTCTTCATAAATTTCACAAATAGCATTATCTAATGGTGATTGGTTATCTTCAATTGAACCAGTTATTGGACAAGCGTATAAATCATCTCATTTTAAATGAGGAACAGTATTTACAACTGGCAATGGTTGATATCTGATTAAAAATAAATAATCATTCTTTACTTTTTTAAAACATAGAATAGCTGTTGAATTTTGTCCACGACGTTGTGCATAAATAAAACCCTGCTTTGTTTTATACAAAGATAAATATTTTGTTTTGTATAACAATTTACTCATTGTTAGATCCTTTAGTGCCCATCAATAAACGGTTGATAATCATCTTCAATCTTGGACTAAAGTCAAACATTTCTACTGTTCGTTTTAAGTCTTCAAACAATGTTGGGATATTGCTAAAGTATTCAAGCAAGATTGCAAAGTCATAGAAATCTAGGAACTGCTTCTTTGCCCCAAAGACATCATTATAGTTTTTTACCATTTGTTGGTCTTGTAAATCCAACATATTAACAAACATAACATTGTTATGAGTGATTAAGTTCCTTAATGATAAGAAGTTATTGATCAAATCATCAAAAGCTGAAACCTTATTTGGTGAAAGACGGAAGAACTTTACTACTTTCTTCTTTAATTGATCATTTAAAGCAAAATAAACTAAAACAGTAGTTGAGAATGTTCAGGTCAAACATAATGCATCTAATGGACATGTTTTTCATTTTAAATACAAATTGTTTCTAGAAACATTTTCATATGAATTTGTATTAGGGTTAATGTGTGCATATTTTGTCATCTTGTTTACAAGTTGATCAAAACCAACACCACATAAACTACTACTAGAATTTGAAAAGATTTGATGTTTTAAAAAATCTTTATCACGAGAGAATAAACAACCATCATAAATACGATATGTATCTTCGATAATATAAGCTATTTGCGTATTTAATCTCTTTTCAATTTCAAGTAAGTGATCAAGGAATAAAATAGATATTTTCTTATCTAATTCATATAGATTTAATAAATCATCAGTAGTTATTTGTAAATTACCAAAAGATTGATTTTCTAATAATTTCAAATATGGCTTCATTACCCTATTGTAATTACCATTAACAATATATTTGTTCAATCGTTTAACATCAGAGACAATTATCCCTTTTGATTGAATGTGGGACAAAAGTCTATTAAGAATAGTATCGTTCATACTATCATTATATATTTTTATAAGTTGGGTTGTTTAAAGGGTATTTTTTACGTCCTTTTAGGACTAAACCAATATTAAGTGAGAAGAATAAAGGAATGAATACACCACTTAGACATGTTAGAGCGATTTTACCAAAGGTACTAAATTGCATTCCTTCTGCATCAGGGACTAATCATCATCAATTTTCTCAGCCTGGTGCTTTTATCATGTACATTGTAAAACTTGTTATTCCACAAATTACAAGATATGCTGTTATGCACAAAATTGTGATTGCATGAATAATTCAGATTGAACCTTTCTTTTGCTCAAACTTAGCACACAATCTTTCATGTTCTTCAAATGACTTACCCGGAACTGGTGAATATCGATGTTTATATATATATATATAATTTTTAGTTCTTCTTATTCCGTCGTCAATGATTGCTAAAACAATTGGCAAGAAGAATAGGAACCACATATTGCCAAAGAAAGCTACACCTGTTGCAATTTCTAATGACAAGAATAAGTAGTTAACTGATTGGTAGTAATAAATAGGACCACTTATTTTTCCTAAGTAATCAAATGGCTTAAATTTAAATGATACTTGACAAGCAAAGTATAAGAATGGTGTGAATAACAAATATGCAAATGCATATCGAATTTGAAGTTTTCATAAGAAAACATCAGTAATTGGTGCGATTTGTGCAAAGATATTAATTATCAAGAATAAGATGGTTAAGAATATTAATAATGCCTTTTTGCCTTTAATCTTTGGAATTTGGCAAAATAGCATTGCAAAAGTAATAGTTGACAAGGCACGGCAGCAAGGCAAAGCCATATCATTTAATAATGGCATAGTAATAAATCTCAATAGAGTTGTAACACCACAAATAATTGCTAAAGCAATATTAAATTCTTTCATGCTTTTACGACGATATACATGACGGTAGTATGTTAAATATAGAATCATGAAAACTAATGCTAAGTCATGCATGAATCATAACATACTCATTCCGCCATTTGCAACATCGTATCAGAATCCAACTTGTAAGCAAATGAAACATGGAATAATTATTGGAAAGAATAAACCTGCAAACTTATCCTTAAACAATCTTCAAAAGCTCCTAAATGGACCATATTGTCCATATTTTGCTACACCTTTAGCAAAAGATGACATAAAGAATCAACCAGAAATAATAAAGAAGCATTCTACTGGTGTGTGACAAATTGGGTGTCAAGCTGTTTCTGCTCATGGAAAGAAACCATGTCCAATAAGAACACACATTGCGAAGAAAAATCGCATGAATTCAACCAAACTATTTCGAACTGATTTGTTAGCAGTTTGAGTGGTATTAAATGTTTTTTGAGTATTCATATTCTTAAATTATATAACAATGAAAATACATACATAAATGTATGTATTTAGTGTAGTATAATAACAAAGAGGTAATTATGATTAAACTTGATACGAAATATACCAATTGGTCTGTTTCTGACAAAGCAATTTACCGTCTATACCAACCTAGGGTTAGCCGTATTTATAAACGTCTTAAAAAAGGTAAAGCTAAAGGGATGGAAATGACTGGTTGAATTGACTATGTCAAAAACTACCCACAAAATGAAATCAATAAAATGATTGCTACTGCTAATGAATGAAAGAAGTCAAAAATTAGAAAAGTAGTAGTTATTGGTATTGGTGGAAGCTATTTAGGAATTAAAGCCGGCATGAACTGACTACGTTCTGATTTTGGTAAAAAGAACTTCAAGGTTTATTTTGCTCATAACTTTAATCATAATTACATTACTAGTCTACTACGTAGTTTAAATAAAGACCCTTTTGGCATCATTGTTATTTCAAAATCTGGTACTACACTTGAACCTGCTGTAGCATTTGGTTTATTCCACCGACAATTAATTAAAAATGTTGGTGAAGCTAGAGCTAATAAATTAATTGCTGCTGTTACTGATAAAGAAAAAGGTAATGTTCGCAAGTTAGTAGAAAAGAATAAATGAGCATCATTTGTTATTCCTAATAACATTGGTGGTCGTTATTCAGCCTTAACACCCGCTGGAATGTTTTTATTCATCTTGCTAGATCTTGACTACAAAGCAATCATTCGTGGTGCTTCAGATGCAGCAAAAAATCTTAAAACAAGAAAAATTAAGAATAATAGTGCATTTAAATATGCTTGTTACCGAAACTACTTCCGTAGCTTCCAACGATATAGCATTGAAAACTTTATTGTTTATGACCCAGGTTTACATATGATGACTGAAGTTTGAAAACAATTGTTTGGTGAATCTGAAGGAAAAGACCACAAAGCTTTATATCCTTCAACTTCATTATTTACTACAGACTTGCACTCAATGGGACAATACCTTCAAGAAGGTACTAGAAACTTCTTTGAAACAACTTTATATGTTAAAGAACCAATCATTGATAGTACAGTTTATGTTGATACACCATCATTAAAATATTTGAATGGTAAAAAACTATCATATTTAAATGAAGTAGCTATGCTATCAACAGTGCAAGCTCATAATGAAGAAGGCAAAGTTAATAACCTAATTATCTATGTTGATAGACAAGATGCATACCATTTTGGTTATCTATACATGTGACTATGTTTTGCGGCAATGTGCAGTGCTTATTTATTACGTCTTAACCCATTTGATCAACCAGGGGTTGAGGTATATAAAAAGCGTATCGCCCGCATTCTAAAGCGTAAATAAGTTTGTATAATATATATAAGTATTGAGGAGAAAATATGGCAAAAGTAGAATACTGTGTAATTGGTTATGGTCGATTTGGTGCTCAAGTTGCTGACCAATTAAATGAATTAGGAAAACGTGTTATGGTTGTTGAAAGTGATAGCAACCTTTGTGACAAGATTTCTCGTTTACACGAAATTGTTATTAAAGCTGATGCAACAGATATTAACGCATTAGCTGACTGTGGTGTTAAGAATGTTAACACTATTATTGTTGGTACATCTGAAATTGAAAGCTCAATTATGATTTGTGCTAACTTACGACAATTAGGTTGTGAAAACGTTATTGCTCGTGCAAAGAACCAAACACACGAACGTGTTTTAAAAACTATGGGTATTACTAATGTAATTACTCCAGAAACTGAAGTAGCTAATAAACTAGCTATTCAATTAGTTTACAACCTTGGTGCTGATATTACAGCTATTAACAAACAAGTTTGTTGAATTAAATCTGTAATTACTAATCCAGACATTCTCCACAAAAACGTTTTCTCTTTAAAAATGAAAGAAAATTTAGATACTCTAATTATTTCTATTCAACGAAAAGACGAAATTATTTTCCCTATTAAGCAAAACACTCAATTTAAAATTGGTGATATTGTCAGTGTTGTTTGTCCAAACAACAATATTAAAAAAGTTGTTAATTTCTTAACATCAACAAAGTAAGATGATCAAAATTGTTTATGCATGTAATGATGGGTACTTTGATGGGTTATACCTATCAATTTTATCTATTGTAAGAAGGTGTACTAAACCTATTCAATTTTACTTATTAACTGCCGATTTTGAAAGTGTTGGGAAAAAGTATACTAAGATGACTAAAAGTCATGGAAAAATTATAGATATGATGGTTAAGAAATATAATTTGAAATCATCATTTAAAATTATTGATTGTACAAAACAAGCTCAAAAATATTTGACAACGGTTGAAAATGTAGCTACTAAGTTTACACCATATACATGTCTAAGATTATTAATTGATAAATTTAATCAATTATCAGGTAAGGTTCTGTATTTAGATTCTGACACAATGGCTTGTGGAGATATTAGCAAACTTTATAACATTGATGTTAAAGACTTAGAATTCCGTGCCAGTCATAATTGGTGATTTAGGAATACTTTAACTAAAAATACTTTTAATGCTGGTGTAATTCTCTTTAATGTTGATGTTTGCAAAAAAACTAAATTATTTGATAAAGCAATTGTTGAATTAAACACACATAACTATAAATGAGCTGATCAGACAGCTTTGAATAAAGCTGCAACCAAATATAAATACTTTCCAGGTGATGACTTTAAATACAATCGTCAATCTGAAAAGATTTATACTGGCGATATCATTAAGCATTTTTGTAACCGATGAAGAGGATGGCCATTCTGAGATAAAATTAAACAATGAGATGTCAAAAATGTTCACAAACATTTAAAAGTGTTTGTCTTTGATGCAGATTATAAAATTTGGCAATCAGAAAGAAAAAAATAGGGGCTTCCTATTTTTTTATAAATTTTTTAACTAAAGTTAAATATAAGAATCAAAGCACTGGGCGAATATAGAATGGAAAACCACTAAAATTCATTTTTTGCTTTCCAAAATCATATTTACGATTATTTTTCTTTAAATACTTTCTAATTTTCTTCAATCCCATTACGTAATATACAAATGGATGGATTCATTGTTTTTTTGCGTAGAAATCAAAATTAGACACTAATTTACCCAAACCTTGATCAGCTTTGCTTTCACTCATTGAGTTGCCAGGACGAACACATCAATATAATGATGTTGTTTTAGTTGTGTAACGAACGTGATTAGAATTTAGAAATGCTTGTGTAAACAAGACAGTGTCTTGATATGCAACACCTTCTTTTAGATCCTTTACACTATAAAAGATGTAGTTCTTCATTCATCCTGATTGGGGAACAATTAAGGATGTGTAATAGTGTCATTTATGTTTCTTATATAAATTCTTTTTAAATAAAAAGAAGTAAGGAAAAATTTTAATTTTTCTTTTCTTGCCATTTCAACGATAAAAACTTGAAACAAATAGATCACAGTCATCATTCTTTTCATTAACTATTTTGAAGGCATCAGGGAGAATAATGTCATCTGCATCGCAAAGGACAACATAATCATTATTTGCTAAGTGTTTATTCTTAACATAGTTAATAACACTACCTCAGTTACCATTCTCTTTAGAATAAAACTTTACATGCGAATATTTTTTAGCTAGCTCGTCACATATCTTTTTTGTGTTATCAGTTGAACCATCATCAACAACGATATGTTCAATCTTCGTTAAATCATAATTTGCATTAGCAATTGCATTAATGCAATTAGCAATATATTCTTGTCCATTATAAACTGGAGTAATGATTGAAAATGTTTTCATTTTATCTATACTATTTTAATATATTTTTTTGCAATAATAATATATAGCATTCATACAAACACTCTTACATACCAAGGATATGAAGAAAATTTAGGTTTGTGGTGAAAAATAACTTTCTCTTTCTTTTTTTTCACAATGTGTCTTACAGGTGTTAAAAACATTACCTGTAAAGAAAATGGTTCAATTAAATCATTATCTGAATAATACTTAATATTTGACTCTAATGAAGCAATAGCTTTTGGTGATGCTATTTGACTCATTGTGTTATTAGGTCTACCTCTCCAATATATTGATAAGGCTTTTTTGGTAAATCGTACTTTGTGTGAATGCTTATATAATTCAGCAAATAAAATTACATCTTGGTACATAATTTTTTCTTTTAGATCGCCGATGTTGTAAAAAACATTCTTTTTAAAATAAACACAATTAGGGACTAAATATCTAGATATATAAAACTTTTTTTCAGTTTTTACAAAATTTCTTTTAGCTAAGAAAATATATGGGAACATTTTTAATTTTATTCCTTTTGAATTTTGAATTTTAAATGCCCCACAAAAAATATCAGCATCATCATTTTTATTATTTACATATTTAAAAGCATCAGGTATTATTAAGTCATCTGCATCACAAACAATTACGTAATCATTATGGACTAGTTTGTTATGTTTTACATAATTAATGACACTCCCCCAATTACCATTAGTTTTTGAATAAAATTTTACATGGGGATACTTTTTTGATAGTTCTTCACATATCTTTTTTGTGTTATCAGTTGAACCATCATCAACAACGATATGTTCAATCTTCGTTAAATCATAATTTGCATTAGCAATTGCATTAATGCAATTAGCAATATATTCTTGTCCATTATAAACTGGGGTAATGATTGAAAATGTTTTCATACTATCGTTTTATAAACTCCAATACTTTGTTATACAAATCAATTGATTCTTTTGGTTCCATTGATAATACATGATATCCTGTTGGTAACTCAAAAAAGTGGTTCTCATCAGACTTTTTTGCAATCTTTTTAATAGCACTTCATTTTGCCATAACATCTTCGCCAGATTGGATATACATAAAGTTATATTTTGGATTTTTTCCGTTCTGACAAACAAAACGGTAAGAAGGTCTCATAAATCTTCAAACTGAAAGATTTATTTTTGTATTTCTCTTAGATGGTGGAACAATGTTTAGTAAACGTCCAAATAATGGGTCATGACTAAATTTATCTTGACTTGATTGGACAACCGGTAATTGGCATTCAACATTAAATAAGAATGTTAATATTTCACGCCATACAATAGAATACATTTGTTTTGCTGTCTTTTTTTCTGGATTAACAATCTTGAATGGCATGTTCCAGCCAACAACGCCATCTACTTTATTACAATGATCTTTGTAATACAAAAAGTTAATAGCCGTTCCTCAAGATTCACCTAACAAATAAATCTTTCTTGTTGGGAATTGTTGTTTTGTCCAATCAACAACATCATCTAATTCAGTTAGATACATCTTTTTAAATTGTGATGGTTTGTTCTTGTTGTCATTATGACCTGCTTTTTCATATGTAACAAAATAATTGTTATCGTATGCAATGTTATCCATGTATAGACATGATGGGATAGAATTACCAATGCCACCATTAAATATAAAAATAACAGATTCATCTGTTAAGTGTTTAGGTTCAACACAAACAACTGGAATTTCATGAGTGAAATTTTTTGATGCTAAGCCAAAGGTTTTAATTCTTTCTTGCTCAAACTTACGCATGGTTTAACCTCTTTGCTAGGTCTAATGCTTGTTTAATTGCATCATCCATATCAAAATACTTATATTGAGCTAAGCGGCCTAATGGAATAAAATTTTTGAATTTACTAAAATATTTCAAATATCTGTTATAAAGTATCAAATTATTTTCAGAAATAATTGGATAATATCTTTGTCTAAAAATTTTTGATTTCAAATCAAATTGACCTGGGTATTCTTTAGAAATTGTTGTTATCCTATTTTTGCTTTGAAATGTCATTTGTTTATATTCTGTTATTCTCGTCATCTTAGGATGAGCTGGGTAGTTGACAACAGCAGTCTTTTGGTATTTGTTTATCTTATGTGTTTCAAATTTAATATTCAAACTGCGATATGGTAGCATACCGTATTTATAATCTAATAGTTCGTCTAAGGGCCCACAATATACGATAGGGCAAGATATTACTTTTGTATTTCATCTTATATTATTTTTATCAAATGTTAAATGATCTAATGCATTTGAATTTAATACAACATTTATGTTCTTATGATCTAACATTCGTTTTATCATTTTTGAATATCCGCCAATTGGCAAACCTTGATATTTGTCATCAGGGAAGTAATTATGGTCGTACGATAAAACAATTTTTACTCGATTAATAGTATCAGGATTGATTTCATTAAACTTCATTCCTCACATTTTCGCAGAATAATTAAAATAAACATTTTTAGATATTCAATCTAAAAAATGCTGAACATTTCTGTCATCTACTTTTCTCAGTTCAAACAATGAAATGCTCTTTTTGTCTGGAAATATTTTTTTTAAAGTCTTAATGATAACGCTTCCTTTTGTGCCCATTATCACTTCAATTGACTTAAAATTAATAGGCAAAGGGAATAATTTTCCTTTAACACTGACTAAAACCTTGTTAACATACTTATTTAATTTTGCAAATTTAGTTACAAATGAATAAACGCCCTTATCATTTGTATGAAATATATGTGGACCAAAATTATGAACTAGAATTCCAGCCTTATTTTTACCATCATAACAATTGCCACCAACAAAATTATTCATATCATAAATCGTTACATGCCAACCGTTATTAGCTAATATATTAGCTAATGTTGCGCCAGAAATTCCGCATCCAATAATTCTTATTTCCTTATTCATGTTCAGCTACCAAAGATTTATTCTTTTTATATTGTTTAGTTTGTTTTATAGTTAAGCCAATGATAGCACCAAAACCAAATAAAGCCGATAAATAATTGCCAAATGTTCTTCAAACCAAAATTCCATTATTAACTACGATATGTTGTATTGAATTTTTAATGTCTTCTGTTGGAGTTGGCTCAAAAGTTGGAGAACCTAATCGGACAAGAAATCTAGATAGCAATCATTGTTGTGCACCTTCACCGCCAGGAATTAAGAATGCTAATCTAATCGCAGTGAAAGTAACATTGGCGCAATTAAAAGCTCAACCAAAGTTAAATGTGACAACATAATTTTGAGTAATATTCTCAGAAATGTATTCCACATTCTTAACAAAATATAGAGCTCATACGACAGCAGAATATAAAACTATTTCATTAACTATAAAAGTAATAAACACCAATATTGTTGTTTTTCAATCCTTCATAGAATTTATGAAATCACGTTTAATTGTTGCTTGTTCTTTATATTTCTTTTCAATTTCAGCTTTACTATGATACTTCATATGAAGTTTCTTCTTTGTTCAGTTAAAAATCTTAGACATTCCTGAATGCATTTTTTTAGATAAGTTTAACATCACCATAAATGCAATTGAAAAAACATCAATAATAACACCAGCACACAATAATGAAAATGCTAAGACATATTCCCAGTTATTTACTAAACCTGTGTGCAACATACTATCACGATAGATTAAGACCATTACAAATGAAGGGAATGTAACAGTAAATTGAATAATTTGTCAAACTAAAGTGTTTGAAAATATTAAACTAGTTGCCCTTGAAGTTGATATTCCATGAGTCTTCATTCAAAAAATTGTATAAGGGTCAGAAAATAATGGGGGAGTAACGGCTCTTAAAAAAGAAGTAGCAGCTGCATATAATCAATATTCTCACTGAGGTATTTTATAACCAAATTTTCTAATTCTTAATCATAACGTTGCATAGTTCGTGAATATTGCATAGAAAAAATAAAACAACAATAATATGAATCATAAAATACCAATCTTTGTTACAAAACCACTTGCAATGGTTTGGCCTAATTTATCTCATTGAATTGGTGTAATAAACATTATTGTACAAACAACAATTGCAATCGCAATAATAGTGAAAAAAGTTATTAAGACTACTTTTCTTGCAGTGAAGAACCCTTTCTTTTTCTTAGTATTAGATTCTTCAGCTTTTTCCTCTATTAGCTTATAATCAGGATCTGTTTCTGACTTTATAGCTTTAGATTTTGTTTTTTTGTTTGCCATAAATAATATATAGATTATATATAGGCATAGTATTAATAATATATATTATTTTATTTAGAATAATATTCTAAAACTTTAAGACTGATACCTTCAATCTTCTTTGCAAGAGACTTATAGTTAGTATTGTATTGACCATGTGTGTTAGTATCAAAAGTAATATTATCTGATACTAATTTAACAGCTAAGAAATCAACATTTGCATGTTTGCAAACCTGTGCAATAGCTGTAGCTTCCATATCATAACCTAGTATATCTTTATCAACTAGTGCTGGAAATAATTCAATATTATTTATTGAAATAACAGCATCAGCAGTAGCAACGGTACCAACAATTGATTCATCAATAATGGATTTTAAGTAATTAATATATTCCCTTTTAACTTCGTAGCGAAGGGGTTCTTCCGGTAATTGATTTAATTGATAATTAAAGGCAGTTAAATCGACATCACTATATTGTAGATTGTCAGCAATAATTGTTGATCCAGGTTTAATTGTTGTTTTACATGATCCACATAATCCAATGTTAAAAATCTTATCAACACCAAAATTAATAATCATATTTGTTGCTGTCATTGCAGCGTTGGTTTTACCAATCCCGCAAAAGCAAGCAACAACTTGTTTTCCATTTATATTACCGATGTAATATCTAACCCCATTAAACTCAATAATCTTAGCTTGGATTGCCTTAACTAAGTTACCAGTTTCAGATTTTTCTGCAGCAATTAAACCGATCATTAGTATTTAGCTCCATTCAGTTTGTACACTTTTTCAAAAGTTGCTTCCAAGTTAAATAGTGATTCACTAAATAATTGTTGTCTGCCTGGAATATCAGCTTCTGTTCTAGCGGGTTCAAGCTTGTCAGCCAAGAATAATGCCTTAGCTACTCTGTTATTAGAATTAATATCTTTAAAGATAACATGGTTTTCAATTGCATCTAAAACGATTGGGTCTTTAATCCCAAAATCTTTTGATGCCAGTCTAGCACCAGCTAAACCATGAGCACAGTGATATGTTGGGAAACTAGATAATTCATCATTAGAAATGATTGAACGAAGTTCCTGATCTGTCATTTTCTTAGCAATATCATGCAATAATGCGGCTGTCTGACAACGCAAAATGTCTTCATCTGTAAAATTATTGCTTTGAGCAATTTTAGTAACTGTATCCAATACTCTTAATGTATGTTGGTATCTACGTTCAGTCATATATGAAGCCACTCTTGTTTGTATATACAAACCAGCATCTCGAATGTAATTAAAGTTTTTTTCACCAACATCATTCTTATTTAAGTTTGTTCTTAAATCTGAACTTGAACATTTAAACTCAGCATTTGGCAAGATGATATGTTTATCATCAATTCTAGATATTGGCTTACCACCACGCTTGTAGCATACAATGGTACAACGTTGATTGATATCTTCATAATTATTCCATGTAGTTATCATCTCATATTGGTCTTGACCAACTAAAAAGAAAAGTTCGCTATCTGGATTTTGCGCAGAAATTTCTTTAATAATATCGCATGTGTAAGATAAATTATTTTTGTTTGGATAAATTTCATACTTAACTGGGTTAAACAAATTATTAACCATTGTTACACGGTATGAGTATGGAGCTAATTGTCCAGCATGTTTTCATGGAGAAATCTTATCAACACAAACTATCGTTTTGCTTGGAGAAATAAATTCTATTGCTTTTTGCAATATATGTAAATGTCCAACATGTGGAGGGTTAAATGCTCCACCAAAAATTAGAATTTTATTTATCCCTTCCATAGTATCAATTATTATAAGAGTTTTGTATCGTTCTCAAAACTTTTACTTCCAATTAAAAGATTTTTCCTTTCCAAACGTGAATAAACTTGTTTATCAAGAAAATTTATGAAACGATGCGACTTGTTTTTTTCTTGATCAACTAGTGGTAAAACAAGAATTGATTTACAGCCAATTCGATTGGCTGCAAGAATATCAATTACAAATTGATCACCCATCATTAATGTTTCTTCTGGTTTAATTTTTAAATCCCTTAAAAGTTTTTTAATCTTGTGAACCATTGGTTTTAATGCAAATGAAACGAATCCATCAGGATTAATTCATTGGCAAAATCTTTCAACACGAGATTTTCTGTTATTTGAAATAACATAAAACTTAATGCCCATACTTTTAATATCATTAACAAACTTAATTGCTGTCTTAGTTGGACGATATGTAAAATGTGGGGCTAATGTATTATCTAGGTCACAAATAAAAAGTTTAATTTTATTAACCTTTAATAAAAAAGGATCAAAATTCGCATAGTTCTTTAAAAAGATACTAGGACGAAAATAATTTAATAATGTAAATTTATCCTTTTTTAATTTTTTACTCATTTGCCTTATCGCTATCTTTAATATTGCTAATTCAAATATTGCAATCAGCAATTTCAGTGCCTACTGCATTAACACGTTGATCGTAAGCTAAGTAATTTAAACTACCAACAGTCATAAATTCTTTTGCACCATTAACATCGACTTTAACTAATGAAGAGTTTGCAGCCAAAGGTATAACCTTTAATACGCTGAATATCTTATTGTTTGCAATATATGTATTAACAGCTTTACCGACATTTGTACGATTACCAGCAGGTACTTGTGCTAACTCAATACGTTTAACTTGTGTGTTAGTTACAACTGCAATTTGGTTGATTCCTTCAACTAATAAGAATGCAGATGAAATTGTATCCTCATCTTTAAGCCCCATTGCTTTAACGCCTTTAGCAGATTTGCTAACAAATGGAATTTGATCAATTGAATAACTATTAATATATCCTCGTTTTGAACAAATAACAATTCGTTGTTGTTCATTGTCAATTGGGAAGACTGAAACAACTTTATCGCCGGCATCAAGTTTTGCATAGTTGATTGTGCTAGTTCGTTTTGTTATCACTTCAGATAATTCAATTCGTTTGATTAATCCAGATTGTGTTACAACAATAACTTGTTGTTTATTAACCGCCTGTTTATAATCAGCGTTCAATGCGGCAATTACTTTTGCATCAGCCGCAGCAGAAATTAAGTTATTAATGTGAGTGCCAACTTCTTTGAACTTACATTCAGGAATCTTGCTATTAGCAATAACAGCACATTCACCATTTTCTAAAAATAATAATGACCGGTCACGTAAGTTACCAACATATTCTGTAATAATGATGTCATTACCTTTAGTAAAGTTATCTTTTGGATCATTAGCAAGTAACATTCTATTGCTAAATGCTTTCATATATCCACCAGCAGTGAAAGCAAAGATTCTATTCTTATCTTGAATTAAATCTAATTCATCAATAACAACTGGAGCTTCATCATAAGAAAGCTTTGATCTTCTTTCTTGTGGATAAAGTTTTTTGAATTCTCTTAATTTTGTTTTTAGGAATAATAGTCTAGCTTCTTTAGACTTCACTAAATTTTCTAATGTCGCAATTGACATATTTAATTCATCAAGTTCTTTTTTTAATGCTTCAACATCAGTGTTAGTTAATCGATATAATCGTAGATTAACAATTGCTTCAGCTTGTGATTGACTAAAGCCAAATCTAGTTACTAAACCATTAACTGCTTCTTGTTTGTCTTTTGCACGACGAATACAAGCAACAACATCATCAATGATTAATATAGCTTTAATTAATCCTTGAACTATTTCTCTTCTTGCTTTAGATTTATCTAGATCATATTCTGAAGTTTTCAAAATAATATTTTCAGCATGATCAATAAATGATTGTAGGAATGTGAAGATATCAAGTAGCACTGGTTTACGATCTTTAATTGCAATCATGTTAAAGTTAAAGCTAGTTTGCAATTTTGTATTCTTATATAAGTAGCTCTTAATAAAATCAAAGTTAGCATGTGTTTTAGTTTCTAAAACAATGTAAACACCATTTGCATCAGATTCATCACGAACTTCGTTAATACATAATGCTGCAGTCTTTTCTTTAGCTAAATCAATTTGTTTAATAATGTCAGATTTGTTTGTTTCAAATGGAATTGAAGTAATAACAATTTGTTTATTACTTAATTTCTTCATTTCACCAGCAATAAGGATTTTTCCTTTTCCAGTTTTATATGCTTGAGTGATTCCATCTAATCCAGAAATTACACCAGCAGTTGGAAAGTCTGGAGCTGGCATAAGATTTGTAATCTTATCAATACGACAATTTGGAAAATCAATTTTAGCAATTATTGCATTAACAACTTCAGTAGGGTTAAATGGTGGAATGTTTGTTGCATAACCGGCAGCAATACCATTTGATCCATTAATTAATAAGTTAGGGAATAATGTTGGTAAAACCGTAGGTTCTTGTTCTGAGCCATCAAAGTTTGGAATAAATGGAACTGTGTTCTTTTTAATTCCCTCAGCCATCATTTCACCAAATGCAGATAAACGGCATTCAGTATAACGCATAGCAGCTGGACCATCACCATCGATTGAACCTTTATTACCATGCATGTCTAATAGACATATATTGTTCTTTCATTCTTGACTCAAACGAACCATAGCTTCATAAATTGAACTATCGCCATGTGGGTGGTACTTACCAATTACTTCACCAACAGTTCTTGCTGACTTCTTGTGTGGCAAAGTATGAAGTAGGTTCAAATCATTCATTGCGTAGATAATTCTACGTTGAACTGGTTTCAAACCATCTCTAACATCTGGTAATGCACGATCTTGAATAATGTATTTGGCATAAGCACCAAATGATTCACTCATGATATTTTCTATCGGAATATTTTTATTGTTTTCACTAGCCATAAATTATTCCTCCATATCAAATGAGATATTCTCATCGATCCATGTTTTTCTTAACGATGCATTGTCACCCATTAGCGTAGAAATTCTACGTTCAGCTAAAGCTGCATCCTCAATGGTTACTTTGATCATCTTTCGATTTTCTTTTGCCATTGTAGTTTCTTTTAGTTGGTCAGCATTCATTTCACCAAGACCTTTGTATCGTTGAATTTCACAAGCACCAAATTTGTTTTTCAATTCATCTAGTTCTTGTTCATTTCAAGCATAAGCAAATTCCTTATTTGATTTCTTTGTAACTTTATATAAAGGAGCTAAGGCAATATATACATGCCCATTTTCAATTAGCTTTCTCATGAAACGGTAGAAGAAAGTTAATAGAAGAATTCTAATGTGGCTACCATCAACATCGGCATCAGTCATAATTACCACTTTGTGGTATCTTAATGCTTCTTCATTGTAATCTTCATTAATACCAGCACCTAAAGCTAGAATGATTGTTGAAATTTCTTCATTGTTTAATAAATCAGACAACTTAGCTTTTTCAACGTTTAAAATCTTTCCACGTAGTGGTAGAATAGCTTGATGTTTCTTATCACGAGCTAATTTAGCTGAACCACCAGCTGAATCACCTTCGACTAAGAAGATTTCATTTAGCTTTGCTTCTTTAGATTGAGCAGGAACTAGTTTTCCTGAAAGGAATGTTGCTTTGTTTTCTTTATTTTTAAGCTTCTTAATGTCTTCTCTAGCTTTTCTTGCAGCAACACGAGCATCTCTTGCTGTTAATGCTTTATTAATAATCTTTGTTGCAAAAGCTTTGTTTTCTTCTAATCAGAAACCAAATTGTTCACTAAACACTTGTTTAACAGCAGCATAAGCTTCTTGTGTAAACAATTTGTTTTTTGTTTGACCTTCATAAGCAACTAATGCTTCAGGTACTAGAACAGTAACTAGAGCAGTTAATCCTTCACGAACATCAGATCCTTCAAAGTTTTTATCCTTTTCTTTTAGAAGACCATTCTTTCTTGCATAAACGTTGATTGTTTCAGTTAATGCAGTTTTGAAAGCGGTTTCATGACTACCACCTTCTTTTGTCTTAACTGAGTTAGCAAAAGAGATAATTGTTTCGGACGAATCTGTTACATATTGCAAAGCAATGTCAACTGAAATCTTATTGTTTTCACCTTTAAATTGTGCAGTTTTGTGAACTGGTGTTTTTGTTTCGTTGATGTAATCAACATATTCAACAATACCGTTATTTGCAATGAATTCATCTTCAGTTTTATTGATTTCATCTTTGAAAACAACTTTAAGTCCTTTAAACAAATAAGTTGCTTCTCTTACTCTTTCTTTAATTAAAGAAGGATTGAATTCTACAGTTTTAAAAATAGTATCATCAGGTTTAAAATGAACCTTTGTACCAGTTTGGTTAGTAGGTCCAACCTCTTTTAGAGGTTGATCAATCTTTCCACCATTAATATACTTAGATTCTCAAATCTTTCTAGAACGGTAAACGGTTACATTACATCATTTACTTAAAGCGTTAACAACTGATGAACCAACACCATGCAAACCACCGGCTGAGTGGTAAGCAGAGTCATCAAATTTACCTCCAGCATGAAGGGTTGTGAAAACTGTATCAACGGTAGAAATTCCGGTTGTTTCGTTCTTACCGGTAGGAATACCCCTACCGTTATCTTGAATGGAGATTGACCCATCCTTCTTTAAAATGATAGTAATTAGGTCAGCATCGCCACCTAGTACTTCATCGACAGCGTTATCAAATATTTCCCAAACTAGGTGATGTAGACCATAGACATCGGTGGAACCGATGTACATACCCGGTCTTTTTCTAACCGGTTCAAGGCCTTCAAGCACCTTGATATTGGCATCAGTATAATTCTTAATCATATAGGTTAATTATAAATTGAATTTATAATTAAATAATATAATTATTTGTATGAAAAACATTCATGAGATAAAAAAAATCTTACATAGTGATTACACTGCCCTATATCTATCTAAAACTAAAAAAGTTTTAGATACTAATAAGGTGAAAAATATCTCCCTAATGCGTTTTACCCATTTCCATAAGGAACCTATTTATGTATGTGGAATTGAACATTGTGTTCAATTCCTTAAACAAGTTCAAGGGCACTTTAAGGTTTATGGTGTTAAAGATGGTGACCTAGTTGAAGCTGGTAAACCAATATTAGTTATTGAGGGTGATTATTCTAAAGTTGCTGAATATGAATCAGTAATTGATGGGATTTTAGCTCGTGAATCAGCCGTTTGCAATCATGTAAAGAAAATTTTGAAGGTTATAAAACCTTCACAATTAATTTATATGGGTGATCGAGCCGATTTATATCTTGCTCAACCATATGATGGTTATGCTGCTTGAGTAGCAGGGATGAAAGTTTTTACAACTAAAGCTCATACTGAGCTTATTGATGACTTAAAAGGTGTTAAGGTTGTTGGAACAATGCCACATGCTTTAATCCAACAATTTGGTGGCAACTTAAATAAAGCTCTTTGAGCTTATCACAAAACTTTCCCTAACGAAAAGCTTTCTGCTTTAATTGACTATCACAATGATGTTGTTAAAGAAATTAAAAAACTTGATCCAAAATTAAGACCTCTTATCAATTCAATAAGAATTGATACATCAATCAGAATGCGTGATAAATCATTACCAGAATCACCTGAAAATTATGGTGTTTGCAAACTTTTAGTTTGCAATGCTAGAAAAGCGCTTGACGCAAATAATATGTCACATACAAAGATTATTGTTTCAAGTGGTTTTGATTTTAAAAAAATCAAAGACTTTGTAAAATCACATACACCAGTAGACTTTTATGGTGTTGGTGGATCACTAGTAAAAGTGGATGTCAACATCACTGGTGACCTAGTTTATTTAAACAACAAACCAGAAGCAAAAACTGGTAGATTGGTCAAAATTGACCACAAAGATCTAAATAAATTAAATATATATATTTAATAAAAAATATATTAATTTTTTCGCATAAATCTAATATATAAACTAAATATATTATTTATGTCAAGTCAAGAATTTAAAACAACTGTGATTTCATATGATGCCAGAGAAACTCAGGCAAAACCTATTGATTTACAACCTGAAGTAGAAAAACCTACGATTCAAAATGTAATGTTCAATATCACAACCAAAGTTCCTCACGTTAGTGAAACACTACCAACAGTTAAGGTTGAAAATGTTCAACCAACTAAAAAGATAGATCTTAGAACAGTTGAACAAATCAATCCACAAGCTAGATGCATACCTAAGTTCTATATGAGAGAATATAAACGTTCTTTCAAAATATTTATTTTGTGATGTGTTATTACCGCTATCTGTTTAGGTTTAGAAACATGAGCTTTAGTGGCAATTATTCAAAATCCTAGCGTTAATAACTGAACAGCATTAACTTTAATTCCTGCCTTGGCATTATGCATTGCTTTCTTAATTATTTATGCAAATAACTGAGTTAACTTCCGTAATGAAGCAAGGAATGTTGATTTTTCACAAGGAAAGATTCCAACAATCAGTGTAATGAAGTTATACAAACGATTGAAATCAGCCCACATCAATGTTAATTGATTCTGTGGTCTAACATACATCCTTGGTGGATTAGCTGTTCTACTATCTTATGTTGTTGGCTGATTCTTATCAGGACACGTTTGAGGATCATTAGATCCTTCACTATTTGCTAGTGGACCGGCTTTACTAATCACTATGATTATTGGTTGCATTGCACTTGTTGGAACATTCATTCTTCACGTTGTATTGTTAGTAACTAACTATACAAGAGCAGCAAAGATTGATAACTTTTATTCTGTACAAATCGTTTCCGACGAAGAATTAATTGCGCTAAAGAAAAAGAAAAACCGAAGAGATATGATTATCTTCTTAGCAATATTACTAACTTTAATTCTAATTGGCTTGCTAATCTATCGATTAGTTAAATCAAAAAAAGTTAACAACACAGTAACTATCAACAATGGTCCAACTGTAAAAGCTATTTAGTCTTTCTAAATTCTGATAGATATTGACCCATGTGGTCAATATTTTTAAAGAATCAACTACCTGTCACAAATCAATCAATTTGTTCATATAGTTCTTCAATCTTAGTGTTATTAATACCACCATCGATTTGAATAACTATATTTGGATAAACATTTTTAGCTTCATTTGCTTTTGCAATATTAAATTTAGATTGTTCAATGAAACCTTGACCAGCAAAGCCTGGTTCAACAGACATTACTAAAATAATATCACAACTTGCAAACAGTTGTTTGTACTTATCCAAATCAGTGCTTGGTCTAACAGAAATACCTGCTAATAGTCCAGCTTCGTGGATTTTATCTAAGATCACTTTGCTTTCAGGAATTGATTGTGTTTCAGCATGAAAGACAATTGAATTAACAGCTGGATTAAAATATTGTTTTAATCATTTATCTGGTTCTTGCACCATTAAATGAACATTCGCTTTTAGTCCTAGTTTTGCAATATCATCTAAATATTCATTTGTGTAAGCGGTAGCCGGAACAAATCTTCCATCCATAACATCATAATGAACAAACCTAATATCAAAATCCTTGATTAATTTTAATTGATCAAGGGCTTTGGTTTTGTCTATTGATAACAATGATGGTTCAATAAGTTTCATACTAGAATATCTCAATCTTTTCTGCTTTTATAAATTTAATAAAATCATCAGGTCAAACTGATTTAACCACTTCTGCTAGGTGAACTTTATCTAAAAAATAAAAGACTAAATTTGTAAAATTTATTACCAAAGAAATATTTGTTGGTCTCTGTTTATCAAATATTTCTTCATCATAAATCTCATTGGTTACTTCAAGTGGGTTATTATCATTTAATTGTTTGTTTGACATATACCCATCTGGTCGTTTGCATACATTAATTAAATGTATGGCCTTGTTGTTTATGTCATCATAAACATATAATCCGCAAGACAAGTCTGTATCTTGTGCGGTTGGGACAAATGTTTCAAGTGATTTACCAGATTTAAGTTTTTTGATATTGTTTTTAACAATCACAAATTTATTTTGTGAACAGAAGTGGTCAAATGCTTCACGTAATGAAAGTGTTGGATATGAACTTTCAATTTTTTGTGCATCCACAACTGTAATGTCTGAAAAAGAAATTTTCTTTTTATTAAGTTTATGAATCTTAGATAACTTTGGTTGATTACCTAAGTCAATTAATGAAATAAATACTTCTTTAGCTAATGTTACAAAGTATTCCATATTTAAATTGATGGGCATTGACAATTCAATATCAAGTTCTCAATTAATAATTGAGTCCAAATTTGTTTGTGCTGCATCACGTCTAATATATGGAGCAAACATTAAAATGTTTTCATTTTTTAATGTTGAACTTAACAACATCAAATAATTATCTTGCTGTGAGTTAAAACAAAATATTGAGTTATTAGTTTTGTTATCAAAACTCATAATCCGGTCACCAAATGCATAAGCAAGAGATGACTTCTTATTGTCAACAATAAGTGCTGGGTCAAGCGGTATACATTTAAAACGATCGATTAGATAATCAATTATTTGTTGTTTTAATATTGAAGAATAAAGGATGGTATCCTTTAGATTAACTTTAGGTTCATATGCAAATGGAAAGTTAAATCTTTTCATTGCCTATTTTGCATCCTTCATGTGAGGAAATAATAAAACATCACGGATTGATTCCTTGCCTGTTAGTAGCATTACTAAACGGTCAATACCAATACCAACACCACCAGTTGGTGCTAAACCATATTCTAGAGCATCGATATATTCCATATCAACTTCGTTGGCTTCTTTATTTCCTAATTCTTTTTCTTTGATTTGGGCTTCAAATCTTTCTAATTGATCAATTGGATCATTTAGTTCAGAGAAAGCATTGGCATATTCTTTTTGACAAATGAATAATTCAAATCTTCTTGTTAGTCTTGGATCCTTTGGATCTTTTTTAGCTAAAGGAGAAATATCAATTGGGTGTTGTGTAATAAATGTTGGTTGTTGACATTTTTCTTCACAATATTTTTCAAAGAAAGCTGACATAATATGACCTCTTGTATTTTGGTGAGGTAATAATTCTAGACCATCTTTCTTTGCCAAAGCCATTGCTTCCTTATCAGTTTTAATTTCATTAAAATCAATGTTAACAACTTCTTTAATCATATCTGACATTGAGATACGTTTAAATGGTTTAGAAAAGTCAATCTCAACACCTTTGTATGTAACTTTTTCTTTGCCTAATTTCTTTGCAGCATAACGGATAACGTTTTCAGTTAAATCCATCATATCTTCCAAATTAGCATAAGCTTGATAAGCTTCAATTGAAGTGAATTCAGGGTTATGCATTGGGTCCATACCTTCATTTCTAAAGATTCGTCCCATTTCATAAACTCTTTCAAAACCTCCAACAATTAGTTTCTTAAGTGGTAATTCTGTTGCAATTCTTAGATAGTAATCTCTATCTAATGTATTGTGATGAGTAACAAATGGTCTTGCCGCAGCACCACCAAGTTTTGGCGAAAGAATTGGAGTTTCAACTTCAAGGAAGTTTTGACTTGCCATATATTCTCGAATATATTGGATAATTTTAGCACGTTCAACAAATGTATTTAAACTTTCACGATTAGTCATTAGATCAAGATATCTTTTTCTTGCTCTAATTTCTTCATCAGCTAATCCATGGAATTTTTCAGGAAGTGGGATTAATGATTTTGCCAAAATTACAAAATCAGTAACTTTAATAGTTAGTTGTCCTGTCATTGTCTTCATTGGTGTACCAGTAATACCAATGATATCTCCTAAGTCTAATAGTTGTTTAAACATTTGGAATTTTTCTGGATCAAATGTTTTCTTGTTAATATAAAATTGAAGTTCTCCTGAGAAATCAGAAATAACACCAAATGTTTGTCTAAGTGCCATTACTCTACCAGCGACTTTAATAACATCGTTATTTGTTTGTAATTCTTCATGACTAAATTTGTCATAAGCTTTTACAAAGCTTGTACATGTATGATTTCTTTCAAACTTTTCAAAAGCATATGGGTTTTTACCCATTTCAACTAATTTTTGTAATTTGGCTCTACGAGCCATTTCTTGGTCGTTAAATTTACGTTCCATTGTTTCACCTATAATATTAAAATTATAAATAAAAAAAGAACTTAAGTTCTTTTTTTATCATTTTCTTAGTTTAGTTTTAGCTCTTCTTAGTTGATCTTCAATTTTATCTAAGGCTTCATTTGTTGCACCATAGATGGTAGAAGCAACAGCTTCGGAACGTAAAATATTTTTACTTTTAACGAGAACATTAATTCTGGTTTTAAAAACATTCTTCTTTTCATAATGAACAATTTCAACTTTAACATCTTCGCCAATAAAGTTATATTTGCCTAAAGAAGATAAAATATCTTCTACACCAGCTTCTACTGCTTTCGAACGATCGCAGTCTTTTCATCTGATTTGTAAGTTCATTTTAATCTCTTTCTACTTTCAATACTTATAGCAAATTTGTTTTGCTACCTCTTTAGCTTTGGATGGAGAAATAAATTTCTTCACAACGGCTAAAGCAAAGTCAACTGTTGTTCCTGCTGCCTTTGATGTTATAAAGTTTTTGTCAAAGACAACATCATCTTTTACATGGTGTTTAAGTCCTGCTTCATAACCAGGGTAGCAAGTAACTTTGACATTATCAATAATACCAAGTTGGTTCAACACTGTTGGCGCAGCACAGTTAGCCATAATGGTAACTTTGCTTTTAGCAACTTTTCTTAAGTGGGCAACTAGTTTAGTACATTGAACTGGGTCTAAAAAAGAACTGCAACCCTTACCGCCTGGTAAATAGATTGCAGAATACTTAGATAGATTTTCCTTTGCAAGAATGTCATCACATGAAATGTGAACTCCATTTTGCATTATCAAACTCTTCTTTTTTTCAATAGAGATTATTTGAACGCTAATACCTGCTCTTCGTCAGATATCAGCTGGAATGATTACTTCCATTTCCTCGCATTGATTAGCGACAATTATTGCGATTGATGTTTTCATACACTTATATTATATAACTTATAAAATAAGTTATAAAACATTAATTTTTGGCAATTCTAGCAAATAAAGGAGACAAATTATCTATCTTATGGTTTGTTCAATCATGTCCTAGTTTATCAAACGATAAATCTATTCCTCATGACTCTTCAACCTTTTTAGTTGTTCTAACTAAAATCGGAGATAGCAAAATCATCAAATCACACGTATGCTTAAAAATTAAATGTAAACAATTAGAAAGTACCTTTTTATATTTAACGTCTGTAGCTAAAACTCAAGGTTTTTTACTTTCTATATAGAAATTTAAATCTTTGTACTCTACTTGAATCATCGATAGCAAATTGTTAATTTTAAAATCTTCTATATTTTCTTTAAACTGATTTAAAACCATTTGATGGTTTTTAATTAGTTGTCTATCATGGACATCTAAATATTTTTCATCCAAGGATGGAACAATATTATTGAAATATTTTTTTATCATTCCAGATGTTCTTGTTGCCATATTTCCATAACTATTTGCTAATTCAGTGTTGAAAGTCTCAACAAATAAGTCATAGCTAAAGATGCCATCTTTTTCAAGATTAACTTGACGGACAATAAAATATCTAAATGCATCAGAACCAAAGGTGTTGATGTAATCATATGGGTCAATAATGTTGCCCAAAGACTTAGACATCTTGCCTTCTTTGGTAACAACTCAGCCGTGGCTAATGATGTGCGTTGGTAGCCTTAAACCTAACATCTTTAACAAGATTGGTCAATAAATACAATGGAATCTAGTGATTTCTTTTGACATTAAATGAACAACTTGACTATCTTTGTCAGCAAAGTATTTCTTGAAGTTCTTGTCATCTTTGGATAAATATCCAAGACCAGATAAGTAACTTAATAAGGCATCAATTCAAACATAAATAACATGTTTGTTGTCTTCTAGAGTTGGAATACCTCAGCTAATACTTGTTCGAGTAACTGATAAGTCTTCAAGACCTTTGTCAATGAATGAGCCTAGTAATTCATTTACTCTTGCTTCAGGCTTAATAAAATCTTTAGCTTTGAACTGAGTTTTGATTCAATCAGCATACTCACTTACTTTTAAGAAGTAAGATGGTTCGTTTTTTTGTGTTAATTCATGTCCAACTTTGCAATAAAGTTTTCCATCTTTGACAACAGCTTGATCTTTTGTATAGTTTTCTTCACAGCTAACGCAATACAAGCCTTTTCATGTACCTTCGTAAATATATTTTTTTGCAAGTAATTCACTAAAAGTTTTTTGCACTGCATGGCAATGAACTTCATCAGTTGTTCTAATGAAATTAGAATAGTTAATATCTAGGTCTTTTCAAAGTTGTTTAAAATCAGCAGTAACACTATCTAACATTTCTTGTACTTGCAAATTTTTCTTTTTTGCAGTATCAGAAATCTTTTGACCGTGTTCATCCATTCCTGTAAGGAAAAAAACATCATAACCGATGGCTTTTTTATAACGAGCAATAACATCAGCTAATATCGTTGTATAGGCATGACCAATATGTGGTTTGCCTGATGCATAATAGATTGGTGTTGTTATAAATAACTTTTTCATCACTATATTATTTTAATTTAAAAATAGATTTATATATTAATAAAAAAACCATACCCATAGGGTATGATTTTATTTGAAATTAAACTAATTGAATGATTGCCATTTTAGTGTTATCACCAGGACGGTTGTCAAGTTTTAACACACGAGTGTAACCACCTTTACGATCAGCATATTTTTTTGCTAATGTAGTAGTTAGTTTCTTTAAAATAGCTTGTTGATCCATTTGTTTGTTTTTAACAACAAATGACATAATTTCTTGCTTTGCAGCTAATGTATTTTTCTTACCTAAAGTAATCAAATGATCAACGTGTTTTCTCAGTTCCTTAGCTTTTGCTTGAGTTGTTTCAATGTGACCATAAACAATAACATCTGTTGCTTGTTGTCTAATCACCATATTTCTTCAAGCCGTATTTTTTCTGTGAGTAATTACAAATGACATAATTTATCCTCCTAATTTTTCTTGAAAGTTAAACCGTAGTCTTGTAATTTCTTACGGATTTCACGAAGTGAAGTCTTACCAAGGTTTTTAATCTTTTCAACATCAGCACGTGTCATATTAGCCAATTCTTGAATTGTTCTAATACCAGAACGTTTTAGACAGTTGTAAGATCTTACAGATAATTCAAGATCATCAATTGATACTGAAGTAACTGCTTGTTCTTGAGTTTCTTCATTTTCCTTCATCATTTGAAGTTGAGCAATCTTTTCATTGATTTGTGCTAATTGTTCAAAGTGTTCAACTAAGATCTTGCTTGCATAAGCAACAGCATCAGTTGGTGGCACTGCACCATTAGTTACAACATCTAATGTTAGATAGTCACCCATGTGGTTCTTGCTAATTTTTCTTTCATCAACATGGTATCCAACTTGTAATACGGGACAGAAGTTAGAATCAGTAGCAATAATTGATAGGGTGTTAATGTTTTCTTGGTTTTCTTTAAATGATTTAAAGCCACGACCATTTGCAGCGAAAATTTCCATTTCGAATTTTGGACTAGCTTTAGTTTTAGTAGCAATGTATAGATCAGGGTTTACTACTTCAAAACCAACTGGAAGTTCAATATCTTCAGCCTTAATTACACCAGCTTCTTTGTAACTAATTTTCATAGTTGGTCAAGAGTGTAATTCAGTACCTTCAGGTATTGCTTCTTCACTAATTTTTAAAACTAATTGTTTTAAGTTAAGGATGATTTGTGTAACATCTTCCTTAATACCATCAATTGCTTGGAATTCATGGTTAACTCCTGGAATCTTAATTGCAAATACGCTTGCACCAGGAATGTTTGAAAGGATAACTCTTCTTAGAGCATTACCAATGGTAATACCAAAACCTGATTCCAATGGTCCAATTTCAAATTGACCATGGTTATCATTGATTTCATTTACATTTGGTTTAATAGAATATTTAATAAATTTTTCCATAATTTGTGCTCCTTCTAACGTGGTTTCTTTGGTGGTCTACAACCATTGTGTGGGATTGGTGTTACATCAGCAATTTCTGTGATTTGTAATCCCGCAGCGGCTAAAGATCTAATTGCAGTATCTTTACCTCGGCCAATTCCATTACAGTGAACTGCAACAGATTTTAATCCCATTGCCATTGCTGCTTTTGCGCAGTTTTCTGCCGCAATACCAGCAGCATATGGAGTTGATTTCTTACTACCTTTGTAGCCAATTACTCCAGATGATGATCAGGCAATTGCATTTCCTGCCATATCAGTAATTGTAACAATTGTATTGTTAAGGGTAGAGTGAATGTGTGCCATACCATTAACAGAGGCAAGACGTTTTTTCTTCTTGCCAGCTTTTTTTGCAGCAGGTTTAGCTGCAGTTGTTTTAGTTTGTTCAGCCATTTTTCTATCCTCCTATTACTTAGTTTCTTGTTTCTTGTTAGCGATTGTCTTTCTAGGACCTTTACGCGTTCTTGCATTCGTCTTAGTTCTTTGACCTCTAACAGGTAAACCTTTTTTGTGGCGAATACCACGGTAACAATTAATTTCCATTAATTGTTTAATGTTCATTGCAACATCTCGACGTAAGTCACCTTCGATAGTGTACTTACTTGCTGCTTCACGGATGGCAGCAAATTCATTTTCATTTAAATCTGCAGTTTTCTTTTCTGGATCAACATTTGCAGTTTTGCAAATTTTCTTACCAGTAGAAATGCCAATACCATAAATAGCGGTTAGAGCATATGCAATCTTTTTATTATTTGGAATATCTACACCTAATAAACGTGCCATATTTTCTCCTTATCCTTGTCTTTGTTTGTGCTTTGGATTTTTGCAAATTACCATTACACGTCCATGTCTTTTTATTACTTTACAATCTTTACAGATTGGTTTTACAGAAGCTCTTACTTTCATATATTACCTTCTTTCTTAATTTGCACGGTAAGTGATTCTACCACGTGTTAAATCATAAGGACTTAACTCAACTTCTACAATATCACCGGGTAGAATACGTATTTTACACATACGAATTTTACCTGATACGTGGGCAGATATTTCCATGCCGTTGTCTAACATTACTTTGTAAGTTCCACCGGCAACAATATCTGTTACTTTACCTTTCATTTTTATTTTGTCTTGTTCAGCCATTTATATCCTTTCATTAATCAGCTGTTAATATTTCATAACCTAATTCTGTCACTAAAACCATGTGTTCTTCATGACAGGTTAGTTTACCATTTGCTGCCGAAACGGTTCAACCGTTTTGTTCATCGACCACGTATTTATCACTACCAGTCATTAGCATGGGTTCTATACATATAACCATCCCTGCTTTTAATTTAATACCAGTTCCTGGTTGACCGTAGTTTAGAATAATTGGGTCTTCATGGACTTTTAGTCCACAGCCATGGCCACCATAGTCTTTAATCACTTCGTAGCCATGGTAGTATGCGCATTCTTGTATGGCATAGGAAATATCACCAATTCGTGTTCCTGCTTTAACAAGATTGATAGCATTGCGTAAGCAATCTAATGTTGCTTCTTGAATTTCTTGCGCTTCAAGATTGCCTGCGTCTAATATCACTGAAAAGGCAGCATCGCATACATATCCTTCATATGTTACACCAATATCGAAAGTAACAATGTCAGATTTCTTTAAGATATAGTCACTGGCAATTCCATGAATGATTTGATCATTTACAGAAATGCAAATGTAGCCTGGAAAGCCTTCATATTGATAGAAACTTGGGCTTGCACCATTTTCTCTGATTACATCAGCAGCAATTTTATCAAGTTTCTTGGTGCTGATTCCAGGTCGGGTTTGTTTCTTAAGTTCAGCTTTAACCTTTTTCCAGATTGCTGCTGCCTTACGAATTCCCACTAAATCTTTTTCAGTTTTTATATAAATCATTATTTAAGTTTACAAATTTCCTTAATTTGTTTAATTGCGTCTTCCAAACGATCATTTCTTACATTATGTAAGATGCCCATTTGTTTACATGCATCAATTAATGGTGCATTCAAAGACATATATGTTTTGTAACGTTCAATGACAACTGATTCTTGATCGTCATTACGTTGTACTAGTAAAGAACCATCATTATCACAAGTATTTTCTACTTTAGGTTTCTTGTAATAGATGTTGTAAATTTCTTTACATACTGGGCATACTCTTCGCCCAGTAATTCGTTTGATTATTTCATCTTTGTCAACTTGAACATCGATAGCATAATCAACTTTTACTAGCTTATTTAGATAATCTAATTGATTGGTATTTCTTGGATAACCATCAAAGATGATATTAGCATTTGCACTATTAATCTTAAGAATTTCTTGGCGAACAACTTCATTAGTTGTTTCATCATCAACTAATTTACCACTTAGCATGATTTGTTTTAATTGATTAGCAATTGGTGTATCTTGCGTAATTGTTTTACGAAATAGATCACCAGTTGAAATATGGATGAAGCCATGTTTTTCTTTTAAGTAATTAGAAATGCTACCTTTACCTGAGCCAGGGGCCCCTAATAAAATCATTATCATAATTGTGTTACCTTCTCGTTCTCATCTTCTTGTGCAGCATAATGTGAACTTTCAATATTTCTTCGCGTTACCACATAACCACTTGTTGTACTTGCCGATTTAACTGCTGCCCATAATTCTAGTGAAGCAGTAACCATAATGATGATACCAGTACCAGACAAGCTCATTCCAGATGGAATACCTGTTGCTAAAGATAGAATGTATGGGATTGAAGCAACAATAGCTAAGAATGGTGCACCAATTCAGTTAATTCTAAATAGTACTTTAGTAATATGTTTTTCAGTATCATCACCCATTCTTACTCCTGGGATAAACTTTCCACTCTTTTGGAAGTTTTCAGCAATTTGTTGTGGGTTGATTTGAATATATGAGTAGAAGAAGCTAAATAGAATGATTAATACAAAGTATATAACTACTCCGACTCAAGAATCTAGTGTTAACCAGTGAGTAATGAAGTCTTTTGCTTGGAAGTTACTATCTGGAATAAATTGAGCAATTGTTCCAGGAATAGTAATAACTGAGGAAGCAAAGATGACTGGAATAACACCAGCAGCGTTTAATTTAATTGGTAAATAAGGAAGTTCTTTCTTATCTTGAATTAAACCTTGTCCTGTTTGTTGAATTGGAATCTTTCTTGTTGAACCATTTATGAAAACAACAACAAGAATGATAGCAATAAAGAACAATGTATATAGGATGCAACTTAAAACGATAGTTACTTGGTTTGTAGCAGCTAGTTTCATTGCAATAACGTTGAAAACGTTATTAAAGCTGCCAAATAATTGACCAACAACACCAACTAAGATTAATGTTGTTACTCCGTTACCAACACCTCGTTTTGTAATCATATCACCAATAAAGATGGCAACATATGTACCAGCAGTTAATAGGAATAGTAATCCGACTGCACCACCAGCTTGATTAGCAAACAAGTTGTTGATTGAACTTTCACCAAATATTGTAATACCAGTTCCAGCTCCAGATGAGTTTCTTGACAAAATTAGAGCTAGAGTTGCATAAGCTTGGACGAAACAGAATGGTAAAGTTATTAATCGTGTGATAATTTCTAACTTTTTCTTGCCTCGTTCACCAGCTTTGGCCATCTTTGATAATGGTTTAATCAAATCACTAGACAATAATTGAATAATAATTTGGGCCGTAATATAAGGACCTAAACCAATGGCAAAGATGGACATGTGTTCCAAACCACCAGCAGAAAGTAAGTTTAACATTTCTGCAAATGATCCGGCTGTTTTATAACCTTCTGGTAACTTAACACCAGGAAGGGTTAACATTGAACCTAAATGGTATAACACAATAAATGCAAGCGTGATTAGTACTGATACTAATACCGTCTTGTTGGTGAAAATTGGTTTAAATGTATTTTTAACCTTTTTACCAAATGATGTGTTATTTGTTTGATTTTCCATGTTAATTATTTCTTAATTGTTACTTTACCTTTTGCGGCTGTAATAATCTTTTCTGCTCCTTTAGTAACATAGTTAACTGTTACTTCAATTGCAGATTTCAATGCTGATTTACCAGCAATGATTTTAATTGGAGCATCATTGTTCTTGCTAATTAACTTAGCGGCAACAAGTGCTTTACGGTCAACAACTTTCATGTTTGCAATTTGATCAGTTGTGAAAACAACAGGTCGGTTTGCAAAATCATAGTTATTGAATCCAACTTTAGGAATCTTTCTATATAAAGGAGTTTGACCACCTTCGAAGCCTTGACGAACGTTACCAGATTTTCTCGCATGTTGTCCTTTTTGACCACGAGTTGATCTTTTACCCATACCAGATCCATAACCACGTCCTAAAGTTTTAACTTTGTGGTCTCTTGATCCTTTTGTATATTTTAAATTATGTAATTCCATAAGTTAACTCCTTATAGTTCTGACACTTTCTTATCACGCATTGATGCGATGTAAGCAGGTGTCTTTTGTGCTTTTAGACCGTTAACAGTTGCTCTAATCATGTTAACAGCGGTATTTTTGCCCATGTTCTTTGTATAAACATCTTTGAATCCAGCAAGTTCAATAACTGCACGGATGGCACCACCAGCAACAATACCTGTACCTTCAGGTGCTGGTTTTAATAATACTTTTGCAGCACATGATTTACCAAGTACTTCATGGTAAAGTGTGCCACGTTTATTCATTGTTACTTTAGCTAAGTTGTTTCTAGCATTCTTGCTAGCTTTTTTCATTGCATTAGGAATTTCAGCTGACTTACCCATACCAAAACCAACAGTACCTTTTTTATCTCCGATAACAACTAAGACAGAGAAACGCATATTACGTCCACCTTTAGTTGTTTTAGAGATACGTTTGATAGCTACAACTTTTTCGCTGAAACCATCAATTGGTTGTCTTGGTCTTTTAACAAAGTTCTTCTTTTGATCTTTGCCTTCAGGTTTCTTGTCAGCAGGTTTAGCTTCAGCTTTAGCTGGAGCTTTTACTTCTTGTTTAACTTCAGGTTTAGTTTCAACTTTTACTTCAGCTGGTTTTTCAACTGGTTTAGTTTCAGCTACTGGAGTTTCAACTTTTACTTCTTTGTTTTCCATGTTTGTTCCTTCCTAATTAGAATTTCAATCCAGCTTCTCTAGCTGCATCAGCTAAAGCTTGGATTCTTCCGTGGTATTTGCTACCACCACGGTCGAATGAAACTTTCTTAATTCCCTTATCTAAAGCTTTCTTAGCAATGTCAGCACCAACTTTTTTGCATGCTTCAACATTACCAGATTTAAGTTTTAATTGTTTTGATGAAGAGCTTACTAAAGTAACACCTTTAGCATCATCAAATACTTGTGCAATAATGTGTGCGTTTGATTTTGTTACAACTAAACGTGGTAATTCATTACCATTAAGTTTAAGTTTTCTTGTAATACGTTCATGACGTAATACACGAGCTTCTTTTCTAGATTTAGAATACTTCTTCATAAATTACCTCTATTTCTTTCCGCCAGAAGTTGCGCTAGCTTCAGCAGTTTTACCAACCTTACGGATGATATGTTCAGTTGTATACATAATACCTTTACCTTTATATGGTTCAGGTTTTCTTACAGCACGAACGTTGGCAGCAAATTCACCAACAACGATTTTGTCATATCCAGAGATTTCAATTTGTGTTGGACTTGGACACACAACTTTTAATCCTTGTGGAATAACAAATTCAACTGGGTGGCTAAAGCCCATTTGAAGTACTAACTTACCGTTAGTAACTGCAGCTTTATAACCAACACCAACAATTTTAAGTTCTTTCTTAAAGCCAGTATTAACACCAACAATTGCATTGTGGATGTTAGAGTTTACTGTACCGTGATACATTTTTGTTTGTTTTTCATCATTAACACGGCTTACTTTAATGGACTTGTCACCAACTTTTTCAACTTTAATTAATTTTGCAGGATATGCAACTTCAAGTTGACCCATTGGTCCTTTTATTGTAACTTTGCTAGGAGCAATATCTATTTGTGTTCCAGCAATAATTTCAATTAATCTATTACCTTTATGACTCATAGTATCCTCCTATCATATATAAGCAATTACTTCGCCACCTAAGTTGGCTTTTCTTGCTTGTTTTCCTGTCATTACACCATGGCTTGTTGTAACGATAGCAATACCTAAACCATTTAATACTTTTGGCATATCTTCAGCTGAAGTATAAATTCTAAGTCCTGGTTTAGAAATTTGTCTTAACCCATTGATGGCTGGGATTTGATTTTTGTATTTTAAATGAATGATAGTAATTTGTTTTTTAGTCTTACCAGCATTCTTAATTTGATAACTAGCAATGTATCCTTCATTCTTTAGAATGGTAAGGATTGAAGTTGTAAGGTTTGAAGTTTGAATTTTAACAGTTTGTAATCTTGCTTTGTTAGCATTATTTAGCTTACTGATTAAATCAGAAATTGGATCCATAAACATAATCTAATTTCCTCCTATCATGAAGCTTTCTTTACGCCGGGAATAGCACCTTTATATGCTAATTCTCTAAAGCATAAACGACATAAACCATATTTACGGTTAACACCGTGAACACGACCACATCTTACACAACGTGTGTATCCACGAGTTGAAAATTTTGGTTTTCTGTTAGCTTTTACTCTTAATGATTTTTTTGCCATATTTTCTCCTTATTTCTTCTTTTGAATGAATGGGAAACCAATTGCTTGTAATAAAGCTTTGGCTTCTTTATCATCTTCTGTACTAGTTACAAATGTAACGTCAAAACCTCTTACACGTTTAATATCATCAAAGTTGATTTCAGTGAAGATGTTTTGTTCCTTAATACCTAAGGTAAAGTTACCATGTCCATCAAAACTATTGTCTTTTAAACCTCTAAAGTCACGAATACGTGGCATAGCGATTTTTACTAGTTTTTCAACAAAGTTTCACATTGGTTCTTTTCTTAGTGTTACCTTAACACCAATTTCTTGGTTTTCACGTAACTTGAAAGTTGCAATTGCTTTTTTAGATTTTGTTTTAATTGGTTTTTGACCAGTTATTAATTGAATTTCATTGTAAAGTAAATCTAATAACTTAGCATCTTGTGTTGCATCACCAGCACAACCATTAATAATGATCTTATCTAATGATGGTACTTCCATTGGTGATTTGTAACCAAATTGAGCAGTTAGTTTTTCTGCAATTATTTGTTTGTATTTTTTGCCTAATTGTGTTGTTTCCATAACTACTCTCCTTATTTAGCTTTCTTGCTAGTACCTAGTTCAACACCAGTTACTCTTGCAACTCTTACTTTCTTGCCATCTTTATTTACTTTGTAACCAATTTTGCTTACACCACGTGCAGCTTTTGGTACAACGATAGCAAGTTTGCATAAAGGAATTCAGTTTTCTTTTTCAATAATGCCACCTTTTTCTTGGTTAGCACCTTGTTTCTTGTGGCATTTAACTTTGTTAAGTCCTTCCACAATAGCTTTTTGACAAGTTGGGCAAACTTGTAAAACAGTTCCTTCTTTTCCAAGTAGTTTTCCCGAAATGACTCTAACCTTATCACCAGTTTTAATTCTTTGCATAATAAGTTGTCCTTTCTATAAAACTTCTGGAGCTAATGAGACAATCTTTGTATAGCCCTTGTCTCTTAGTTCACGTGCAACTGGACCAAAGATACGAGTTCCTCTTGGAGTTGGATCATCTTTTGCTTTGATTAATACACAAGCATTGTCATCAAATGCAATCTTTGTTCCATTTGGTCTTTTAATACCTTTTTTTGTTCTAACAATTACTGCAAAGAACATTTGGTGTTCTTTTACTGCACCAATTGGAGAACATTTCTTAACAGAGACTTTAACCACATCTCCGATGTTGCAAACTTTTTGTCAAGAGTTGCCCATGATTTTAATTACACCGACTTCTCTTGCACCAGTATTATCAGCAACATTTAATCTTGTCATGAATTGAATAGCCATAATTATTCAGCCTTCTTTACTACTTTTACAACGTAAAAGTGTTTTGTTTTACTCATTGGGCGACATTCTCGAATACGAACTCTATCACCCAATTTAGCTGTGCCATGTTCATCATGAGCAGCATATTTTTTGTGCTTAATAACAAGTTTCTTATATAAAGGGTGGTTAAATTTTCTTTCAACTTCAACCGTTACTGTTTTGTTGTTCTTTGTTGAAACAACAATACCAGTTAAAGTCTTTTTAAACTTTTTAGTTTCCATGATTATTTATCCCCTTTCTTTACTTCTTTCGCAGCTTCTTTTTTTACTTCTTTAGCTGCTTCCTTTTTAGGTTCTGCTTTAGCAGCAGGTTTTTTCTTGTTATCTTTCTTTTCTTCCTTGTCCATGTATTCTTGAAGTTTCTTTGGATCTAATGGTACAGGCTTGTTACCTTTAGCAATTTCATACATTGTGATACCATGTGAGCCAATTGATACTTTATATCCACGGTTTGTTAATTCAGTGAAGATTCTGGCAATTGTTTTACGAATTTGTTTAACAACGTTAACTTTTTCAAGTTCACCAGAAGACATTTTGAATCTTGCTTCTACTAATTGGAATTTTAATCTAGCGGCAATAGCACATAATTCTTCATTAGACATTTTTGCAAATTCTTTTTGTTGAAATTTCTTGTTCATATACTATTTAGCCTCCTTCTTTTCTTCCTTAGCAGGTTCTGCCTTAGCAGCTTCAGCAGCTGGTGCGGCTTGTCCTTCAGCAGGAGCAGCAGCTTCAGCAGCTGGTGCAGCAGTGGTAGTTGCAGCAGCAAGTTTTGCTTGTTCTTCAGCAATTTCATCCATAATCTTTTTCTTACGTTCTTTTAGAACGACAGGTGGAAGTGATGGATCTCTAGCAACAATCTTAGTTTTTACATTAAGTTTGTCACCAGCACGCTTAAGAGCTAATTTAGCATCAGCTTCTGGTACACCAGCAATTTCAAACATTACTGTTCCAGGTTTA
>JAKSVQ010000013.1 GCA_024407855.1 Mycoplasmoidaceae bacterium | reverse complement strand
TGTCGACCACAAATGTTACACCCATTAATACATAACTTGTTATTTGACAAGCACCATTAGGATCTCATGGTTGCATTTTTTCTTCATATTTTTCTGGTGTAATATCTTTCGCTTTTATCACATTGTGGAACTCTTGATAATCTTGGCTTCTAGCAAGTGTTTGGAAGTGTTCCATAGCAGGTAAAACTTGACCAAAGAAATCAGTCTTACTCTTGAAATTTGCTAAACCATTTTCATAGTCAGTTTTTGCAATTTCTTTATCTTCGTTATAACGACATAAGTAGTTTTGATCTTTGATTGTATTCAAAGTATTAACTAAATTATTAAGGTTTGTATTGTTCTTAATATCATTACAATTGTCTTTGAATTTCTTTAGAGGATTTAATTTTTTATCAACAAGTAAACCTAGAATAGCTGCTTGTCCAATAAAAGAAATCGCACCTAGCGCCAATAGTACCATATAAACAGGAATGTGTCCTGCAAATACTGGTACAAAACAGAAAGCAACTATTTGTGCAGTAAATAAACATGTTAAGGAAAACATTATACTTTCGATAACAACTTCATCTTCAACATCATCATATATTTCTTGAAATTTATTACCTGTATAGTTTTCATAGAAATCCATTTGTTGATTAAATTCACCTGTTAAATAGTCATATGGTTCTTCTGAAAGAGTGAATGCATTTGCATAAAGTTGAGTTGGAAGTCCTACGTAACTAGCCACTTGACCATTTTGAATTACCCCATATTGAGAATTCTTGTAATCAACATATACAGTGTTTGTTGATGAATAACTAGCCACACCACCATTAATAACTCCTGTTGATTGTTTTTGTGGCATAACATCAGCTCATGTTGAACAATTATCAACAAAGTCTTGAATAAGTGGGGCAGCACTAAAGAACTTATCTTCGCCTGATTTTCTTCCACCAGTTAAAGCAATAAAGTCAGATAATCTACCCTCTGTAACTCTTTCTTCTTCGTCATTTAAATCGCCAAATCACTTGATTTTTAATCCAGCTTTAGCCAATGATACATTATCAATTTTGTATTCATATTCAACATCATTAGTTGTATTTTCAAATTTAGTTCCTGAGAACAATGCATCAAATGCATTTTTAGTAGCATCATTATCTCATCCAAATTCAAGATATCCCTGAGGAGCTGTGCTCTTATTGAAATAAGTATCGTAAAGAGCCTTAGTCTCGCCTTCTTTAGTTAAATAAATTGGGTATGAAACATATGAATCTTCATTTGTTTCCTTTAAAGTTTCATAAAGTTTATTAGTTGAAATAATATCTTTATTACTTGGTAAATCTTTTGGTTTGTAAACGTGTGCAGTTGTTCTTTTTACCTTTTCATGGTCCCCTTGTGTTTCATAACTTGTCTTGTAACAAGTTCAGTCAATATCAAGTGAGTATTCATTAGTCTTAGGATTTCTATTAACACGTTTTAAGATTGGTTTAACTGTATAACCAGGACAAACCTGATCAGCAATAAATTCTGTCATTGGTGTGTTTTCACCATCGCGTGTAATGTTGAAAATAGTTAAAATATGACTATCAGTTGATAAATCAGCATTTTCTTCAAATCATGATTGTTTTTCTAACATATCAAGTTTGTTGCTACTATCTTCTTTATAGAAATCATATTCTACTTTATGGGTAGATAAGAAGTCTTTTAAACGTGTTGTGGCAGCAATTAAACCAATATCTTCGTTTACATCTGCAAAGCAACTAAATAAGTCTGTTTTAGCCTTAGTTATTCCCAACAATATATCGTTATAATTAGCAACATATTGTGGTTTTAGTCTGCTATTGTAATCATGTCTTGCTGATCTTAAAATAGCATCTCTATCTGATTGATGAACACCAATTGACTTCATGTATGCTTCCATTGAATCAGACATACCATTAAAAGCTTCATCTAATTCGGTTCAAGAAGCAGTTTTTGTTGATGTTTTTCTAGTTAATTTAACATTGAATGCTTTGGCAGCATATTCAATCATTGATGATGTCAATACAGTGTAACTTAAATCACCACGTTCATTAAATTGTCTATCAAAAGAGCTACAAGCAGATTTAACTGATGACAAAGCTTTTTGAACTTCATCTTCACTTTCTGTTTCTGCTCAAACCTTTGCCGCAACTTGAGTTTCAAACTCTAATTTTAGCTTTGTGTAACAAGCTTCATCGACTCCGTATTCCTTGTCATATTCCTCGCCAATTTTGTTGGTTACTTGAGCATTACTACAAGAAACGGTAGATAATGCAGGAATAATGGCTGAAGCAACACCCAGCCCACTTAATAATGAAATTTTTGTTTTTGTTTTCATATGTTCTCC
>JAKSVQ010000012.1 GCA_024407855.1 Mycoplasmoidaceae bacterium | reverse complement strand
CCACCAATTATTGCAATGTCATATATTTTCATACTTATAATATTATTATAAATATATGAAAAAGATTGAGTCATTTACTAATAAATCAATTAAATGAGTTAAAAAGCTTTTAGCTGATTCAAAGCAACGTCGTCAAGAAAACCTTGCTGTGATTGAAACAAAAAAGATCTTTTTAACTATATTAGAATCAATCGATTCTAAGAATATTGAAGCGATCTTTGTAACCAATGATTTCTTAATGGAAAATAAGAGATTATTGCATAAGTTTGATGACAAAATTAACTTATGTCCTAATTCAATTTTTAATGCGACATCTGGATTAAAATCACCCGATGGAATTATTTGTGTTTTTCGACCAAATAAAAATAAAATTGTCTATGACAAAAATGCAAACTACTTAGCTTTATATAATTTACAAAATCCACACAATTTAGGTGCAGTAATCCGTAGTTGTTTAGGCTTTAATATTAAAGGTATTTACCTTATAGGTAATTGCTGTGATTTATATCACCCAGAAGCTATAAGATCTTCAATGGGTTATGTCTTTAAAATTCAAACTGAAAAGTTTAATTCTTTTGATTATTTCTTGCAATATGTCAAGACTAATAATATGAATTTATTAGCAATGGCTAATAATAGTAGAGCAATTGATATTTATTCTTACAAACAAAAGAAAAACAATTGTTTCTTAATTGGTAATGAAGGTCAAGGTCTTCCTGAACAAGTGTTGAACAATTGTTCAACCATTATTAAAATCCCTTTAAATAAAGATGTTGAATCATTAAATGCTTCAGTGGCAGCAAGTATTGTTGCTTTCTATCTTGATCATGAAAATAATTAAAGTTAATCAAAATGATACAAATTTAAGATTAGATAATTTCTTAATGAAATTATTTCCTAATTTGTCTAAGGGTCAAATTTTTAAAGCTATTCGAACTAACAAGATAAAAGTTAATGGTAAGAAACAAAAATTTGATTATCGTTTACAACTTGATGATGAAATAAAGGTTTTTCTAACCGAAGGTTTAGAAAGCAATCAAAAAGACAATTGAAAATTAGCTAAAGATAAATTGGATGTTGTTTATGAAGATGACAACTTATTAGTTGTCAACAAACCAATTAAGCTATTAGTTAATGATGAAAAAGAAGAACTAGCTGATACATTAATTAATCGAGCTAAGAAGTATTTATTTGCCAAGGGCAAATGAGATCCAAAAAAAGAAAATCAATTTGCTCCTTGCCTTGTTCATCGTATCGATTTTAATACTTCTGGTTTAGTCATGATAGCAAAGAACCATGAAGCATCTGTTGTGCTTGCACAAAAGATTAAAGATCGTGAAATTGAAAAATATTACCAATGTTTAGTTTATGGCAAGATGCCACAACAATCACAATTGTTGGAAGCATATTGATCTAAACCAAAAGATGGTAACTTAGTAAGAATTACTAATACTTTAACAAAAGATGTTAAGTACATTGCAACAAAGTATAAAGTATTGGAATATAACGCAAAACAAGATATTAGCTTGCTTGAAGTTGAGTTATTAACTGGTCGAACACACCAAATTCGTGCTCACTTAGCTTTTGTTGGTCACCCACTAGTAGGTGAACAAAAATATACTTCTAAGTATATTAATAAGAAAACAAACTTTAAATCACAAGCTCTTGTTGCTTACAAACTTGTCTTTAACTTTAAGACTGATGTAAGTAATTTAAATTACTTGAATAAGAAGGCAATTAGTCTAAAGAACATTAAACTGATATAGAATATTTTTAGTATATAATACTAAAAATATATTATGCCATTCATTAAGCAAATAAACAAAGACTTTGTTATCAAAGATAACCATTTTGAATTATCACCTGACTATATGAAAGATAGTTGAAAGTTTAAGAAGATAACTGGAACTAGATTATCTGCAGTTATTGGTTTAAATAAATATACATCACCACTAAAAGTGTGATGTTGTATGGTTGGGATTTATACTGAACCAATTGATCCAACTTTAGGAAAGATTGGAACATATATTGAACCGAAAGTAAGAGATTATGTTAGTAAGAAACTTAATATTAAGTTTAAAGACTATGTTCCTGCTGAGGTTAAGTGAGATGTGTTTAAAAACATAGATAAAGTTTTTGGTGGTATTCCTGATGGCGAACCACTAAATGTCAATGGAGTAGTTGACTACTCAACTGGTAATCCAATGCTAGAAATCAAGACAACATCAATTGATGCATTTGTTTATAAGACTGAAAAGGGATTATTGCATATGCAAAAGGATGATAAAGGTTATCCTTTGGTAAAAGAACCAGGAAAGAAGAAACTTTCATGGTTTGATAGCAATGGCAAACTAGTTATTTCAAATGAGTATATGTACCAATTAGGTTTGTATCTATATTTAAGAAATATAAACAAAGGAATGTTTGCCGTTTGTTTCTTAACAAAAGAAGATTATGCTCATCCCGAAGATTTCAAGATTGAAGATCATGAAATTCAATTAAAAGGGATGGGGTTATCTAATCGGGGTAAATTCGAACAACAAGTAATTGAACCAGCACGAGCATGATATATGAAACATATTAAAACTGGAATCTCTCCAGAAATGACAGAAGCAGATAAAAAATGACTAAAAGAAGTAGGACTACTATAGAAAAGTTAATATACATTAAATATGGTGAACTAACTCTCAAAGGTAAAAACCGTCGAGAGTTTGTTCAATGTTTATTTAACAATGTTAAAAAAGCTTTAGCTGAATTTAAAACAGTTAAAATTATTAAACAATATGACTCAATGACAATTACTCATATTGCTGTAACAAAATACCAAAAGGTATTTGATATAGTTAAAGCCATACCAGGAATTGCTTTTGTTATTGAAGGTTATGGTATTGCTCGAGATTTAAATAAATTACACGCGTTTTTAAAAACAACTATTGAAAATAAAAAACAAACATTTAAAGTAATTACAAAACGATCAGATAAGAAATATCCAACTGACTCAATGGAGTTTTCTAGACAGCTTGGAGGATTCATTCTTAAAACATTTAAGAACTTATCAGTTGATATTCACAAACCAGATTTGAAAGTTAATGTTGAGATTAAAGAAGACAAGTTCATTGTCTACTTCAATCGTGTTAAAGGACGAGGTGGTTTTCCTTTAGGAATTAATGGAAGAGTATTAATGCTTATCTCTGGTGGTATTGATTCACCAGTAGCTGCTTCATTATTAATGAAAAAAGGTTTCCATGTTGATTTCTTAACTTTTGTTTCTCCACCTCATACTTCTAAAGAAGCAGAAAATAAAGTTCGTAGTTTGATTAAACAAATTACTTTAAACGGTAAATTAGAAAAACCATTACTTTATATTTGTAAGTTTACTGATTTGCAACATGAAATTGCTCACATTACAAATCATAGTTATCAAATAACTATTATGCGTCGATACTTCTTTAGAATTGCGCAACATTTAGTAAAAACACAACACTATGATGCGATGGCAACGGGCGAATCTTTAGGCCAAGTTGCTTCTCAAACAATTGAAAGTATGACAACAATTTCACAAGTCTTAGACAACGTAGTTGTTCTAAGGCCATTAATTACCTATGATAAATTGGAAATTATTCAATTAGCAGAAAAAAATAATACCTATAATATATCTATACTTCCATACCCAGATGCATGTAGTATGTTTGTGCCTGCCAACCCAACGACAAAGCCAAGTGTTGAAAAGGCACAAGCCCTTGAAAAAGAGTTGATGTTGATTGACACAATTTACAAACGGGTAATTGGTAAGCATATCAAGAAGGAGTTCATTTAATGATTGCAATCAAGGAAACAATCGTTAAGAAAATCGAACAGTATGAAAATATTGCTATTTTCTTCCATGAACTTCCTGACTTGGATGCTTTAGGCTCAGCCTATGGCTTCCAATACTTTTTAAAAGCTAAGTTCCCAGAAAAAGATGTAAAGATTATTGGTCTTGACACTTTATCATCACAATTTGAAAACAATATGTTTTATTTTGACAAGAAGCATATTCCTAATGAGTTCTTAGCTAATGCTCTTGGAATCATTCTTGATACAGCCAATGCTTCAAGAATTTGATCAGGACGTCATAACTTCTGCCGTGAATTGATCAGAATTGATCACCACCCTAAATTAGAAACTGTAGCAGACTATGAATGAGTTGATGACTCATATTGTGCAACGGCTGAAATGATCGCTGAATTAATTTTTGAATGAGACTATAACTCAGTATTAATTCCAACATGTAACTGTTTATATGCCGGTTTATTAACCGATACTGGAAGATTCTTATACCCTTCAGTTACACCAAAGACTTATGCCATTGCAGCTAAGCTTGTAACCAAAGGTTGCAACCGTCAAAAGGTTCATGATGCAATATATTTAAAAGATATTGATCGTGTAAGATTTTCTGCCTATGTTCTAAAGAAAGCTCACTTTGATACTGAACTTGGAATGGCTTGAGCAAAGCTCGGTAAGAACTCTTTTGATCGTTATGGCGTTAAATTAAGAATGAGCATGGTTCACATTCTTAGCAACATTAAGAATATGAATATATGATTCACATTCTATTATGATGATGTTTTAAAAGTTTGAAAGGGATCAATCCGTTCAAACAAACTTCCAATCAACCAAATTGCTGAAAAATATCATGGTGGTGGTCATAAATTAGCTGCTGGTGTTACCATTAGACATCGTAGTGAATTCAAAATGATGATCAATGATATAAGAGAATATCTAAAACAAAATATACCTAACTTGAAAGATAAATAGGAGATTGTATGGAAATCGAAAAAGTAAAAGTTCAACCAACAGAAAAAATTGAAGTTAGTCAAAACGACGACTTGGAACAAGAATTAAGAGAGTTAACTAAAGAAGAGTTACTTCATCGTATGAATTACGAAGAAACTGATCCTGAAGTAATTAAGTTAATTAAAAAAATATTAAAAACAAAAGCTTAATTTATTTTTATGTACACCAACATCAAGACACGTTCACACTATAGCATGGCGATGTCATCTATATCTATAGATGATATTATTGCTCACGCGCGTGAGAACAAACAACAATATGTTTGTTTAGTTGATGTGAATGTGATGTATGGTGCAATGGAATTTTATACTAAGGCAGTTGCCGCTGGTTTAAAACCAGTTATTGGCCTAAGCGTATATGTGGATAAAAAAGAATACGTGTTACTTGCGCGAGATTATCAAGGATATATCGTACTATGCAATTTGTCTTCAGCTATCAACCACAATGAAAAATGAAAATTAGAAGACTTTGGTTCAGACCATGTTACCGTTATTAGCCAAAATAAAGCCCCTGGTTTCAACAATTGAGTAAAAGATGAAGACTTAGCCATCCACGAGTCGTTGTTCGTCTTAAAAAGCGATTTTTCGAAATATAAAGCATTACTTGCCATTAACAAAGGTTGTCTCTACAATGAGATTGAAGATGACAAAGTTATTGCGTCTAAATATTTATTAAATAATGAGCAAGCACAAAAGATTTTTACACCCGAGCAAATAAAATTAACAAGTAAATTATTAAATGAAATAAATCTAAACATTCCACTTAATAAAGAAAACTTCTTTGTTAAGTTCGATCCAAAGAAGAATTCGAACCTTCTATTACAAGAACGATGCCGTCAAGGTTTGATTAAACGTTTAGGCGAGAAAGTTCCTAAAAAATATATCGAGCGCATTAAATATGAATTAGACATTATTCATAAAATGGGCTTTGACGACTACTTCCTAGTTGTCCAAGATTATGTTGCTTTTGCTAAGCAAAATAATATTATGGTTGGACCAGGTCGTGGTTCAGCTGCTGGTTCACTCGTATCTTATGTATTAGAGATCACTAATATTGATCCGTTACAATATGGTTTGATCTTTGAACGATTCTTAAACTCACATCGTCAAACTAAACCAGATATTGATATTGACTTTATGGATAATCGAAGACAAGAAGTTATCGATTACTTATTTAGTAAGTATGGTCAAGATAAAGTCGGACATATCATTACTTTCCAAAAGATTAAGATTAAAACTGCTATAAGAGATATTGCACGTATATTAGATATAGATTTATCAATCGTGAATATGATTTGTAAGTCAATCTCTGATTGATTTGATACTGACATTGATACAGTAGTGAAAGAGAAAAAAGTTGTTGCTGACTATGAAAAGAAATATCCACAACTTTTTGAGCTAGCTAGATTCATCATGGGAATGCCACGACAAATCGGTACTCATGCGGCAGGAATTGTCATTTGTAATAAGCCACTACATGATGTAGTGCCAACAACATTATCAGCTGAAGGCACTAATACTGTCCAATATTCAATGGAATATATAGAGCCAGTTGGATTAATCAAAATGGATATATTAGGTTTAGTTAACCTAAGTATTATTAATGATTGTGTTGATGAAATTAACAAACATGCAAAGAAGACATTTGATATAAATCAAATACCATTAGATGATCAAAAAGTCTTCAAACAACTATGTTTGGGCAACACCCTAGGAATCTTTCAACTTGAGTCTCCAGGTATGACAAATGTTGTAAGAAAAATTCAACCTAAATCAATTGAAGATATTTCGATTGCTTCAGCTTTGTTCCGTCCAGGACCACAAGCAAATATTCCTTTATATATAAAGAATAAGAAGAATCCTGATCAAATTGAATATGTTGATGATCGTCTAAAAGAAATTCTTGCGCCTACATATGGAATAATTATTTATCAAGAACAAGTTATTCAAACATTATGTTTGGTTGCTAATTGATCATTAGCGCAAGCTGACATTGTTCGTCGAGCAATTTCTAAAAAGAAATTAGATAAACTTGAATCAATCGGTAAAGAGTTTATTGATAGTGCCATTAAAAATGGTTACACAGAAAAGAAAGCCAATGAAATCTTTGCTTACTTGTTAAAGTTTGCAAGTTATGGTTTTAACCATAGTCACTCAATTGCTTACGCTTTAGTTAGTTACCAACTAGCTTATTTAAAAACATATTATCCAAATCAATTCTATGCTTGCTTGCTGTCTTATAACCCAACAAGCAAAGCTGCTAACTATTTAGCTGAAGCTAAGAATAATGGTATTACTAGTTTACCACCAGACATTAACCATAGTCAAGTTGGCTTTAGCATCTATGATGGTAAGATCATCTTTGGCCTTGGTGCGATTAAAGGAATCGGTGCGGCTGGAATTGAAAAGGTTTTAGTTGCAAGAAAAGAAGCAAAGGAATGAAAGACAATCAAAGATTGCGTTCGTGATTTAGTAAAGAATGGTGTTGGACAATCAGCCCTTGAGATTTTAGCTAAGGCTGGATGTTTTGACTGTTTTATAAATAAAGACCTACCAAACCGTTCAAGCATTATTGCAAGTTTGGAATCAATTGTTAAGGCGGTTAAGACATACACACCTAAGTATGGTTATCTATCTAATATAACTTATACTAAGATTCAGGATAATAAAGAAACAAGCAAGAAAGAAAACCAAGATCAATTTGATATTTTAGGTATTGCTTTTGCTGCTCATCCAATTCTTGAAGTAAAAGAAGCAAATCAAGAATTAATGAAGGATGCGTTTACTCTTTCATATATTAAAGAAAACGCTCAACCATATGTTAAATATAAAACTATAGTTTATATTAACTCTTTAAGAAAGATTAAAACTAAGACTGGAACTAACATGGCATTCATCTCTTTAGAAGATGAAACCATGACTGTTACTGATGCAGTAACATTTAATAATGTTCTTGATAATGTTGAGCAAGCACCGTTATTAGCAAAAGAAAGATACTTGTATTGTACTGTAAGTAAATCAGGTCGCTCATTACGAGTTGATAAAATTATCAAAGAGGTGAAAGCATAATGAAAAAAGCAATGGTTATTGATGGAAACTCTTTAATATATCGAGTTTATTGAGCAACATTTAAAATGTTGCCATATTATAAGCAACATAATTTAATTCCAACTAATGCTGTTAACTTATTTACTAAAGCTGTATTAACTCTTTTAAAAAGAGATAATTATGATTATTGTTTTGTTGCTTTTGACCATGCTAAACATACGTTTAGATCAGAAATGCTTGATCAATATAAAGCTAATCGAAAACCAATGCCAACTGAACTATTTGTTCAGTTACCAATGGTTAATACTTTCTTAGATGCTATGGGTATTAAACATCAAAGCCAAGAAGGCTTTGAAGCTGATGACTTAATTGGAAGTTATTGTAAATTAATGAATGATAATCAAGTACAAGTGGATGTCTTTTCATCTGACAAAGATATGCTACAACTTGTTAATGAATTAACAAGCGTTAACTTATTTAAGGTTGGTGTTTCTGAAACTATTAAATATGAACCAAACAACTTTGCTAGTTTATATTTTGGTTTACAACCAAACCAAGTTGTAGACTTTAAAGCAATTGTTGGTGACGGTAGTGATAACTTCCCTGGTATTAAAGGCCTTGGTCCCAAGACAGCAGCTGACCTATTAAAACGTTTTGGTAGCTTTGCTAACATCTATCAAAACCTTAACCAACTATCAGCCCCACAAGTACAAAAATTCAACGAACATAAAGCTAGTGGTGAACTATGTTATAAGATCGCCACAATAAAAAAAGACTTGTTTACAAGTAAACAAATCGATGAATTTTTAAAAGGCCAATTTAATGAACAAGAATTTATTAAATTAGCTAATGAATATAAACTCCCGAGTTTATTAAAACATTTACCTAAAAAATAGATTTACTATTATAATAATTAGACATATTTATATTTATGGTGACTTAGCCAAGCGGTAAGGTCCGAAGCTGCAACCTTCGTATTCGTCAG
>JAKSVQ010000011.1 GCA_024407855.1 Mycoplasmoidaceae bacterium | reverse complement strand
GTCTTTAGTTTTCTTGAATAGTTCAAGGTCTTGACCTGCTTGCGCATTAAGTCCAGCCCCTGTACCACTACCAGATAATAATAGCCCTACTAGTAGTGCTATTCCACCAAACACAAACATTACTATTGCAATGGGAGTCATTATTAATCCTTCTTTAATGTATATATATTATACATATTAAATAAAAAAGAGGTTATAAACCTCTTTTAGATACAAAATACTGGACAGATGCAATAGCTATTGTTTTGTCTTGCATTGCTCAAAGCACCGTTAGTATCAATATACATTGCTCGATCTTCATAACGGTCTTCACTTTCAGCAATTGATGGAGTAGATGTTCAACAATTTTGTTTGTTACCAGCTCTATCGTACTTAATTCTTGCTTCTATTTTGCCATCAGATGGAATTCCACTTAATGAAACATAATATTCATATGCTGCACAATTATCTCCTAAATCAACACCTTCAGCACCATATCTAGATGATAAAACCTTATCATCACTATCTTGGTTTCGACGATGTCCGCCCATATCAGTACATGTTAATATGAAATATCGATCATCAACATTACCACGTTTAAATTTATGATAAGGTCGATCATATGGATCTCATTGATAATGACCAACTCTATCAATTTTTGTTACTGATTTAACAATCTTGTTAACACTAGGTTCCATTTTGCTAACAAATTCATCACTACTTAAATAATCACGAATTCTGTTTGTTTCTCTGTTGGCGCCACTAATATATTGTCAGAATTTAGCAAAAGCATCTTCTTTTGAACCAATGTTTTTTGTTACTAAACCATTGCTATCTTCCAAACAATTAACAAATTCAAATGTTCATGTTGCTTTCTTATCAGGATTATCAGTTATTGGATCTCTATTTTCACCAATAACTCTAACTTTTTGTTTAACACCATCAAATGTAACTTCTCTTTCTAGTCCAATGAATTTAGAAAAGGCTGGGTTTAGTTTATAAACTGTGTAAGCTCTTGTTATTGGTGCTCTTGATCAATATCCTATTTCACTTCAAGTGTCATTTTCAAAAGTAGTTGAATGATTAACTTCCAAAACGACATCTAGATATAATTGATTACCTTGTAAAATATCATTTTTAAGAGTTACCACATTTGTGGCATGGTCAAAATTATAAGTGTAAGGTCCTGGTTCTACATCCTGTCATCCTTCAACATATCTAAATAGGGTTACGTCTTTTACTACCTTCGTAGAACCTAATGGTAAAAAACGATTTAATGGAATTGATATATCAGCATCACCAGTGGCAAACTCACCTAGATCTATAGTTGTAACACCATCAGAAACATAGCCACTAAATGTCTCTTTAGTGTCATATACATTTAAAGAAATAGATATTTGGTTGCTATCAATGTCTTCTAATGGATATAGTTTAAAATGTGCTTTAAGTGGATTTTCAGGGTTGATATCAAAATCTCAAAATTCATCTGATAATTTATTTCCACCATATGTGACAGTGGCATCTTTAGATGTTCATCAATAAAGTGGATCGCCCTCTTCATTTTCTTCATTGTGAACAATAAGGTTTGTTTCAAAACCAGTATCATGATAAATTTTATCTGGTAATCGACCCTCTAATTTTGTTGCTGGCAAATTTCCACCACTAATTATTTTGACAGAAACCGTTGGTTTACCAATAACTTTTTCTTCATTTAATTCTAAATTAAAGCTAACATAGTTAGTCACATATTCAGCTTCAATATGTAATAGATGTGTTCAACCACTTGTATCTTCACAGGTGCCAAATGTGTATTGTCCCTCTGTCAATGGTACTTCACCAACTTTAACGGATTCTAATTCATTAATAAAAACATCATTATGTTTTGATTTGATATAGATATCAGCATCTTCATTTTTTGCTACTGTTACTACTGACATAACAATAGATTCATTTTCACAAATAACATCAACATAGTCTTTGTTTTGTTTATTACAACTTGTTAATGTTAATGGAATAGAAGCTGCTACTATAGGCATTGTTGCCAATAAAGATAATATGTGTTTAGTTTTCATATTTTAATTATAAGTGTTTATGACTTGTTTTTTTCTTTCTTGCAAAGTATGTACCATTATTATCAGTAATGTATTGTTTAAGGTGGGTGATTAATGGAATATAGTGATCTTCATATTTATCCATCTTATCATACTGATCTTTAAATAAGTGGTAGACTAGTTTAGAAAATTCTAAACTAAATAGATGACTCTGTTCTTTTTCATAACATTGACCACACAATAATCCATGCTTTGTAAAAGATATGGTTTTAATATGATGATTGTGACATATGACACAGTCATCAACATGTAAATCTATTCCGGTTAATTTGCAATAATTCCGAAGAACAATTAATTCTGCTTTAGCATCTGGAAACTTTTTATCAATTGCATACTTACGCATTGATTCATAGAATATGTAGTTCTTTTTATTAGGATAAATTAGTTGTTCAGCTAATGAGTTTAATGTAATTAGACTTTGTCTAAAGTTAGGTCATTCAACTTTTTCTAAAGCATTAATCTTCATAAGTCTAGACATCTTATCTTCATTTCTTGCTAAGAAAAATTGAAACTCACAATAATTACCAAGTTGCATATGTCTAGCATTATGACTTTCTATTTTCTTTGTTCCTTGAGCTAGACAAACAAATTTATTACCAAATTCATTTATGAAAGTAATGACTTCGTCAAACATTTGATAGTCATTCCTTGCAATTAAATATCCTTTAGTAATAATTTCTGACATATTTATTTTTTAAAATAACCAACTGATTGAAGGAATTGTTCATCGTTTCTTCAATCTTCTTTAACTTTAACAAATAATTTAAGCATGATTCGACAATCAAAGAACTTTAAAAGTTCTTGTCTTGCTTTTGAACCAATAAGCTTAATCATTTTACCGCCTGCGCCAATTACAATTGGTTTTTGACTTTCTTTCTCAACAATTAGCGAACAATTGATAGTGAATAGGTTTTGTTCCTTATCAAAGTTTTTACTATCAACTACTACTGCCATTGAATGTGGTACTTCTTGCTTCAAAATATATAGAGCTTGTTCTCTAATTATTTCTTGTATTAAGAAATCATCTGTCATTTCACTAGGTTCAAAGAAACCATCTTGTGGGGCTAAATCGTAAATGAAAGAGATAACGTTATTAACATCTTGTAATGAATTGTTGTCAATTAGCATTTTATGTTTAACATCATTTAAACCATAAAGGTTTAGTTTATCTTCTAGTTTTATTTTTGGATCTAAATCTTTATGAGTAAACACAACAATAAGGTTTCCAACCTTATAACTCTTAATAACATCGATTAGAATCTTATTGGCTTCAACATCATCTCTAGTAGCATCTATCAATAAAAGAACTAAATCTGCTTGTTTAAAGCTTTGCTTTACTTGTGAATTTAGGAAACTATCAAGTTTATTTTTTGGTTGATGAAATCCAGGGGTATCTGTAAAACAGATGCGGATTCTATCATCTTCGTAAACTGTTTTGATTTGGTTTCTCGTAGTTTGTGGCTTGTATGAAACAATTGCCACTTTTTGTTTCATTGCTTTATTTAAAAAAGTAGACTTCCCAGCATTAGGCAATCCAACAATTGCTACCGTACATTGTTTCTTCATTATAGAGTTGCAACCCCTAACACTACAAGTAGTGCTCTAATTAAAACCATTAAACTGCAAATAATAGACATGATTGAAAGAATAAGCATAGCAGCTGCAGCCACATCCTTAATCTTTTTCGCATTGTAACTAAACTTAAACGACACCATGTCCGTTAAGTTTTCTATTGCAGTATTAATTAGTTCACCACTAATTAATACAAGCATACATACTACTAATATGATTCAATCATAATAGTGCATACCTTCATGTAAGATACCACCAAGAACGAAAACAACAGCAGTACATATAAAATGTACTACTAGTGAGGATTCTTCTCTTAAACTAGATCCGATACCTCGAAAGGCATATAAGAACTTTCTAAAGAAAGCTCCTTTTGTTTTTCTTTTTTTAGGACTGTTGTTTTCCATACTTACTTAATTATATATTTAGTATTTATTTGTGCTTTGTTAATTATCTTATCAGTCAAAGACAACATTATCTTTTCATCCTTAGGTTTTATGTGGTCATAGCCCAATAAATGTAATAACCCGTGCGTAAATAAAAATATTAATTCACGTTGTAGACTGTGTTTGTATTCATTGGCTTGTTTCTTTGCTTGATCCAAACAAATAAAGATTTCACCAAGCAATGGAACAATAACTGAACTATTATCACGATTAGCAAAGCTAATCACATCAGTTACCTTATCTATCTTGCGATATTTTTTATTTATTTCTTTTATGCGTGATGCGTTAACAATATTCACATCAAACACCACATTCTCACATAGTTGAAGTTGATTGAATGCTGACTCACAGATTGCGTCAAAAGCTTTTTTTACGCCTTCTACAGGCAATTTACCATATAGTCTATATCTTATCATTACTTAACCTTCTTGCTTTCAACTACAGTGTTGTAAACTAATGATGCTTGTAAATCATTCGTTCTTGCAACTTGCTTAGCTGCTTGTTTTAAACTAAGTCCATCTTTTATTAATATATTGACTTGATCAGTAATATCTTGTTTAGAAAAGAAACTTGGTTTTCCTATTTTTTGTTTTTGCACAATAACAACAAACTCACCTTTATCAACAATATCATTAATGATATCGTTGTATGTTCCACGGTAAATTGTTTCATTTAACTTTGTTAATTCACGGCAAACAACAAAGTATGGATGATTAAAGATATCATCAATATCTTTTAATGATTGTTTTATACGATGAACTGATTCAAAGAAAACAATTGGAACATTGATTGAACTTAGTTCTTTTAGTTTTTCAATTCGTTGTGATTTGCTTGCTGGCAAGAAACCATTGAAATAAAAATTGTTTAGATTTAAACCAGATACTACTACAGAATGTAGTACTGAGCTAGGACCGTTTAATATTTCAACTGCTATATTATTTTCATAGCACTTGTTCACAAGTGCATATCCTGGATCAGATAAACAAGGGTATCCTGCATCTGAACATAAGATTGTTTTCTTGCTCTTTATTTTATTTAGAGCTAATTCAACCTTATCATTCTCATTAAACTTTTGGTAACTAATTAATTCTTTTCCTTGAATGTTTAGCTTTGCTAAAAGTTTAGAGGTTACTCTTGTATCTTCACATAAAATACATTCACAAGCTTTAAGAGCATTAATTGCTCTTAATGTTATTTCTTCTAAATTACCTATTGGCGTAGCCAATATTTGTAGTTTAGTCTTTGCTTGAGGTACTTTAACTATCATAAGTGTTAATATTATTTTATAATATTAAAAGCATTTAGAGGTAATAACTATGAACATGAATCAAATAATGGCTCAAGCACAAAAAATGCAAAGAGAAATGCAAAAGAAATTAGATGAACTATATAAACAAGATTTTACTTATGATTACAAAAATGGTTCAGTAATGGTTACCATTTATGGTAATGGTGTAATTAAATCGATTGAAATCAATAAGGCACTTATTGATCCAGAAGATCCAATTACTTTGCAAGAAATGGTTGCTGAAGCTATTAACTCTGCCTCTGAACAAGTTAAGGCTAAAGCTGAAGAAATTCAACAATCAATGATGCCATCAGGCATGGGTGGATTATTTTAATGAGACCTAAAGAGTTTGAATTTTTAGTTGATGCAATTAAATCTCTACCTTCGGTAGGGTCTAAAGCTGCTGAAAGAATTGCTTATCACTTAATTCATCAAGACCAACAATATATTGATGAATTTATTAAGCGAATATCTAATGCTAAAAATAGCATTAAGTTTTGCAAACAATGTGGCAACTTTGCTATTGATGACTTATGTACTATCTGTTCTAACCCAGAACGTGATAATTCAAAACTTTGTATTGTAAATACAATTGATGAACTAAATAAAATTGAATCAACTGGTTGCTTTGATGGAATCTATTTTGTTTTAAATGATGAAATTAATGTCAAAGCTAAAAAGAAAATTGATCCTGAAATCATTAAGAAATTAATGAACTACTGTGCTAATAAAGATTTTAAAGAAGTAATCATTGCTACCAACCTAACTATCAATGGTGAGGCAACAAATATTTATCTAAATAAATTATTAAAAGATATATTACCCGCGTGCGTAACATATAAATTAGCTATAGGCTTACCAGTTAACTCTGCATTAGACTATGCTGATGAAAATACTTTAAAATACGCAATTAAAAATAAAACTAGGATTTAATCCTAGTTTTTATATTTGTTAAAAACTAACTAGCCAGCTATACCTGTTCCAAGTAAAACATTTGATGAAGATTCTTTGAAAGAAATAGTTCCACTAAAAGATTTATCTTTAGACAATAAGCCTTTACCTTTCGCTGTAAACATAACAGCAGTAGGTGATTCTTCTTCTGAACCCTGTAATTGGTATTCACCACTTTCTCCTTCTGTTCATAGGTGGCCGTCATATGAAATGCTAATTGATTCAATTGGTAATGGAGAATATGCTCATTTTGCCATAGCTATAATGAACATTGGCGGCGTTACACTTAACTCATATCCTCATTTACTCATATCTATTGTAAATGAATATGTTACACCAGCAGATACATTTAGAGGTTGTGAAAAAATTCCCGACCCCTCTTCTGCATCTCAAGTATCAACAATAAAGGTTCCACCCTTGTTACAAGATGTAACAAGTGGAGTAACTATAGCAGCAACACTCGCGATTGTTGCCACTGGTAATAATTTATGTAATAATTTCATTAATAAAATCCTTTTCTGTACCATTCTCCGGTACAACTTGGTTATATATATATATATTGAGTTTTAGGCAAAAACTTATATATTACTCTATATATAGCTAAAAAATCCAATTTAGCCATTTACATATAGTTATGTAAGAAAATAAAAAAGCACCATACACGTGCTTTAACTTAGTGCTGCTGTATTTCTACCCTGACACGGTTCGTACCACACGTTATGATGCTTAACAATTATACATTATGCGATATGATATTTAGTTTTTTTATGGCGCTTATAATGATTAATCTTATTATTTAATCTGATTATCTCTTTATTAACTTCTGCCAATTGTTCGCCTTTATATTTATTGTTGGCAACATCATGCTTAAGTTGACCAAGGATGATTTCATCATAGCAAGCATTAATGTGTTCAACCAAAGATACACATTTGCTCTTGTTACTATGAATAGTAATTGAATACTCGCTATTGGATTGAATGTCAGCAATCATGTCTTTAATAAACTTGAATGACACCTCACCAATCTTCTTGCTCTTAAATAAAGTATCTACTAATTTGTTTTCTTGCGCAATAAGATCAGTTGGTGCAAATGATGTAATCGCAAGCGTCTTAATAAAATAAATATAATCTTGCAATTCACTAATCTTGATCTTATCAGGCGATTTGTTTTCAAACTCACTGTAACTATCTTCAGCCAAGGTTGGATCAGCTAATAATAAAGTAATTAAACGTCTGTACGCATCAATCATATTATTAACAACTGGTGGATAAACAACTCTAGTCGATTTTTGTTTTGCGCTGGTTGCTTCAAACCCAGACTCACCTCTAATTAAGTCGTAAGTACGCTTTAAATCGCTTGCAGCTAATTTGGTAATAGAAGATATCAGACTGATGTAAGAATCAAAGTGTGCGGGGTTATTTTCAGTTTTAATAACTTTTAAGACATCTTTTACTTTGCTATCTAGGTTTAAGTTGGTAATATTTTTTAATGTGTGTGTAATATAGTATGTAACAAATCTTGGATTGTTTGGTGAATTCAAGATATCTAAAACTTTTGTTTTACCTTCTTTAACAAGGATTTCATTTACATCCTTATATGTAGTTGTGTTGTTTACAACAATCATATTTTTATGAAGTGGCAATAATTGTAAACCATTCTTTAGAGTTGATGCTTTTCCAGCTTCGTCGTTATCAAATCATAAAATGATGTTTTCTAAACTACGCGTATTGAAAATCATACTTTTATGGTTTGTTGTGAATGCTGTTCCCATCAAGGCCACGGCACCGAATTGATTTTCATTCATGCCAGCTTCATATAAAGACATTAAGTCAATATTACCTTCTAACACTATAAGTGTTTTTGGTTTATCTAACATTACTCGATCAAAATTGTATAGTGTGTTTGACTTGCTAAACAAATTTGTTTCGCGTGATGTGAGATATTTGAGTTCATTATCTTTGTTGATGTCACGAGCAATAAATGCAACAATGAATCCATTTCTATCTTTGATAGGGAATGTTATACGATTATGAAAGTAATCAGAGATCTCTGATGTCTTTTCATTAATATTAATTAATGATGCTTTAAGTAAGTCATCTTCATTCCAAACTTGCTTATGTGGAATTGATGAATCAGTAAGAATATCATAGATTATTCTTTTTTCACTTCCCTTACCAGCAAAACCAATTTCAAACTTTCTGATGGTATCATCAGATAGTTTACGGTCGTGAAGATATTGCAAGTATTTGTTGTTGTCTTCATTGTATAAAAGTGTTCTAAATAAATCATTTGCGTCCGCGTTGAGATCAAATAATCTCATATTAGCAGGCGAGTAACTCTTGTTTTGTTTTGATAAGTAGTTGTTGATGTCTGTTTCAGAATAACCAGCCATCTTTGCTACTTCTCTAATGGCTTCGCCGTAACTTATCTTTTTAAACTTTTGAACAAAATTAATAACATTGCCACTTGCTCCACAAGAAAAACATCGAAAGATTTTTTTCTTTGGGCTAACGGACATACTAGGGTTTTGGTCGGGATGAAAAGGACATAAGCCAAAAAAGTTGGCGCCTGATTTGTGTAATGACACAAATCGACCAACGATATCAACAATATCAGCTTTTTCTAATAATTCATCGACAAAACTGCTCATTAGTCTTCCCTACATATATATTTACCTAAAAATTTGAAAATTTCGGAAATTTTTATTCTTTCTTGTTTCATTGTGTCACGATTTCTAATTGTTACACAATTATCTTTTTCTGAATCAAAGTCATATGTAATACAGAAATAAGTACCTATTGCATCTTGACGACGGTATCGTTTTCCAATTGATCCAGTAGTATCATATACTGCTGGAATGTTATGAGCAATTAAAGTATCAAATACTTTCTTTGCATTATCATTAAGTTTATTACTTAAAGGTAATACTGCTACCTTATATGGACTTAAACTATATGGTAAAGCAAGCACTTCTCTTGTTTCACCATCTTTAATTGGTTCTAACTTATAAGCATCACAAATGATTGCATAGAACAAACGTTCTACACCAACAGATGGTTCAATAACATGAGGAATAAATCTTTTGTTTGTTTCAGGGTCTAAGTATCCTAATGTTGAACCAGATAGTTTTTGGTGGTTTGATAAATCAAAGTCTGTTCGATTAGCTAATCCTCATAGTTCAGCTCAACCATGTGGGAAGTTATATTGGAAGTCAACTGTTCTAGCTGAGTAGTGACTTAAATCAGCCTTAGCGTGTTCTGACATTCTAATATTTTCTTTTTTAAGTTTTAGAACGTTAAATAAGAAACCTTCTATATCTTTGATATATTGATCAAATTTAGCTGGAGCATCTTTAGGATAATTGAAGAATTCAATTTCCATTTGTTCAAATTCTCTTGTTCTAAAGATAAAGTTACCTGGGGTAATTTCATTTCTAAAAGCTTTACCGATTTGGCCTACACCAAAAGGAACTTTTAATCTCAATGCTCTTTGAATGTTAGCAAAGTTGATAAAAATACCTTGAGCTGTTTCAGGTCTTAAATAAAGTTCATTAGCTTTATCTTCGATAACGGATTGGCTTGTTTTAAACATTAGGTTAAAACTTCTAATGTCAGTTCAATCAGATTTCCCACAGTTTGGACAAACGATTTTCTTATCCTTAATTATTTTTAATAATTCCGCTTTATCAGTATTCTCGTTTATCTTAATATCTGGATACTTTTCTTCAATAAGTTTATCAGCTCTAAATCTTTGATGACATGATTTGCAATCAATTAATGGATCAGAGAAATTAGCAAGATGTCCTGAAGCTTTTCATACAGATGGATTCAAAATAATTGATGAATCTAATCCAACCATATTTGGTTGAGATGTAATAAAGTAGTTTCATCATAAATTCTTTATGTTGTTCTTTAATGCAACACCTAATGGTCCATAATCTCATGCGTTAGCTAACCCACCATAGATTTCACTACTAGCAAAGACAAAACCATAATTCTTTAAATAATTAACTATTGTTGTCTGATCAAATTTATTGCTCATAATATTTTAATTATAAAAAATATAACAATTATTAGACATTTATATATAAAAAGAAAAAGAGGGTTAACCCTCTTTTCTTTATTGTAATCTATAGACTTACAATTCCAGTCTTTTCGTCTCTAGCTACTTTAGGTTCTTCTGGTTCTAAAGCTGCAGTAGGAAGAGGTTCTTTAACTGGTTGAGGTTCAACACCGTTAATTGGTTTACCAAATGCAGCAACAGCATCTTTCTCAGCAAATGATTTGAATGAGAATCTGTTTCTGATTCATAGGTATAATCCAATTCCGGCAGCTGCCAATAAGATTATTGTGTGACCTAGAGCGAATGCTCAAGCTGGTTCAAAGAAGTTAACATCGTATAGTTCTTGGCTTTGTCCATTAATTGCTTGAATAATCATAACAGTTACAAAGAATCCTATGTGGATAACTGTAGCAAGAATTACCATTCATGATTTCTTTTGGTAGTCTGGTCTTCCACTAACAATCATTAATACTGCTAATAGAATTAACATTATTGCCAAAAGAATATCAGTAACTAAACCAAATGCTATAGAAGCATCGTTACCAACCATGAAAGTAGTTCATGTTCCAGCTATACTCAAAAGAGCAAGTACTCATATTGCAAGTAGAGTACTCTTAAAGTATGAATATGGAATATTCTTTTTCATATTTTTTTGTTTTTTCCTCTCGTATAAAATTATAGGTTAAAAAAACCATAAATATAAAAAAATAACTATATTTATATAGTTATTTTCTAGTATGACTATTTCTTATTTGCTTTTTTCTCAGCATCTAAAGCTTTCTTCTTTTCGATTGCTTCAGGTGGAAGTTTTAATTCCTTGTGAATGTAATCAATTTGGTTTTTAACGATAGTTTCAAGAATTAATAGTGTTTCAACAATTAAGTCTAATTCTTTACCGTTATGCTTAATTACATCTTTAGCTTTAGCATATTCAGATTGAATAATCATTTCAATTTCTTTATCAATCTTTTGGTTTGTTTGTTCACTAAAGCTCTTTGGTGCATAAGCAGGAATTGATCCTTCAGTTGGAATGAATTGAGTCATACCAACAGATGACATACCAAGTTGAGTTACCATTGACTTAACAATGTTAGTTACTTTGTAAAGGTCATTGCTTGCTCCAGTAGAGATTGCATCTTTACCGTAAATAACTTCTTCAGCAGCACGTCCACCTAATGTAGTACGAACGATTGCAAGTAAGTCAGATTTCTTTTGAATAGCAAGCTCTTGCTTTTCAGGAGTTGATAATGTATAACCTGCAGCAACACCACGTGGAATGATTGTAATCTTTTCAACCACATCTCCACCCTTAGTGTGTAAGCCAACAAGGGCATGACCAGCTTCGTGGTAAGCAATTTGCTTCTTTTCTTCATCAGTAATTACTCTTGATTTCTTAGCTGGACCAGCAATTACACGGTCAATTGCTTCATCAATTTCAGACATACCAATTGCGGTCTTGCCTAATCTTACTGCAAGTAAAGTTGCTTCGTTTAACACGTTTTCAAGTTGAGCACCAGAGAAACCTGGAGTTCTTCTTGCAACATCGCTTAAGCTTACTTTGCTTGATAAGTTTTTGTTTCGAGCATGAATCTTTAAGATTGCTTCACGTTCTTTAATATCAGGCAAGTTAACTTGAATGTGACGGTCAAATCTACCTGGTCTTAAAATTGCTTCATCTAGAGAATCTAGACGGTTTGTTGCAGCCATAATAACTACACCAGTTCTTGTGTTGAAACCATCCATTTCTGCTAGTAATTGGTTAATTGTTTGGTCAGCAATTCCACCACCGCCACCAGCAATGTCATTTCTTCCACGTTTACCGGCAACAGAGTCAATTTCATCAATAAAGATTATTGAAGGAGCAGCTTTCTTAGCTCTTTGGAATAAGTCTCTAACTCTCTTAGCACCTACACCAACTAGCATATCATCAAAGCTTGAACCTGATGCTTGGAAGAATGGAACTGAAGCTTCACCAGCAACAGCTTTAGCTAATA
>JAKSVQ010000010.1 GCA_024407855.1 Mycoplasmoidaceae bacterium | reverse complement strand
AACCCATACGTACTTCTAGAGGTTTTTTAGTTCTAGATAAGTGTGGGAAGATATTAGTTCAGATTTGACCGCATTTAGTTTTATCTGCAGCTTTGGCTAGCACGATACGTGCTGCTTCAATTTGATGATCAGTAATTCAGTTACCTTTATATTCAGGTTTGTTTTTACCATGAAGAGCCATTAGTCCTCATTCACCAAATCAAACTTGTTGATGCCCTTTAGCATGACCTTCGTATCTAGTACGGTGAGGTTTACGATATTTAACACGTTTTGGTTGCATCATAATTATTCACCATCCTTCTTAACTGCTGGTTTAGCAGGTGCAGCTTCTTTATTAAGCTTTAATACGTTAGCACTTACTTCAACATTACGTGGTCTTCGACGACGTTTAGGATCAAATGGTTTCTTACCATCTGGTCGACGTCTATCATTTGGACTACGGTGATGAGCATTTTTAAATACATCACCACGGTTAATTCAAACTTTAACACCAATAACACCGTATGTTGTTTTTGCTTCTTCAAGAGCATAATCAATATTTGCTCTGAAAGTACTTAAAGGAATAACACCTTGACTGTAGCCTTCTTCACGAGCCATTTCAACTCCACCAAGACGGCCAGATACATTTGTCTTAATTCCTTTAGCATGTGCTCTCATTGCTTTAGCAATTCCCATTTTTTGGGCAACACGGAATGATACACGGTTTTCGATTGCATCAGCAATTTCACGAGCAATTACTCTTGCACTAACTGCAACATTTTCATATTGCACTAAGTTCAAAGTAACTTTTATCTTACGACCAACGATTTTGTTGATAGCTAAGATATTATCTTTTTCATTTGCGTTGTTAGCACCAGAGATTAATCCTGGTTGACCAGCTTTAACAACGACTGAAATTGTTCTTTGTGTACGATCAATTTCAATTTCTACGATTTGTGCAGCTTTATATTTATTAAGGAAGAACTTTCTTACTTGTTCATCTTCAATAATTCATTTAGCGGCTTGTTTATTGTCGCTTGCTTCTCAACGAGAAATTCAACTTCGGTTGATTTCATATCTTAGAGCATTAGGATTTACTTTTTGTCCCATAATTATTTACTTTCCTTCTTTACTTCTGGCTTAGCTGCTGGTTTAGCTTCAGGCTTAGAAGCAGGTTTAGCTGGTTTTTTAACCTTATTTGTCTTCTTTGCCTTGATAGCTTTTAAAGCCATTTGTTTTTCATTTGCATTATCAGATAAGACAATGACTAGATGAGAGTGTCTTTTTCTGATCATGTTGCTACTACCTTTAGCACGAGGCATTGCTCGTTTAATTGTTCGACCAGTATTAGCAACACAACTATATACATATAGTTTGTCACCATTCATTGAATGATTGTTTGTGGCATTAGCAATTGCTGAAGCTAATAGTTTTTCTAGTACTCGAGCTGTCTTTTGTGGACAGTTTTGTAGAATAACTAAAGCTTGAGAGACTTTCTTACCACGAATAAGAGCACAAACTAAACCGGCTTTTCTAGGTGAAACGTGAACGTTTTCAATTCTTGCGCTAGTTGTCATTATTTAGTTCCTCCTGTTGCGGCAGCAATCTTTGCATCTTCTGCCTTGTTGTTAGATGAGTGTTGTTTGAATGTTCTAGTAGGAACAAATTCACCAAGCTTATATCCAACCATTTCATCAGTTACGAAAACGTTAACAAATTGACGTCCATTGTAAACTTGAAATGTCAATCCAACAAAGTCAGGGAAGATTGTTGATCTTCTTGATCAAGTCTTTATTGGTTTTTTCTTTGCGTCTTTTTTAGCAGCTTGAACTTTTTTCATTAAGCTTGCATCAACAAAAGCGCCTTTTTTACTACTTCTTGACATATTAGTTCCTTTCTATTTTCCGTTTCTTCTTCTAACAATCATCATGTTAGATGCTTTCTTTTTGTTTCTAGTTTTAACACCCATGTGTCTCTTACCTCAAGGTGTTCTAGGAGCATCTTTACCAACTGGTTGACGACCTTCACCACCACCGTGTGGGTGATCGTTAGGGTTCATCGCACTACCACGAACTGTTGGTCTGATACCCATGTGTCTACTTACACCAGCTTTACCTAAGTTAACTAAGTTATGATCTAAGTTACTTACGAAGCCGATTGTTACACGACACTTATTATTAATTTTTCTAACTTCACCACTAGCTAATTTAACTAGCATGAATAACCCAGTTTCATCTTTACCTAAAACTTGAGCTGAACTTCCTGCTGATCTAACAAGTTGTGCACCATGACCAGGGTTTAGTTCAATATTGTGAACAAATGTACCTTCAGGAACATTTTGAATTTCTAAACAGTTTCCAGTTTTAATATCGCATTTTGGATTAGAAATAATTTCATCACCAACTTTAATACCATTTGGTGCTAGAATGTATTTCTTTGTTCCATCAGCATATACAACTAATGAAATGAAAGCTGTTCTGTTTGGATCATATTCAATTGATTTAACAATTGCTTTGATTCCATCTTTATTACGCTTAAAGTCAATTTCACGGAATTTTCTTTTGTGCGCACCACCATGATGTCTTGTTGTAATAACACCACGAGCGTTACGTCCAGATTCATTGTGAACACTTGACGTTAAAGGTTTGTGTGGGATAGACGTAGATAATTCTTTTTTGTAATCAATAGTAACATATGTACGTTTACCACTAGATCTTGTCTTTTTATATTTAATTGCCATAGTCTACCTCCTTAGTGATTTTTATTTGTTTGTTTTCTTCAAGCAGTTTTCTTGTCAGAAGTTTCGATTTTTTCATCCTTCTTAACTTCTACTGCTTGTTTAGAAACTTCTTTAGCTGCAGGTTTTTCAACTTCAGTTGCTCTAACTGTTGCTTTTTCACCTTGTGCTTTTGCTTTAGCTTCAAATTCTTCTTTAGATACAGAGATATCTTTACCCTTTGGTAAAGTAACATAAGCAATCTTAAATGCTTTTGTGTATCCTGGATGTAATGTTCCAGTTCTTGTTGCTACAGATTTTCTAACCATTGTAGTAACAGCTTCTGGAGTAATATCAAAGATAGCTTCAAAAGCCATAGCAATCTCTTTTTTGTTTGCTTGTCTGTTTACGATAAAAGCATATTTCTTTTTATCTTCAGCTCTCTTTGTATAACTTTTTTCAGTTAAATAAGGACGAATAATTACATTAGTTAATTCCATAATTATTTACCTCCTAACATTGCTTTTGCAGCATTAGCACAGAAAATTAATTTCTTTGCTTTTAAGATATCAACAACTGATACTTGTTCAACTAACTTCGCATCAGCTTTGTTGATGTTTCTTGTAAACATAATTGCTTTCTTGTGTTTTGGGCAGAAAACAAATAGGGTACGTTTATCAGTTATTTTTAAAGTTTTTAATAACTTAGCATAATCTTTTGTTTTTGCTTTTTCAACAGCTGCATTATCAAGAATGATAATGTCTTTCACTCTTTGGTTTAATGCAGAGATTAAAGCTAATTGTGAAACTTTTTTGTTTACTTTGTGACGATAGTTTCTGTTTGGTTTTGGTCCAAAGACAACACCACCACCTACATAGTGAGGGTTTCTAATAGAACCTTGACGAGCATTACCTGTATGTTTTTGTGGAACTGGTTTCTTACCACCACCACGAACTTCAGCTTTTGTTAAAGTTGAGTGAGTACCTTGACGCTTACCTGCTTGTTCAGCAATTATTTCGTCAAATAAAGCTTGCTTAGCAACTTTTGCTTCAGCAATTTCTTTTCTTACTTCAACTTCGCCGATAGATTTGTTAGATAAATCAATAATGTTTAATTTTGCCATAATTATTTACCTTCCTTCTTTTCAGCAGGAGCTGGATTCTTAGCAGCTTCAGCAGCAGCTTTTGCAGCAGCCTTTTCTTCTTCAGCTTTTGCAACTGCAGCAGCTTCTTTTGCTTTCTTTTCTGCTTCAGCTTTAGCTGCTTCTTGTTTGTCAATTGCAGCATTAGCTTCTTTCACAGCTTCTTTGTCTTGTAACATTTCGTTTTGTTCTTGAATTTCGTCCATGTTAGCTTTTGTCACAATTTCTGGAACAGCAACAGTCTTAGTTTTCTTTACAGAATTCTTAATAAATACTGTGCCATCTGGTTTTCCTGGAATTGCTCCCATGATAGTAATTGTGTTATCACGTTCGTTAACATATAAAACTAGTAAGTTTTGGATGGTAACTAATTCATTACCATAGTGACCAGACATTCTTTGGCCTTTTCTTACTCTTTGTGCTTGGCTACCACCACGACCCATAGCAATAGATCCTTGGTATCTGTGTGGATAACCTGCACCGTGACTCATTGGTCCTATCTTAAAGTTTCATCTCTTGATAGCACCAGTAAATCCATGACCTTTAGTTGTTCCTTGAACATCAACATATTCACCAGGTTTAAATTGGCTAACTTTCATTTCGTCGCCAACTTTAAATCCAGTGACATTTGCAAATTCATGAATTTCTTTGTAGTTCTTGTCAGATTTAACTGCTTTGAACACACCAAGTTGAGCTTTGTTAAGTTTCTTAGCTTCAACAGAGTCGAAACCAACTTTAACAGCTTTGTCTTTAACTTGGATTACCCTATTTGGTTCACAATGTACGACAGTAGCTGGTCAAACTTTACCAGTAGTATCGAATAATTGCACCATTCCTATTTTCTTTCCTAAAATACATCTCATAATCGACTAGCTCCTATAAAATGATTTGGATTTCAACAGAAGATGGAATGCTTAATCTTTTTAAGCTGTCCATAACTTTAGGGTTAATGTTACCCAAAACGATTAAACGTTTATGAGTTCTTTTTTCAAATTGTTCCATTGAAGGTTTATTTACGTGCGGAGCACGACAAATAGTAAAGATTTCCTTACGAGTTGGTAAAGGAATTGGACCCTTAATGTCACAATTGTTATTTCTTGCGATCTCAATTATTTTCTTAGTTGATTGATCAAGCGTAGCTTGGTCATAAGAAAACAATTTGATTCTCAATTCTTGTTTCATAACATTTCCTTTCAGTTTTTCATTTGTTCACTATTGATTAGACTATGACAACACTTTTTGGTGTATCACATTTCCTAAAATAGTTAATATATTATATATACAATCGACTAAAAAACATAAATATTTTTATTTATTTAAAAAATAGCTTATTCATAAGCTAAAAATGGGTATAGAAACCCACAACTTTCCCACATAAAAATAAAAATTTCATTACTAAAAGTAAAAAACGACCTTTGGTCGTTTTTTAGGTTAATTAATGCAGTAATTTTTTACTGAAATCCAGTGATTTTGTCTTGGTAAATTGATCATCCTGGAGATTTTTTATAAATTTCAACAAGATTTAATGGAACACGGATACCTGAAACGTTAGTTGTCCCGCTATAAAGTTGTCCACTTAAGATTGGGGGTTTCTTTGTAATAATGTCAATATAAGATAAACTTTTGCAGTTGCCAAAGCTGTCGACACCAACTGTTTCAATGTCTTCTCCTAAGTTAATTGACTTAATTGCAGTGTTATAAAAAGCTTGATCACCAATATAGGCTAACTTATGCTGAATTGAATTTGTAATGATTAAGCTTTCGCAGTCTTTGAAAGCTTTAGCTTTAATGCCATAAAAAGTTGGTTGGTTAAAGCTTTGAAAAAATGTCATGTTATAGCAGCCTTCAAAAGCTGATTCACCAACATATTTCACGCCAGCCATTCTAATTCCATACACCAAATATTGATTGGCAAAAGCTGAGTTACCAACTTCAGTTATAGAATCTGGTAGTAAAATGGCAGTCATTTTAGTAATGCCACTATTACTACACAAATTGTCAGCTACCTTACTGACAGGAATGTTATAAATGTCAGTTTTTACATCAACAACCGCACTACAGGTACTTGGCAGCATAGATAATGACCAATTCTCTTTTAATGTTGAACGTGTATATGTATAACCCGTTTCATCATCAAAATAATAGAATCCATCAATTAGATTGATGGTGATAGTAATATCATCACTAACATTAGGTGCTAATACACTAGTAGCAGTAATTGATACTTTATATGTGCCAGGAAAATAATAAGTCGCAATGTTTGTTGAAATTAACAATTGGCAATCTTTTATTGTTGGTTCCAAATAGAATAATGGATTGCCATCTAAATCTGTTTGTCTTGGTCCTGACACATTAGTAATTGTTCAATTACATTCTTTACTTACTAATTCTTGTGGGTATTCTTGATAACAAGCAATAATATCCATTTGGATATTACCTGGATCAGTTATAAAAATGTCATAGTTTTGACGGTCACAAGAAATTTCAATAGTATCGGGTGCAAATAATGGTGGTTCAATTATTTCAATTGTAAATGTTTCTACATCTGATTTAATTGTTCCTGTTAATACATCTTCAGCTTGGATACCAAAAACATGAGTTGATGGTGATGCAAAACCATTCACATGAATTGTTTTGTCTTCATTATCAATTGATACTCATTCGGGTAAGATACCATCAGAAACTGATAAGTCCAATATTGTTTCCGCTACATATGGATTTGAATCTTGATCAAAACATTGAACATCAATTGGTTTTGATGTTCATACTTCTCCTGCTTCTAAGACAATCTTTGTCTCAGGCAAGGTTACATTAATTGATGTTAATCTTGGTTCTTCTTTTGGCATGTGACATGTACAAGAAGACAAGATTAGCGGCGTTGCAACGGTTGTTATCGTAGCTGTTGCAAGAGCTACATTTTTAAATATCTTTCTCACATATGTATATTTACCTAAGAATTTAAAAATTTAGGAAAAAGTTAACATATACGACGTAAGTATTAATAAATACTGGAGATACGACGCAAGAAAAAAAGAGGTTTTGCCTCTTATTTTACTGCTACAACGTCAATTTCAACCTTCGCATTTTTAACGATGTCTACTCTTACGCATGCTCTTGCTGGTTTGTGATTACCAAAGTATTCAGCATAGATTTTGTTGCAAGCTGCAAAGTCATTCAAATTAGATAAGAAGACATTACATTTAACAACAGATTCCTTTGGATATCCTGCTTCTTTTAAGATAGCATCAATATTTTTGAATACTTGAGTTGTTTGTGCTTCAATTGTGTCACCAGCTAGGTTTCCTGTTTCAGGAACAATACCTAACATTCCTGACATGTATAATGTGTTGCCAGAGTCAATTGCTTGACTGTATGGTCCTAATGCTGCAGGAGCATTTTTTGTACTAATTACTTTCATGATTTCCTTCCTTTGTTATTTGAAATTGATAATTTATTGTATAGTTGGGTAATGGATTTGTCTGTGTCAGACATATATACTTTAAGAATTTCAGCAATTAAGTATGAAATATCAACAATTTTCATACCATCAATTGGTAAACCATATACATGGTCTAATGTGTTAGCAATGTATAAACCATCAATGTAATGAGCGCTTAAAGCATGGTTAAATTTATCTACTGCATCACGAGAGAATAAACCATGTGTTGCACCAGCATAAATCTTCTTTACACCTTTTTCTTTTAATACTTTACAAGCTGCTACTAACGTACCACCAGTATCGATCATATCATCGATAATAATAGCATTTCTGCCTTTAACGTAACCTAATACGTTAGTAATTTCAGCTTTATTAGGTTCAGGTCTTCTCTTATCAAGAATTGCAACTGGTAGGTTGTATCGCATTGATAAGTCTCTTGCTCTTTTAACTGAACCATAGTCAGGTGATACAATTACTGTATTTTTAGTTCCTGCTTGTTTAACCATTGCATCTAGAACAGTATAACTTGCTGTGCAAGTATCGACTGGTACATCAAAGAAACCTTGCGCTTGTGCAGAGTGAAGATCAATAATTGATATTCTTGTTGCACCAGCTTTTTGCATTAAGTCAGCAACTAACTTACATGTAATTGGTTCACGACCGATTGTTTTACGGTCTTGTCTTGCATAACCATAGTATGGAAGCAAAACAGTAATACTTCTTGCACTTGCTCTTTTGAAAGAGTCAATAGCAATTAGTAATTCCATTAAGTTTTCATTAACTGGTTTTGATGTTGATTGAATCACAAAAACATTTTTGTTTCTGATTGATTCAACAGATTTTACCATTGTTTCACCATCAGCAAAGTGTTTAATCTCTACTGGTGATAATGACATTCCTAAATGTTTTGCGACCTTTTGTCCAAGTTTTTTACTTGCGGTTAGGGCAAACAAAACATTTTTTCTTTCTTTATCCATTAAATTACCCCATTTCTATAGATAAATTATAAAACAATAACTACTAAAGTAGTTATTAAATAAAATTTTCTCTAATTAATTATGTTTTGCTGGTTCCCTTATATAATTTTTTACATGAAAAATTTAATTAAAATATTATTACCAATTTGTGGTGCAACATTGTCTGCACTACCATTAACTCTAGTATCATGTAATCCATTAGAAGGTTACATTGAATTAAATAAATGAAATGAAGAATGAAAAGGTGGACACTATTTAGAGTCTGAAACTTGCACATTAACAGCGGGAGTTGAATATAGTTGTGTTATTGATTATTCTAAATGGGAAGATGATTGAAAAAGTAAAAGACCTACATTTTTGTACAATGCTTACATCAATGGTCAAGGAGTATCATGCGTTGCTGCACAAAGAGCATGAATAAAGAAAGATACAAAGTGAGAACTAATTAACCCAGAAAACTATAAGATTTACGAAGCAAGCGGTTTTCTTGATCTTTTGCCTACTTTTACAGACAAATTAAGCCAAAACGTTCAAATCAAAATAGACATTGTTTCTACAACAACTTCTAATTTATTTTCTTTCTCAGCTCATTAAGCTAGAATTTTATTAATTCACTCACTAAATTTCTTATCTTCTGGATAAATATTGTTGAAAGCTCTTTCAACATAATTTGCTATCTTATCAAATAGTTCATCAGCTGAATATTTGATTTTTGAATAATCATTAAAGTAGTACGAATAGATACCATTCATGATTTGATTAGCTAATTGTTCTTTACTTGTTTCCTTAAAGAACATAGCTGCTAGCTTATCTTGTACTTTAAATAGTTTTTCAAAACTTTGTAATGAAAAGTCTTTACTTACATCGATTTTAAAAGTATGATTTTGTACTGTATTATGATAATCAAACACATGTTTTACTTCGTAATCTTTAAATAAGTTTAGGTAAGTAATTTTCATTTCATTGCTTACTGAGTCATCTAAAAATACTTGTCCTAATTTAATCAAATCTGCTTTGTTTAAACTAGATCCAAATCGTTCAAATAATTTATCTAATACAGCAATTTCATATCCTTCTGAATTAAACATTTTAATTAATGTATTTTTATCAGATTTATTAAGTTTAAGAGCTCAATCATTTTGCGATAAAAACTTTTTCAAAATTGATATTTTGTTTGCAATATCATTTTGTTCTTTTAATGAATATAGTGGATTTCTAAGTTCTGATTCTAATAAAGCTAAAGCTTCTTGTTCTTTTTCAGCTTTAATTAATCTTTCGGTTTCTTTTAATAGTTCTTCAATACTATTTGCCATGATAATGAGTCCTTTTCGGCCTATTTATAATTTTATCTAATTGTTTGAATAAATCAGTGTTAAATATGTTTTGGAATGATTTTGTCTGTAATTTATAGATGATCTCATCTTTAACTTCTAAAGCTTTATTAATCAGCTTCTTTGGATAAAGCATCTGATTAGCATGAGCTTCAAATTCTGTTTCATCTAATACTCTTATTACTTCAATTTGGCTATTAACATCAATAACACGTACATCTAAATCTAGATCGATGTATTTAATAGCATCTTCTTCAAAGATATAAGGTGTTGCCACATTAAAATAATAAATTATTTTATTCTTATCGTTAATGTTTATAAAAAGATTGTACCATTCATCTTTAAAGATTACTCACAAAGAATCTTTCTTGGAGTAAGAATGATAAAATTTCTTATTTTTTGCTTGGCTGATAATGCGGCAATTTTGTAGATCTAGAATCAAATATTTGTCATTTTCATAGATTACTCTTGGAAATTCAAATGTCCGATATAGAGAACCATCAAATTTGTATGCATGCACAGCAAGTTTGTGGTTTATTTTCATATAAGGAGTTACCTCCTCAACTCCATTATATATAAATAAAAAAAGAGGTTTAACCTCTTTTTATAATTGTTGACCCTTCTTAAATTGGGCATCATATAGTCTGAAATAGAAGCCGTGTTTCTTAATTAATTGTTTGTGTGTTCCACGTTCTACAATTCTACCATTATCTAGAACTAGAATTTGATCAGCATTAACAATTGTTGATAATCTGTGAGCAACAACAAAGCATGTCTTACCCTTCATTAGCTTATCCATTGCCTTACCAATTAATAATTCAGTCTTAGTATCGATTGAACTTGTTGCTTCATCAAGAATAACAATCTTTGGTTTAGCTAGGAATGCCCGAGCAATAGTTAATAGTTGACGTTGTCCGGCAGATAAGTCTGAACCATTATCTCTTAGGATAGTGTTGTAACCGTTTGGTAAGTGCATGATGAAATCATGTAAATGGGCTTCTTTTGCTGCCGCAATGATTTCTTCATCGGTTGCATCTAAACGACCATATCTAATGTTATCTTTAACTGATTCAGCAAATAAGAATGTATCTTGTAGAATAACAGCAATATTTTGTCTTAAGAACTTTCTTGTAATCTTTTCTACTGGGACATCATCAAATAATAATTTACCACTATCTGGATCATAGAACTTAGTTACTAAGTTAGTAATTGTAGTTTTACCAGCACCAGTTGGACCAACAATAGCTACTGTTTGCCCAGGCTTAGCAACAAAGTTAAGTTGTTTTAAGATTAATTTACCTTTTTCATAACCGAATGAAAGGTTCTTTGCTTCAACTTTACCATTTAATACATTTAGTGGTTTAGCGCTTGGCAAGTCTTTTTCTTCTGGACTATCTAGAATTTGGAATACACGTTGTGCGCCAGCAACAGCATAAAAGACAAAGCTAAAGCTTGAGATTAGGTTGTTGATAGATTCAGTAAAGTTTCTTGAGAAAGTAGTGAAGATAATCAATAGAACAGTTTTATCAAATTGATCAATAACAATATCACCAATCCTAATATGAATAACTGATAATTTCATTAATCATTCACCTTCACCAGTTGGTCCTAGATAAAGAATAAGACCCATACCTAGTGCACAAATAATAAAGATGGCAATTCTAGTCAAGAATAGGTTGATTGGCATCATCATGTTACTTGCAGTTTGTGCAAATAATGAGTTTTTAGTTAATTCTTTATTAACTATATCAAACTCTTCAACACACTTATCTTGCATTCTAAATAATGATATGATCTTAGTTCCTGAAATCTTTTCTTCAGCAAAACCATTAACTTTAGAGATTGAGTTTTGTTGTTTTAAGAATGATGGTTGTACTTTCTTAACAATAAAAACGTTAACAACAATCATGATTGGTACAGCAATCATTGTTATTAAAGCTAAATACCAGTTAATTAAGAACATAACAACGGTATTTGTAATAATTAATGCACCATAGAAGAAAATATTTGATAGTTGTTGAGAAGTTAATTGTGAGATGTTATCAATATCTGATGACATTCTAGTCATGATTTCACCAGAAGGAACCACATCAAAGAATTTAACTGGCAATAGGTGCAGTTTATTCATCGTTGATCTTCTTAAGCCGTACATTACTCTTTCCGACACCTTAGCCATCCAAATACTATGGATTAGGAAAGATAATTGGGAAACAACGTAAACAACCATCATGGTTGTACAAACCATCAAGAATTGGAATCAATGTTCTTTTAAAAAGTCGGGTCCATGTCCTGGTAATAGGAAATTATTATAGATAACAGCCATACAGAATGTTGTAAAGGTTATCATAACTGCTTCAACCATCGAAAGGATAACAGTAAGAACTAAAACTTTTCTTTGTCCTTTAAACAAAGCAAACATTCTAGTTAAAGAAGATCCAAGTTCCTTACCAGACATTTTAGGTCTTTGTGTTTTTTGAAATCTTGCCATATTACTTAGTTAAACCCTCCTTTCCCATTTGTGAAACCACAATAGAACGGTAAAGTTCATTGCTCTTTCGTAATGAATTGTGGTTACCATAACCAACGATTCTTCCTTTTTCCATTACTACAATATGATCACAATCTTTTACTGAAGAAATACGTTGGGCAACAATAATTGTTGTCATTCCCTTCATTTCTTTTCTAATGTTGTTTTGCAACTTAGCTTCAGTTAACATATCTAAAGCTGATGTTGAGTCGTCTAGAATCAATATATTTGGTTTTTTAACAAGTGTTCTAGTTATAGATAAACGTTGTTGTTGACCGCCAGAGAAGTTTCTTCCTCTTTGTTCAACAATACCTTCTAATTTGCCTTTCTTCTCGTTGATAATTCCATCAGCACACGCAATCTTTGCAGCATACATTAATTGCTCGTCTGTCGCGTTTTGATTACCATACAACAAGTTGTATCTAATTGTTCCAGAGAATAAAATCTTTTCCTGTAGAACAACACCAACGTTGTCTTTTAAACTATCTAAATCAACTTTCTTGATAGGAATATTTCCAATAGTTAATGATCCCTTGCAAGTTTTTGGAATATCATAAAGTCTAGAAATTAAGTTAACTAGACTTGTCTTACCAGAACCTGTTGGACCAACAATTCCAACCATTTCACCTTGTTTAATT
>JAKSVQ010000001.1 GCA_024407855.1 Mycoplasmoidaceae bacterium | reverse complement strand
ATATTTATAATAATATTATAAGTATGAAAATATATGACATTGCAATAATTGGTGGCGGTCCTGGTGGACTTTATGCTCACTATTACGCCAACCAAAAAAAGTTTAACACTATTTTAATTGAAGCTAATGAAGAGCTTGGTGGACAACCAACCATTTTATATCCAGTTAAAGCTATTCATGACTTTCCAGGCAAGAAAAGTATTCAAGCTGGTAACCTAATGAATCAATTCATTAAGAAAGCGCATTATCCAACAATTGTAACTAATACTACAGTTAAGAAAATTGAACAAAGTAATGGATGTTATGAATTAGTAACTAATAAAGAATCGATCTTTGCTAAATATGTAATCATTGCTACTGGTGGTGGATTCTTTAAATTCAATAAGATTGAAGGTGTTCAATCTGATAAGATTCACTATTGTGTTAAAGATCTAAATGTATATAAGAATAAAAAAGTTGTCATTGCCGGTGGCGGCGATGCTGCTTTAGACTGAGCATATGAAATTCTTAAACGAGATTTAACAAAAGATTTATCAATTGTTCATCGTCGTGATGAATTCCGTGCAGTTAGAACAAAGATTGATACTTTGAAAAAGTATAAATATAAAACATACTTAAACAAAGCATCAAAAGTAATTGCTGATGGTAAACTAGAAATTATTGATAAAGTAACAAATAAAAAGGAAATTCTTCCTTTTGATTACTTAATTGTTCAATATGGACAATCATATTCTTTACAAGACAACCAAATGCTTAAACCATTTAACCTTGATTTGCAAAATAGAATTAAGGTTGATGATAAGTGTCGTACTAATATGGGAAACATCTATGCTATTGGTAATGTGGCAAGTTACAACGATAAGCCAAGGCTTATCCATGTTGCTGTATCAGATGTAAAAAAAGCAATTGATGATATTTTAAATCATGAATAAGATCATTGTCATTGTTGGGCCAACATCTTCACATAAATCTAATCTTGCTCTAAAAATAAGCAAGATGCTTAACTATCCGTTAGTTAATGCTGATGCATTCCAAGTTTATAAAGAATTAAATGCTGGGACTAACAAGATGGATAAAGATACCATTAAGAATACTCCAGTTTATTTAATGGATTGTATTTCCATCTACGATGATTGAAATATTAAAGAGTTCCAAACACAAGCTAAGAAAATCTTAGCAGATATTTATAAAGCTAAACAAATTCCAATTCTTGTTGGTGGTAGTAATCTATATGTTGATGCATTAATTAAGAATTATGATTTATCAACAAGTTCTAAAAGAACTAATAGTTATGAAGATATGACAAATGAACAACTTCATAAACTATTAGAAAAACTAGATCCTGCTGAAGCAAAGAAGATTCCAGCTAATAATCGTAAACGTGTTGTTCGTGCAATTCAAATTATTGAAGAAACTGGAATGACTAAGACATCTAAAGATGTACAAAGACAAAAATACTACTATGATTGTTTAGTTGTTTATATGGATGTTGAACGACCAAAACTATATGAAACAATCAACAACCGTGTTTTAGAAATGGTTGATCAAGGTTGAAGACAAGAAGTTGAAGCATTAATCAAAAAAGATAAAGATGTAATGAAACTTAATGCTTTGAAAGCTTTAGGTTATCAAGAAGTTTATGATGCGATTAAAAATAAAACAACAATTAACACAGATTTAATTGCACAAAAAACTAGAAGATATGCAAAGCGTCAAGTCACTTGGTGTAAACACCAATATCCAAAGATGTTTTCTTACCATGGTGAAATGGATGATGATTTGTTAAGAAAAACAATTGAAGGTTTTATTAATGACTAAGTCTTTGTATATTCATATTCCTTTCTGCAAGAAGTTTTGTGCTTATTGTGATTTTGTTAAATGTATCTACAATAAAGAAACTGCTGATAAATATATCAGTTTAGTATTAAAAAAACTTAAACCACGTAAATATAAAACTATTTATATTGGTGGCGGTACACCAAATTGTTTATCCAATGAACAATTAGAAAGGTTGTTAAAACCTTTATCTAAATGTTTAGCTAAAAGCTATGAATTTACAATCGAGTGCAATCCTGAATTTGTTACCGATAGTCAAGTTAAGATCTTTGCTAAATACAAAGTCAATCGTGTTTCATTAGGTGTACAAACATTAGATTTTAATTTATTAAAAACAATGAATCGTGTTAACCATAAGTATATGGTTGAACAAGCAATTGGTATATTTCATAAACATAAAATCAATAATATCTCATGTGATTTAATTTACGGTTTTCAAAAACAAACAAATGAATCAATTAAAAATGATATTAATTTCTTAGTAGCTAACAAAGTTAAGCATATCTCTTGTTACTCACTAGAAATAAAAGATAACACTGCATGGGGTAGACAACATTATCAAACTAATGATTTAGAAATTGAAGATCATTTAAAGTTTATTATTGACTACTTGAAGCAATTAAAATTTGTTCGATATGAAGTTAGTAATTGAGCTATCAACAATAAATACCAATCTAAGCACAATGTTGCTGTGTGAAAAACTAATGATTGAGCCGCGATTGGCTATGGTGCTCATGGGATGGAAAACAAAACTCTTTATCACTATTCTGGTTCAATTATTAACTGGAAGTTAATACAAGATAAGCTTTCAGACTATGATTTATATTTTCAAGTATTAATGATGGGTTTAAGATTGAAAAAAGGACTTGATCTAAAAAACCCATTGCATAAAAAAGCATATTCTTATTTCAAAAAACGGGTAGATCAAGATTGATTAATTGAAAAAAATAATAAAAGAATATGATGCACAAACATTAATTTATTAGATAATTTCTTAATAAAGGTAAGTAACGATGAAAAAAAGTAAACTATTATTTCTAACTCCATGTGTTGCTATTGCAATAATAGCGCCAATTATTACTTCATGTGAGCCTTCTTCAGGGTTAACTATTGAAAGAATAATTGATGATATTTTTTATCCACATGAAAAACAAGATCCACCTGCGGGAACTAATAATATAATGGAAGCCCTACAAACTGTTTCTTCTGAAGAAGAAATGCAAAATGAATTAATTTATGATTTGTTCCTAGAAAATCATCTATTTGATGATGAAGGATTAAAATTTAAAGAATTGTATGAACAAGGAAAAATTGGCATCAAAGCAAATATTACAAAATGTTCACTAGGTTTTAAAGATGTTTCTGGCGTGAAGAAGCTATATGCAACTTTTTTAGGCTATGTTAGCTTTGTTTTCTTGCAAAAAATAAGCGAAGATGCTCAGGCAAATGACTATGTTATGATCACATATGATATGTTAAATCTAGAAGTTAACCAATATGCTTATTGAGGTCTTCATTATGTTGACTCAATGAGTAATGGTTCTGTTGGCAAGCCTAAAACTTGTATTGGATTTATAAAAGTAAAGTCTCATGGTGGTCAACAAGAACATATGATGCAAATTGCAGAAATTAATACAGCCGAATTTTATAGTGAAATTGATAATCGTCTTCCAAACTGGCACGGCTGATGAAAATAAAAAAGAGGTTTTACCTCTTTTTATTTTCTTGATTTTTTAGTGGTAATCCAACCTTAAATCCGGTTGCAATCTTCTTACCAATTTCACGATATGAATGGTCAGACATATCATAGCAGATAAGATTCATCTTATCTGTTTTGATCTTTCCACCAGATACAAATCTACTATCAACATTAAGGTTTACGATTTCACCTAATAATAAACCTTTATCTAAAGATATTAATTTGCATTCAAGAGCAAATGGATATTCTTCAAAGATTGGTGCATTAACATGTTTTGCTTTAATAACATGAAGTTTTGCTTTAGCAATCTTGTCTTCTTTTGCACCAGATACTAAACCAAAGTAGTCTGTTACTTTAGCTGTATCTTTTGTCGCAAAAGAAATTGTAAAGCCTTTAGAAGCTTTAATATTTTTAGTTGTTAAGTGTGGCGCTAATGACACAAACACTTTACCAAAGTCATAAACTGTTGATCAAGCAGCAGTCATTGCATTGGGTTTACCAGCTTTATCATAACTTCCGATTACTGCCACTGGTAAAGGCAGAAATACTAAGTTTTTACCTAAATCTCTTCTCATATATTTCTATTATAAACCATAAATAAAAACTATGTTTTTATAAATAATTAGCACTTTTTTGTATAGAGTGCTAATTTTAGTGTATAATACTTATAACATTAATTGTAAAGGAGTATTTATTATGGCAAAAGAAACAATTATTGGTATTGACTTAGGTACAACAAACTCATGTGTTTCCATCATGGATGGAAGCAAACCTAAAGTTCTAGAAACACCTGAAGGTAAAAGAACAATTCCTTCAGTTGTAGCTTTTAAAGGAAGCGAAGTTATTGTTGGTGAAGCTGCTAAAAGACAAACTATCACAAACAAGAACACTGTTTCTTCTATTAAAAGAAAAATGGGAACAAAGGAAATGACTAAGATTGGTGATAAAGACTATACACCAGAAGAAATCTCAGCAAAGATCTTGTCTTATATTAAGACATGTGCTGAAGATAAGTTAGGTCATCCAGTTAAAAAAGCAGTTATTACTGTTCCAGCTTACTTTAATGACAGCCAAAGAGCTGCAACTAAAGCTGCTGGTAAAATTGCTGGATTAGAAGTTGAACGTATTATTAACGAACCAACTGCTGCAGCATTAGCTTATGGTTTAGATAAACTAAACAAAGAACAAAAGATTCTAGTTTATGACCTTGGTGGTGGAACATTTGACGTATCTATTCTAGATATGGCAGAAGGTAGCTTTGAAGTATTAGCTACTTCTGGTGATAACAAACTTGGTGGTGATGACTGAGACCAACGTATTATTGACTGATTAATTGAAGAAGTTAAAAAAGAATCAGGTGTTGACCTATCTAAAGATAAGATGGCATGTCAACGTCTAAAAGATGCAGCTGAAAAAGCTAAGATTGATTTATCAGGTAGCAAAGAAACTCAAATCTTATTACCTTATATCTCAATGACATCTGATGGTCCATTAAACGTTGAAAAGACATTAACACGTGCTAAATTTGAAGATTTAACTAAGGATTTACTTGAAAGAACAATTAAACCAGTTGAAGATGCTATTAAAGAATCTAAACTATCATTAAATGATATACACCAAGTATTACTTGTTGGTGGATCAACAAGAATGCCTGCCGTTCAAGAATTAATTAAGAAGATTACAGGTAAAGAACCAAATAAAACAGTTAACCCTGATGAAGTAGTAGCAATGGGTGCTGCTATTCAAGGTGGTGTATTATCTGGTGATGTTGATGACATCTTATTACTAGATGTAACACCATTAACTCTTTCAATTGAAACATTAGGTGGTGTTGCTACTCCTTTAATTAAACGTAACACAACTATTCCAGTAAGCAAGAGTCAGATCTTCTCAACAGCAGCAGACAATCAACCTGCAGTTGATATCCATGTAGTTCAAGGTGAAAGATCAATGGCAAGAGACAATAAGTCTCTAGGTAACTTCTCATTGTCTGGTATTGAACCAGCACCACGTGGAGTACCACAAATTGAAATTACATTTAATATTGACGTTAACGGTATGTTAAACGTTAAAGCAAAAGACCTTAAGACAAATAAAGAAGCAACTATCACTATTAAAAATAGTGGTGCACTATCTGAAGATGAAATCAACAAGATGGTTAAAGATGCAGAAGCTAATAAAGAAGCTGATGCTAAAAAGAAAGAACAAGCTGATATCAGATATAAAGCTGAAACTTATATCAATACTTTTGAAAAAGCATTGAAAGATGAAAAGACTTCAGCACAAATTCCAGCTGAACAAAAAGAACAAGCAAAGAAAATGGTTGATGAACTAAAGAAACTATTAGATGAACAAAAATGAGATGAATTAAAGAAGAAACTTGAATCTCTTGATCAACTAATGGCAACAATTAGTCAAGCGGCTCAACAAAGTCAACAAGGTCCAAAAGATCCAAATAAAAAATAGGGTAATCCCTATTTTTTCTTTTTACCGCAGCAGCATCCGCAACCACATTTTTTAGTTTTCTTAGCTGCCTTGTTTGTTTTTTTACAAGCCATTTTATTCTCCTATATTTTTATTATAGATGAAGAGAAAATTATTTGTTAAGAGATTGAAGAATTTGTTGCTTTTCAGCTTCGTATTTAGCTAATTTATCACGTTCAGCTTGAACTTTATCAGCTGGAGCTTTAGCAACAAAGTTAGCATTAGCTAACATTCCTTGAGCTCGTTTAATTTCAAACTCAACTACTTCTAATCGTTTAGTTAGGTCTTGATTAGATGATTGTTGTTCAGCTAAGCAGATAATACCATCTTCAACTACTAAAGCAGTTGTATTATCTGGTTTAACATCAATGATGTTTTTGATTTTGATATTAAATGCTTGTAGCAATTTATTTAGATTCTCTAAATCAACCTTATCTTTGGTTACATAATCAAAAGCAATTTCGTTCATTCGACTTAATGAATGTTTAATCCGATAGTCTCTTAAACAATTTGTAATGTTTGCAAAGTGTTTCATTAACAACTTGTCAAATGTAAATTTGATTGTCAATGGTTTCACTTTTGTGTATCAAATAAATTTATGATTAATGTCGTAGAACAAATAATCAGTTAACGCTGGAGCAATTGGATGGAATAGTTTTAAGAATTCATCAAAGATGAATAATGCAATGGCTTTTTGTTTCTTTGCTTTTTTCTTATCATTTAAGTTTATCTTGATAAATTCAAGATATTGATTACAGAAATCATTTCAGAAACAATCGATTAATGCTTTATTAGCAACAGTGAAGTCGTATTTGTTATATTGAGGAATAACTTGGTTGATTAAGTTATTTAACTTATCAATCATTCAACAGTCAAATTGGTTTAGGTCTTTAGCTGTGAATTTAACACGTTGTCCAGATATTAAGTTATATGAGTTTCAGATTTTATTTAGAACTGATCAATAATATTTGATCTTTTCTTCGTTATATCTTAGGTCTTCACCCATGGTTGCAGAAGATGTAAAGAACATCTTCATTGCATCAGAACCATATTTTTCAACAAGTTCCATTGGATCAACACCATTGCCTAAAGATTTAGACATCTTACGGCCTTGAGCATCACGGATTAATCCGTGAATTAAAGCTTGTTTGAATGGAATCTTCTTACTTCAATGTTCACACATTGTCATCATTCTAGCTATTCAGAAGAATAGAATGTCATAAGCTGTAACTAATAAACCAGTTGGATAAAAGTCTTTATATTGTTTTTCTTTTCTTCAACTTGTACAAACAAGTGGTCATAGACCAGAAGAAAATCATGTATCTAGTACATCTGAATCTTGTGTTCAGTTAGACATATCTTTTGGTGGTTTAACTGATACAAGAACCTTTCCAGTTTTATTATTGTAATAAACAGGTAATTGGTGTCCCCATCATAATTGTCTGGAAATACATCAATCTTGAATATTATTCAATCAAGTTAATAATGCATCATTAAATCTTGGTGGAACAAATTCAACACCTTTGTTCTTCTTTTGCAAAGCAATAAGCTTATCAGCTAAAGGTTTCATCTTGACAAACCATTGTTTTGATAAGAATGGTTCAACAACTGTGTTTGTTCTTTCAGAATAACCAACATTGTTAACAATCTCTTCAATCTTAACAACTAAGTTGTTTTGTCTAAATACTTCAACAAGTTGTTGTCTTGCTTCTTTAACTGTTAGCATATTGTAGGTATTACCCAAAAAGTCAACTGCCTCAGCATTCATTGTTCCGTTAGGATTCATCACATTCTTGTAAAGAACGATATGATGTTTCTTTGCCAAGTTATAGTCATTGAAGTCATGGGCTGGCGTACACTTCATAATTCCTGTACCAAAACCTGACTCAACATATTCATCAGCAATAATTGGTAATGGTTTACCATTAGCTGGGTTAATTGCCATCTTACCAACTAATCTTGCGTTCTTGGTGTCGTTTGGGTTTACAACTAAGCAGACATCGCCAAACATAGTTTCTGGTCTTGTTGTGGCTACTGTTAAGAATTCAGAACTATCTTGTAGATAGTACTTCAAATAATACATCTTACTGCTTGTTTCTTTGTAGATAACCTCAATATCAGAAATAGCTGTTTGCAATTGAGTATCTCAATTGACTAACTTGTAATCTTGGTAGATTAGTCCTTTTTTATAAGCATCAACAAACCATTCCATACAAGCTTGATGAACATGTTCATCCATAGTAAAACATTGTGATTTTAAACTTAAAGCTAAATTTAAACTATCTCATTGCTTTGCAATGAATTGTCGTTGTTCATTTGATCATTTACCTAACTTGTTTAAAAATTCTTCTCTTGTAAAATCGAATCTGGATTTATGCTCAGTTTCTTTTAAGATTTTTTCATACTTAGTTTGCGTAGCAATACTAGCATGATCCATACCAGATATTCATAGTGTGTTAAAACCTTGAAGATGTTTATAACGTATAATTGCATCTTGCAAGCTAGTATCTCAAGCATGACCTAAGTGTAACTTACCAGTAATGTTTGGTGGTGGTAAAACAATTGAAAACTTTGGACCTTTATGAGTTTTATTTAACTCATAAAAATTCTTGTCTTTCAATAATTGCTTAACTTTCTTTTCAACGTAAGCAGGATTATATTTTGTTTTATCAATTGCCATATATGACTATTTTAACTTCTTAGTTAATATATTCATTAATCTTTTTATATAAGAAATATTTAATTTCTTATCTGCACTTACGGGGATTAAATTTTCGACCTTACAGCCAAATAATTTAGCAATTTTTTGTTTGTTATTGTCAAAGTAAGAACGGTTCACTTTGTCAACTTTATTCAACACGATATAGACATTAACAAAACGTTTACAAACGTTTTTAAAAACATCAACATCCATCTCAGTTATGTGTTGAATATCACAGATTTGAAAAACACAAAACAAGTTTGCACGATTAGAAATGTAATCAATAACCATTTGGTTAATCTCATATTTCTTGCTCTTACTAACTTGGGCATAACCATAGCCTGGAAGATCAACGATTCGATAGTCACCAAAATCAAACACATTTATTAGTTGTGTTCGTCCAGGTTGTTTTGATGTTTTTGAAATTCGAGCATTGGCTAATGCATTTATTAATGTTGATTTACCAACATTAGAACGACCAATGAAACAAAATTCAGTTACTCGGTCATCGATTGCAATTGCATTAACACAATCAGCTGACTTAATGAATTTAGCCATGACTATTTTTGTTGTCTTTTCATTGCTTCCATCACAGCATTAATTTGAGCTTCAGATGGAGTACGACCCATTTGTTGGTACATCGCTCTAATTTGTTCTCGTGTTATCGGTGGGTTTTCTCTAAGTTGTTTCTTAAAGTATTTTTGCCCAATGGCAAAACCAATAAGAATTCCAATAATTATTCCAGCAATGAATAAACCAATTGCTAAACCTACTATTCCTCCAGTTGACATATAATTTCTCCTTCTACTTTTCTAATCACTTGTTTATTTTGTTTACTATTTGGCCACAAGATAAGCCAAGTCGTTTAACGACATGATCAGGTTTACCTGAATAGCCAAAGGTGTCACTACCTATTGCATAGTCAACATATTTATATCATGGAGTTGTTGCTCCAAACTCAATAGATATTTTCTTTGATTTATCAAAGATTTCATTAATATATTCATCGCTTTGTTGATTTAATAACTCTAAACTATTAATAGCAATTACTCGCGATGGCATATCAAGTTTACTTGCTACCTCTAGTGCTAATGGTAATTCTGAACCAGAAGCATATAAAGATATTTTGTGATTCTTATCACTTCTTACAACGTAAGCACCTTTCCTTGCCGTTTCATAATCAACATTAATTTGATCAAAAGCAGCACGACTAGTAATAATTGATACAGGTGTTGTTTTAGATTTAAATGCATTTTCAAATGCAATAACCATATCAATTGAACTTGTTGGTCTAAAGACCATATGATTTGGAATTAATCGCAAAGCTCATAATTGTTCAATTGGTTGGTGTGTTGGTCCATCTTCTCCAACAGTAATTGAATCATGTGAATAAATATTAATTGATGGAATTCTGCTAATAGCAGCTAATCTAATTGCAGCTTTGTTGTAATCACTAAAGCTCATGAATGTTGAACCAATAGCTTTTAATCCACCATAAGCAACAATACCATTGTTAATTGCTGCCATAGCAAATTCTCTTACACCACAGTCTAAGTTTTGACCTTCTCAATTCTTAGCTGTAATCTTAGAAGAATCGTTTACTTTCATCATAGTAGATGATGATAGGTCAGCAATTGAACAAATAACATTCTTGTTGTTAATTGCAATAGGCTGGAACATGTTTCCACAAACCTTTCTTGTTGATTCGTGTGTTGGGAAATCAGATGGTTCAAATCACTTACGATCAAAATTAAATTTACGTTTATCAATTAAATCAATAACTTTCTTATATTGATTAATGTTAAACTTTTCAAGTTTGGCTAATTTGTTATTGAAATCAATAATTGATTTGTCCCCACGTTCAGCAACGATTTTGCTAATACTTGATAATTCACGAGGAATAAAGAAGTCAGGGTAATCAAATTTAAGTGTCTTTTTAAGTTCTTGGTATTGTTCTACACTTAATGGACTACCATGTGACTTGTTTGAGTTAGCATTAACTGAACCAAAGCCGATTTGAGTTTTAGCAATGATAACACTTGGTTTTTTATTAGCTGGTGATTTAGCTTTGCTAAATGCTGAGTGTAATTGTCGTGGATCATGTCCATTTTCACAAACAATTACATTTCATCCCATTGATTTAAAGTATCGTGATGTTTTGATTGCTGTTGAATCAGAAACTTTACCATCTAATTGAATCGAGTTGTAATCATAAATCATGATTAAACGGTTTAGTTTTAGTCGTCCAGCAATTGCTATTGCTTCATAACTAATACCTTCTTCAAAACAGCCGTCACCAAATAGACAATATGTGTAATTGTTGATTAAGTTAATCTTTGGGGTGTTAACAATATTAGCCATTTTTTGACTGCCAATTGCCATACCAACAGCCATTGCAATACCTTGTCCTAATGGACCAGATGAAACTTCAACTCCTTCAAGAAGATGTGGTTCAGGATGTCCAGGAGTTTTAGAATCTAATTGTCTAAATTCTCTTAAATCAGACATACTAATGTCTTTATAACCACATAGTAACATTGTCGCATATAGTAAACTACTTGCATGTCCAGCAGATAATACAAATCGATCACGATTAAAATAATTTGGGTTGTTTGGACAAACAACCATTTGATTCACAAAAAGTTCAGCCATAATGTCAGCTGCACCTAAAGCAATTCCAGGGTGACCAGACTTGGCATTTGTTATTGCACATGCTGATAATACCCTTAGAGTATTAGCAGCTAGTTTTTGATTTATTTTATTTTTCTTTTTCATAGCGGTTACTTAACTTTTATCTGTGATTTGATTGCTGAAATTAAATATTGAATACTTTTTTTATTCTCTCTGTCTCATGGTAAGACAATATCAGCTACTCAACGTTTTGATTTAACAAATTTGTTATACATTGGTACAACTGATTCATTTCATTGTTGATAAACTGAAGCAGCAGTTCGACCACGCTCTTTTTGATCTCGTTCCAAACGTCTCTTATAGCAATCTTTAATATCTGTATCAACAAATATTTTTAATTCAGCCAAATCATTGATTTCTTTATCATATAATGATAAAAACCCTTCAAAAATAATAATTTTTGTTGGTTTAATGGCATCAAAATATTTTTTTCTATGATGAATTTTGTAATCATAGTCTGGAACTAATGTTGTCTTGTCATTAATCAAATCTTTTAAACAATTCTTTAATAATGTTCAATCAAAAGATTTTGGATGGTCAAAATTTGGATGACCATTTTCTAATTTGGGCATTGCACTTGCTGATTTTTTGTAGAAGTGATCCAAACAAATAATTTGAGCATCTTTTTGCTTAAAAATGTCTTTAATTCTTTTAGCAACGGTTGTTTTGCCTGAACCAGAACAACCAGCAACAATGATTAGTTTGTTTTTCATACATAAATTATATATTTTGATAAGTAAATTATTAATATATAATTAATAAATCATGGAACTTACAAATCAAAACAAGGTCCAACATTTAGATTTGTCTAAAGCTAAAAATCGATTCAATATCTACATGTTGATCATTATTATTGCAACTGTTACAAGTGTAATTTGTGTCACAATAATTACTGGAATTTGATTTTGATTAGTTAGTTCTAACAATCTTGGTCGTGAAGAATTCAAGAATGTTCACATTGTCATGTTTGTCTTTGCAATCATTGATATCGTTTTCATGGCTTTATGAGTTCTAGCAATGATTGGAAATATCATTGTTTTAAGAAAAATTCATATTAATAATAAACTTCGTATTTCTATCCACTATATAAGCGTTCTTGCTTTATATATTATTTTTGGCGGTGTTGCATTAGGTCTTTTCTATAACTATGTCACATGACGAATAATGGATCCGGGACAAAGACAAATTGCTCTTGGCTTTGTTGGTGGATTAGAAGTATTGAGAATCTTACTATTACTTTCAATTTTAGTTACATCAATTATTTATCTAATTAAAAACAAGAAAAACAAGCTAGTTTTAACAAAATCAACTAAAACTGAAGCTAAACCCACTGACAAGAAACCAGAACCTGTTAAGAAACCAGAACCTGTTAAGAAACCAGAACCGGTAATTGTTTCTAAACCAACCCCTGTCATTCCAACTGTTACTCCAGTTATCCCAGAAGAACCAAAAATTAAACCTAGACGACAAGGGCCACAAGACCCAAGTTTACCTCTAAATGAAAGACATAATAATTTTTAGTATAAAAATTATTACAATATAATAACATTATGAAAAAAATTCTTAAAACATTACTTCCTTGTTGCTTAATTGCTACTAGTTGTACGCCTTTGTATTTATTATCAAGTTGCAATGACTCTGAACTTGCAATTGATGTTAATGAAAAGACACAAATATGTACTGAACATGACTTTTCAATTAAATATACATCAAATAAGCGTTTACCTGAAGGCACAAGAATTGGTGTTATCGGTGTTGGTTCTGAACTATATGTTGATGAAGACAAAACCGAAATAGGTGAACATGGTGGAAAAATTGCTGTAAGAATTAACTCAGCTATTCACTATGATCGTCATTTTAATTTTTCCTTATCTTTTAGTGATGATAAAACTGACACGTACATTGAAAATTTAAATGTATATTATGTTTTTCAAGATGATGACTATAAAGATTTGGTTGCACCAACACAAACATTAATTACACAAGAAGATGATTGAGATTATGTTTATAAATTTCAATTTAATAACAAGCCATTGTCTAAAGTAAAACTTCGTATTGTTGGTGGTCAATCATATGAGAAATTAGAACTTCAACAAGAACTTGTTGATGTAGTCAAAGAAGGTTCATTTTATTACTTATATGTTCCAATCCATTTGAGCTATGATGTTGGAACAAATGACTTCCTAACTTTTGACCTTGAAATGTCATTCACTAATTCGTATGGTTATACACAAATTGAAAATATTAATGACATTGGCTGTGAATTTAAAATAACACAAACAGATGTTATTCCAGATGTTTTCTTTAAAATCACAGGTTCTTTCTTAGATGGCTTTAAAGATAATGTTTCAGCAAAAGCTGTTTCAAATTTTACAACTCTTAAAGTTCCTCAAAATATTGGTTCTGTTCGTAGAGGTGCTTTCTCATTAATTGATGGCAACCCTGATTCATTTAAATCTATCACAAAGATAGTATTGCATCAAAATATTTATATTCTTGAAAATGGTGTTTTTGCTAACTTTCATAATATAGAAATTATTGATATGTCTAGTTGTACTTCAATACCAAATTGACTTAAAACAGCTTTTACTCCATTTGCAACTAAAGATGGTGTGCATAAATCTGGTATTGTCTTAGTTGGACAAAAATTTGATGATAAATTTGGGAAAGATGATGCTAGAGCTGAATGAACTAACAATTTAGAAAGTCGCGGTGTTGGATCTGCTACAAGTCTTTCAGCACCTGAAAAATGGAAAAATAGCTGAACTGTTTATAGTGTCGTTGATGAAGTAACAACCGATGATTGATTTGTAACTATCGAAGATAGAAACCATGATATTGTATTGACTGGAATTAACCCAAGTAAGTTCAATAAAACTAATATGAGAAATATTGGACTTATCAAACTTCCTGATAATGTTACAAAAATTGAAGTATCCAATTCTGATGTTACTTTTGCTAAATTCTCAGAATTTGGTTGCGGTTTTGACCCATTCGATTTAAATGATACACCTGTAGCTGAATGAAATTTTAATCGACGTTTACTTTTGGGACAAAACCTAAAGGAAATAGCACAAAACTTGGATCTTAATGGTGCATTTTATCATGCCGGAATTTGTGGAAACATCATTCTACCGAATAGTTTAGAAAAAATTGGTGGTTTTACGTTTGATAGCTGCGAATACCTACAACCACAATTTCAGTCAATTTGCAGCTATGGTATTGAATATGGTACTAAACCATCATTAAAGTCAATTGAAAATTTTGCTTTTTGCAAAAGCTATATTAATTATATAAATTTCCCTGGAACATTGTCTGAGCTTGGAAATTCTTTATTTGGTAATGAAGATACAGACACATCTTGTCATTACTTAGAATCAATTGACTTATCTGCATTTGGTGATGCACCTAATATCTCTGGCACTACTCCATTAGATGGAATTGATTCATTTTGTTCTGGAATAATTTATATTGAAAAATATTCAATACAAGATGATTGAAATAAAACATTATTAGAATGAAATGACGGCGAAAGTTTTACAAATTGAACAGTAGTATTAAAATAGGAGCACAAGCTCCTATTTTTATTTAGTTCTAATTTCTCAACCCTGTTTTTCTAAAGTAGTGTATCCACATATAGTGTATAAGAAATCATTTCATTCTGCTGTCATATGATCATAAAGATATTGTGATACTACAATATATCCTTCATCGACTGTTGAAACAAATACATCTTCACCCATTCATGATGGTGGATTTTCTGGGTCATTATATTCTGAGAAATCAATAGATTTTAATTCAACACAATCAGAGAAAGCATATGAATCAACATCAAGTTGAATATCTGGTCTAAATGATAGACCCCTAAAATTGCAGAAACTAAAGGCACTTTGTCCAATCTTTAAACCCGAATTTCTTACATCAAGCCATGGTCTGTATGTAAGTGACTTATTCCCATAGAAACATGCTTCACCAATTTGTGTAACAATTGGTTCAATTGAGAAAGTAGTGAATCTATAACAATTAAAGAATGCTTTATTACCAATAGAAATTCTTTTATCACTATCAGAAGTAATAACTTGTTCTAATGATGTACATTGATAGAAGGCATTGTTACCAATTTTCTGAACCGAACCAGGAATAGAAACAGTTCTTAAAATTTTACAATTAGCAAAACAAGAAGGAGCTATTTCTTTTAATCCCGAAAATCTTAGGTTAACACTAGTTAAGAAACCACAACCTTGGAAAGCAGCCTCACCAAGTTTAGTCAAAGTTTCAGTAAATACTAATTTACCTGACAAACCAGTATAAGCTAGACCAAATGAATCAATCGATTCAATATAAAGATTTCATTGGTCAGTTATTTCACCACTTGGTCTACGAACATAAATATTTTCTAGACTAACACAACCATTTAGTGCGGAAGGGCCAATTGATTTTGGGTAATCTTGGAAAATAATTGCTGTAATGTTTTTGCAACTGTCAAACACACCTTCAGGTAAGTTAGTCGTTCAATCATTAAGTTCAACTGTTCCAACAAGTGTTCCAGAGCTTGCAAAACATAATGGGTCTAAGAAAACTTTAAACTTGTCACCTTGATATCAAACATAGTTTGGAATAACTAAGTTCTCAGCAATAATGTCTTCACCATTTCAATATGTTACAGTTTTTTCTTCAACATTGACTCTATAATCAGATGGCAAAAATGAACCACCTAATACACCCGTTCAATCCGAACCATCAATTGAACGTGGAATTTTCCATAACTTATCAAATAAATCACAACTTGTAGTAAATGGAAGAACTGAAGCAGCAGTTACAAATGCAGTAATAGGTAATAGTAACTTTTTCATTATGCTACCTCACTTTCTGTTTGTTCATCCACTCATTGAGCATGGAAAGTACAATAACATCCATGATCATGTTTTTCATCTCGAACAACAAAGTTAATTACATTAATTGCGTCATAATGTCAATCAGCAGCATTGAATTTAGACCAATCAATAGTGAACTGAATGTTCATGATGTATGTTTGATAGTTGTCATATTCACGTCATGTTTCTATTCTTGGATTAATAACTTCAGCTTTAATTCAATCTTCAGTAATTCCTTTGTCAGCTAATGGGTATTCAAAAGAGAATGTTAAATCATCTAAATATTCATATGGTTTTCGATAAACATATACTTCCCGCATTACGTCTGTCTTCTTGCCTGTTCCAGGTGTCAATGGTAATTGAATTGGTGCATCAAATATACCGTTGTAATCGTCAATAGCTTCAATATAGTGATATGGTTTATCACTACTTGGACGGAAATATGCCATGCATGCATCTGTATATTGCTTTGGTCCTTGAAAAACATTAAAGTTAATTCTTAATACTAAAGTATCATCACAAGCAAAATGCACTTCAATTACATCATATAAATCTTGAACAAATGATACAGAGAAGGTTGGAATTTCATCAACCCATGTATTATCAGAATATCCAACTCATGATAAAGCTCTTAATGATTCAGGATCTTCACCATGCAAATGGAATTTCATTTTGTCATTTCGTCCCTTACCTACAATTGGTACAAATTCGATATTTTCAAATGGACGGCCACCAAATAAATTGATTGGTTTTTCAGTTTCATATGTGTTTGGTGAATTAGTTTGTACAATCTTCATTGTAGCATCTTGACCATCTACATCTTTATAAGTAATCTTATTTTCAGCAAAACCAATAAATGGTTTGTCCTCTTCAGGTTGATTAATAATAGCAATAGCCAATTCATCATGAATTTCTGAATCTTCAACATCTGAAGCTTTAACGTGCATGATCATTGGATCATTAATTGTAATATCTCTAGGAGCAGTTAAGACTCCAGAGTCAGAAATTGTAAATCCATCATATGGACAATCAACAATTTCTCAGTTTAAAGGATTGTTTCTTGCAACATATGGATAAATTGATTTTCTAATAGCTACACTTTGTCCAGGACAAATATAGTTTGGTTTTAAACTTAAAGAAATAGATTGAATTCGTCTAGTTTCAGTTGGTGCGCATGAAGCAACAAGACTTGCTACTGGGCAAGCTAATGCAGCAATAGAGCTAGCTAAAACACATTTTTTAAATAAATTAAATTTCATTTTCACTACCTCCTATCCCTCAAGTGCCACAAAGTCTCAATTGCCAATGTGTCCCCCAAATTTGTCGTTAAAATACTCGGCCATAATTGTTGTTGTTACATAATATTTGCCATCACTTGTGTCATCAATATATAATGCATCAGAACTTCAATTTTCTGGAATTTCATTTGGATATTGAAAATCAGTTAAATCAATATATTTTAATCTAGGACCTTCAGCCAATACTTTTTCTTGTTTAAAAGCATTTGCTTCAACCATTGCAACAGTTGTTGGTATTCTAATTGATGTAATACCATTAGTGTTTCTAAATGCATTTTTCTTAATTGTTTTTACTGTACTTGGGAATGTAATATCGCCAACAAGTAAATCATTGCCATCAAATGCGGATTCACCAATAGTCTCAACACCATAGTTAATATCAAATTGTCATCTCTTATCTGGAGAAGTTAAAACACTAGTAATATTTGGATCATGGAATTGGCCTTTAAAAGCATTAGCCATTATTGACTTAATACCAGTAGGTATATCAAGAATGTTACATTCGTTCTTGTATTCATCTTGTTGATATTTATCAGTTAAACCTACTAGTTCTTCACCATTTTTAACATAGAAAGCCTTTTCACCCAATATATCATATGGAAAAGGTTTTAGTTTAGCATTGAATGGTCCATATGGTACTCAATATTTGCTAACTTCTTGCTCGTGGCCTTTAGCTAATCCAATGTTGTAGAAAGCATAAGCATAGTTTTGAAGTCCTTGAACATTGTAGGGATAAATGATTGTTCCTTTATCAATAACACCACTAAAAGGTGGAGCTTTAGTATCATGTTCTCATTGTGGTATGTTTAGTGCATCAAAACTTGAAATGTCAATTGTTGTCAAGAATTTGCAATTTTTAAATGAGCTACTACCAAATGGTTGGCTCTTTGTTTTAAATTGAAATTGGCTAGGAACTACAAGTCTTTTGATTCTAGTGTTTTCAAATGTGCTTGTATCAACTTGAACATAAGTGTCGTTGCTTGGTAATTTAAGTGTTCCAGAAATATTTGTATTTCTAAAAGCATATTTACCAATAGATGTTACAGTATCAGGAATATTTATTTGCCCAACAATGCCTGTACATCCATCAAATGCTGATTCACCAATAGATGTTAATCCACTTGGCAATATTAAACGACATTCACAATTAGTAATTTGATTTTTAAATGCACTAGCATTAATTTTAGTAACAGTCTCAGGAATTATAATACCTGTTGAAAAAGTTAAAATATCCTCTCAACCACTACCACTCTTGAATCCTTTCAATGTAGTTTTTTCTTTTGGGTCTTCAAACTCAAAGTAATCATCACCAGTTAATTCATAAAGATTAAGGAACTGAAAGTTATCTCCAAGTTTTAAATTACCTTGTAATAAATCTTTGAATGTTTCTTCAGGTACAGTTAGAGATGTAGTCATAACATATGGGTCTTTAGCACTACTTCCAGCAGATAAGAAAGCATATGTTCGTTTTGTCGCTCAAACTGGTGGTTCTAAAGAATAATCATTAAGAAAAATAGTTTCTAATGCATAACAATTGTTGAAGGCATAGTTACCAATTTCAACAACTGATCCTGGAATAGTTACTTGCGTAATTGATTCACAATTCTTAAAAGCACTAGGGCCAATTGTCGTTAATCTGTCAGGAAACAATAGTGTACCTTTAATTTTTTGACATCCAGAAAAAGCATCTTGACCAATGGTTGATAGATTTCAACACCCAGTAAGATCCTCAAGATTTTCAATACCAAAACAGTGAAAGAAAGCACCTTGTCCAATTTCAAGTAGCTCTCAATCAAAAACTATGTTCTTAATGTTGTTAGCTAAACCATCAAACATGTATGCAAATGCATATGGTGCAATTTTAGTGACATTAGCTGGAATGGCTAATGTGTTGTATTTTTCCTTACGAAGTAATTGTGGTGTTACAAAACTCTGAAAGCCTTTTAACAATCCAGTTCTTGAATCATAATCTAAATATTCAGGTGGAATTTTAATGTGAGCATTGTCATCAGCCAAATGATCACTTGCTAATGCTAAAACTGGTGCGGCAGCAGCAGATACAGCAACCGGAGTTACAGCAATGCTTGCTATGTTTTTTAAAATAACTAATATCTTTTTCATAACTATCAGATTCCCGTAGCGAATTTTTTAATTGTATGTGTAATAATGTATAACACACCAGAAATAGCTCCTGAAAGTGCTTGCTCAAGCAAGAAGCAAACAGCTCATAGTCATGTTTCTACACCCCATTTTCATGGCTTAAATGGATTTGTTGTTGGGCCTAAAGCTAGGTTAAGAACTAATGTTGCAACAGTATAAGATGCGCCAAATACATCAACTAGACCTGTTGGTAATGTAAATTTATCAGTAATAGATTGAATTGTTACTGAATCAATTTTATTATCAATTATTCCTTGAACAAAAGTATGAGTTAGTTCTTGATTATGGAATGTTGAATAGAATTGATACAAAGGTCTTGCTTCAGTTTGAAAATTTAAACCACAGAAATCAATCATTTTATCCTCATACAATTTTTTATCGTATTTTCCGTTTTCATCATACAAACAGAAATGCTTTTGATCTTGATCAATTCGTGCAGCAATATCTTTAAACGATGCACTCTTTAAGAATTTTTCATTGTTTGAAGCACATTGTTTAAGAGGTTTAATCATATATTTGGTTACTAGTGCAATATAAGCTGACAATAATATTGCATGAGCTGTTGCCAAGCCAATAGCTGCAGCTCAGCATGGTCGTGGTACACCATCTATTGCTACAGTTAATGGAACAACAAGACGGAATACATAATAAGCTGTATACAAAGCAGTTTTAACTGCAGTACATGTTAATGAAACAATTAAGTTATCAGCATGATCATACATTTCATCTATTTTTCTGTTTCGATAAACATCGACTCATTGTTTCGCATGATTATATGTATCATTAGCAATTACAAAGAATTCAGGTGAAATAGGATAATTATCATTATGGAATATCGGTAAATCTCTATTTCAGTGTGCATCATCGTGCTTATTGTAACTATTTCGATATTCAATTGAGAACTTGTTAGTAACAAGGTGCTTATCACCATCAACAATTTCAACATCAGATGTAATGTCACAGTAACGGATGAACTTTTCTGATAATGTTAATGCATCCTCATCAGCAACAACTTTATCTTCACCAACAGTGTTAAGTAATTCTGTAACATCTGTATAGTATTGACCATTTTCAGATATTTGCAAACCAGAATCTGCTAAATTCTTTAAAGTCAATTTTCCCTCTTTTCCAGTTTCAGTAGTAATACCACTAAAGAATTGTTCATATTTGTTGTCATTAATAAAATCATGTCATTTTAAACGAATATAACCATCTTTAGATTTAGGGTTAAAGTAAGCAGCAGCAATTTGCTTTGCTTCATATGCAGGAGTTGGATAAAGAGTGTATTCTAAGTATTCTCTCTCACAACCACGCATGACATCAGCTATTGATGCATTTTCATCAATGTTACCATTAACGATATCTGGGTTTTGTCCATAAACATGTCCAGTCGCTTTATCTGCATCTTCTGTTCCAACATATGTTTTGTTTGTAATTGATCAATCAATAGAAATTTTGTATGTATTATGAATTGGATCAGGTAACTTTTCATGAAGAACTGGAACTAATTTATAGCCAGGAAGCATTTCTTCTGGTTTATAAGGAATTTCATCACCAGATCGTTGCTCAACACAAATAAACATACGACGCATAACATCTTCATCAATTGGTTGGCCAACCACTAGTTCACTTTCAATTTGGTCGTATCGGTTGTTTTCACCTTCGGGGTTAAAAATAAGAGCAAATTTACTAAAGAATTCTTTTAAAGCGTTAGTTGCAGCTAAAGCAGCAATATCAATATTAACAGTCTCAAAGCAAGAGACTAATCTAGGTAAACCATGAATTAATCCTGATAATGCATCAGAGCCATATCTATTCATAAGTTCTTTCATCAAGTCGTCTCTTTTTTCATCACACTCAAGAAGAACTTGTTGAATATCTTCTCAATGCATACCTAAACTATGCATATAATTTTCTGTTGAATCTCTTAATCCTTGGTAGCTTGAACGTAAATCGCTTCAAGTAGCACTAGATTCTCTTGTTAGATTAACGTTATACTTTTGATCAGCAATCTCAACTAATGCATTAGTTAAAGATGTATAGTCTATCAATTGACTATCTTCAAGGATGTATGGATTACTAGAAGAACTGAAACTAGAACGGGTCATCTGTTCTTTTACTTTTTCTGATTGCTTTGCAACTTGGTCTAAACTATTCAAATCTCTTTGCAAAAATTCCATTTCTTCTTTGATATCTTCTTCAGGTAATCATTGTTGTCTAAGACTATTTTCATAATTAACCTTAAGTTGTTTTTTCATCGAATTGTATGTTGCAGAAGAAACATCAAATTGTTCATCAATAGCATCAATAAATGTGATATTTGGACCACATGATGTGCAAATTGAAATTGGAGCAACAATTGATGTTACACCAACTAAACCAGCACTAAGACCTAGTGACAGTTTTTTTCGCTTTAATAAATTCATAATTTTCATAATAAAATTATAATATTTTATTTAATAATTTTTATACATATAAAAATTAAATTAAGATATTATTTTTTTTGAATATTTGATATAATTAAAAAACGCGTAAAGGTAAGAAACAATGAGTAGAAGAGATTATTTCACAAACAAAGGTGCAATGAGTGGAAACAAGAAATCACACGCCATGAATCATTCAAGACGTCAATGAAACGTTAACTTGCAAACTGTTACAGTTACATTACCTAACGGTCAAGTTAAAAAAGTTAAAGTTTCTGCCAAAACACTAAAAACTCTTAACAAGAGAAAAGTAAATGGTGCTAGCAAAGGAAGAAAAGTTAGCAAACCAGCTGCAAAAAAAGAAGCAGCAACTAAGTAATTAATAGTTACTTAATGGGAGTATAGCTCAGTTGGTTAGAGCACACCCCTGATAAGGGTGAGGTCGATTGTTCGAGTCAATTTACTCCCACCATATAATGGGGCCTTAGCTCAGCCTGATAGAGCACCTGATTTGCACTCAGGGGGTCGAGGGTTTGATTCCCTTAGGCTCCACCATTAAATCAAAACTAGGTTTCGTGCCTAGTTTTTATTTTATAATATATACACGAGGTTATCAAAATGGCAAATATAACATTAGATGTAACAATTGAAATTCCAAAGAATTCAAAAGTTAAATATGAATATAACAGAGCAACTAAACAAATCTCTGTTGACCGTATTCTATATGGTTCAAGTGGTTATCCACAAAACTATGGTTTTCTAAAAGAAGCTTTAGATTGAGATGGTGACGAACTAGATTGTTTAGTTATTGCTGATCAATCTATTGGTACAGGCATTTCTGTTCCAACTAGATTAATTGGTGCAATGGAAATGATTGATGATGGAGAAACAGACACTAAGTTAATTGGTGTTATTGATTGTGATCCACGTTACACACACATTAAATCCTTAAAAGATTTAAACCAACATTTATTAGCTGAAATCAAAGACTTCTTTGAAAACTACAAGAACTTACAACACAAAAAAGTTATTGTTCGTGGTTTCAAAGATCAAACATGAGCAGTTAAAGAATACAAGGAATGCGTTGCATTGATGAAAAAATATGGCAAGATGCCAAAAGAACAATTCCTTAAAAAGATGAAACAAACTCATCCAGAAAAATATCGTTAAAAAATATCCCATTTGGGATATTTTTATTTTTTGCTTTCAACTACTTCAACTGGTGTTTTAAAATTGAAATCATTAAATACATTTATCATTGATTTAACCAATTGATAATAAGATTCAAGATCAAGCATTTCTCTAATATTGTGTTCGTTTAAAACGTTAGCACCAACAGACACTTGATTTATGTTTGGATAATTATTATAGAAGAAACCACATTCTAGTCCAGGGTGGCAACGGAACAAGTATGGATTAGCAATGTCAGATTTAGTAAATTCATCTTTCACATAATTTGCAAAAGTTAAATCATTTGATTCTTCTCAAACAGGGAAGCGATCAACCATTTCAAGCCTAGTTCAGCCATGTCCGCCTCATTGTTTAACATAATCAATCAGTATTCTAATCGCACGGCTAACTTTTAAAAGACACTCCATACCCTTTTTAGTGGAATTGTAACGTGTTAACGTTTCAAAAACAAAACCAGATGGGTCACCAGCTACATATATTACTGGCGAAATATTAGAACTAACAGAAACTGATCCATCTTCAGCTCTAGCATATACACCAAATGGGAAAGAAACAAGAGAAGTTATTACCCCAACAGTTTTTTCATGATTTATACATGTTCATCTAGTTTCTTCGGTTTCATCTTCCACGATAAGTGAAATCTTCATATTTGGTTCATTATATTTTTCGATGAAGATTTCGAATCATTCTTCAATCTCTTTAAAATGAGATTTAGTAGTTTCAGGGTCTAGTGATGTAATAAATTTAATTGAAGCTTCAGATGGAATTTTAGTTCGGCTGCTATCAATACCTGAATCAAAACCTATAAGTTCAGCGTCACGAATAGTGTGAAGGAAAAGTCGTGATGCTGCAATCGATACAACTCCAACTGCATTACAAGGGTTTTTGTCAATATCTACACCAGAGTGACCGCCCCTACCACCAGATACTTGAATTGTATAAACATGCTTTCCAATATGATCAACACTTTCAGTATCAAGCAACATTGAATATCTAAAACCTAGACTAGCACCAGAAGAAATATTGATTTGTCCTATTGGACCACCATCAATATTAATTAAATATGGAATATCACCTAGAACATCTTGTGTATGTTCACGCGATTCATTTTCACCTAAACGATCAGCTCCACGACCAGATGTTTCTTCATCAACAGTAATAAGACATCGTAATCTTGGGTGTTGAAATAAATCACGTTTTTTAGTTAAAGCTAATAATAATCCAATACCTTGGCCATCATCTGAACCTAAAGATGTTAATCAATCTCTTGTATGAATAACTTTTTTTCCATTTACATAATCAAATACTGGTGTAGCAACTGGGTGATTGTATGGATCTCATTGTCTAGCTTCACCTTGAGCATCCCAAACCATATCCATGTGGCCTTGCAAAGCAATAGGTGCTAAACCTTCGCTACCTTTTGTTGCTGGAATATCTCACCACATATTACCATTGTAGTCAGTATAAACCGCATCTGATCCTAACTCTTTTTGTATAACTCCAGTTAGGTATTCACGCATTTCAGTTAAAGAGTCTCTTTCTGGATTTCATTCATCAGCATCACAGTTGTTAGCAATGTGAGGAATCTTACAGAAATCTAAAAATTCATTTATCGCACATTCATAAATTTGTTGATAAACTGATGGAAAGAAATGATCAACAACAGGTGCAACCACTGCTGCAGCCGTTATTGTTGATGCACCAACAATTGGCATTACAAGATTTATTAAAGGAGGTTTTTTCATATTATTTCTTGAAAGGATCCTCCTTGCATCCCTTTTTTAACTTTCTTGCAGTTAAACCTTGTAACTTATTGTTAGCAGTTAAAAGTTGTTCACCAGATTTAGTTAATTTATCACGAATATCTTGAAGATTTTTAATTGATTTATCAATTGCTTCAATTGCACCTTCATAATTTTTTATTGATCGTCCAGCAGAAATTGCAAAGTCTTCCTTGAAATCTTGCAAGTTTGCCATAAATGTATCTTGATCAATAAATTCCATCTTCTTTTGATTAATTGTTTGAATTAATTCAAAGTTCTTGTTTAAACTATCTTTTAATACATTGATGAAAGCAACAAATGTTTGTGGACGAACCACATACATTTTTTCATAGTTTCTTACTTTGTAAATACCATCAAAGTTCTTATTGTCTTTTTCTAGTTCAGAAATAAGAAGTGCATATTCACATTGTTTCTTTGTTCGGTCCTCATCAAGTTTTTTATAGTGATCTTGATTTTTCTTTTTTGATTCAGTTGTATTGTTTTGAGTTTTAACTTCAATTTCGATTGATAAAATTTCATTACCTTGGTCATCATAATCTTTGAAAACAAAGTCGCCCTTTGTTCCTTTTAGACCTTCACCAGATGAAATAACTTCGTTATCTTTATAGAATTTTGCTCGAGGAAAAGCACCTTTTTGTTGTGCTCCATCAAATTCTTCTCAAACAAATTTTTCTAATTCTTCACCCATTGCTTTGGTTGAAGGATTACGATGATCTCAACGATATTCAAGATTTTTAATTTCATTGTCTTTTGAATTAATCGTTTCTTTCAAAGAGTTGATTAATTCGTTTTTCTTTGCTTCAGCTTTTAAAACGGCTGCATCAATCTTATCTTGTAAACTAGTGCCGCTAGTTTGAATATCTTTTTGTAATAAAGCAATTTGTTTTTTAAGATCAGCAATTTCTTTCTCTTTATCACTGCTAGCTTTTAAAACTTTAGCTTCAGCTAAATCAATTGCTTTTTGTTTTGCTAGATTTTCAATTTCAGCATTAAAATTTTTAATAACTGATTTTGTATCTAAATTAGTTTCATCTCGTAAATCAATAAAATCACCTTGGTGAGCATCTTGTGCTAATTCCAAAGTATTCTCATCCTTGATGATGTATTTTACTTTCTTACCAGATTTTTCCATTACTAAATTTTATGTTGTTTTTTTGTTAGGATGATTAGATTATTAATCAACATTAAGACTGTCATTGGTCCAACACCACCAGGCACAGGACTGATATATCCATTAAAACTTTCTAAAGTTTTAATGTTTACATCACCGCAAAGCTTATTATTTGCGTCACGATTAATTCCAACATCTACAATAATTGTATTATTTTTGAAGTATTTTTTATCAAAAAAGTTTGCTTTTCCAATTGCAGCAACAACGATATCAGCATTTTGACACACTTTTTGTAAATTTTTAGTGTGTGAATGACAAATAATTGGTGTTGCATCTTCATGCAAGAAAAGTGTTGCTAAAGGCTTTCCAACAATATTACTACGGTTAACAATAGCTACAGATTTTCCTGCTAATGGAATTTTGTGATATTTTAATAGTTCAATTACACCAGCTGCAGTACATGGTTTAATTAAATCGTCAATTGATCGAGATGTTCACATTTTTCCAACGTTATAATTGTGAAAACAATCAACATCTTTATCAGGTGAAATTGCATTAATAACAGCATCATCATCAATGTTTTTACCTGTAGGTAATTGAACAAATAAACCATTAATATTTTTGTCTCTATTTAGCTTGTTAATTAAAACTAACATTTGCTTAGTTGTTGTGCTTTCAGGAAGCTTAAAAAGTTTAGATTTTAAACCTAATTCTTTACATAGTTTTTGTTTGTTAGCAACATAGACACTACTAGCATAACTATCATTGTTCAAAATGATGGCTAAAGTGGGTGTAATTTTCTTTTGTTTTAGGCTAGCAATTTGCTTTTTTAGATGCTCTAAAAAATGATTTCTAGCATCTATTCCAGACATTAATTTCATGTATTATTTTCCTCAAATTTTATATCATCAAAAATCAATGGAATTTTCTTCTTTAATTCCTTTAATAAAGGAATTAATAGTTCACGAGCTTGAGGGTGAGCATCAGATGCACATCTCAATCTAAAGATGTTTCTTCATTCACGGAAGTTAGCAGAAATAGTTATTTCAGTTTTTAAACTGTTTGGTAAAACGCTTCTTGCTTCTTGTGGAGTTGATCCTTGAGCCAATAAATCAAAGTATGCTTTTTCAGCATCTTCCATTGCTTTTTTCCATACTTTATAGCGCTTTGGATCTTTCTTATAGAAATATGGTTCAATTACTGTAATTTGTTTACCAAATTTTTCATTTGCATAGTTGCAATATCTAGTTGATTCTTGAGCGAAACTTGCAATTCTATGACGAACTAATTCGTGTGTAACGCCACGGTCACAAACGAATTTAACAGATAAGAAACTGTGTTCAATTACAGCTTCATGTCTTCACTTTAGCAAATTACCAATCAATTTCTTAGCAGATTCACCTGTTTTATCAATTTTATCTTCAGATTTATAGCAAACACGACCAATTCTTTCAATTAATTGTAATTGTTCAATTGGGTTAACTTTGCTAAGAATTTGATATGAAGGTTTAACAATAATCATATTTAAACTCCTTTATTACGAATAAAGGTCAAACCGTATTTAATACGATTTAACCTAGTATTTTATTTAACGTTTTTAATTTTTTTGCCATTGTAGTAGCCACAATATTTACATACTGTGTGTGGTTTAATTGGCTTACCACATTTAGGACAAACTGTAGTAGTTACAGGTTTCAATGCGTGATGACTTCGACGCATTCCTTTTCTACCCTTAGACGTTCTTCTTTGAGCAACAGCCATATAGATAAATTTCCTTTATACTATTATTATATTTAATATTGAAAATATTATATAATGCTTTTATGAAATTACATGATATTATTTCAATCAGTCCAATCGTGTTGGAAAATATTTTGTTAGAAGAGACAAAAAAGATTCCTGGAGTGGACACTAAAAACATTGAAAGTATCAAGATTAATGATACAAAATGTGAGATCAATATCTATTTATCTCCTTTTAGTTTGTTATCTAATATCTATGCAATTGCTCATGAAATACAATCTGCTATTAGCTTCTATTTAACAAAGCAATTTGATATTGATGAAGGTGTAATTAAAATTAATGTCATTGTTGCTTCAGCTAAAGGAGGAAAATAATGACTTCTTTAAATGCTAAAACTTTGAAATCAATGTTTCATAATGGAGTTACCTTTGTTGGTAACAACTTTGAATACATTGATGAATTAAATGTTTTCCCAGTTCCTGATGGTGATACTGGTACTAACTTAAAAATAACAACTGAAGGTGCTTGAGAATCAATTAATGATTTAGAAACTGAAGATATTTCAAATTTAACCAAAACTTTTGCTCGTGGTTTATTAATGAATGCTCGTGGTAACTCTGGTGTTATTCTAAGTCAAATCTTTAAAGGTTTTAGTTCAACATTTACAGCCGGAGCAAAGGAAGTTGGTTTAACTGACTTAACTAAAGCATTTGTTAATGCTAAAGAATTTGCTTATCGTTCTGTTGCTACTCCAGTAGAAGGAACAATTCTTACAGTTATTAGAGTTGTTTCAGAGAAGCTTGTTGAGTCAACAGGAAAATTCAAATCTGTTGAAGAATTCTTTGAATTTGCTTATAAAGAAGCTAAAACCATTCTTGATAAAACACCTGACTTCCTAATTCAATTAAAAGAAGTTGGTGTTGTTGACTCAGGTGGTTATGGTTTAACTGTTTTCATTGAAGGAATGAAGGAAGCATTGTTACATCCAGATGCTAAACCAGTTGAAGTCACACCTAAAGACAAGTCAAAACAAATGGCTATCAATAAAGGTTTTATTGATGATAATGAAGGTTTTGGTTATTGTTCAGAATTCATTTTAAAGCTTGGATCGAGAGTAACTATTGATCAACCAGAAAAATCTCGTTTTGATGAAAAATACTTTAAACGAAGAATTGAAGACATGGGAAATAGTTTTGTTTATGTTCGTGATGATGATATTGTCAAAGTTCATGTTCATGTTACTGAACCATATAAACTTCTTGAATTTGCAAGTAAATATGGTGAATTCAATAAGATTAAAATTGAAAACATGACTTTACAATTCATGATGAAGAATAAAAATACTTCACTTGAAAAACTTGAAAGCGAATATAAAGCTGATAATGAAATCACTACTGCAACTAAAGTTGTTTGTACTGTTCCAAGTAAAACAATTCAAGATGTTTATGCTAAAGAATTTGGCATTACAAATTGTTTAAACTGTGATGAAATTGGTAACCCAACAATTCAACAATTCTATGATTTAATTAAATCAGCTAAAAGCCGAAATGTAATTGTTGTTACTGATAATGGTAATGTTTTAATGGCGGCAGAACAAGCAGCTGGCTTATTCCCTAAGAAAACTCACCATATCAGTATTATTCCATCAAAAGACATTGCTGCAAGCTACCTTTGCTGCTTAAGCTTTAACCCAGAACTTGATGAAAATAATACTGTAAGAGAAATGTTTAAAGTTCTAAAGAACTGTGAAACATGTAAGATTTCTAAATCAGTAAAGAATATTTCTTATCGTAATCTTCATATTCGTTTTGGTGATTACATTGGTGTTAGAAATAAAGAAATTATTACTAACTCTCGTTTTGAAGGTGCAGTTACAAAACGAATGATTGATGAAATCTTTGGTGATGTAAGAAGACCAAACACTGCTGTTATCATTTATGGTAAAGATGCAACTATGGAAGAAGTTAATAGTATGTATAAATACATTAATGAAAAGTATTTGGTTAAACCAATCGTTATCCAAGGTAACCAATCAACATATCATTACTATATTGGAGTAACAAAGTAGGTACATTATGAGAATAGCATTTGATGTGATGGGATTTGAAGGAAAAATAACTGAAGCAATTGATGCTGCCAGAAAATTTTGTAAGAAATATGAAGGCGTTAGAATTGTTTTAGTAGGTAAGGCTGATGATATCCGCTTATTTTTAAAAGATTCAGATAATTTTGAAATTGTACCAACACTTGATGTCATTAGTATGGATGACACTCCAATTACTGCTTTAAGAAAAAAATCAACATCAATGTTAACAGCTATTAACCTAGTTAAGGAAGGAAAGGCAGATGCTGTTGTATCAGCTGGAAGCACATCTTGTTTTGTTCCACTAGTACAAATGAACTTAGGGTCAATCAATAATGTGTCTAAGTTTGGTTTTATGCCATTTATTCCAACAACAAACAAGACTGGTTTTAATATGATTGACGTTGGTGCCAACATCAATGTTACTGGTGAAGATTTATATCACTTTGCTTTAATGGCAAATGAATATGCACGAATTGTCCGTAAGATTCCAAATCCAAGAATTGGTGTTTTAAATATTGGTACAGAGTTGCATAAAGGATTTGAATATCATAAACAAGCACATACATTATTATCAAACAACAAACAAATCAACTATGTTGGTTTTGTTGAACCAAAAGGTTTATTAGATGGTGTGGTCGATGTTTGTGTTTGTGATGGTTTTAGTGGTAACATTTGTTTAAAATCACTTGAAGGTGCACTGAAATCAGTTAGCAACATTCTTAAAAAAGGTTATAAAAAACCATGAAACTGATTGGGCGCAGCATTTAGTTTACCAATCATCTATACTTTAACTAAAACATTTGATTACCGTAATAATGCCGGAGCAATTGTTCTAGGTGCAAATGGAATTGCCATTAAAACCCATGGATCAGCCGATGCTAAGCAATTCTATGCTGCATTAAGAATGGCATATGATTGTGTCAACAACAATTTATTACATAACATCAAGAATATTAAGTATGAATAAGGAATATTTAACTAATTTACAAAATTGATTGAAGGAAGTTTTAGGCTTAAACCCTAAAAACCTTTCAATTTATGTTGAAGCATTAACACATCGTTCATATGCTAATGAACATAATCAAAACTATTCATACCAAAGGCTTGAATATCTTGGTGATAGTGTTTTAGGTTTTTTAACTGCTGATTACTTATATAAGAAGTATCCAAAGAAACATGAAGGTGAATTAACCGTTTATCGTAAACGTTTAGTTCAATCAAACACAGAAACCGCTATTGCTAAACAACTTGGAATGCAAAACTATGTTTTGTTAGGTGTTGGTGCATCTAAATCAACTGGCATCGATAAAATATTAGAAGATTGCTTTGAATCGTTACTTGGTGCAATTTATCTAGATTCAGGAATTGAACCAATTAAAAAATTATTAAATCGAACATTATTTAAATTTGATGATGAAGCAATTTTAAATGCTGCTTTAGACTATAAGACATTAGTCCAAGAAGCATTGATGAAACATAACACTAAGAATGCAATGTATCATACAAAGCAATTAGGACCAAATAATTTTGAAGCTGTTTTGAAAGTTGGCAACATTACCTATGGTAAAGGAAAAGGCCAAAATAAAAAACAAGCAGAAAAGGCTGCTGCTAAGGAAGCATATTCAAAATTGGTAAAGGAAGGTAAGTAACATGTTATTTCTTAAGAAATTTAAAGCTGTAGGATTTAAATCATTTGCTAACCCAATTGAATTATCATTCAAAGATTCAATGGTTGGTGTTGTTGGGCCTAATGGTTCTGGTAAATCTAATATTGTTGATGCTATTAAATGAGTATTAGGTGAACAATCTAAAAAAGCACTAAGAGGAAAAAGCTCTAGTGATATTATCTTCCATGGTTCAAAAGATAAAGATGGTAGTGATTATGCATTAGTTGCTTTAACTTTTGATAACTCAAATAAAATCCTTCACTCTGATTTAAAAGAAGTAACTGTTACAAGAAAGCTAACAAGAAATGAAGGAAATAATGAATACTTCATTAATAATGAACCTTGCCGTTTAAAAGATATTCAGGAATTATTCCTTGATACTGGTCTTGCAAAAGGATCACTAGGAATTATTTCCCAAGGTACAGTTCAATGATTCGTTGAAGCCAAACCAGAAGAACGTAGAAAGATCTTTGAAGATGCTGCTGGTATTGGTTTGTATGCTAAAAAGAAACAAGATAGTTTATCTGAACTTGAAAGAGCAACAGCAAACTTAAACCGTGTTTCTGATTATGTTTCTATTCTAGAAAAAGATATTAAGAAATTATCTAAACAAGTTGAAAAGGCTCAAATCTATCAAGAAAAGAAGAAACAATTAATGGAACTTGAATTAATTATTCTTGTTAAGGATATTGCTTTTAGTCAATCAAAATTAGCTGAACTAAAAGGTATTATTGCTCGTAACAAACAAATTGTTACATCAAACGAAGCTGATATTGAAACTGTTTCTAAACAATTAGTTGATGTTAAAGAAAAAGCTAATCGTTCTGATGCAGATGTTGAAGAATACAATACTAAGTTCACTAATTTAATTCAAGAAATTAACCAACTTGAAATTAAAAAGAACGCAATTGAATCAAACTTGCAAAATGATTTAGCTAGTGGCTCATCTAAGAAAAAAGCTGAAGCATTAGGTCAAATCATCACAAACTTAAAGTTTGATTTACAATCTGCACAAGAAAACAAACAAAAACTTGATGATGAAATTAAAGGTTATGAAGAAATCAAAAATGATCAACAAGTTAAGACTGATAATGCTAATGCTAAGGTTGTATCTTTAACTAATAAGATTTCTGAATTAGGCTACAAACTTCGTTCAGTTGAAGACAAAATTGATAATGAATATGTTAATGAAGCTGGAACAAGAACTGTAATGGAAAACAAAAATGCATTACATGGTATTGTTGGAACAGTTAAAGACTTTGTTACTGTTGAAAAACAATATGAGACAGCTATTACATTAGCATTAGGCCGTAGTAGCAACTTTGTTATTACTGAATCGGAAGATGATGCTAAATATGCTATTGACTTCTTAAAGAACAATAAAGCTGGTAAGGCAACATTCTTACCATTAACTTTAGTTAAACCTCGTCCATTAAGAGAAGAACATGCATTAATTTGCAAACAACTTGATGGATATATTGATACTGCTGATAAACTTATTTCTTATGATATGAAATATGCTGATCTATTTAGTATGTTATTAGGTCGTATCTTAATCTCTCAAGATTTAAATGCTGCAATTAACATTTCTAAATACACACAATCAGCATATCAAGTTGTGACTTTAGATGGACAAAACATTTCCGTTGGTGGTGCCATTACTGGTGGTTATAGCAAAGCTAAATTTGCTCCAGTATTTAACTTACAAGAAAACAAGCAACAATTAGAGCAAGAAATTGCTGACTTAACTAAACAAGCATCTGAAGCAAGAATTGAACATGCTAAATTTGCTAGTGGTTTAGAAGAAACAAATAGTAAATTAAATGAAAAGAAAATTCTTTTCACAACATATGAAGAAAAAATTAAAAATATTGAAGCAAGTTTATTTAGATATGAAGCTGACTTCAATCAATTGGATAAGTCTGCTAAAGAAGATAGCAAGACTAACTCAGTTAATGAAATTAACCGTGAATTAGCTTCGCTATATGCAAAGAAAGATAAAATCATTCAAGACTTGAACGTTGCTCGAGCAACAAAACAAACTAACCGTCAAATTGCTGATGACTATCAAGCAAGACTTGATGAAACAAGAGCTTTAGTTAACAAAGCTAATGCTGAACAGGCTCATGCTGAAGTTGATCTTGAAAAAGCAAAAGCAATTATTGAAAATGCTAAGAGTCGTATTTCTTCTGAATATCGTATGACAGTAGAAAATGCTATGGCTAACTATAATAAAGAATTGCCAATGTCTGATGCTCAAGCACGTGAAACTATTCAGACATTAAGATTTGAACTAGACAAAATCGGTGCAATCAACATGGAAGCTTTGAAAGAACTTGAAGAAAAACAAAAAGAATATGATTCTTTATCAGTTCAACACAAAGAACTTATTGATGCTAAAGATACAATTGAAAAAGCTATTGCTGAACTTGACAATAAAGCAAGAAACAGCTTTAGAGAAACAATTGAAAAAGTTAATAATGAATTGCCAACTGTATTTGGTTACCTATTTGGTGGTGGAACTGCATCAGTTCAATACACTGATCCAAATGACATTTTAAACTCAGGTATTGAAGTTACTGCTGTACCTCCTGGTAAAAAGATAACTACGTTAAACTTATTATCTGGTGGTGAAAAGTCATTAGTAGCTCTATCAGTATTATTTGCTATCTTACGTGTTCATAATTTCCCATTAGTTGTTCTTGATGAAGCTGAATCAGCTCTTGACCCAGCTAACGTAGAACGATTTGGTAATATTATTAAGAAGAATTCAAAAGAAACTCAATTCTTAGTAATCACACACCGTCCAGGTACAATGGAACGTTGTGATAGCTTATTTGGTGCAACAATGCAAATTAAGGGTATTACAAATATGTATAAAGTAACTTTAGCACATGCTAAAGAATTTGGAAGCGATAATCAATAATGGGTTTTTTTAAGAATTTAATAAATAAGATTAGAGCAAGAAAAGCTGAAAAAGCTGCTGCTAAGATCGAAAAAACTACACAGATTGCTCAAGTTGATCAATCAACTTTTGATAAAGGTTTAAAAAAATCTGGTGGTGTATTTAAATCAGCTCTAGATGAACTTGTTAAAGAACATAAGAAAGTTGACGCAACAATGCTAGAAAGCATTGAAGAAATGCTTATCGGCTTTGATGTTGGAACTGGTGCAACAACAAAAATTATGCAAGCAATTGAAGATGAAATCAAGTTTCAAAACGTGGAAGATGCTTCATTAGTAAAACAAATTATTATTGATAAGATCTTTGTTTACTATATTCAAGATACTATTATCGATAATGGTTTAAATCTTAAACAAGGTGAAACCAATGTTATTTTAGTATCTGGAGTAAATGGTGTTGGTAAAACAACATCAATTGCTAAAATTGCTCATTATCTATTAGATAAGGGGATGAAAGTTTGTTTAATTGCTGGTGATACTTATCGTGCTGGTGCAGTAGAACAATTATCAATCTGAGCAAATCGTTTAAACATTCAATGCTTTAAACCACGAATGGCTAATCAAGACCCAGCTTCAGTTATTTATGAAGGTGTCAAATGAGCTAGCGAAAACAAGATTGATGTTGTTTTATGTGATACATCAGGTCGTTTGCAAAATAAAGTTAATCTAATGAATGAATTGAAAAAGATGGATGGGGTAATTAAAAAATTCATTCCTAACCAACCATGCGAATCATTATTAGTATTAGATGCAACAACCGGACAATCTGGTATTGCTCAAGCTAAAGCTTTTAGTGAAGTAACAAAGTTAACTGGTATTATCTTAACAAAGATGGACTCAACATCTAAAGGTGGAATTATTCTAGCAATTAAAGATAATTTCAATATTCCAGTTAAATTTATTGGTTTAGGTGAAACATATAATGATCTACAACCATTTGATATTGAAAAGTTTGTTGTAGGTTTAACTAAAGATCTTAATTTGGATAAAGAATAAAAAAGCAGGCATTTGCCTGTTTTTAATTATCGTGATGATATCCGTAGAAACGATAATGGCTAGGCGATGTATCAAATTTACATTGCATATACATCAATAGTTTTAGATCCTTACCATATCCATAATCATCTCCTGAAAGTTTAAAACATTTATCATTAACATCTTTGTAATCAATTAGTGTTACATCAATATCAAGGGTGGTAATAGATAATATTTCAGGCACACTAACAAATGTTGCGTTTGATTCAATATCTGGGTTTCTTGAAAAACAAAAATATTGTGGGAACAGATCTACATAATATGAAGGTCATCCTGTGAAATCCATATATAAATAGAATGTATATATTTTTGATGTATCTTGAATGTTTATATCATGATTAGATACTAAGTATGGGATGTGACCTGGAACATATGATACTGTATCACTAAATACATATGTAAATTCAAAATTCAATACAACATTAGCGTCGATGACATCTTCTTTAATGGTTAATTTGTTGTTTATGTAATCATAAAAGAATTGGAAATTATCACTAGCATCGATGTCGCCTTCTACTAATTGTTTGTCTCCAACCATTACTGTAACTTTATTCATATAAAAAGGGGTATCTAAAGTAACTTTTGTTTCAAATCTCTTTCCCTTTTCAGCTTTAGTCTTTTCTAATGTAACATGTTCATGAACTTCATCAGAAATTGTCACATCAAATACATTAGAAGGATTAGTTGTACATCCCACCATAGGAATAACTGTTGCTGCAGTTGCAGATAAAGCTAGTATGGGTGCAAATAATTTAAATTTTTTCATTGTTCTACCTAATATTTTTATAAATTATATATGCAAACGCATTATGTAAAAGAAAAACTTGTCTATATCGTAGATATAAACAAGTCTCTTTTTGCGATAAAAATAAATTAACGTTTTGTGAATTGTGGACTTCGACGTGCACCGTATTTACCATATTTTTTACGTTCTTTAACACGTGAATCTCTTGTTGTCAACTTTGCTCTTTTTAATGTTGTTTTTTGTTCAGCATTACAGTCAATTAAAGCACGAGAAATACCTAATCTAATTGCTCCGGCTTGGCCTTTGAAACCACCACCAGTAACTTTTACTTTAATATCAAATGTTTTCATTTGATTAGTTACTTCTAGTGGTTGTAACATATCTTGGATAACTAATTTATTAGGAAAATATTCAGCTGGTGATTTACCATTGATTTCAATCTTACCAGATCCAGGAACCATTAAAACTCTTGCAACAGAGCTTTTTCTTCTTCCAAGTCCTTTATATTCAATTTTAGTTGCCATAATTATTTACCTACCTTAATTAGCTTTGGTTTTTGTTTACTGTGGTCTTTGCCAGCATCTTTATATACATGTAATTTCTTAATGATCTTATCAGATAATCTGTTTTTTGGTAACATTCCCTTAACAGCGATTGTTACTAATTCATCAGAATATTTTTGAATCATTTCTTTAACTGATCTTTTTCGAATACCACCAATGTATCCAGAGTGGTTGTATCTAAATTCTTTTGTTGCTTTATTTCCGGTAACAATAACCTTATCACTATTAATAATGATAACATGATCACCACAATCTATATTTGGGGTGAAATTAGGTTTGTTCTTACCACGTAGAATATTAGCTGCAGTAACAGCTAATTTTCCTAAAACAACACCAGTAGCATCAATCGTGTATCAAACACGATTGCTTGCTGCTTGTTCATTTTTAAGCATTGTTGTTTTTTGCATAGTTTTTCTCCTATATTTAATTTATTTTATCACAGATGTACAAATTAGTATTCCTTTTTGTACATTTCGTCACCTTTAGCGATGACATCTTCTGGTCTTTCTAGACCAGTTCCAACTGGTAACAAGTTACCAATCATAACGTTTTCTTTTAAGCCCATTAAAGTATCAACGTCACCTCTAATTGCGGCATCAGTCAAGATCTTCTTTGTATCTTGGAATGAAGCGGCAGCTAAGAATGGACCCTTCTTGCTTGTTGCAACGTTATCTAGTCCATAGATTTCGTTCTTGGCAGTTGGTAATTCTTTACCAGCAGCAAATAATCGGTTACATTCTTCAGTGAAAGTATTGATATCAGTAGTTTCACCAATGAAGTAAGTACTGTCACCAGGACTTAGAACTTTTAATTTGTTTGTTAATTGACGAACAATAATTTCAATGTACTTATCAGAAATTTCAATACCTTGAAGACGGTAAACTTTTTGAACTTCTTTAATTAAGTAATCTCTTACTGCGTCAATTCCAGCAACCTCAAGTAAGACCTTGATGTTGATAGAACCTTCAGTAATCTTGTCACCAGCTTCTAAGTGATCGCCTTTTTCAGCACGAACTACTTGTGACAAGTTAGCATGATATGTCTTTTCTTCTTCAGTCACATCATTAATTACATGAATTAATGTTCCATCTTCAACTTGTTCAATCTTTGTTACAGCACATGGTGCTTGAGCAATGATTGCAAGTTCACGATCAGCTGGCGGAACTAGGTCAAACAATTGTTTTAATCGTTCGAAACCTTGAGTAATGTTAGCTTCACCGGCTGCACCACCTGTATGGAATGTTCTCATTGTTAATTGTGTACCAGGTTCACCAATAGATTGAGCAGCGATAACACCGATAGCAGTACCAATTTCAATTGGTTTGTTTGTTGTTAAGTCGTTACCAAAACATTTTTGGCAAATACCATCTTTACATTGACAATGTAAAACAGATCTAATTGTTACTTCCTTAATACCAAGTTTTTCAATTCTTGCAGCCATTGAAGGAGTAATAATTTCATTTTTAGCAACTAGAACTTTATCATCCTTAGGATTGATAATGTCTTCAAATGCATAACGGTTAGCAATACGATCAGCTAAAGATTCAATCTTATAGTTTTGTTTTGTATCTTCAATCGCTCTTACTACTAATCCTGTAGGTGTACCACAGTCTTCTTCTTTAACAATAACTTCTTGAGCAGCATCTACTAATTTTCTAGTCATGTAACCAGATTTAGATGTTTTCATGGCTGTATCAGCCATACCTTTACGTGCACCATAAGATGCATTAAAGTATTCAGCAATTGTTAAACCATCAAGGAATGAGTGTTTAATTGGTGTTTCAATTGTATCCTTAATAACGTTAGATTTTGTCTTTTGGTCATAGTTATATGACTTACTCATCAATCCACGCATACCTAATAGTTGGGTAAATTGTGATTCGTTACCTCTGGCACCAGAGTTAGCCATAATAATAACTGGATTGTTACGGTTATTTGGATCAGCTAAGATACCTTTAATATCTTCAGTAACATCGTTCTTAACTTTTGATCATAGATCAATAACACGTTTATATCTTTCATCATCAGTTAATAAACCTTTTTCAAATTGCTTTTTCAATTTAGCAACTTTAGCATCAGCACCAACAAAGTATTGATCTTTCTTGTTGTAGCTTGGTAAATCAAATGCGGAAATAGTTACAGATGATTTTGTAGAGAAATCAAAACCTATGTTTTTGATTGCATCCATTGTTTTAGCTGTAACATCAACAGCAAATTGTCCATATAGACTATCAACAATCTTTTGTAGTGTTTTCTTAGTAAATGGATTTGCTGTCTTGCAGTCAGCAATTGCTTTTCTAGCATTTTCACCAGCTGGGATTAATCTTTCCTTATCTACACCATCAATGTCTTTACCATCATTAATGTATGGCATAGTTGAAGGTAAGATATCATTGAACATGATTTTACCTATAGAGGTAATCATGATGCAATTGCTTGGTAAACCTTTGTCTTTGTAAGCATTAGTTGTAATACCAACAATAGAGTGAATATCTACTTGTCTTAAGTGGTATGCACGTTTTGCTTCTCTTGGGTTAGCAAAGATTGTACCTTCACCTTTGCATCCTTTTTCTTCTTGAGAAATATAGTAAGCACCAAGAATCATATCTTGTGTTGGTGTAACAATTGGCTTACCATCTTTAGGACCAAGAATGTGTCAAGAAGCTAATAGAATACTTCTTGCTTCAGCAATAGCTTCCTTTGATAAAGGAAGGTAAACACCCATTTGGTCACCATCGAAGTCAGCGTTGAATGCTGTTGTTACTAGTGGGTGTAATCTAATGGCTTTACCATCAACAATCTTAGGTTCAAAGGCTTGAACACCTAAACGGTGAAGTGTTGGAGCACGGTTTAATAAGATTGGGTGTGTTTTAACTACTTCATTAACGATTGGTCAGATTAATGAGTCCTGTCTTAAGATCATCTTTTCTGCTTCTTTAATGTTTGTAGCAATTGGTTTACATGGTAAACCATCTTGGTCAATCTTAGTAATTAGTTTGTGAATAATGTATGGTTTGAATAATTCCAAGATCATTACTGATGGAATACCAGCTTCATACATTTTTAATTCTGGACCAACAACGATAACTGAACGTCCTGAATAGTCAACACGTTTACCTAGTAAGTTTTGTCTAAATAAACCTTGTTTAGATTTTAAGTGGTCAGTTAAAGATTTTAATGGCGCTTTATCTTTACCCTTAGCTGGGTTAGATTTAGAAGCGTTATCAAATAAACCATCAACTGATTCTTGTAACATTCTACGTTCGTTGTTTAAGATAACTTCTGGAGTTGGTTCAGACATCATCTTTTTCAAACGTTCGTTTCTGATAATAATCTTTCGATAGAAAGTATTAATATCACTTGTTGTAAATTTACCGTTATCAAGTTGAACAATTGGTCTTGTTTCAGGTGGAGTTACAGGAATGTAATCTAAAACCATTCATTCTGGTTTAATCTTAGATTCTTGGAATCACTTGATAAGTTTCAATGTGTTCATTTCTTTTGTAAACTTAGGATTACTTGGAGCTAAAGAAGCAAGTTTTGCTTTAACTTCTTTGTACTTCTTGTTTAAGTCTACAGCTTGAAGTAATTGCTTAATTGCAGCTGAACCAATAGATATTTCAATATCTAGGTGTTTCTTTAATAAAGCAAATACGGTGTGTAATGAGAATGGCAATGTTGTGTCTTTTAATGCCATTGCATATTGACTTGCCATTTCATGATCAAAGTTTAATTCCTTAATCTTGTCTAAGTTCTTGCTTGTGTTCTTAGATAATGATTTAATTTCCTTTTCAAGATCTTTAATGATAAGTCCCAAAGCAGCACGAATGTTTTGTCTTGCTTTTTCATTACCCTTAGGATCATTAATTGGAATAATTTGACAAGGTTGATAGAACTTCTTACATCTTGGGTTTTTAATTACTACATAGTTTACGAAGTAAATAACTTGTTCAACTTCTTTGTATGTCATACCAAGTAATAATGAAATCTTACTTGGGTTAGGAAGTTCCTTGCTCATTCAAATGTGAGTACATGGATAAGCTAGTTGAATACAACTCATTCTTTCACGTCTTACAGATGAAGAAATAATTTCTACACCACAGACTTCACAGACTTTTCCTTTGTATTTAACTTTCTTATATTTACCACAGGCACATTCATAGTCTTTAACTGGACCAAAGATCTTTTGACAGAATAAACCATCTTCTTCTGGTTTTAAAGATTTATAGTTAATAGTTTCAGACTTAGTAACTCTAGTTCCTCTAGCTCATTTCAGAATTTGTTCTGGACTAGCTAGGGTTAATTGTAATGATTTAATATTTTTAGCGTTAATCATAATTCCTACTCCTTTCTATAAACTTCCATATTCTGAGTCATCAACAACTTCAGTTGTTACTTCCTCAGTTGATTCTTGTTTTACTGTCTCTTCATCAGCATCAATGTTTGCCTTGCTGAAGTCATCCATATCATGTTTAACACCCTTTTGGTCAGTCACTGTCATTGACAAGCATAGACCTTGAAGTTGCTTAGTTAATAACTTGAATGATTCTGGTAAGCTTGGTTTTGGTAATGGCAAACCTTTAATGATTGAGTTGTAAGTTAAGTTACGTCCAACTGTGTCATCAGATTTGATTGTTAAGATTTCTCTTAAGTTGTATGTTGCACCATAAGCTTCAAGGGCTCATACTTCCATTTCACCAAATCTTTGTCCACCGTCTTGGCTACGACCACCAAGTGGTTGTTGGTTAACCTTAGAGTAAGGTCCAACTGCACGAGCATGAATCTTATCTTCAACCATGTGGTCTAGTTTTAACATGTACATTACTCCGACAGTAATTTCACCGTCAAAGTATTCACCAGTTTGACCATCAATTAGTTTTGTCTTAGCTCTTGTCTTAGCAGGATCTAAGCCAGCTTCTTTTAATGCATCAGCAACATCTTCTAGTTTTGCTCCAGCAAATACTGGGGTTGATGCTTTATAAGACAAGTCTTCAATTGACATACCAGCTTTGTTTAAGATGATAGTTAAGTCAATATTACTAAATTGTTCAAATTTAGAAATCTTATTATCTTTGAAGTATTTAGTGCAAACTTTCTTTAATTGTTTTGCACGGTATGAACTCATACCAAATAATTGACAGAATTCAGCTGGTGTAGCTTCTTGTTCTAATAGATCTCAAAGTTTCTTCTTTGCAATATTTCGCATTGCTCATCCTAAGTGAACTTCAAGGATCTGACCAATGTTCATACGAGATGGTACACCTAAAGGTGATAATAGAATATCAATTGGTGTTCCATCTTCCAAGTGTGGCATGTCTTCAACTGGAACAATACGAGAAATAGTTCCCTTGTTTCCATGACGACCTGACATCTTGTCACCGATTTGTAGTTTACGTTTTTGGGCAATATAAACTTTTACAAGTTCAATTGTTTCGTCGTCAAACTTTTCACCATCAACAGTTCTGAATCGTTTAACTCCGATAACCGTACCTTCTTCACCAACTTTAACTTTTAATGATGAATCTCTTGCACCGTGTGACTTGTTACCAAAGATTGCATTCAATAGTTTTTCTTCTGGACTATAGTCACCTTCACCTTTTGGTGATGTACGTCCAACTAGAATATCACCTTCTTTAACTTCAGCACCAACTAAGATGATTCCATCTTCGTCTAGGTAAGTCTTTAAATCTTCAGATACGTTTGGAAGGTCACGTGTAATTTGTTCGTCACCATTCTTAGTTGTTACACAACGTAATTCTTTTTCAATGATTGAAATTGATGTATATCAGTCATCTTGAACTAAACGTTTTGAAATAACAATAGCATCTTCGAAGTTGTAACCATGTCATGTTGTATAAGCAATGATTGGGTTACGACCAATAGCTAATTCACCATTGAACATTGCTGGACCGTCAGCAATAACTTGACTAGCCTTAACCTTTTGGCCAACTTCAACAATTGGGAATTGGTTGTTGCAAGTATTTTGGTTTGTTTTACGATATTTAACAAGTTTGTACTTATCAGTACCATTACTTGTCTTAACGGTAATTTCATTACCATCCATTGCTGATACTTCACCATCATGAGCAGCAAGAATGTTTAAACCAGAGTCGTGAGCAATCTTATATTCTGCTCCGGTGCCAACAATTGGTGCATATGGTTTTAATAATGGAACAGCTTGACGTTGCATGTTAGAACCCATTAGAGCTCTGGCAGTATCGTCATTTTCCAAGAATGGAATAGCAGATGCAGCAATTGAAATAACTTGACGAGGTGAAACATCGATGTAGTTAATTTGTTTTGCATCGTATAGTTCTTGCATACCACGGTAACGACCAACAACTTTAGATTGTGTAATCTTTCCGTTTTCATCATGTGGAACTAATGATTCACCAATAACATATTCATCTTCTTGACTAGCATTTAATCAACGAATTTCATCGGTAATAACTCCATTTTCAACAACGAAGTATGGAGAAATTAAGAATCCGTTTTCATCAACCTTAGCAAATGATGCTAATGCCATAATCAATCCAATGTTTTGACCTTCTGGTGTTTCAATTGGACAGATACGACCATAGTGTGAATAGTGTACGTCACGAACGTTTAAGTTTGGATCGTCTTTTCTAATACCACCATCACCCATAGCTGAAATACGACGTTTATTTGTTAATTCAGATAGAGGGTTTGTTTGATCAATGAAAGCAGTTAATTGATAAGTGTTAAAGAATGCTTTAACAACTTGTTGGAAAGGCTTTGTGTTAACAATTGATTTAATTGTAGCAGCAGTAGACTTTCTTGCTTTTTCTTCAGCATTCATTGTTGGTGAAGATAAAGATGATAATTTATCCTTAATGTGTTTTTCAACACGAGCCATACCAGCAACTAATTTAGATTTAAATTGTTCATGGATAAGTCTTAAACGTTTATTACCTAAGTGATCAATATCATCGTAGTTACCAATGTTTCATGGTAAGTTGATAGTATATGAAATCATCGCAATAATATCTGAGATATTAAGTGTTTCAGCATCAGATGTTGGTGGAACACCTAAGATGTTAACATAGTCATCTCATTCATCGTTGTCAGCATAAACATCAATGATTTCTGCTTTAGCTGTTTTATATTTGATGAAACGAGATACAGATGTTAATGGTCATTCTTTTTCTAATAGTAGTTCACCATCAGTAATGGCCTTTTTAATCATGTCGATTTCTTTTTTGTTAATTAAAGTATCTTTCTTTAAGAATACTTTTCCATTCTTATAAAGAATATCATTAGCTAAAACTTTTTGGTAAAGTCTTTCAGTTACACGAAGTTTGTGATTAATCTTGCTACGACCAGCAGAAGATAAATCAAAACCTTTAACTTCCATAAAGTGTTTAACTAAATAATCTTGGTAACAGAAACCAGCATATTTTTGACTTAAGGTTTCTGTTGGACGAATTGAAATAGATAATTGAGTAATGATATCTTTTGCGGCTTTTTCAGTAATCAATAAATCTTTTTGATCACGGATCTTAGCAATGATTTCAATTTGTTTGCTCTTCAAAGAAGAGTTTGTTGGTTCAGCTTCAAGTTGTTTATTAATTTCAGTTAATTGATCTTCTAGTTTTGATCAACGATAAACTAAAACTTGAAGTTTGTGTTGAATTGGTAAACCAGTTTGTTTAATGTCATTAACTGTTGGACAATCACAAACAGCTTTTCTAATTTTCTTGATTTCATCATCTTGACCAATAGTTTCATGTGTGTAGCATCCAGCAAATTTGTTGCTGTATGATTTTGCTTCACCATCAGCTGTTAATGAGTTAGCAATGATTTCAACATTACCAAAGATGTCCATGATGGTATCTTGGTTTAAACCAAATGCTTTTAAAAATTGAGTTGCTGATAAAGTTACAGCAGCATCAGAAGTTGCATTTCTTGCAACTAATTTAATAATTCTCTTATCTGTTTTCTTGTCATCAATAACAAAGTTTAACATTGTTCCACGGTTTGGATACAATTCACAGATATAACCTTCATTAACTTTTTTCTTACCAGATAATTTGATTTGACTCTTTGATAAGATATAAGCACCTGGAGATCGAATAGTTTGAGAGTTAACTAACTTTTCAACTCCGTTGATAATAAATGTTCCATTGTCAGTCATCAATGGAATGTTAGCAAAGAATACACCATCGTGTTTATCATTCTTTGATTTTCTAACCTTTTTTACTTCACCAGTTTCATCGTTAACTAAAATTAAGTCAACATAAACTGATGTTTCATATGTTTTGCCTTTATATCTAGCTTCTTGTTCATCAAAAGCACCAGGGTAGAAGTGAATACCATTAATACCTGTCTTGGTATTAATTTCTACATGGTGAGTTTTATTCTTGATGTGCTTAATTGGGAAGTAACTTGCAATTAGTTCGCCAAGTTCTTTCTTAAGGAATCTTTCGTAAGATTTCTTTTGAATTTCCAATAAGTCTGGTTCTTCAAACTTTACAAATTGCTTAGCATAGTCACGTCTAGTAACTAGGTTTGCGATTTTTCGTTCAACAAACTTTGGTTTTTGTGCCATATAACTCTCCTAGCATGTATATATATACAAATATATTATTATTTGCTAATAAATAATATATGAGTTTATTAATTATATATATAAATAGGGATTTTACACAAAAATTTTGAAATATTTATTTTTTGTGGGTATAATATACCCACTTATGCAGATGTAATTCAATGATAGAATGCGACCTTGCCAAGGTCGATACGCGAGTTTGATTCTCGTCATCTGCTCCATTAAATCAAAGTAGGGTAAAACCTACTTTTTATTTTATAATTTCTATATGATAGCGGCGATTTTTGTTGTCCCATTAGTTTATTTTCTTAATGCTTTTTTAATCGGTCGATGAATTAAAAGAGCAAGGATTAATGTTAATCCATTTTTAGCAACAATAATTGGCTTTGTTGCTTTCTTTGATTTAATTTACTTTGTTACGATTTGAATGTATGCTGGGCATACACCCATTTGGGTTTATTTCTTAGTATTAGGAATAATTCAAGTGATATTAATTGCTTTATATATTGCTAACTGAAAATACATTTTTATTACCTGATCTGTCAAATGAAGAAAAATCATAAATTTTTCAATTGCAGTTGGTCTAACCATCTTAATTAGTTGATTGTGTGTTAGAAACTTTAACTCTGAGTTCGGTACGACATGAAAACAAACAATGGATGCATTGCCATTTGATATATGAAAACCAATTCAATTAAGACCAGGATCATATGATGTTGTCAGCAACTTCTCATCTTTTAACATTATGAATGCTATTTGAATTCATATGTTTCAAGTAAAAAATATTGCTGATTCAATTACATTTTGTAATTGATCATGAACAATAATTGCAGCTGGATTTATTGGTTGCCTTTCAACATGAATATTAGGTGAAAATAAATCAAATTCTCGTTTAGTTTTATCATTACTTTTCACATTGATATTTGTTGTTTTAATCCTAGCATTTATCGAGTCTTTTGCTATTGGCGATGCATGAGTTTTAATGCTACTTTTAGCCTATATTTTGATATTAGTAAAATCAACAAATACTCACTCGATTAAATTGTTTATGTTAACAACATTATTGCTTGGTTTCTTAGCCGCGAGCTGCACTAGTTTCTATGTTGTAATTTGTGTTTGATTATTCACAATTTACTATGCTATTCGTAACAAAGAAAACTCATTCAATTACATCCTATTTTTAAGCTGACCATTGTTCTTATCAATCTTCAGTATTTTGTCAATTTATACCTTCTGATTGCTATCATTGATGGATGCTGTTTATATAGTATTTGCAATTATATTAATTGCAATTTATCGAAAATTTGGTATCCCAGTTTGAGATACAAAAATAGCACTTTCAATCCATCGACATTCAGGCAAAATTGTCTATATTGGATTAGGTTTATTAATTGCTTTAATTTTGGTTGCCAACTTCTTTATTTTCCAAGAGATTTATGATTGAAATCCAAGCAAAATTGACTATCATAACTTCTTAACATTCACATATAGTTATGTTTGAAGTTTTAACATTACTTCAACAATTTCGGTTGCAATCTTTAATGCATCAATGTATGCGATCTTTGTTGCCTTTACCATTGCTTATTTAGTCATAAGAAAGATGAAGAAAAACAAGTTAAATCCACTATTTAAAACTGATAGTGCCATGAAATTTGGAATTATTAGTTGTATCTTATTTATTAACCCACTAGTTATTCATGTGTTGAAAATGTCAACAGTTCAATTCCCACTTAACACATTAGATTTGAATATGTTGTTTGTTATTCCAATATTTGTTGGAATTTACAAGACAATATTTAACTATAAACTTGTCTCAATTCGTGAATGAAAATACGATTGATATTAATGAAAAAAGATTTGTATACAAATCTTTTTTATTTATAATTTGTTTATATATCTATGCAAGAAATTAAACAAAGATTAGAGAAACTTAGAACGTTATTAAGAAAGTGAGAATATGAGTATTACGTTCTTAATAATCCAACAGTATCGGATGAAGAATACGATATTACTTTAAGACAATTAATCGAAATTGAAACTAAATATCCAGAGTTAATAACTGCTGATTCACCAAGTCAAAGAGTTGGTGGGGAAGCTAGCACTAAGCTAAAAAAATATCAACATAAAACAAAAATGATGTCTTTAGCTAATGCTTTTTCTGCTGATGAAATGCGTAAATTCGATAAAGACATTAAAAAAGCTATTGGTTCAAATGATGAAATTATTTATTGTGTTGAGCCAAAGATTGATGGATTAAGCATGAGCTTAATTTATCAAGATGGTAAATTGGTTTCAGGTGCAACACGTGGTGATGGTTTTATTGGTGAAGATGTTACAGCTAATGTTAAAACCATCAAATCAATTCCATTACAAATTGACTTCACTGATGATATAGAGATCCGTGGAGAAATCTTTTTAACAAAGAAAAATTTTGAAAAGATTAATGCAGCAATAGAAGACGAAGAAAAGAAATTTGCTAACCCAAGAAATGCTGCTAGTGGTAGCTTAAGACAACTCGATCCAAAAATTACGGCTAAACGTAATTTAACAATGTATTGTTATCAAATACCAAATGAGAAACAATATGGTTTAACTAAACAATCAGAAGTAATTGACTTCTTAAAAAAGAATAAATTCAATGTTGCTCCAGAAATTCAAATCTGTGATGGCATTGAAAATGTTATTCGCGTAATAAATAAATGAACTAATGATCGAAATGAACTTGAATTCCCAATTGATGGTGTAGTAATTAAAGTGAATAACTTTAATGACCATGAAAAGATTGGTTACACATCTAAATTCCCTAAATGAGCTATTGCTTATAAGTTTCCACCAAATGTTGTTGAAACAAAACTAGAAAACATTACAACAACCGTTGGACGTACTGGAAGAATTAATTATGTTGCCAACCTTACACCAGTCTTATTAGATGGTTCTACAATCTCTGCTGCAACATTACACAATGCTGAATATATTGCTGCTAAAGATATTCGTATTGGTGACACAGTTAAAATCTTTAAGGCAGGAGAAATTATTCCTAAAGTAATTGGTCCGAATACTAACAAAAGGCCAAAAGATGCTAAAGCATATGTTCCACCAACAACTTGTCCTATTTGTGGAAGCAAGTTAGAAAAGGTTGAAGGTGAAGTGGATCAATACTGTGTAAACATTGATTGCCCAGCAAGAGGATTATTAAATATTGTTCACTTTGCTGATCGTGATGCAATGAACATTGATGGGTTAAGCAATAAGATTCTTGAAAAGTTCTGAGACAACAATATTGTTAAGAACATTATTGACCTATATTATCTAAAGGATAAAAAAGAAGAAGTTTTAAAACTTGATCTTCATATCAAAGATAAAATGTTTGATCACTTAGTAACATCAATCGAAAACTCAAAAACTGCTAACCTTGATAAACTAATTTATGGATTAGGTATTAGACATGTTGGAGCAATTACTGCTAAAGTCTTAGCTGAAACATTTAAGACATTAGATCACCTTTCTTCTGCAACATTAGAATCATTAATTGCAATTAAAGATGTTGGTGAGACAGTTGGTCAATCAATTGTTGATTTCTTTAGAATTGAAAACAATAAGGTGTTAATTAATAAATTAAAAGAAGTTGGTGTTAATACAAAACTTATTGAAAGAAAGTATGATACTAATAGTCCATACTATCAAAAGAAATTTGTTATTACTGGTTCTTTTGAAATTCCAAGAAATGAAATTATTAAAATTATGGAAGAGAAGTTTGATGCCAAATTCTTTGGCTCAGTAAATAAAGACATTGATTATCTAATTGCCAATGACTTTGAAAGTAGTAAATATAAGAAAGCAAAGGCTTTAGGTATTAAAATTATTACTGAAAAGATTTGATAGAGGTAAATATGAAATTATTAAATTCTAGCACAAACGAAAAAATTGAATTAACTGGTAAGAAGATTACTATTTATAACTGTGGGCCAACAGTTTATAACTATGTCCACATTGGAAATGTTCGACCTTTAATTGTCTTTGATGTCTTATATCGTTACCTTCTATCTTTAAATAAAGATGTTTTATATGTACAAAACATTACTGATGTTGATGACAAGATCATTAATGCCGCAGCACAAGCTAACATTAGTGAAAAAGAATTAACTGAAAAATATATCAAGGCTTATATGGATTTATTTAACTTGTTAAATGTAAAGCCATTATTGATGCCTAAAGTATCAGATCATATTGAAGAAATTCAAGAATACATTAAACAATTAATTGACAAAGGTGCTGCCTATGTTGAAAAAGGTGATGTTTACTTTGATGTAAGCAAAATTAAAAACTACGGACATGTTAGTCACCAAAACATTGATGAACTAATGGATGGTGTAAGAAAAGAGAATAAAGGAAATAAGCGAAGTCCTTTAGACTTTGTTCTTTGAAAAGAAACTGATAAAGGTATTAATTGAAAATCTCCTTGATCAGTTGGACGTCCTGGATGACACACAGAATGCTGTGTTCTAATCAATAAATATATTGGTGATTATGTAATGATTCATGGAGGCGGAGTCGATTTAAAATTCCCTCACCATGAAAATGAAAATGCACAAAACTATGCATTATATGGAAAAGATATTGCCAATATCTGAATGCATGTTGGCCATATTAATGTAAATGGTTCAAAGATGTCTAAATCTTTAAACAACTTTATTTTGGTAAAAGATATTATCACAAAAGATAATGCTAATGGATTAAGATGATTCTTCTATCAAGCTAAATATGAACAACCAGTTAACTTTGCTAAAGAACAATTTGATGCTGCAATTAAAGAAGTTAATGGCGTTGTTAAAGCATTAGCAATAGCTAAGACATGGTTAATTGCTAATAATAAAGATAAACGTGAAATCCTTCCATTAAACGAAAAGTTTAGTCAATGTTTAGCTGATGATCTAAACTTACCAAATGCTATTACTGAGGTATTAGGTCAAGTTAAAGATTTGAACCGATTAATTCGTGAAAAGAAATATGTTGAGGCTAATACATTAAAATGTATCATTACAAAAGAACTCGATGTATTAGGTATTAAATATGATATCTATGAACACGATGCAGAACTAATCAAGAAATGAAAAGCTGCAACTGATGCAAAAGACTTTACAAATAGTGATAAGTATCGTGCTGAACTAATTAAGAAAGGGTTACTATAATGCAATTAATTATTGGAAAGAAAGCAATCCTTGATGCCATTAAGAATAAAAATTTAAAGGATGCTACAATTAGTAATAAAGACAAAGTCTTCTTTAAAAAGGTACAAGCTTATTTGCCTAAAGTTAAAGTTAATAATGATAAATCATTTTATGATAAACTAGCTCAAGGACAAAATCACCAATTTGCAGTTGGTTATGCTGAGGGCGAAAATACTCTATCATTAAGTGAATTCTTATCACAAGATAAAAAGACATCGTTAGTTTTAATGCTTGATTCCATTGAAGACCCAATGAACTTTGGGGCAATCATCCGTTCAGCTGAATCAATGGGTGTTGATGCTTTAATATATAAAAAGGATGGCCAATGTCAAGTGACACCAGCCGTTATTAAAACATCACAAGGTGCTATTAGTAACCTTAATATGATTAAGGTAACTAACCTAACTGACACTATTAATAAGTTTAAAGAAGCAGGCTATTGAATCTATGCAAGTTGCTTAGATGAACAAGCTCATAAATTAAATGATATTAAATTTAGTGGTAAGGTTGTAATCATTGTTGGCAATGAAAACAAAGGCATTAGTCCATTAGTGCTAAAAAATTCTGATTTCAAAGTTTACATTGAAATGTTTGGTAAATCACAGTCATTAAATGTTTCGGCAGCTACTGCTATCCTACTAAGCACAATTCAAACAAAGCTAAAAAAATAAAGAGGCGTTGCCTCTTTTTTTATTTAATTGGAATAATACTATATGCTTCCAAAATACCTAAAACAATATATGTTAGATATGGTAGTAGAACTAATATCAATAAAGTTATGTTTAATCCAACAGTTTGATTATTAGTTAAATAGCTCTTAACAGATCGAGAGTTAACAACAAGGTACAATACTAGGAATAGACATTCTAGTAAGAATAAAACTAATTGAACAATAGTATCACCATTTAAGACATACATAGGGTCAGTAGCAGGTGTTTTTGCAACAAGACCAAATACTAAGTTTGCGATAAACAATATAGTCATATTGAAGGCACAACTACCTACCATTGAGTCAATGACCATATTGTAACGTCTATTAATTGCCAAGTTAACAACAGCAACCAATTCAGGCAAACTAGTTGCAATACCTAATAACAATGTTCGGCCAAATACAGGGCTTAATTCTCATTTAAAAATTAAACCACCACAGCTACCAGCTAGAACAAGTGATCCCATAGTTAGGGCAGCAACTGATACAATTAATAAAATGATCAATGCTCACATTGGTAATTTTAGGAATTTAGATTGTTTCTTTTGTCCAGCAGGCAATGTTGGTGTTGTTTTTAAACCTTTACCAGTAACACCAGCAGACACTACTTTTGAACCAAAGATCATTGAGAATACAGCCATTCCATATGATCCTAGTATTAGAATACTAAAGAAATTAAAACCATTTCATACTAATGGACTATTAATTCCCATTGGAGAGTTTGGTCCATAAATTGTTCCACCATTGTCAAATAGACAAGCTAGGAAGCAGAAGATGGTACCAATTATCATTCATGATAATGAAACTGTATTAATTTGGTTGGCTTCACGGTGTTTAAACAATACAACCGTACCTAATAATACGGCAGACATGATAACTAAACAAAACATATTAGAACCGATAACATCACCAAAAACTGATGATGATGTCACTTGACTATCATATGTTGATTGAACAACAACACAGATTGATGTAATCAATTCAGGGATAGAAGTAATGGCACCAATCAAAATACCACCAACTACACCATCAGGTAAGCGGGCCTTATCCTTAATAGCTACAGCAAATTTAGTCATTAGCGTTGCTAAAACACATACGATAGCTGTAAATGACACAAAAAATGCCAATAGTACAGGTACAGATGATCCATAGAAAAAGTTTTCAAATATCATAATAACTATTACTTATAACTATATATTATTTTCAGTAAAAAAAATAATTATTTAATAAAACCAAGTACTAAAAAGACAATGTATGCAATCACAACAAGTGACAAAGCTGAAATATTAATTCCTAATGATTGTTTTGTTGTTAATTTAGGTTTAATCTTCTTACTATTTGCTAGCAAATAAGCAATTAATAATAGAATAACACCTAGACATAAGCAAACCTGTAGAATTGTTTGTGAATTTCAACTATACATCTCGCTGCCCGGTTCATAAACAATAGCTAATGGAATATTAGCTAACGTTAAGATTGCTAGGTTAAATGATGTTGAACCAACAATAGTATCAATTACCATGTTATATTCTTTATGAACACAAAGATTAATACAACAAACTATTTCTGGTAATGATGTAATTATTCCTAATAATAGTGCACCACCAAAAGTTGACTTGTCTTCTGGACCAAAAATATCAGATCAATGATAATGGATTAGTGAATCGGAGGCAAATGTCAAGAAAACAGAACAAGCAATTAGAGACAAAGCAACGACAATAATTAGAATAATTACGCTAGAAAGTTTCAATTTAAATAATTTAGATTGTCTTGCTTGTCTAATTTCAGTTAGTCCTTCATTGACTTTTTCTGCTTGGTTCTTATTATTTTTAATTAAGAAAAAGATTGATGTAGCATAGCTAGCAAAGATTAAGATGCTAAAGAAATTAAATCCATGTCACACAAGTGCAGGAATATATTTTGTAGCAACCATTGCTAATAAAACAAAGATTGTTCCAACTCCAGTACATATTAATGTCGTTAAGTTAACTTTATTAGCCTTATGTTTTATAAACATTCAAACACAAGCCAATAAACAAATAGCTAAAACAAACATATCAAAAAAGTTGCTACCAACAATATCTCCAAAACCAACACTTCCACTTTTATCAACAACAATTGAAGCAATACATGTTACCAGTTCTGGTAAACTTGTAATTACTCCCAATAATATTCCAGCAACTACACCATCAGACAAATGTGCTTTTTCTTTAAGAATAACACATAATCGTGATAAAAGTGTTGTGATTCCCACAACACCTACCAACAATAAACAATATAAAGATATTGTTAGGGCAAAGTTTTCATTAAAGGCTTGAATTATTGGATTCATCTGAAATCTTTGATCTTTCTTCCATCGCTTCTTCTTTTAATTTCTTTAAAGCTTGGTCAATCTTCTTTTTGTTCTCGTCATTGTTTCTAGCTTTCTTTCAAATAACTAGACCCATAACTAATCAAGTTATGCCAACAGCTAATATTACACCACCAAACACTGCTAATAGTATTGGTCAGTGGTTTCTTAAATCATTACTTGTTACGAGAAACGTAAAAATAAAAACAAGAACAAAGATAATGATAGGAAATGTCTTGTTAATGTTCTTGACAGTAAGCTTATCTTTAAATTTGGTCTTGTTTTTATCCATAACTAGTTAGCAGCTCTTAAATTAAGTTTCTTAACTAATTCACGGTATTTTTCTAGATCTGTTCTCTTAAGATAATTTAAAAGATTACGTCTTTTAGAGTTCTTTGCATACAAAGTTCTTTTGCTAGCAAAATCTTTTTGATTACCTTTTAAGTGTTCAGTTAAAGAATTAATTTCAGCAGTTAAAATCGCAATTTGAACTTCAGTGTTACCTGTGTCCTTTGGATTCTTTCCGTATTCTTTAACTAAGTTTTTCTTAGTTTCTTTTGAAACAGCCATATTCTTAATATGTCTCCTTAAATTTAATTTTTCAACACTTTTTTATGTTATCGCTTCGACAGATAAAGCAATCATGTCTTGGGTCTAACGTGTTTAACTTATTATACTTATATTTAGTCAAAAGTTTGTATAATTATTAAACGGTTATGGCGTTTATGGTGAAGTTGGCTAACACACCTGACTGTGACTCAGGCATCCCGTGGGTTCAAGTCCCACTAAACGCCCCATAATGATAAAAATCGTTTTAATTAACGATTTTTTTCTTTTTATATATAATAAAAAAACTTTTAACAATGAGTAAGTGTAGAAATCGAACATCAACAAAAGCTGTTAAGGTTGGTAACCTAACCATTGGTGGCTACAATGAAATTGTCATCCAAACAATGACAACTACTAAGACAAGCGATGTTGAAAAAACTGTTGAACAAATTAAACAATTGACTAACTATGGAGCACAATTAGTTAGAGTTGCAGTTCTAGATGAAGCTGATGCATCAGCTTTAGCTGAAATTGTTAAAAAAACTAAAACACCAATCATTGCTGATATTCATTTTAATTATCAATTTGCTTTAAAAGCAATTGCTGCTAATGTTGCAAAGATTAGAATTAATCCAGGAAACATTGGTTCAAGAGAACAAGTGCTTGAAATACTTCAAGCAGCTAAAGCAAAAGACGTTGCAATCAGAATTGGAATCAATGGTGGTTCATTAACAATTGATCCTAAAGGATCAAGAGTTATTCAATTAGTAAATTGTGCTTACTCTTGAATTAAATTCTTTGAAAAAAATGGTTTTGAAAAATTAATTGTTAGTATCAAAGATTCAGATCCAAGTACTACGTACTTTGCTAATATTGAACTAGCAAAACATTGCAAATATCCAATTCACTTAGGTGTAACTGAATCTGGACCAGATCATGCTGGAATTGTTAAATCATGTATTGCTCTAATCCCATTACTAAATATGGGAATAGGAAATACTATTCGTATTTCAGTTAATGGCGATCGAAAAGATGAAATCAAGATTGCTAAGACTTTATTAAATAATATGGGATTCAACATTCCATACTACAACATTATTGCTTGTCCACTATGTGGAAGAAACCAATATGATACAAAGAAATGAGTTAGAGAAATTGATACTTATCTAGAAGATAAACATCTAGCAATTAAGATTGGAATCATGGGTTGTATCGTCAATGGGCCAGGTGAAGCTAAGGGTTGTGATTTAGCTATCTGTGTCAAAGACAAGACTACTAGCTTCCTATATATTAATGGAACATTAAACAAAGAAATACCAAATACTGAAGTAACTAAAATATTAAAAGAATTAATTGATAAAAAATATAATCAAGCAGTAAAACATTATGAAAAGCTTAACAAGTAAAATTACAAAAACTGAATTCAATCGAATTGATAGTGCTTATAAAGCATATAAACAATCGAATTTAAAGAATGAAAATCTTTTAGCTTTTTATAAAACTAAAGACTTAGCTATCAGTGTTTTTAAAAATGGAACTTTGTTATTACAAGGTGAAGATTCTGCCATTTTAAACTTTGGTAAGAAAGCTACTACACCTTCAAAGAAGGTAAGTTTAAAAAACCTTGATGGTTCAATTGGTATGGACGAAGTTGGAACTGGTGATTACTTTGGACCAGTTGTAACTTGTGCGTGTTATGTACCAAATGAATTGGTTGATGCTGTTAAAGCATTAAAAGTTAATGACTCAAAGAAGATTGATGACAAACAAATTAAAGCCATGGCTAAACAATTAAAGAAAATTGTTAAGGCCGAAGTTTGTGTTTGTCAACCTGTTGTTTACAACAAGATTATTGATAAGTTTGACAACAGTAATATTGTTAAAGCAATTTGTCACAATGATGCTCTAACTAAATTAACTAATAAGTTAAAAGATAAACATTATCAAGTTATCCTTGACCAGTTTGTCTCTCGACAACACTATTTTGATTATTTAAAGAAAGCAAACATTAAAGCTGTTTACATAAATGTAATTGAAATGAAAGCCGAATCTAAATATTTATCCGTAGCTTGCGCAAGCGTTATAGCAAGAGATGCCTTCCTAACCTACATGGATAAGTTATCAGCTAAAGCTGGGGTTAAACTTCCTTTAGGTTCAGTTGAAAAAGCAAAGATTGTTGCTGCTGGTAAACAAATAATCAAAAAAGCAAAGTTAGCAGAATTTGCTAAGCTTCACTTTGATTCAATTACTGGTGAAATCCTAAATAAATAATTAATATTTTATTTTAAATAGACAAAGGCCACAAGCAGGAGCTTTATAAGTTGCTTGGCCTTTTTTTGGATTATTTAATCATTGCTTTATCTGTGATAAGGTAATCTTACCTTCATTTAATGCTAGCATAGAACCAACCATCATTCTTACTTGACTTCTTAAAAAGCCAGTACCTTTAATAACAATATTTACTAGGTCCTTGTTCTTCCTTATATATATAGAAAGAATCTTTCTTTCTAATGATTCCCCTGATCGTTCATCAGTTGAGAAAGATAGAAAGTTGTGCTTTCCTAAAAATACTTTGTTTGATCTTTTTAACAAGCTAATATTAATTGATTTATTATATTGATAGATATGTGTGCTACTAACAGCATCACTAATATTATTAGTATTGATACTATATATATAAGTCTTATGCTTTGCCATAAAGCGAGCATTGAAGTCTTTGGCAGCAACTTTTACTTTAGTCAAACGAATATCATATGGTAAAGCTTTATTTAAAGCTTCCATAATTTGTTTAGGTTTTATTTTGATTGATAAATCAAAATGAATTACTTGACCGGTGGCATTAACTCCAGCATCAGTTCTTCCAGCAGCATAAACTTTAACCTTTTGGTTAAGAACATTAAAAATAGTTTCTTCCAAGATTCCTTGGATAGTTTGTTGCCCTGGTTGTTTTGCTCAACCATGGTAGTTGCTTCCGTTGTAACTTAATATAGCTTTATAACGCGTGTTCATATTTATATATTAAAGCAGTCCACTGCTATGAATGGATAGATTATAACTTTCTTAACCACAAAGTAAATAAATAGAGCAAACAAACAAATTAAAATCGCGAATGAGACTCAGTTTGACACCGAGCAATGGTAGAGTCTATATTTTGTTCTCTTGGCCCTAGGAATGAAGTTTCTGGCCTCCATAGCATCGGATAGTTTGTCGGCATGATTGAAAGCTGTGGCAAACATTGGGACAACCAACGAACCAACTGCTTTAATTTTTGTTGCCAGTCTTCCATTGCGATAGTCCATACCTCTACTTGCTTGCGCGCTTATTATTTTATTAGCTTCATCAAATAGACTAGGAACAAATCTGATAGCAACAGCAATAATATAAGATATTTCAGTGACTGGGACTCTAATCCACTTTAGTGGCCACAAGATATGTTCGAAAGCATATGTTAGTTGTAATGTTGAAGTAGTGTTAACAAGCAAACTAAATACTGTAAGCATACAGAACAATTTAATGCATACACTCACGCTAGTAATTAATACTTGCGAGCTCAATGCATATAAAGGTGCTGAATACTCTAAATATAATTTAACGCCTTCAATAGTAATAGTAATGAATGATCCAGATAGTGGTTCAACCGTTACAAGCTCATTTGCAACTCATCCACCTCATATCTGCCCACACGTTCAATAATATGTGTTATAGTATAAACTATATTGGTGTACTCATCCACGGTTAAATAATGATAATCAATCACTGCCTCACAATTGATAATGACTTTCCAAATCAAATTTCAAGCTTGGATCCTTAGCGACAAGCCAATTAATAATAAAGATAAATATAAATAATACTAATATTGTTCTAAAGATTGGTTTGAATTTTCTTCGTGGTAATCTTGCTGAAAATCACAGCCCTAAAACAATAAGTAGAATACTTACCTGTCCTACAATCGTTACGGGCAAGAAGATTAATACTAATAATAGTATTGCACAGATTACTTTTAATGTTGGATTAAACTTATTTAAGAAGATTGGTCTTTCTTCCAAAGGAGTTTTAAATGTATATTTACGATACATTATTTGCCTCCTTTCTTAAGAAGATTGGTTAACTCTTCCAATGTTCTTGGCTGAGCTTCTAATAATTTTTCATATTTATTATTATGATTAATCAATTTATTAATCATTAATATGACATGTGGTGTAGCTAAACCTGCTTGTTTTAAAACAAGTGAGTCAGTGAAGATTTCATATGGTGTTCCATAATAATGAAGTCTTTGATCATGTAACACAAGCACTTCATCAGCAAGCTCTAAGACATTATCCATATTATGGGTAATGAGAATGATAGTCTTACCTTGTTTCTTTAATTGTTTGATAATATTAATAATATTTTTTTGCGCACGTGAATCTAGTCCAGCCGTTGGTTCATCAAAGATAACAACTTGCGATTCTATTGCTAGCACACCCGCAATAGCCACCAATCTCTTTTGTCCATTTGATAAATCAAATGGATTTACAGAAGCTAGCGATTCATTCAGTCCTACTAAATACATATATTTAGAAGCCAAATTCTTAGCTTCTTGCTTATTAACACTATAGTTAATAGGTCCAAAGGCAATATCCTTTTCTACTGTATCTTTAAATATTTGATATTCAGGAAATTGAAAAACTAAACTAACATCTTTTCTAATCGCTTTATAATTTTTTATTTTGCGTTGTTCGCCTAATATTGATTTATCTTTATCAATAAATATATTGCCATCGTTTGATTTTAACAAACCATTGAAATGAGAAACTAGAGTTGTCTTACCAACACCTGATCCACCAACGATAGCATATATTTTATTTTTTTCAAAAGCAAAATTAAACTTATCAATTAAGATTGATCTATTCTTCTTTGAACCAAGAGAAATAGTAAGGTTATCACAAGTGATAACATTATTAGTATGAAGGTTTTTATTAGTCACATTATTTTTCATAACTGATTTCCTTCACTAATTTATCTAAATTAGTTGTTGGTTTAATTCCTAACTGTTCAGCTAACTTAAGCATAAATGGTTTATCTAAAGATAATTTTTTAAATTTAGAATTTTTAAAGATATCCAACGGTTTACCAACCATTACAACCTTGCCTCTGTTCATAACAATAACTTTATCAGCATTGATAACTTCTTCTATGTCATGAGTAATATTGATAATAGTTTTCTTTTGTGTTGTCCTTAACGATAACATTAACTTTTGAATTTGTTGCTTAGATGGATAATCAAGCATGCTAGTGACTTCGTCAAACACTATAAACTTAGGATTCATAACTAGAACTGAAGCTATGGCGCCAAGTTGCTTTTGGCCACCAGATAGATCTTTAGTTGCTGATTTTAATAAATCAGTAATACCTAAATAATCGGCAGTCTTATTAATTAACCCTTGCATGCGGTTGTGCGGTACACGTTTATTTTCTAAGCCAAATGCAATGTCATCTTGTAAAGTCAAACCAATAAATTGGTTATCAGGATTTTCAAATACTAATCCTGATGAATTTCTTAATTCTCTAACATTAGTTTTGTCAATAACTTTGTTATTAAAAATAATCTTTCCAGTATTTGGTTTGAATAAACCAACTAATAATTTTCCTAGTGTAGATTTACCACAACCATTTGGTCCAATAATACAAACATATTCTTTTTCATTTAATGAAAAAGAAACATTAGATAAAATTGTCTTTTTTGGTTCATAACCAAAACAAATTTTATCCAACTCGATTAATTTGTTTTTCTTTGTTTTGAACATTTAAATAATTATATTATTTATTTTTAACAAAGTAGTCTTTTGCGAGTTGAATATCGTTTTGAATTGCTGAAGCTAACATTAATGGATTAGCAAACTTCTTGTTTGCTCGAATGAATTTTAAAAATTCAACTTTTACATTTTTTCTAACATTAGCCGGATAAACGGAACGTGGACTTATGTATTTTTTTAATACATGTGTTTCAATTACAACATCTTTGTTATTAAATGTCTTGCTAGCACCAACAAAACTTACAGAATTGTAAGTTCGGTTGCCTATTTTAATTCGGCTGACATATGATCCTTCAGGCAATAAGAACTTATGATCAACCTTAAGGTTGATAGTTCTAATTCCCATTTGTTTTCCACGATGATAACCTTTAATTCATTCAGAAATATAGTAGTATGGAAAGTATAAAAAGCTGTTAGCTTTTTCTACATCACCTTTACGTAGTAAACCAGCAATAATAGTAGTTGAAACTATTTTGTTGTGGTTTAGTGTTATAACATCAAAATACTTTTTAAGTAATGTGTAAGGTTTATGGTCATAACCAAATTTAAAATCTGATCCAACATAGATTATTGATGGTTTAAGTTTTAATAAAACTTTTTGAATAAATTCTTCAGCCGGAACATTATGTTTAGCTATATCATAAACAAATATATTTGTTGGTTTATATTTAGCAATATTGTTTAATCGCTCTTTACCAAAATACAATTGGTTAACTTGTTTTGCTCCAAAATCTTTAAAAGTTAAAACATTATATCGGTTGAATCTAGTCAATAGTAATCCATGCATTACATGGATACTACCAAAATAGCCAATAACTAATGGTAGTTTTGATGGTTTAGTATTACTTAAATTTATTTCTTTAATTTTTACGGCCATATAAATTTAGATAATCAATTAAAGTATAAGCATTTTTTAATTTATAGTCACCACATTTAGTTCTTACTAAAGTAGTAATGTGTCCAACTGTCCCTAATTTTGCTGCTAAGTCTTCTGCAAAGGAACGAACATAAAATCCTTTGGTTACATTTAATGTAATCTTTAGTTCTTGTTTATTTGGATTAAAATCAACAATTCTAAATCCGTTGATTTTAACTAATCGTGGTTCAAGTTCAAGTGGATTACCTTGACGAGCATATTCATATGCTTTCTTACCATTTACTTTAATAGCAGAGTATGGATGTGGTCGTTGTAAGTAATCTTGATCAACAAAACTAGCTAAAGCTTGCTTTACTTGTTTTTCATTTAGTTTAACTCTTTGTTTTTCAATAATGGTGCCAGTCTTATCACCAGTATCAGTTCTAATACCGAACTTAATAGTTGTTTGATATTGTTTGTCTTGTAACATTAAATCACCTAAAAGGTGAGTTCCTTCGTCGTAACCAATAATTAAAAGCCCAGTAGCCATTGGGTCTAAAGTTCCTGCATGTCCTACTTTTTTATAACCACACGCTCCTTTAATCTTAGCAACGACATCATTGCTAGTTCAACCTTGTGGTTTATCAATCAATATAAGTTTATCAGGTGTAAACATAATATAATTTTATCATATAAAATTATGAGAATAGTAATTGGTAACATAATTAAAGCAAATAGCATTTTTCATTTAATCAAGAAAAATGATAAGATAGCTGTTGGTGTGTCTGGTGGAAAAGACTCACTTGTTTTATTAAAAGCTTTAGATATCTTTTGCAAAAAGATAAATCAAGAAAAGAAATGAAATCTAAAGGTTAAAGGTTTCCATGTTGCTTTAGGTTTCAAAAAAGTTAACTATGATAAACTTACTAAGTTTGCTAAAGCAAATATTATTGATTTGGAAATTCTAAACTCAAATATTGCTGAAGTTTTGCAAGCAAAAAAAGAACACAATAGAATTCAATGCTCGCTTTGTGCCAAGATGAAGAAGGCAATCCTAGTCCGAGCAATGAAAGAACAAAAATTTAATAAATTGGCTTTGGGTCATCATGCTGATGACGCGATTGAAACTTTCTTTATGAATATGTTAAATGAGTCTCGTCTTGCAACACTAAGACCGATTAGCTATTTAGATCGAAATAAAGTTTGAATGATTCGACCATTAATTCTATGTCGTGAAAACGACATAGAAAAGGTTGCTAAAAAATATAAACTTCCAGTTGTTAATAATTTATGTCCTAATGAGAAAATAACTCAACGTTCATTTATAAAGAATTTTATAAATGAAAACTTCTATGATTCTAAGCAATGACCTAATGCTTATGTTAATATCTTTAGAAGCTTTCTAAACAAGGATGGTTCGTATCTTTGATTTGATGAAGGATTTGACAAAAAACTTATCAAAAACCATAATAAAATATAGGTTTTTTGATAAGTAAAGTCAAAATGCATTTATAATAAATTTATATATTTTGTTATGAAAAGTATTCAAGTAAAAATTACAGATCCATCATTCCTACATCGTAAAATGGCTGCTAAATTACAACAAATTGCTGGTAAATATACTTGTGATATTGATGTAATTGTTGGTACCAACAAAGCTAATGCTAAGTCATTAATCAATCTTATGACAGTATATACAAAAGTTAAACTGCCAGGTAAGATTGAAATTCGTGCATCAAACTGAAATGACGAAGACAAAGCAATCAAGGAAATATCTGACTTCTTTGGTGTCGCTGCATAAAATAAAAAGCTCTAATCGAGCTTTTTTATTTTACTTTTTTTAACAAATTCAATTTAACATCATTAATTAGATTCTTCTTTAAACCATAACTAATAGCTAATTGTCTTCCCTTATTTAATCATTCCACTTTTAGTGGATGCATATCATGAGCATCAGATTCAATAATAACTGGAATGTTAGTTTTAGCCACCATCTTTCAAAAATATTTTGATGGATAATGTCACTCACTTTTATTTTCAAAAGCAGTAAAGTTGACATTGAAACCTAAAGGTAATTTATATTTGATAGCTCATTTAATAATATTCATAGCAACAGCTTTGGCTGTTTTGTCTCATTTTTGATATGAGTTTAAATAAATGTCTGGATGCGCCACTCAAGACATTAAACCGCTAGACATTGCAGCTTTATTATTATCATTAAACTCTTTTAGTTGACTAGCTTTTCTTGTTACATTCATTACCAAAGGTAATGGTAATTGCATTTTGAATAGATCACCATAAAAGTGATTACCAAAAACTAGAAATTGACAATATGGATCTTTGGCAAGTTTTTGAATATACCAACGATTTGGTTTGTTATATTCAACTTCATAGCCAAAATAAATTTTTAATTTACTCTTATATTTAACATTTAATTTATCAATATCTTTTCTTAGTTGAGCAATTTCTTTGTAATTTGCTCGACGGGCTTGATACGGACATTTAATAGTAATTGGTGCATGTTCTGTAAAATATAGTTTCCTATATCCATGCTTTAGGGCATAATCAACAATCTCATCTAAATGGTTTGATGAGTGTTTACATATATATGTATGGATATGAAATATATTCTTTTGCATCTTTATAAAATTATAAAAAGAAAAAAGTGCCGAAGCACTTTTTACTTATGTATGCTTATTACTTGTTTTCGATAGCTTGAACTGGACAAACTCCTGCACAAGCACCACAACCAACACATTTAGATTGGTCTACGCCGGCTTTGCCATCAGAACCGATAGCTACAGCACCTACTGGACAAACTCCAGTGCAAGCTCCACAGCCTAAGCATTTTGATTTATTTACGACAGCTTTTGACATAAGTTATTAATTCTCCTTAATATGTATATATTATATATGAAATCATTAAAAATTATAGTTTTTTTAATTATTATATAAACTCTCTTTTTTTGTAACTTCTATGTAAGATTTCATGCGCTTTATGAGAGTTTGGTTTTTCAAAGAAATCCTTGTAAATTTTAATAATTGCAGGGTTTTGATGACTCTTACGCAATTCTTTTTTAGCATCATTTTTATATAGAGCTTTAGAACGAAGTTTAATAACTTCTTCACGTTGAATCTTATCATAGTCAACATATGGCATGCCACCACCGTTAACACATCCACCTGGACAACACATGATTTCAATGAAGTGATATTTTTTCTTACCAGCTTTAACCGCCTCAAGAACTTGTTTAGCGTTAGCTAATCCAGAAGCAACACAAACTTTAACTTCTTTACCCTTCAAGTTTAAAGTTGCTTCTTTAATACCTTTAGTTCCACGAACCTTCTTGTATTCAATTTGCTTTAAATCTTCACCAGTCACAACATCAGCAACTGTTCTTAATGCTGCTTCCATTACACCACCAGAAGCGCCAAAGATTACACCAGCACCTGTTGATTCACCTAATATGTCATCAAATTTACCATTGTGTAACTTTGCAAAGTTAATTCCCATTAAACGAATCATCTTCGCTAATGATCTAACTGTTAATACAGCATCAGTATCTCGCATTCCCTTTAATGCATCACAACCATATTGAATTTCAGATTTCTTTGCTGTACATGGCATAATATGAACAGTGAAGATCTTCTTTGGGTCAATTCCCATTTTCTTTGCTCAATATGTTTTAGTTACTGCACCTTGCATTTGCATAGGTGATTTAGCTGTTGATAGGTTTGGAATAAATTCTGGATAATATGCAGTACAGTAATTTATTCAACCAGGAGAACAGCTAGTAATTAATGGTAGTTTACCACCATTATTTAAACGGTCAAGGAATTCATATCCTTCTTCCATAATGGTTAAGTCAGCAGCAAAATCTACGTCAAAGACATATTTAAAGCCTAAACGTCTTAATGCTGTAACCATCTTTCCTTCTACATCAGTTCCAATTGGAAGACCAAATTCTTCACCTAATGCAGCACGAACTGATGGAGCTGGAGAGCAAACTACTATATAGTTTGGATCAGCTAATTTTTCAAATACTTCTTCATAACTTGGTTTTTCAGTTAATGCACCAGTTGGGCAAACTAATGTACATTGGCCACAGCCAACACAAGCTGTCTTATCCATTTTTTCATCAAAAGCACAACCAATGTAAGTATTAAATCCACGTTTGTTGGCATGAATAACACCAACATCTTGTTGCTTTTCACAAACAGCAATACATTTCTTACATAGGATACACTTGCTTGGGTCTCGAATAATACATGGTGATGATGTATCAGAAGTGTGAGATGATTTTTCACCATCATATGCATGATCATCAATTAAGAATGTTTCACCATATTCTTTTAATTTACAGAAATGTGATTTCGCACAGTCAGAACAATCTTTTCTATGGTTAGACATTAATAATTCAAGATTTTTTCTACGAGCTTGAATTACCTTTCAAGTATTAGTGAATACTTCCATACCTTCAGCAACAGGATACACACAAGAAGCAACCATACCTCTTGCGCCCTTTACTTCAACTAAACACATACGGCAAGCACCGATACCATTTAGTCCTTTTAGATAACATAAAGTTGGAATTGTGATTCCATTAGCTCTTGCAGCATCAAGAATTGTTGAGCCTTCTTCGGCTTGAACTTTGACACCATCAATAATTAAATTAATTAATTTCTTCATAATTCCCTCCTTTATTTCTTAACTACAGCTTGGAAACGACAGTTTCTTGCACAAGCACCACATTTAATACATTTTGATTTATCAATAACATATGGTGGTTTGCCTGGAGTTCCAGAAATTGCTTGCACTGGACAGTTTCTTGCACAGCTTGAGCAACCTTTACATTTAGCTGGATCAATTCAATAACCAGTTAATGCTTTACAAACACCAGCAGGACATTGTCCTTTAGTGTGAGCAATATATTCATCTTTAAAATAACGTAGAGTTGAAAGAATTGGGTTTGGAGATGATTGTCCTAAACCACAAGCTGAAGTTGCCTTAATGTGAGCAGCTAGTTCTTCTATCTTAGCAATATCAGATTCTTTAGCTTTACCTTCAGTAAACTTTGTTAATAATTCAAGTAATCGTTTGTTTCCAATACGACATGGAACACATTTACCACAAGATTCTTCAACACAGAATTCCATATAGAATTTACAGATGTCAACCATACAGTTGTCTTCATCCATAACAATTAATCCACCAGATCCCATCATTGATCCAATTGCCATTAGGTTTTCATAATCAATTGGAGTATCTAGTAATTTGGCTGGAATACATCCACCAGATGGTCCACCAGTTTGAGCAGCTTTAAATTCTTTACCATTAGGTACACCACCACAAATATCAAATACGATTTCTCTTAATGATGTTCCCATTGGTACTTCGATAAGTCCAGTGTTGTTGATCTTTCCGCCAACAGCAAATACTTTTGTACCTTTAGATTTTTCTGTACCAATCTTGTTGAATCAAGATGCACCATTCAAGATAATTCTTGTAATGTTAGCATATGTTTCAACGTTATTTAATAATGTTGGTTTACCAAACAAACCTTTAACGGCTGGGAATGGAGGTCTTGGTCTTGGTTCACCACGATTACCTTCAACTGAAGTCATTAATGCAGTTTCTTCACCACAAACAAAGGCACCAGAACCCAATCTTAAAGATAGTTTAAAACTAAAGTTTGTTCCAAGAATGTTTCTTCCAAGTAATCCATATTTCTTTGCTTGCGCAATTGCAGTTTCAAGTCTTTGAACAGCAATTGGGTATTCAGCACGAACATAAATGAAACCTTCATCAGCCCCAATAGTGTATGCAGCAATAGCCATTGCTTCAATTACTGAGTGTGGGTCTGCTTCAAGGATTGAACGATCCATGAATGCACCTGGGTCACCTTCATCAGCATTACAACAAACATATTTCTTCTTGCTTACTGATTTTTTAGTCAATGATCATTTTAATCCTGTTGGGAAACCACCACCACCACGACCACGGAGTTGTGAATCTGTAATTACTTTAATTACATCATCTGGTTTCATTGATGTTAACACTTTATGTAATGCAAAGTAACCATCACATGCAATGTATTCATCAATATTTTCCGGATCAATAATACCAGCATTCTTTAATGCAATCTTAACTTGATGTTTATAGAAATGAGTTTTATTTAGAGGAATAATATTTTTCTTTTCATCAAGTTGGCTTGGTCAAATAAATTCTTTTACTGGTGTTCCACCAATAATGTGTTCTTCAAGAATTCTAGCGGCACTTGTACGGTTTACCTTACGGTAGAAAATACCTTCAGGGTAAACTAATACAACTGGTCCTTGTGCACAAAGACCGTGACAACCAGTTTGTGATACTTCAACTTTATTTTCAATCTTATGTAACTTAATTGCTTTTTTGAAATATTCAATAACTTCGTTAGATTTATTACTTAAACAACCAGTAGAAGCACAAACTAATATTTGCTTCTTACCAGTTTTTTCAGCTTTTGCTAAGCCTGCTCTTCGGTCATTAATTCTTTTAGCTAACTTTTCTTTTATAGCTTTAAGTTGGGAAATTGTAATTGCCATAATTATTTGCTAGCCTCCATTTTATTCTTGTCATGAGCAATAATGTTATCAATAACATCTTGACAATCATTAGGAGAGATTGAAAAGACTTTGTCATTAATCATAATAACCGGTGCCAAGCCACAGCATCCGACACATCTTGCACATGCAAGAGTGAACATACCATCGGCTGTTGTTTCACCTAATTTAATTCCTAATATTTGTTCAAATTTTTCTAGAATTAATGCACTACCTTTTACGTAACATGCTGTACCTAAACAAACATTGATAACGTATTTTCCTTTTTTAACAAAAGAGAATTGTGCATAAAAACTAGCAATTGAATATATCTCACTTGTTGTTGTATCAAATTCATCAGCAACGATTCTCATTACTTCTTGAGAAAGGTAACCAAATTCAGATTGCGCCACTTGTAGACACATTAATTTGGTACCGTTTGACTTATGAATTTGTTTTACTTTACTTGAAAATTCTTCAATAGTCATAGTTTTCCTCCTATTTATTATTAAAGATATATCTTTAATAATTATAGTTAATATCATATAAAAAATATATTTTATATATATAATATCATTAATGTTGAAAATACAAGATCTTAAACCGTCTTCTGATTGAATATTAGAGGATAGCAATGACTTTTTATCTAAACAATGCAAGGATGTAAAACTTCCTTTAGATAAAACTGATTCATTATTAGTTAACAAAATGGTTAACTATATTGATGCTTGTTATCAAAACAGAGATGAAGAACTAGGCATTAGAAATGGTATAGCTGTTGCTGGACCACAAGTTGGCTGTGATAAGAGAATTATCTACATTCACTTTGATGATGAAAATGGTAAAGAGCAACATTATCTATTAGCTAATCCTGAAATAGTTGCTACAAGCGTTGCTTGTTGCTACCTAAAACAAGGTGAAGGGTGCTTATCAGTTCTAAAAGATCATGCTGGACATGTTAAAAGATTTAACAAAGTGAGAGTTAAAGCTTTAGATATGTTGCATGATAACAAACCAATCACAATCAATGCTGAAGGTTTATTCTCTGTTTGTTTGCAACATGAGATTGATCATTTATCAGGAATTTTATATTATCAACGAATTGATAAGAAAAATAAATGACTAGATAAAGATAAATCTTTAATTGTTTATTAGGAGGCAATATGCCAGACTTAAATAAAAAACCAACAACTGTATTTGCTTTAGGTGGAATAGAAGAAATTGGTAAGAATATGTACATCGTTGAATATGACGATGAATTATTCATTATCGATTGTGGTAATAAATTTAGTGATGAAAATGAATTACCTGGTGTTACATCAGTAATTTGTCCATTTGATTACTTAGTTCAAAACCAAAACAAAATTAAAGGTTTAATTATTACCCATGCTCACGAAGACCACATTGGTGGTGTTCCATTCTTATTAAAGACCGTTAAGATTCCAGTAATCTATGGAAGCTTACTTGTTCAAAACATCTTAAAACGTAAAATGAAGGAACATCCTGATGCAAAGATTGAAAAATTTGTTGAATTAAAAGATGATCTAAAAATTGAATCAAAACACTTTAAGATTGATTTCTTTAGAGTTTGTCACTCAATTCCTTTATGTTATGGAGTTTGTTTACAAACACCAAATGGAAATGTTGTAACTTGTGGTGACTTTAGATTTGACTTTACAAACAAAATGGAACAAACAGACATTCATAAGATCTGTGAAGTTGCTAAACGTGGTGTTGATTTATTGCTTTGTGAAACAACAAATGCTGAAGCACAAGGTTTTTCAACATCAGAAAAATATGTTCTTGATGAAGTAAGGAGACAAATTTCAAAAGCTCCGGGTCGAGTTTTCATTACAACATTTGCTTCAAACTTACGTCGTATTCAAAACATTATTGAAATTGCAATCAATTTAAATAAACGTATTTGTATTATTGGAAAAACTATGGATGACAACATCCGTACTTCAATAAATACTGGTTTGTTAAAAACATTTAAAACAGACTTTGTTGAACCATGTGATATTAAAAATACACCTGATAATGAATTAGTTATTGTTCTAACTGGTTCTCAAGGAGAACCTACTGCAGCATTAAGTATGATGACAGCCGGAAAGTATCCACATGTTATTTTAAAACCAAGTGATACTATCTTGTTTAGTTCAAACCCAATTCCAGGAAACTTTGCTTCAGTTGAAGAATTGGTTAACAAACTATATAAATGTGGTGTTAAGGTTGTTCAAAACTCTCCAACATGTAAATTACATGCTTCAGGTCACGCAACACAAACAGAACTTGAATTAATGATTAAATTGGTTGCACCTAAATACATTATTCCAATTCACGGTGAATATAAGATGTTATCAGCAATGGAACAAAACGTTGAATTTTTAGGTATTGAACCAGATCGATATATTCAAATATCTAATGGTCAAAAGGTTAAACTAATTGATCATGAACTAAAGGTTACTGATGAATTTGTTGATACAAAAGAAGTTTATGTTGATGGTAAGAAAATCAATGAAGATAACTCTAAAGTATTAGGAGCAAGAAGAATTCTTGGAACTGATGGTGTCTTCAATGCAACAATCGTAATCGACCGTAAAGCAAAGAAAATTATTGGTTTACCAGTCCTAATTACTCGTGGTTGCTTCTATGCTAATGCAAGTATGGGATTAATTAAAAAGATTTGTTATTCAATTAAAGAAAACATTGAAAAGGAAATGAGTGAATCTCATCAACCAATCACTAACCAAACAATTAGAAAGATTGCTGAAAATACAATAACATTCTTTATCTGAAAGAATAAAAATAAACGTCCTTTAGTTAAAGCAACTGTATTTGATGAAAAAATAGGCTAACGCCTATTTTTTATCACATATTATGAAATCGCCTTCATCTCCTGTATAACTTTTTTGTTGATAAATAAATTGACCACCATTTACAAAGAATCTACAAGCAAGTCTTCCATCTGGCATTTCAATAGCTTGCGCTACATTATTATTACATGCTACTTTAAATTGACCTAAAGTATGTTGAGAAACTGGTTGTATTGCATAAGCATATTCTGATTTTTTTGAACTATCAGTATTGTCTATTTTAATAGTTAACACATCGCGATATTCTGGATAATCATCAACCGCATATGAACGATTATTACGATGTCAAGATCAATTTTCACCACCACGACTTTCAACATTAAATTTTAATTTAGAATCCGAGTCAGCATCAATATTAGAATAAACAACTTTACCATTAGTAATGGTTTTTTCATCTTCTGATACAGTAAATGTTTTGCTTGGAGCTTTATAACATTGTTCAACTGTTGTTGCTAATAATTCATCATGAACATTATCATGGATATCGCAACCTAAAACCGCTAAACCGTAAGGTGTAGCAAAACCTGATATTCGGTATCATGATACACTTGGTCATAAGTGTTCATGCCATGTTGCTTGTGTAATACAAACATATGTTTGTTCTTCGTCAGTCTTCTTACTATCATTATCTTTATGTTGGGTAGCATAGAACACTCCAGTTTTTGTGTGTTTAAATGATTCATTATCATATTTTAACAATGTTGTATCTGTTTCTGAATAAGTGGTAACTCCAGGAATGTCAGAATAATTTCATAATGGTGAAATGTCAGCATACTCATCACCATTTTCCATAACACAAGTGTTAACACCAAAAACCATGTTATGCGATAAGATGTTTTCATCGTTTGCAATCTCACAGTTAATTAAATCGCCAGCAGTTCCTTTAAAACCGATATAGATTCCATCAATACAAGAAGCAGCAAATTTTGATTTTGGAAAGAATTTAACTCCGTTAAATGTTGGTTCACCTTTTTTCCAATGATCTAATAATTCTAATAATTCGTCTTTCCTTGGACAATTAGGTAATTGTGCAAAGTATCTCAATTCATCAATATTTCCTAAGTCTGTTGTTCCACCATCAAATTGTGTTGCTTGTTTTCGAACAAATGTTCTACCCATACATTGTCAGTTGAAATTGTTTTTATGAGTAAAATATTTAAGACCATCAACAACAAATGAAATAATAATTTTTAGTTTATTTTCGTCTAGTTCAATATCAGAATCAATAAAAGCTGATGCAATTTTTGCTAAAAGCAATGCACCTTGTCGTCCATAACCACCAGAATATAACTGATGACCATGTTGGAAATAACTTCCATCTGATTGGAATCCTTCATCTTTATCAAGTTTGATTTCATCACCAACTTTTTCAAACATTAATTCAATTTCTGAATAGTCTTTTGCTAGCAAACCACATTTCAATGTAATATCACCAGCTCAAAACATGTTTGTCCCTGTTTCATCAAGGGTTTCAGGATTATATTTTAAAGATCCGTGATGCAGTCATTCCATCATGCACTTTTGTTGATCACTTGGTAAATTATCAATAACAAAGATAGCAAGATTACTAAAGTCTCTTGGTACACCAATTTGATTAAATCATCAATTTTCATTATGAAATTCATTACATAATCAAAAACCTGTTAGTCGGTTTGCAATATCCATTAAATCATTATCTTTTTTCTGATATGCCAATATCGCAATTTGAAGTGCACGAACAATGTGTTGGTGTGCGGGTCATAATGCTTTATCACCATTAGTGTAATCTATATTGTGAAATTTATATGCTGTAAAGTCTTTTTGAAACTTAGTTTCAGGTACTTCATCTAATTCACTTTTTATTTCTTCAATTGTTTTATCTTTATATGCTGAAGTGTCGATTGTTTCTAACAACATCTTTTGATAAGATTTCAATAATGTTTCGTATGGAAACGAATCATTTGTTGGTGTGCAACTTACTAATGGCATCACGCATTGTGATGCTGCAATCGGTAATAATAATCATGTCTTTTTCATACTATATCTCCATTTCACTTCCAGTGTTAAATCTTATGTTAGCTTGTCCTTTTCCTGGTGGATGTTTTGTATGTGTAACATAAGATAAAGCAAACATTAAAATCATTAATAACACAATGCCAATTGTTACACAATTAACTACTGTATTTTTGTGGTCAAAGGCAGCAATATGAGATGTTGTTTCGCTATAGTGGAAGTCAAAGACATCTCCCTTGATAATATTATTAAATAATGAACCACCAGTAATTCCTAAAGCTAAACTTGTGTTATATAAGCCGATTGGTGTAACAATACTACTCTTTGTAAAATATTTATTCAACATAATACCAACAAATACTGGATACATTAATCCATAACCTAAACCATTTAGTAAGTTAGTACTAAAGTAAACAGGAACATTGATAATATTCATGTTGATTATTAAATATGAGAATCATAATGTTGCACCAATAGCTATTAAAATTCACTTCATTTTGTTTTGGTGTTTTGCTAAGAATGCAGCAGCAATAATTGCTCCAATTAATTGTCCAATAGCAAATACTAAAGATAAATATCCTTCAAAGAATTTGACTTGATCAATAACATATGTTGGATAAATAGCATTTGGTGTTGGGATATCAAATGCAAAGGCAATATAGATTAATTGTGTTACTGAACTAGGACCAGCTGTTACTCAACGAACAAATCCAAAACAAATGGCAGCTAGGCAAACTAGCCATACAACAGACCAATCATGTTTAGTCTTAACTGGCTCTTTTGTTGTTAAATTATGAAATAATGTTTGTCGATCTTCACGAATATATAGTGTAATTAAGAACGAAATAAGAATGAAAACAATGGCTAGGAGTCACAATCACTTTAAATAATCAAGATATATTGTTGGTTCAGGATCAAATCTAGGACCGTGTTCAGGAACCAGACCACACAATACTGCTTCAATACATGAAGTAATAAATTCAGCAATTAACAAAGGTAAAACCAAAATTGATACAGTTGTAAAAATTTTTCTTCTATGTTCTTGTTCGGAAAACATTAAGTTAAATAAACCAATACCTGATGCACCAACACCCGTTCCAATTGATTGAATAATATTGCAAGCAAATGAACCTGGTCACACAAACATTGGTCATATTGTTGCTAGCTGCATAGCTAAAGAAATGAAAATTACATTTCTTCTTGATTTCATTTTGTAACTTAAAACATCAGTTAATGGACGTCATAATAATCCAGTAAAACCATAAATAGCTAATGGAATTCATAATAAACTACCACCATCCATGTTTGGCTGATGAATATGCATTTGTCCAGTATATTCTCTAGTCATCAATGGTGCCATTCAGTAGAAAATAAAAAGAATGAATAATAAGACTTTATTTCTATTTCCAAGTTTTAATCGTCAAATTAAAATACCAGTACCAGCAATAACAACTGCTAGAAGTATTGAATTAACAATTAAAGCTATGGTTTCGTAATTCATACTTTTAATTATAAATATAAAAAAATAAATCCCTATGGGATTTATTAGTCGTCCATATCTTGCTGGTTGCGGACTTTATTGACCCTTATTCTTCTCGGTGGATGTTTCTTTTCAATTCAATAAGCTCCAGAAAACAATACTCACATCACAACAATTGTTGCAATCACAGCAATTGTTACAATTCAGTTTCTTCATACAAAGTCATCTCATTGTAATGTTCCACCAGCAAATACATCTTGTTTCATAAATGTATTAAAGAATTGACTAGAACAAATACCAATTGACAAACCAGTGTTATACAAAGTAACAGGTGTGATTTTATTTGTTTTTGAAAAAAACTTATTCATTGTAATATTCACAATTAAGTTGTATGTCATACCAAAAGCAAAACCATTGATTATGTTAAATGTTAAGCGAGCATAAACATTTAATACACTAGCAGCTAATATTGCATACACAACTCATAAACCAGAAGCAATACTAAATAAAACTCATTTATTTGCACGTTTAATTAATATTAAACCAGTAATAATATTGGCAGCCATTTGACCAATAGTAAAGATAACTGATAGATATCCTTCAAATGCCTTAGTATCAACACGTCATCCAACAATTGGTTGTTGACTACCACCAATATAAGATAATTCAGTAATTGCTGTTCCGCCAGATGTACAGAATTTAATAAATGATGTGATTGCTGCAGCAATGATGACTAAGACAACAACAGCTCCATCTCATTTATTATCGACTGGTTCTTTATATTGATTATCTTTGTATAGTAATGCTTTTTTTTCTTTAATAAATATTGTTAAAATCGCTGTTACAACAATAAATATTAATCCAACTAACCACATATATTTAACAGTATCAATATATTGATTTCAATAAGCTACCATTTCTGGTGTACCAGGATCTGCTACTGGTTTAGGTGGTAAGAAGCTTGTTACACAACATTGTAAAACTGAAGAGAAAAATTCACCTAATAATGGTGGTAATGAAAGCAAAGAAACGGTTAAAAATACTTTTTTCTTTGCATACTGTTCATTAAACATCAAGCTAAATACTGCAATACCGCTTGCTCCAATACCAACAGTGATCGATTGAATAATATTGGTTGCTAGACAAGGATAAGCAATCATTGGTATTGCGCCAACAAGTTGTACAGCTAAAGAAATATAAATAACTGTTTTTCTTGAACGAAGTCTATGACTTAACAAATCATTTAGTGGTTTTCAAAACAAACCAATGATTCCATAAACAGTGATCGGCACTCACATTAGACTGGTCATTCATGAAACTCCACCTTCGGGTGTTGTTGCACCAGCCATTGCTGTATGCATCTGACTCGTGTATTCACGCAATAACATTGGTGCAATTCAATATAAAGTATAGATAATAAACAATAAACGGTAATTCTTATCATCAAACTTAATTTTAAAAATTAGAAAAATGGATACTGCTAATGATACTAGCAGAATGCTAAAGTTAACAATCAAAGCAATTATCTGATTATTGTCTAATCCATTAATCATAGTATTTAACATTATAGTCATAATCTAAATTAAAAAGCATTTACTTTTTAATAAAAAAGTTCTAACTCTGTTAGAACTTTTATTTGTAACTTAATATCTGAATCTAACCATTTATGGCAAGAATGTTTGCCATGTGAAATGAGCCCAAAACAAACATTCCGTAATATAGATAACTTTCCATGATGAACTGTCATTTTGCTGGGGCTGTTTCAAGCGTTAACATAGTAACATTAATTGTTTCATTATTAAATGTACATCAAGTAGATGCTGGTCCATCACTTGTAACTTTTCCGTTTGCTGTCATTTCCAATTCGAAGTCATCATTTCAATTTGATAATAATTCAGCTGCCGGACCAAAAACCCATCTACCTGGAATAGTTGTATCATCATAAACTAATCTAAATTCTAATTTTTTTATATTTATGTTAAGCGATAAAACAAAGTCAAAAACATATTCTAGACTATCAAATTTAGCGCCGTATATTTCTAATTTCGTATCAAATCTATAAGATAATTGTTTCTTTGTTATATCGACTTCCAAACCAGAAAATTTTTGTTGAATATTGCATGAATTAAATTGTTTGATAAACTTGACCTCCTCATCGCCCTGATGTTTGGTGTTATACATTAAATATGAGGTTGAAGCTTGAATGTCTTGAAATAATACTTCTGGATTATTTTTAATATTTTGGTAATACAATTTTTCAGCATCAGGAATATCGTAACCTGTAGGATGAGTTTTATAATCTGGAATAGCCTGTGATACTGTTGGTATATAAAAATTTTCTCCATCGATTATAAATGGTTGATGTTGACTACATGAAGTAAACAATGGAGTAACTATAGCAGCAACAGATCCGATTGTAGCAATAGGTAATAATTTTTTTACTAATTTCATACTCTTTCTCTCTTTCAATTTCATTATATATTTATGAAGTCAAAACATTTACTTAATACTTTAACATTAATGTTAAAGTATAATATAAGAGTTATGAAAATGAGATTAATGAAGGATACTCTAGGCACCATAGAAGTTCCTGCAAATGTATTTTGAGGTGCACAAACACAAAGAAGTAAACAAAACTTTACTATCTCTGATGAAAAAATGCCAAAGCAATTAATTAAGTGTATTACTTATATTAAGAAAGCTTGTGCAATCGCTAATGCTAAAGTTGGTAAATTAGATCCAACTAAAGCAAAAGCAATTATTAAAGTTTGTGATGAAATATTGGCTGGTAAACTAGCTGATAACTTCCCATTATCAATCTGACAAACAGGTAGTGGTACACAAACTAATATGAACGTTAACGAAGTTATTGCTTACCGTGCAGACAGATTAGCAAAGAAGGATACTAGATTTGTTCACCCTAACGATCACGTTAATATGAGTCAATCTAGTAATGATGTATTCCCAACTGCAATGCACTTAGTAATTGCTACATTAACTAAGGAAAAATTACTTCCTAATCTAGAAACCTTAATTAAAGAATTAAAGAAACTAGAAAAGAAGAATTGAAACATTATTAAAGTTGGTCGTACACACTTACAAGATGCTACACCAGTAAGATTAGGTCAAGAAATTTCTGCTTGAGTTGCAATGTTAGAAAACTCAAGAGACATGATTAAAGATGCTAACAAATACATTAATAAACTATGTATTGGTGGTACAGCTGTTGGTACTGGATTAAATACACCAAAAGGTTTTGATAAATCAGTTTGTGCTGAGTTATCTAAAATGATTGGTATTAAATTCTCTCCACTACCAAACAAATTCCAAGGTTTAAGCTCTAAGGATAGTGTAAGTCACTACCATGCAGCACTTAAAACTTTAGCTGAAAGTTTAATCAAGATTGCTAACGATGTTAGATTCTTAGCATCTGGACCAAACTGTGGTATTGGTGAAATTATTATTCCATCTAATGAACCAGGAAGTTCAATCATGCCTGGTAAAGTTAACCCAACTCAATGTGAAGCAATGATGATGCTTTGCATCAGAGTAATAGGTAATGACACTTGTGTTACATTAGGTAACGCAATGGGCAACTACCAACTTAACACATTCATGCCAATGATGATCTACTCAATCAACCAATCAATTAAACTATTGGCTGATGGTATGGACTCATTCACAAGAAAATGTGTTATTGGTATTAAGCCAAACCTTAAGAAGATTGAATACAACTTATACCGTGACTTAATGTTAGTAACTGCTTTAAATGTTAAGATTGGTTATGAAAAAGCTGCTGATATTTCTAAATTAGCACAAAAAGAATCAATCACATTAAAAGAAGCTGCTAAGAAACTTAAATACTTATCAGAAGAAGAATTTGATAAGATAGTTGTTCCTAGCAAAATGGTTGGATAATCAATAACAAAAACTAGGTTATACCTAGTTTTTTTATTTATATAATAATCGTGAGGTAATTATGAAAAACAAATTAATCAAATATTTAATACCAGTAGGTGCTGTTGTTGCTACAACTGTGCCATTTGTAACATCTTGTGCACCACAAACAGCATTCACATATGACTTAACTAAAATTAGTGAATGAACACCTACAATCCAACCAAAAGAACATGATCACCTTGCACCAAGTGAGGCTACAGAAACATATTTAACTGATGCAAAACAAAATCCACGAATTGTTGCTGACGATTTTGTTAATTTTAATAAATCAGCATTTGCTGAACACGATTTTGAGTCAATAACAATAAATATTTTAGAAATCGATCTGAATAAAAATTATGTTTCGATAAAACTTAATCTTTCAAGGAATGGAACCGATGAGGAGCGTATTCTTCGTCATTATGATGAAGAATTGATAATCAAAAATATTTTAGTTCATGTTGAGTATTCAAGTTCTAATAATGCATGAAAATTTTCATATGATGTTGATGAAGAATGATTAATCGCTAATGGTGATTGATCAATGTATGGAACGAAAATTATTGATCGAAGTGGTGAGAAGATTGAGGATATTAATTTGAATAAGGAAAATGTTCAAGAAGATAATAATATGGAGAGATGTATATCGCGCTTAAATGCATGCTTTCTCTGAGAATCTTACTATTTTAGTAACATGATATATGGTCTAGCTGGAGAATAAAAAGAGGTTTACCTCTTTTTTATTTATCTAATTTAGACTTTTTTATAATATATGTAATTTGAGGTAATTTATGAAGAAGAAAGTATTTATTCCATTTGCGACATTAGCAATAACATCATCAGTGCTTGCACCCATGAGTTTAGTTAGTTGTACACAAAAAGAACCTAACTATGATAAGTTAACAGAAGAAATGAAAGATCAAACAATTCAAGAAATGTTTGAAATCTCAAAATACCCAAGACCTACTGGGTATCTTGATGGCATTAGAAATTATTTGTCAAACAAAATAACATCCCATGGATATCAAGTAGAAAGAGATATATATGGTAATATCTGATTTGATGTTCCAGCTACTAATAAAAAATATGAATCATGACCAAAAGTTATATTACAAGGTCATATGGATATGGTTGTAGCGGGTTTGTCAGCAGAAGAAATAAAAATCCTACCAGTTGAACCAGTAATTGAAGAAATTGATGGCAAACAAGTTATGCACTCTAAGGATTACAAAACTTCTTTAGGTGCTGATAACGGTATTGGTTTATCCATTATTTTAGCATTACTAAATCTTAAAAAATTCAATCACGGTCCATTAAGAGTAATCTTTACTGCTGATGAAGAAACCGGTATGAATGGCGCTGCTCACTTAAACCCCACTGCTCTTGATAGTGATTACCTAATCAATATCGACTCTGAAACATCTAATTCGTTAGCTAAATCATGTGCTGGTTCAGTCCAAGGTGTGTTTGAAGGAACAGTAGATGAAGATGCAATGCTACCAGTAACTGATTCACAAATGGCATTTCAAGTTTCAGTATCTGGTTTCAATGGTGGACACTCAGGTGTTAACATTAAAACTCATGGTAATGCTGATCGATTCTTGGCAGAAATGCTATATAGGATTTCTTCAATTACCGGTATGGAAAACGAGTTGTCACTCTATTATTTTGGACATAAAAATGAAAAGGGTGAAGAAATTGTTTGAGGTCCAACACAATTAATTACTGATGCAACAACTACATTTGTAACATCTATAGCGCAACAAGGTCAAGTGGAATCTGCAATTAATTCTACTATCGATGAATGAAAAGCACGTTATGAAGGAACTGATGACAATTTCAATGTACAAATAACTTACCCCCCAATATCTTCTATATCTTCCGTTATTCGTCCAGAGACAACTATAAAAATTGCATCATTGACTGGCAAGCAACAAGAATGACCTACTGATCCAAGTACAAAAATGAACGGATTACCATTTGGTTTTAATCCAAATCCTGAAGATCCTGAAGGAATGCCATTAGCTAGTGCTAATATTGGACCTTTATCAATTAGTGGTCGTGAATTTTCTCTAAAAAATTATTCACGTTCAGCAAACTCTGAATGAGTTGATAAATTTGAAGAAAATAACTCAACTCAATGAGAAACTCGTTTCACAATTACTGGATTTTCTACTCCAACAAAATATTATGGATGAGAAAGCGATCCAGACTCTAACAAAATGATTCAATTAATGTTAAAAGCTGGAGAACATTTTGGTTGTGATATGTCAATGATTGATGTTAATGGTGGATTAGAATTAAGTTGATTCCACACACGTAGACCAACTATTCATGAAACATCAATAGGCTGTGACATTAAAAATGCTCATAATGTCAAAGAAACATTGTATTTAGATTCAATTGATGTAGTAGTTAAACAATTACTTTATTCTTTAACTCACATTAATGAAATATAAAAAAGAGGTTGCCCTCTTTTTTTATTTATTTTCTAAGATTATTTCTTAGATTTTTTTGGAGATTTTTTTGCTTTTTTAGTAGGAGCTTTTCTTACTCTTCTATTAAATTGCTTAATATCACTACGGTTAGCAATGATAGCTTCAGAAGAAGCAATTCTTTGATCAGCAGTAACTGCTGACTTTTCAGCTTTTGCAGAAGCAGTAATGTGTTCATTTGCTTCACGTTCAGCTTTCTTTGCTCTTTCTTTTCTAGCAACTTCATCTTTTCAACATCTAGCTACTTGAGCAGCTACAACTTCAGCTACGTTTTTGTCTAATGCTGAAGGCATAATGTTGTCAGGAGTTGGGTTTTTAACCATTGAAGCAATTGCTCTAGCAGCAGCGTGTTTCATTTCTTCAGTAATTTGTTTAGCTCTTACTGATAATGCACCTTTGAAAATACCAGGGAATGCTTGTAGGTTGTTAATTTGGTTAGGGAAGTCTGAACGACCTGTACCAACAATGTAAGCACCAGCTTGCTTTGCAATATCTGGCATAATTTCTGGAGTTGGGTTAGCCATTGCAAAGACAATTGGTTTGTCATTCATTAATTTAATTCAGTCTGGTTTTAATGCACCTGGAACTGAAACACCAACGAAGATATCTGCACCCTTAAGGGCATCAGGAAGGAAACCTTTAACAGCTTTCTTATTTCCACCCTTAATTGCGGCAGCAACTTGATATTGGTTGAATTGACGATCTGAAGGATCAACAATTCCAGCACGGTCAACATAAATAATGTTTCCCATACCCATATCATGTAGTAAGTTACCAATAGCCATACCAGCAGAACCAGCACCATTAATAACTGTTGTACAGTCTTCTCATCTCTTACCAACAACACGTAAAGCGTTTGTTACAGCAGCAGCTACAACAATAGCTGTACCATGTTGGTCATCATGGAATACTGGAATATCACAGATGTCTTTTAGTCTTCTTTCAACTTCAACACATCGTGGTGCTCCAATATCTTCTAGGTTAATACCACCAAATGAACCAGAGATTAGATAGATAGTTCTAACTAATTCGTCAACGTTTTTACTACGAATACAGATTGGAACAGCATCAACATCACCGAAAGTTTTGAACAAAGCACACTTTCCTTCCATAACTGGCATACCAGCTTCTGGACCAATGTCACCTAAACCTAATACTGCTGTACCATCAGTAATAACAGCAATAGTGTTAGCTCTGGCTGTTAAATCTCAAGATTTGTTGTAATCTTTATTGATTTCAATACATGGTTGAGCAACACCAGGTGTATACATTAATGACAAATCGTGTTTGTCTTTAATTGCATATTTAACTTGAGTTGAAATTTTTCCTTTTAATTTGTAGTGTAGATCTAATGACGCCTTAGCGATTGGTGTCATATTTGTTTGTTTAATTGCCATAAATAATTTCCTTTCTAATTATTTTGCACTTCTGATACTTACTGATCTCTTTGCTTTTTGTCAAAGCAATGGTTGGGCATAGTTCTTGTCAGATCATTTAATGAATAGATCGTTTAAGAATGGATAGCCCAAGAAGAAGATTGCTGCAGATCAGAAGACTAAGGCAGCTTGTCAGTTGTTTAATTCAAGTGTAGATTTAACCATTGCAAATCCAAATGAGTTTGCATCTGTTCCACTTGCGTTCATAGCAACTTGAGTTGAGAATTGGTAGAATACACAATAACCAAATGCAAAGTAACATCCAATTACAGCAATAATACCAAATGGAATGAAGTATCCAACTTTATGAACAGTGTTTTTGTTTGTCTTACGGTTGATTAATCCACCAAGTACAGTTGTTCCATAAATTCCAAAGTAGAATAATACGGCTAATGTACTAAATCCATCATAGATATGACTTGTATCTAAGATACATGATGGGATTGCTACCGCAAAGAAAATTAAAGCAATGAAGAATATGTATAGTACAAATCCACCAAGGTTTGGAGTCTTAGCATTTAATTTTTGTCCTAATTTATATCCAAAGATTGTTTTATCTTCTACTAAAGCTTGCATTGCTCTAGTTCCTGCCATAGAATATGAGTTAATTACACCAAGTGTAGCAATAACAATTGACACAGATAGAATAACAACACATAATACATAAGCTCAGTGGCAGTTAGCATAACCGCCAGTGTCTAATGCTGCTTGTAATAATGTAAATGGGTTTCCTGTACCCATAGTAATACATCCAATTGTAATTAGGATTTGGAATACAGCAGCAATAATCATTGAAATAATGATTGAAAGTGGAACGTTCTTTTCTGGGTTTTCTACATTCTTTTGAACGTTACCAATAACTAAGAATGAGTCAAATGCAAATAAGATTGCAGGAATTGATCTAAAGATACCACCAACCTCTAATTCTCCTGAATATTTTACATTTCCTTCAATTGGAAGTGGAACAGGTTCAAGATGACCTGGATCAGGATTAATTACTTGTTGGTTTCATAAACCACCACCAATAAGTGCACCAACAATAATTCCAATAAGAATAATCATTAATATTGGAACAAACTTAATAAATGTTGCACCTTTTGATACAACACCACCAAACTTGTTTGAGAAGAAGTTTGCAATCATGAAGATAGCAATTAAAGCAATTGCTGTTCCCATAACAATTAATGTAGTGAACTTATCATCAGTTCCAAGCATACTAGCATGAAACTGAGTATCAGCTCCTATTGCCGTGAAGTACACCTGGAAGATTGCTACAGCTGCAAAGGTTGCCATTGCAACGAACTTTGCAGGATAGTAGAATGTTGATTGAGTCAAGCTTACGTGTCGACCAAAATTATAACCAACCATCTTTTCAGATCAGCCAGCTAAACCAGCGTTAGGGTTTCTTAACCCTTTAACTGTAACAATTTCAGCGAAACTAAAAGCCGTGAATAAAGCAATGACAATAGCTAGAATCCAGCTAATTAATACACCAATGGCGTTGTGGTGGTTATTATTAAAAACGGAACCGTTCTTAAAGAATACACCAACACCAACGACAGTGGCAATAATTAAACTAATGGATCCAACTAAACCAATCTTACCTGCAGTTTTTTTAGAAACTGAAGTTTTTGACATAAAGTTTTATCGACCTTTATTAGTTGTGGCACATCTTAGCAGGAACAACGTATTTGTCGTAGTCTTTGCTAGAAATGTAACCTAATTTAGTAGCAGCTTGCTTTAATGTTAAGTTGTTTCTTTGAGCATATAAAGCAATTTCTGCTGATTTGTGGTATCCAATAACGTCTTTTAATGCAGTTACTAACATTAATGAGTTATCAACGTAGTATTTCATTTTCTTTTCGTTAACTGTAATACCAGCACAACAATTCTTGTTGAATGAGTTAATAACGTTTGTGAATCTGTTTACAGAGTCAGCAAAGTTAGCAAATTGAATTGTACCAAATGTGTTCAATTCAAAGTTTGCACCACCACCTAATCATGCAATAGTTACATCACGACCAACTACATCTGCACACATCATAGATGTTAATTCACATTGAGTTGGGTTAACCTTACCTGGCATGATTGATGATCCTGGTTCGTTTTGAGGAATGTTAATTTCTCCAAAACCAGATCTTGGACCTGAAGCTAAGAATCTTACGTCCATAGAAATTTTGTATAAGTTCATAGCTAATGCTTTAATTGCACCATGAGCAAAGATTAAAGCATCTTTAGATCATGTTGAGTAGAACATATTAGGAACTACTCTAAATTCTTTAGATACTTTGTATCATTTGTTGTTCTTTAAAAGTTTATTTAAAGCATCGCAGCAGAATTTAGCATAACCTTTCTTTAAAGGACATGTAGATCCTGTACCAACAGCAGTTGCACCCATTGTACATACATATAATGAGTTAGTTGCTGTGATAATCATATCTCTTGCATTTTCACATGCAAATCTTCATCCAGATACTTCTTGTCCAAACATAATTGGAACTGCATCTTGAATGTGAGTTCTACCTAGCTTAACTAAGTTTTTGTGTTTCTTTTCTAGTTTATAGAAAGTTTTAATTAAACCATTAATTGCTGGTAATAATTTATTTTCAATCATGTAAACTGCACAAAGGTTAGCAGCAGTTGGGTATGCGTCATTTGTAGATTGACTCATATTTGAGTGGTCATTTTCATGTACAAAGCCATCAACACCAGCTAACTTGCTTGCTCGACGAGCAATAACTTCGTTAACGTTCATGTTTGTTTGTGTACCAGCACCAGCTTGGTAAGAGTTAGTTGGGAAGTGTTTGTCTAACTTTCCAGCCATAATTTCTTCACAAGCTTGTCTGATTAATTTTGCACGTTTGTGGTCTAATTTACCACATTTTTCGTTTGCTGTCGCAGCAGCATGTTTTACAGCACCAAATGCGTGGATTAAATCTAAACTTACGATTTGGTCTGCAATTTTGAAGTTTTTAACACTTCTTGCGGTTTGAGCACCTCAATAAGCTCATTCAGGAACTAACATTTCTCCTAATGAGTCGTGTTCAATTCGAAAGCCTTCTTTTGCTTTCAGTTTTTTGTCTTTTTTCATTTTTTAATCTCCTGCTTTAATTATAAAGAGATTTTGGGGTTTTTATATTTAATAAATTAAATATAAAGAAATAAAAAAGAAGCATTAAGCTTCTTCATCATCGTATTCTTCAACATCGACATCTTCTCTTCTGCCAACACCTCTAAGATAACTAGTTGCTTTTGAACAATTAGCCAACAAAATTATTGACACAATTATGTTAAGGAAATTAACTCCAATTGGTACACCACACAGAATACAAAATAGGTCACTTGTGTCAGCGATAGTCATGGCTAACACATATAAAGTAATATTTGCCGTAAAGAAAAAGGAAATAATAATACCAAGAATTAATACTCTTGTCCATAATACAGGAATATTAAATGATTTAAAAGTGTAATTCTTGGCTTTGGTTAGATACCTAATAAAGAAAATGAAAAATATTAAAAACGGAATTACTGTTACACCTAATCCCATTCCGCCACCAATGAGTGGAACCATGGGATCTCACTCTGTCATTGTAGTGGTAGACAAGGCTCATGTAAGGTATGTTATTCCACTAAGAAGTAGTGCGACACCTATACATATTATTGATCCAGTTGACACATTCCTTTGTAATTTTAAATAGTCAGCTTGCTTTGTCCTTTTTACATTTAATAATTTACTCATAAATTTCTCCCAAACGAAATTATATATATATATATGAAATGCAATATTTTTCAAATGCTTCAGTTTTTTAATTACATATAATTAATGTATGAAAATCTGTGTTACAGGATTACCTTGTAGTGGCAAAACTACTGCAATGCAATACATTAAAGAAGCAGGATATAACACATTCATTGCTGATGAATATGTTCGTTCTATATATAAGGTAAATAAACCTGGATACAAAGCAATTAAAAAAGCTTTTGGATCTAAATATGTTACTTCTATGGAAGTAGATCGTAAGGCTTTAGGTAAGCTAGTTTTTCAAGATAAAAAAGCTCTTGTAAAACTTAATAAAATAATGAACCCGCTTATTGCTAAAGCAATAAAGCAATTAGATAATAAAAAGACATGATATATTGAATTAGCCACTTATCTCTTTTACCCGACAGATTTTGCTAATTTATTCGATAAAGTTTTGTTAGTTTTCACTAACAAAGATTGAAAGAAAGATTATCAAAGAAAGAAATTTAACTACTTAAAAAAGATTCCCACAATCTTTGTGGAAAAGTCCAAGAAAATCAATCTTTCTATATTAAATATAGATAATAAGGTATCTGATACCCCGTGCATAAATGTGGATATCTTTGTGAATAACTCGCAAAATAAAAAGTTTTTGAAAAATAATATTTTAAAAATTTGTAAGAATATAAATCAACATATCATAATGTAGTTACATTTAAGAATTTAAGTACTTAAATTATTAACTTATTACCTAAGAAAGGATATAGAGATTTACATGTTTAACAATTTTTTCTTTACAGTTAAAAAAGTAAACGAATTCAAGCTAAACATTAATGCTTTATATGATCTATATTTACCTATAGTTGGTCAAACCGCTACTAGTTTTTATGTCATCCTTTCTAATATGGTAGAAAACAGTAAAGATCAAAACCTAACATTTAATTCTGCTTCTATTTGCAAACAATTAAATGTAAGTGCTGATGAATTATCTATAGCAAAAGACAAACTAGAAGCTATTGGTTTGGTTTCGACTTTTATTTCAACTAACAATAATAAGGATAATATCCTTATATTAGTAGTAAAACCTGCAATGGTTTACCAAGACTTTATTGCTAACCCTAAACTTAAAGCATTGCTTATTAACCAAATCGGTACAACAAACTATGAATACCTTGAATATAAGAATGCTCCATCTAGTCAATTACAAGATGCAATTGAAATTACTAGAACATTTGATCAAGTATTCAATAATCAAGATTTAAAAAGCACTCACATTCTTGATTTTGAAAAACTTTATGCAAATATTCAAAAAACAACTTCATTACCATTAGTTATTGATGATAATTGTAAAAACATTATTCAAGATGTTTATGCAAAATATCAAATTTCACTAAAAGACATTGAATTTGTTCTATATGATTCAATTAATGATATGGATAGTTTTAACATAGTTAATGCTAACCTATTAATTCAAAACTTTAACCGTTTAGTAAATAAACAAGTTACAGCTCCAGTTCAATCTGTAAATCGTGACTTTAGATTATTTACTACTGGTTTAGACAAAGAAATGGAAGATAAGATTTATTTAGATTACAAAATGTGTAATGCTGAATTGTACTTATCAATCATCTTTAAAAAAGCATTAGATAGTAATGAAAAACAATTAATTCATATCTTACGAACTAAATTTCATTTAAATGATGAAATCATTAATGTATTAATTGACTTTAGTTTAAACAAAACAAATGGTCAATTAAACAAAAAATACATTACTAAGGCTGCTTATACAGTTAATGGTTTAGGTTTAATTGATGCTAAACAAGTTGTTGCCCACTTGAAAAATGCAAACAAAGAAACTAAAACAACTGTTGAAGATAAAGTTAGTCAATATTTCTCTAAAGGATTCTAATTTATGACTAAAAAACATGAAAAGGATATCTTTGAAGAATATAAACCTTTTAAAGATCTAAAATTTACTGCTTCTGAAAAAGAGCAATATAAGCAATTAGCAACACAAATCTATATGAATGAAGCAGCTTGTGCTGCCTTACCAGCTAATCAATGTACTTCTGGTTCATTCTTACATATGTGTCTTACTCGTGATGAAGACACTGGAAAGATTGTTTTGAAGACAAGAGCATGTCCAAAAAAGAAACTACAAGACAATTATCTTGTCCGTGAATTTAGTGATAATAAGCTATGCTTATCATTAACTAATGACAAACCTGATTTTCCAGTTGTTGATGTAAGAGAAGAAAAACTCAACCAAATGTTAAAAGAATCAATTGAAAAAAATACTATTATTGGTTTTTGCTTGCAAGGTTCTGTTGGTGTAGGAAAGACTCATAAGATTATTAGCTATTGTAATGACATGATCTTAATGAACAATCGTTCGGTGGCTTACTTATTTCTACCAGAGGCAGTAAGACAAATGAAAGACAACTTCTCTGGTGATAACTTAATTAACAAGAGAATTATTGATAATTGTTGTAATGCTGATATTTTAGTTTTAGATGACTTTGGAGCAGAATATACTAATGCCTGATTTTATTTAAATGTCCTATTGGTTATTCTTAACTACCGTTGTGAACAAGAAAAACCAATGATTGTCATCTCTAACTTAAAAATGAGTAAACTAATTCAAGTATTGAAGAAAAATCTAACAAGCAAAGACGGTTCATTAGATGCTGAAACTAAAGATATCATGATTGCACGATTAATTGACCGTTTAGCAATGTTAGTTGATAATACTGAAATTAGCTATGAAGGTCCAAGTAAACGATTAAAGAAAAAAGCCCAATAGGGCTTTTTCTTATGCTGTTGGTCATGTAACCAAATCTTTAAAATAAGCTTTTGGTGCATCAACACCAGGGACGGTGTCAATTTCAAGTGATCATAGACTATTGCGTACCCAGTCTCGATTTAGGTCTGAGTATTTGAAAATAGGTGCTTGATCTTCACCATATTTTTCTTGACAATATTCCATATATGGTTTAAACATACATCCTTGTCCATTTCCACCACCATAGACAAAACCATCAGTAACAAATGGTATAGGTTTATCTGAAGTTCATTGTTTTCATGTTGCTGGGTTATCTAGTTTTTGATCTGCATCTTCAGCATCATATATTCATACTCTAGGGTTTGATCCATCACTATCTCTTTTTAATCTGAATCTTCTTGTATATTTATTAGCGTTGCTACCACCATTTCCTTTAAATTCAACTTCATATCTTTCAACTTCAAATCTCATTCCTCAGAATTGCATTGGTCCAGCTAAGTAAACAGATTGAGTGGTTTGCTTACCAATTTGATCTGTTTTAACACATTGGTTACCTTGAGCATCGTAATCAAGACCATCACTATAATGTTCTGTATGATAACCCTCATCGCAATGATATGTGTTATTATTTTCTTTTCCATACACAAAGCTATCTTCACCAGCTAATATGAAGTCAATTATGTTACATAATTGTCCTAATGTTAACATCCCATATACAAGACCATCATCGTGTGACATGATTTGGTATAAGTCTCCCACAATTATCCCTTTTGTTTCTTCACGCCCAGGAACAACAAGTTGACCAGTTATAGAATCAAAATAACCTAATGATATTGATGGTTTTCTAAATGTTTTGCCTTCTGGTTGACGAAAACCATTCAAAATATGATAATGAACTCAAGCGCCACATTCATCAACAATGTAATTATTAGACATTGTTTCCATATCTGGAGCACCAATATCTTCATCTTGGGGGTCATTAGATGGTCATACATATTGATGTCCTAAATATTGTCTAGCTTGGGAAAAAGGATATTCTTCTCCAGTTGTTTCCTGTTGACACGCAGATTCACTAAATTTACTATTAACCTTGTTCAATTCTACATAGAAATCTTCAACTGTTTTTCTTAAATTTTCTCTTTCTGACAAGTCTCTTGCTTTTCTTCTAATCGTTCCAAGTTGCATCTGAGCAGCTTTATAAGCTCTAGAATCTGATGGGTTAAACCCTCCATAATCAATAAATGTTGAATGCAATGTCATACTAACATTGATTAATCGTTGGCCTATAGGTCTATAATCATCAAAAATAAATTGAGTGTCTAGATAGCATCGACCAGCTGTTTCTGCTTGTCCGATTCAAATATTCTTATCTAATTTACTGTTGTATACAGTACCGCAACCTTTTTTATGACTATGTCCAGAAATAATTGCATCAATGTCTGTATCAATTTCAGCTGCTAATTTTCCAGCACCAACCTTATCTGGTGTTCCATCAAAATATGATTCAACATGCGTCAATAAAACAAATGATTCAATTGCTTTATACTTTGAATCACCTAATTCTCTCTTTGCTAAGAATTTAGCATAGTGAACACTTGCAGAATAATCAATAAATGCTAGATCTTTAACATAATCTTGGTTACCATCGCTCTTTGCTCCAACTGTGGTTAAGCCAATTAGGCAAATAGAGTGTCCACCAACATCAACAATTTTATATGGGTCAAATGCTTTGTGACGATTATTATTTCAAATTGTAAAATCTCTAAAGAAATCATCAGTATCTTTTTCATCGGTATGCCATTCTTTATCTTGATATTGTGGATCGGTTAAAATATTAGAACTAACAAAATAATGACCATCAGTTTCTTCAGTTCGACCTACTCGCTCTCATTCTTTAATATAGTCACCTCATTCTCAAGTGTGGTTTCCAACTGCAGAATATTGAACACCTAATGCCTTAAGTAAAGGAAATATATTCATTCCATGTAAACATGATCCAAATGCGTCATCAGAAGCATTATCACCAGCTGAAACAATTACAGTATTAGGATTTTTTAATTTAAACTCGTGGAAGTCATTAGCCAATCTTTCAACTCCAGGATTCTTTGATGAAACCGATAAAGAATATTGATTGTCTCCAAATCCTACAGCAGCACCATGAAAATCATTAAATGATAATATATGTCCAAAGGAAACGTTACTTTGCTTTGCACAGCTAGCCAATCCTAGGTTCATCAATGAACCAGCAGATACAGCAATTGCTCCTAACATTGAAATATTTTTAATTTTTTTCTTCATAATGACTCCTTTAACAAAAAAATTCTCCGCAATGCTGCAGAGAATTAGTGTTGTTTTATTAAGTTAATTGTGTTTGCGATGCAAGAAAGCGGTCTTCTACCGCAAGTTACTCTTACATTATTTTGAATGTTATTTTTAACAACCAACATAATCAACTATAAGACAATTATACAAAAAATCGTAAATTCTAAAAAGATATTTATATCTTTTTATTATCGGTATAATAAAGACACTATGAAAACTAAACCACACGATATTATTTCTTGAGACGAATTCTTTATGGGATTAGCCTCAATGTCAGCTTTACGAAGCAAGGATCCAAGCAGCCAAGTTGGTGCTTGTATTGCTGGTCCAGACCATAAAGTTGTTTCTATTGGATACAACGGTATGCCTCGTAACTGTCCTGAAGATAAACTTACATGAAACAAAAAAATCGGTACATTAGATAATAAATACCTTTATGTTTGTCATGCTGAATTTAATGCAATATTAAATGCATTAGGTGGCAGAGATTTAAATGGATGTACTATCTATGTCAACTTATTCCCATGCAATGAGTGTGCTAAAGCTATCATTCAAACTGGAATTAAAGAAGTCGTTTATGAATCGGACAAATATGCTGATTTGGTAACAACAAAAGCAGCTAAAAAATTATTTAAACTAGCTGGTGTTAAAACAAGAAAATATACTGGACGAACAATTGTTCACACAGTAAAATAAAATCATGTCAAATATATATAATTTAGTTAATCTGAATGGTTCAGGTCCAGGATTATTATCCCCACAACATTGAATTTTCATTGCAATTTGATTATCATATGCAATAGGTTTGGCTACTTTATTAATAATGAATAAGCATCGTGAAAAAATAATGCTTGTTCTATTTATTGTTATTTGAACTTTTGAAGTTGGCAAAATCGTAATTGTTACAAATACTGACTACCGAAATGTTAATGGTTATGTACCATTACACTTCAGTTCTATTTTTTTATATGCTGCTGCATTAAGCCTATCAAAAAATAAGTTGTTAAAAACCACTGGTCAATCATTTTTATCTACTGGTAGTGTCGTTGGTGGTTTAGCTTTTACATTATGGCCATCAACTGCATTAGCTGACCATCCATTATGAAATCATTGGGCATTGCATTCAGGCTTTTTCCATGCAACAATGCTTGCTGTCGGTGTTGCAACATTAGTTAAATTGTATCGACCAAACAAAGCAATGGATGGACTTAAATACATGGTTTTAGTATCAATTATTTCTGTTTTAGCCATTATGGTTAATGAAACTACACAATCTGTAGGAATCCCAGGCAATTTAATGTTTTACCATTCTGCACCTCAAGAAATACATTTCTTAAAAGTTATTTCCGATACAAGTTTAGCTCTATGAATTTTTATTGCATGAGCGGCACAAGCTGTTGTTATTTATTGAGGTTTTTATGGGGTTTGTAAATTAATAGATACAATAAAAGAAAAGAAGGGAAGGGAAAACTTACACACTTCGAAAGGAAAAAAACATGCCTAGTATTTGGGATTATTTTAGATTATTTTTTGCTCCAAGAGAAGAATTAAGAGCGGCCGGAATAATGGCTGACCTATTTAGATGACCACAATTTGTTACGTGTGCTATTATTTTATCTGCCATCTTATTCATTGTTATTTACTTTAGAAATAAATGCACCGATAAAGCATACAAGATTACAATGATTTCATTGTGATCGGTTGTAGCCGTATTAGAACCATCAAAAATAATTTGGGATACATTTGTAGAGAATAACGGAGTTTTCCAATGAGGAGTCTTCCCATTATTTACTTGTTCAATATTCTTATATATTGCGCCAATTATTATTTGAATGAAAAAAGATCACTGATTAAGGGATACAGCTTTTATATGGTTGTGTTCATGAAACTTATTAGGTGGTCTTGTAAATTTCGTTTATCCTGTAACTTTAAACACATACCCAATATTACACTTTGCTGGACTTCACTCAGTAATTTATCATAGTGTATTAATTTTCTGCGCTTTGTTCACATTAACAACAAAGCAATATAAGTTAACTAATATACTTGATGCATGTCGAGCAATGTGAATTGTTGGTTTATTCTCAATTCCATCAATTTGTATAAACCACTTCTTTGGTGTTGATTGTATGTTCTTTAATGGAACTACATTCCCATGAACATTAATTTCTGATCCAATCAAAAACGGTGTTGGATTGTGATTCTGAATATTATTTATGTTCTTTATATATTTGCTAATTATGTGTTTGTTTGAATTACCAGGAACAATAATTAGGATAAAATCTGGCGACACTCTATTGCCAAAGAAATCTAAATCTAATAAGATGGCAAAGAAGCAACAACCTAAGATCAATGTTCGAAAAAATAAAAAGAGCAAATAGCTCTTTTTTTAATGGCAGGGATTGTAAGAATCGAACTCACATCAGAAGTTTTGGAGACTTTTATTCTACCATTGAACTAAATCCCTATGGTTACCCGTATGGGATTTAAACCCATGATCTTCACATTGAGAGTGTGACGTGTTAATCGCTCCACTAACGGGCAGTAACAAACTAGTTGTTATTAATATTATGATGCCAAATCTTTTTTACTTTGTTTGATTTGTCATCAAACTCAATAATAACTGAGTTAAATTGGTAATCACCTTTAGCTGGTTCTAAATGGAATCTTGGTGATTGTCCTTTAAACATATTAACAATTTCTTCTGGTTTTGCACCAATTATTGATTCTTTTGCGCCACACATACCAGCATCTGTTATAAAGGCTGTGCCTTTATAAATCTTTTCATCAGCAGTTTGAACATGTGTATGAGTTCCAATGATTGCTGATACTTTTCCGGCAAAAGCCATTAAGAACGCATTCTTTTCAGATGTTGTTTCCGCATGAAAATCAATAATATGGATTGGTTCTTTGCATTTCTTAATTAATTGTTCACAGGCGGTAAATGGATTTGTCATTGTTGTTCGAGCAGAACATTGCATTGACATAAAGTTAGAAATTCTTACTTTTGTCTTACCAACATTACAAACTTTAGTACCAACACCATAATGACTTTCTTTAACTGTTGGTTCAATGTTTAAAGGACGAATAATTTTATCGTTGTTATTTAATACATCAAAAACTTCTGTTGTATCTCATGTATGATTACCCATGGTAATCATATCCACACCAGATTTAATTAATTCATCATAATGAGCTTGACTTAAACTACGACCATGTGTCGCATTTTCAGCATTAGCGATGACAAAATTAATTTTTTCTTTTTTGATGATATTTTTTAAATTATCTGTTAGAGCTTTTCTACCAGGTTTAGCAAAAATATCACCGATAAATAATATTCTCATACGTTGTTTATTATATATTAACTAACAACCCTTTTTATAGCGTTATGGCTAGCAACAATAGTTTTCTTGCCATATGGTTTTTTAAAGATAACCTCAATCATTGTACCTTCAACTTTAGTGACAATGCCTGAGCCAAAGGTTGTATGAACAATTACATCACCAACCTTAAATTGCTCTTTATTCGTATAAATCTTATTTAAATCAACTTCAGGGGCAAATGGCATTTTATCAGCTCTTGAGTCATACCATTCAAGATCTTTGTCGGAAATCTTCTTTGTATTACGATATGCCATTTGATATGCCTTTATTTCTTTTAAAAAACGACTTGGGGCATAATTACGATATCTACCATAGCCATAACCACTGTCTCTTGTACAAGTAATAATTAAATTGTTAATTGCACGTGTCATTGCTACATATGCAATTCTTCGTTCTTCTTCTAGACCGTGACGATCTAATATTGCATTAGGACTTGGAATAACTCCTTCATTGAAGTCATAAATAAAGACAGTGTCAAATTCTTTTCCTTTAGCCATATGAACAGTCATTAACTGTACAACTTGTGAATTATCAATTCTTGTTTTTTCAGCAGAAGTATATAAATTAATTTCATTAATGTAATCAATAATTGTCCCTCTTGGGTTTCTTCTTAAAAATTCCAATAAAGCACGATTTAATTCATCAATGTTTTCTTTACGATCTTCAATTTCAGTTTCAGTTGTTTCTAGATATTCAATATATTTAAGTTCTTTTACAAGAGTTGGAATTGCACTTCCAATACCTTGTGTCTGAATTGATTTCTTTAAAAATTCTAGATCGGATAAGAATCCTTTAACTTTATTCTTTGTTGCATCAGAGATGGTATCAACTTCCTCAATTTGGTATAAAGCATTAACAAAACTCATACCATGTTTATTAGCTCAAGCTGATATATTGTTTGATGAATCAATACCAATTGCTCTTCTTGGCACATTAATAATTCTCATTGCGGAGATATCATCTGGTTTATATATCATCTTTAAATAAGAAATTAAATCTTTGATTTCTTTTCGTGCATAGAAATTAACCGAACCATAGACAATATATGGAATTTGATTTTGCATTAATTTTTCTTCAATTGACTTTGAACAATAATTTGCACGATACAAAATTAAAATATCTGAATATTTCTTGCCTTGTTTAATAAAACTATTAATTGTTGAACAGATGAAGTTAGCTTCTTCATCTAAATAATCACCAATATAAACATTTACTTCAGAATTAAATGGATTCATTGGAACTAATTCATTTTTAAAATTAGTAATGTTGTTATTAATTAGGTTGTTTGCGGCATGCAATATTTCAGATGTTGAACGATAGTTCATATAAAGATTAATTTGTTTGGTACCTTTAAAATGTTCAACATAATCATCAAATATTTCTGGATATGCTCCACGTCACGTATAAATTGTTTGGTTTGGATCACCAACAGCAAATACATTGTTTTGATCAGATACTAAATATTTAACAATGTCAAACTGTTTTAAGTTAGTATCTTGGAACTCATCAACTAATACATAATCAAAGCGTTGCTGTCATTTTTTTCTAACATTTTCCTTGGTTGAAAGCAATAGATGAACAAAATTAATTAGGTCGGAAAAATCTAGTTGATCTGCAGTTTTTAAACGTCTTTGGTAAGTATCAAATATGGATTTTGCTGCTTGAACATCCATTTCACTTGGCACCTCAAATTTTTGTGCCAATTCATATAATGAAAAGTCGTCAAATGAAATATCATCCAACTTTATTTCACCAATAATTTTTACAAATTTCTTCGCTTGAACCTTCGTTTGTAAATTTAAATCTTTCATTATTTGTTTCACTAAAGAAACTTGATCATCATCGTCAATAATTGAAAAATTATTAGTTCAACCTAATTCCAATTTATCAATATCTTCTTTCAAAATTAAAACGCATGCTGAGTGATATGTTCTAATTCATTGTGCGTTACAATGAGGAATCATTTTATTGATTCTACTTCGCATTTCATCAGCTGCCTTATTTGTAAATGTAATGGCTAAGATTCGATTAGGATCAACGCCAATATCAGAAATTAAATAAACAATTCTGTGTGTTAAAACAGAAGTTTTTCCTGTTCCTGCACCAGCAATAACCAAAACTGGACCTTGTGTTGTGGTCACTGCTATTTTTTGATTTTCATTTAAATTAGATAAGTCCATCGTATCTATATATTATCTATTTCTTCTAAAGAATCATCAGAAATTTCACCAGGGGCTTTAATCTCGTCTTTTTTTGGTAAATTAATTGGTTTAGATTTTTCTGCTATGCTTACTTTATGAATAATGAAAACATTTGAATATTTATCATGGAATGCTGGATGTTTGTTCTTTATACATGTAGCAATAATAATTGCTATTAAGAAAACCATGCATATTCCATAGAATGCTGAAAATCCTGTTCCAACATAATAACAAACTTTATCTAAACCTTCAGGAACTTGACTTGTAAAAATTGCACTAGCACCTTGCAATAGTGAATCAATTTGGTTTTGAGATATGAATGTCATTGTCATTCCCATAGCAAAAGCAATAATAACAACTATTTCTCATATAAATAATTCATGTTTGAAAATAGCAAAAGTATAATTGCATTCTTTACATTTATGATATGCAAGATTAAATGCTTTCATTCCAATGGTTTTACCTCATAATCTTGGTAGTAATAACATTAAACCATAGAATAAAATAGCCATTAGTGTGACAAAAACACCATATCTTCATCCTGCTATTTCTAGCTTTGCGTCCCATTTAAAATTTGGATCAGTACAAAATAATGCAAAACCAATAGCAACAACTAAAAAACCAATAATAACAATGTCTAATGCTTTTGCTATTATTCTTCTCCAAGCTGGTGCTAATGGATATTTAACAATTTTGATATTATTTTGTTTTTGCATGTCCTTGAACGAATAGTTTACTATATAAAGCTCTTAGAACATGAATTAATTTAGGTTTAAATTTTCTTAAATATTCTAGATATGTTTGATCGTTTTTATTTTCTTTAGAATAAAGTCATTCATTCTTTTCTCATGCTGGAAAATTACGGTCAACAAAGTCTTCAACTTTATTTAAAACACGCTTTTGATATAAGAAGTTTGTTCGGTTTTTCTTAAATATTGCATAAATAAAATTTCTGAACAACGTAACGATACAAAGATATTCAATTTCAGAATAGTGGTCTTTATATCATTTTTGATCAAGCATATTAACTAATTCTTGGCATTGGTCAAATAAATCCATAACGTTATATGAGTATGATGGCTTGTTTGAACCAGTACAAATTTGTCTTCCTAAGGAATATCACTTTGGATTATTTTTAGCAAGCATTACATAGTAAAGTAATGGATAATGTTTAAATTTAGGTTCCTTGATGTTGTTATTTTTTATATAGTCGATATTCAACAATTTGTTATCAAAGAAAATTAATGGTCGATAGCAAAAATCATCTGATAATGTTCTGATAGTTAAATAATCATCTTTGAAATAAATGTTTGGAATACCAAAGAAACTAATAATATCAGCATTTGGATGTTCAAAAACAAACTTATTTAAAACGCTTATAAAGTCTGGCATCAAAATAACATTAGAGTCAAAGTAATAAAAGTATTTAGTATCTAAGTTGTTTTTAGCAACATAGTCAAAAGCATATGAATCGCCTAAGTTTTCAGAAATGAAAACATAATCAACTTTGTTGAATTTATCAAAATTGAATTTTTTAAAAATATCTTTTTCTGATTGACCAGCGCCATTAAATACAAAAATAACATTGCAGTTTTTATCTGTTTGTCTAGCGATACCATCAAGAGCTTTTGATAGCTCTGTATTTTTTCGACTAATAGAAAAAATTAGTGTAATATTAGCTTTTGTATTTTTTGTCATCAGGAATTTCATCTTTCTTAGGTTCTTTTTTAGGTTCAGACTTTTTCAAACCAGCAAACATATCTTTAAGTTGACTTAAGTCTCCCATTGAACCCATTAGATCTTCAAGGTTAACATCTTTAAGCATTTCACTTAAATTTGGACCTTTAGTCACAGAAATGATAATTTCCTTGCAGAAATCATCAAAGTTTAATGCTGTGCTTGCACCTACTGGCGCTTTCTTTGCTTGTTCTCAAAGTTTGCACACAGCATCATATTCTTCTTGTGTTAATTCAAATGTAATTCTTTTATTCATAGTGATTAGATATATTATATATAATAAATGTAATGTATTTTTTATTATAAAAAATAGATTAATCTATAGGAGATTTAAAATGCTTGATATTAACAGAATTAGAAAAGAATTAGAAGCAATTAAGAAAAATTTAGCACGAAGAAGTGCTGACTGACCGCCACTTGTTGATGAAGTAGCAAAACTAGATAAAAAATATCGTGAAGTTTTAGCAAAAGTTGAAGAACTAAATGCTAAAAGAAATGCTGCTAGTAAAGAAATTGGTGCTGCAAAAATGAAAAAAGATGAAGCAAAGGCTACATCTTTGCAAAAAGAAGTAAGTAAGATTAAAAAAGAATCTGCTGATTTAGAAAAACAAGCTAGCGCAATGGAAGCAGAATTAAAACAAAAAATGCTCTGCATTCCTAACTTACCACACGAATCTGTTCCAACCGGAAAAGATGAAACTCAAAACAAAGAAATTCATCGTTGAGGAAAGGTGAGAGACTTTGGTTTTGCACCAAAAGCTCACTGAGACCTTGCTGTCGAAGATGGATTAGTAGATTTTGATCGTGCTGTTAAATTAACAGGAACAAGATTTACTTGCTATACAAAATACGGAGCAAAATTACTTCGTGCTCTTATTCAATATACACTTGACTCTAACTCTGAAGCTGGTTTCCAAGAAATGCTACCAGCTGTTATCTTAAATGCTAATAGTTTAACTGGAACAGGTCAACTTCCTAAATTTGAAGAAGACCTATTCAAATTAACTAATGGTTACTATTTATCTCCAACAGCTGAAGTACAATTAACAAACTACTTTGGTAATGAAATTGTCCCAGTCAAAAAACTCCCAATTAGATTTACCGCTAATACTTGTTGTTTTAGATCTGAAGCTGGTTCTGCTGGAAAAGATACTAAAGGTGTTATTAGACAACACCAATTCTATAAAACAGAAATGGTTATTTTATCTAATCCAAAAGATTCATATGAACAACACGAATATATGACAAGACAAGCTGAAAAGCTTTTGGAAGGATTAAATTTACCTTACCGTCGTATTGTTCTATGTACTGGAGATATGGGTTTTGGCTCATGCAAAACATATGATATCGAAGTATGACTACCATCATACAATGCTTATAAAGAAATCTCAAGTTGTTCAAACTGTGAAGATTTCCAAGCGCGAAGAATGATGCTTCGTTACAAGGATAAAGATGGACAAAACAAATATGTTCATACATTAAATGGTTCAGGTTTAGCAATTGATAGATTGTGAGCTGCTGTAGTTGAAAACTACCAACAAAAAGATGGATCTATTTTAGTTCCAACACCACTACAAAAATACATGAATGGACTAAAGGTTATTCCACATGAAGATTGAAGAAAGTAAAAAGCATCATAAGGGTTTATTCATTACTTTCGAAGGACCAGATGGTTCTGGTAAATCATCTGTAATTAACCAAGTTTATCGTTATTTACTTAAAAAATATCCTAACAAAGTAGTTCGAACAAGAGAACCTGGTGGAACAAATAACCCGATAGCCGAAGATATTAGAAATATTATCTTAAACAAATTGGATTATAAAATTGTCCCAATTACTGAAGCAATGTTGTTTGCTGCTAGTCGAGCGCAACACATTCATGATTTCATCATGCCTCATTTAGATAATGATGAAATTGTTTTATGTGATCGATTTGTTCACTCCTCATTAATTTATCAAGGTGTGGCTCGTGGTCTTGGCCAGGAACGTGTTAAAAGTATTAATGATCATGTTCTTGAAGGCTTATGACCAGACATGACTATTTTACTAATGGTTCGTCCTTCTGTTGGTTTAAAACGTATTAGCGCTAATAACCAACGAGAATTTAACCGTTTAGATCGTGAAGAGTTATCTTTACACCAAAAAGTTTATCGTGGTTATAAAGACATGATAAAGAAATATCCAAAAGGATTGGTTGTTATTAATGCTGAACAGCCATTTGAAAAAGTTGTTAGTGATGTTAAGAAAGCTATCAACAAAAAATTAAAAGTTTATGAAAAATAAACTGTTTAGTACAGAAAAAATTCCTCAAGCATTAATTGTTAGACAAGCCCCATTGTCTAATTTTGATCATTGTCTAAAAGACATCCTTAAAGGAATTATCTGTCCTAAACATGGTTGCGGAGAGTGCGTTTGATGCAAAAAAATAGATGAGGGTAAATATTATGATCTTCTTGTTTTTGAAGGCAAAGAAATGAAAAAACAAGAAGTCCTTGACCTTGTCACTCGTTATTCACGAGCAGGATTAGAAGCTTGCAATATTCGAGTTTATGTAATTAAAAATATTGAATATGCATCAAAATCAATATTAAATAGTTTATTAAAGTTTGTGGAAGAACCGCCAATTGGTGTTTATGCTATTTTCACAACAAGAAATTACAATGCGATTATTCCAACAATTCGAAGTCGATGCTTTAGCATTTACCTACCTAAAGATGAATCACAAGTAAATGAATTTTTACAAACAAAAGAATTATCAAATGTCGATCAAATTCTAATAAAAAAATGTTTTTATGAGATTGAAAGCATGAAAGAAAACTTTGATAAGTTTATTGAATACTACAATCTTATTAAAAACTTAGTTTCAGTTGACGGATTAAACTTCGTTAATAATGGTTTAAATCTATTCCGAAAGATGGAATATTCTGATATTAATTTATTTTTAGAGATATGCAAAAATGCTTATCCAAAAATATCAAACAAAGTTATTGCATTACAAGATAATTTGTATTTAAATAGTCCTAAAGTATTAATTTATAATCAAATTTGTAACCTGCTAGAAGAGGTCAGAAAATAATGAAAACAATAGTTGCATTAGCCACTGCACCACTAAATTGTGCAATTCATATCATTCGTGTCTCTGGTGATGATGCTTTTAAAATCATTAACAAAATCACTACTAATAGAATTAGTAGAGTTGGTTTTTCTATTCAACATACTACTATTGTTGATCATGACAAATCACCAATTGATGATGTATTAGTGATGAAGTATGTTGCACCAAAATCATATACGGGTGAAGATATCATTGAAATAAACTGTCATGGTGGATTGTTTATTGCAAGTAAAATCATTGAATTATTAGTTAAAGCAGGTTGTATCTATGCTAAACGGGGCGAATTCACACAACGAGCTTTATTGAATGGAAAAATCAATCTTATTAATGCCTATGGCATTAATAATACCATTAATGCAACAAATTTAACATCATTAAAATTGGCACAAAACTCCTTAAACAATAAGCTAACAAAAAAGATTCAAGGTTTTATTGAAGAGTTATTCAAACTAATCGGTTCAATTGAAGTAAATATTGATTATCCAGAATATGATGGTGTTGACAATATTACTAATAAAGTTTTGATTCAGCGATTAACTGTATTAAATAAAAAATTACAAGAACTTTACGAATATTCACAAATATCTTGCAAATTAACTCAAGGTTTTAATATTGCATTAATTGGTGAACCAAACGTTGGTAAATCTAGTTTATTAAATAAACTAATTCATGAAAATAAAGCAATAGTTTCTAACATTCCAGGAACAACAAGAGATATTGTTGAAGGAAGAATTAATTACAAAGATTTAACATTTAACTTTGTTGATACTGCTGGTATCAGATCAAAAGCTAATGTTCTAGAATCTTTAGGCATTAAGAAAACATATCAAGAACTAAATAAAGCAGATTTAATTCTTTTGGTTTTGGACGCTTCAAAAAAGAATTCAAAGAATGAAAATTCTTTATTAAAAAAAATTAAAAATAAAAATCATTTAGTGATTTTAAATAAATCTGATTTGTCTCATAAAAACACAACTAATGGTTTCTTATTTAGCTGCAAAAAATCTAAAGTTAGTACATTAATGGATTTGATTGTTAAAACCGTTAATGCCAAAGACTTTAGCAAAACTGATATGGCTTACTTACAATCGGCAGATCAAGTTGGAACTTTGTTGAAAGCTATTAATCAAATAAATCAAGTGATTGTAAAGGCTAAAAAGAAACAACCAATTGACTTATTAGTTGAACACTTACGCAGTTGTTATGATCTATTAAATGAACTAGTTGGTAATGGTGATTTAGATTTCCTAGACAAACTTTTTGCTAACTTCTGTGTGGGAAAATAAAAAGAGCTAAAGCTCTTTTTTATTTGCAATTTGCGTATACTTCTTTAAAGTATTCGCCAATTTTATAAGAATCATTTAATTCAATAATTCCTTTAGATTCTTTATTGATTCCTAATTCTTTATAACTACAAAGCATACCCTGTGATTGAAATTTTAGAACTTGACCAGCAATAATTTCCTTACCAGATGGAAGCATTGTTCCGTCTGTCGCCACAACAACTTTTAAACCGGTTCTAGCATTTGGTGCACCACAGATAATGTTTAATTTTACTAATCCAACATTAACGACACATTTGTGTAAGTGAGTACCTGGGATATCTTCACATGATTCAATTTTGCCAACTCTAAAACCATTGTCAAAATAAATATTTAAATCTATTCCTGTTAAACCCCTAATTGATGCTAAAAGTTCTTTGTCAGGAAATATCAATCCATCAACACAACATTTATTATCAAAGTGTATTCCTGGATGTCTAATATTCATAAATACTAGATTTTTGTCGTTGTAACCAAAAGTAACATCACCTTTGGTTTCAATTTTGTTTGCTTGTAATGATGATACATTAATGATTAATGTATCATTTAGTGTTTTATTTTGGTAAAATATGTTTAACATAATAAAAAAATTATAACTTAATTATGATAGGCTTAAATAACAAAAAAATTGGTTTTATTATTGACTCATCATCAAACCTTAAAGATATGCAATTTGATGATGTGAAAGTTATCCCTTTGGGGGTCACAATTCAATCCGGTTCAAATATTAAATCATGCAAAGATGGAATTGACTTTCATGAACAAGATTTAAAGCAAGCTTTAGAAGACAAAAATACTAATGTAAAAACATCTCAAGCTGCAATGCCAGATATGATGAAAATTGCTGATGAAATGTGCGGAAAATACGATCAAGTTTTTGTTTTTCCTATTCATAAAAATCTCTCTGGAAATATCAATTCTTGAAAGTTGTTAAAAGATGAATTTCCTAACCTAAATGTGGTAATGACTTGTGACATTGGTTATAGCTTTGCTTGAACAATTGAAGAAGTTAAAAACTTCTTAAAATCTAATGAAGCGACGGAAGCAAATGTTCAAAAATTTGTTGATGAGCAAGTCATTCCAAATCGTGTTGGCTTTTTAATGGTTGAAGACCTAGAACAGCTTAAAAAAGGCGGACGTGTTAGTACTGCTAAAGCAATAATTGCCAAGCTTTTTAAGATTAAACCAGTTATTCTGTTTGATCAAAACGGTTTAACAAACTATGAAAAAGCTAAAGATTATCAAGATTTGTTTGCTATTTTAGATCAACATATCACCGAAAAATACAATGGTAAGAAGATTTCTAAAGCGATATTATTTGTTCCATTTGGTGATGAAACTACAAAATCTGCTTTTATTAGTGAATATTCAACACATTATGGTTCAATTCCATATGATTTAGTTAACTTTCCAACCGTTGTAGTGAGTCATACTGGACTAAAACACGTTGCTATCTATGTAAAAATGAATTAAAAATTACTTAGTAATTTTTTATTTTCTTGCTTTTTTCTCTATTTAATATATAATTTTTATATAAAAAATATAAGGAGATTATTTATGAAGCTAAAAGCTAAATTAATTCCTATAGCTGGTATTGCTGCAACAATAGCAACTGTTGCTCCAATTTCGTTGACTAGCTGTGGTCAATTAAATGGTGGAACCTTCAATCTTGTTAATGGTTACCAAGCTCAATATGAAAGACTAGAGCAAGGTAATATGACATTAAAAGATATGAATGATGCATATACTAAACATCTAGTAGAAAACCCTATGGTTTTCATTGATGATATGTATTGATCTAAAGCAAACTTTGGTGCCGGTTTTGAACCATTTATATATTTCGAATATTGTATAGAAAACCTTATCAATGGTTATGGAAAAACTGATGCAGGTTTATTACGTGGTGCAGTAAGATATGCAGCATCTAATGCTATGTATGATTATGAAAACATTTCTGTTGCAGGAATGCAAGTCACATCATATCCATTCGAAGTTTGATTTGATGGACAAAAACAATATGACATGAACATCCCATTAATTTCTTGCAAAATTAATTTTGACTCAAAAGTTAAACAATTTAATTTAAGAGATTATTCATCTATATTACCAATAGGTAATGATGTTTTGGTAGATGGCAAAATCTATGGTTCATTAGAATTTATTAACGTTCCATTTTGGGTTTATCCAAGGAGTGTGGTTTTCCCACTATATTACGGTTTTGACAAACCTTTCCAAATCAATGTTTGTTCACCATTCTTAGAATGAATAGCAAACTATTTTGGTGAATATTCACCTTGTACAATGCACTATGATATACTACTTGATATTAATGCGGATGTCCAAACTACAACACTATCAGGATCTGCTGTTGATCAAACAAGAGTATTCTCTTTTGGCATTAACACAAATGCTAGTGATAATAATTTCACTGACTCAATAATCTTTAATAATGATGCAGCGCGTTCTCTAACATTAACTGCAATCCAAACTCCTATATACTTCCAACGAATAGTTTGCAATGACTTTATTTACTAGAAAGGGGACAACTATGAAACTTAAAAATAAACTTATTCCATTAACTTCAGTTCTTGCAACAGCAAGCGTTGTTGCTCCTTTAGCTATTTCAATGACATCATGTTCACCATGAATGAGAATATATGATGTAACTGATGGGCCATTTGCTCCTGATATTTACCAAGCTGATATTGACAGATGAGACCAATTTGAAGCAACTCAAAACTATATTGATGAATGCAAGGCTCGTCCTCGTACATTTATTCAAGATGTAATGTACGGACAATCTACATTTGCTCATCAGCAAATTGATTATTATTTTCAAAGATTCTTCTCTTCAACTGATTACAAAATCAATAAATTTGAAATTGGTGTTTCAAAACCTTCATTCGGTATGACAACTACTTGAGGTTTCGGTGAAGCTGATTGACATTATCCAACTGTATCATTTGATCAAGTAATTAATCTTGAACTTCAAACAAATGTTATCGAAGGTGATGTATGATCAATCACTAATATTATTAAGTTAAATATCAATGTATCTTACAGGGATGTTATCTTCTATACAGTTTGCGATACTACAAAACCAAAAGGTAATTGAAAAATTGGTATGTTTGATGATGCAACATGATATAGTGATACTCATCTTGATGACTCAATGTTACCTTATATCACAAATATAAATCCATGAAGTGTTAATTACAATGTTGATGTTGAACAAACAGAAATTGAGGAATATCTTCCTCTTAGAACTCAATATATAACAAGGTCTAAAGCAAATAAACACGACAATGTCACTGATGCTTTATCACTACAAACATTTAGAAATCTATGATTTCCTACTGATTCTAGAAAGGAAAACATCAGTTGAAGTAATGTAGTGTTTGCATTATCTTCTAGACTTATTGTCTTCAACTTCCAATCATATTATTTGGAACAAATAACTCCATCAATTGATATCCGTCAACAACGACCATTAACTGTTGACATGAACAAAAGTGGTTGAACACCAGATCAACAATATATTGATGGTATTATTATTGCTAATGCTATTGGTAACAATTTCCAAATCAAACAAATTGGTTTATATTCTGATGTAGAAGGTGAAGATGGAAACATTTCATTTGTTCAAGATCCTGAATTCTTAGGTGATGAAGAAGAACCTACAGCACTAAGAACTATTAGTACAAATGTTGGTACAGGAACAGGTGCAGACGAGATCATTGTTTATAAGGATCCAACATTTGAAGAATCATACAACATTCTTCATATTCGTATCCCTGTTGTTTTAGAGGGCGATCCATACACTGATTATCCAGTAGTTGATAAAAGACAAGTTGATTATGTTCCATTCTATACTTCAGCTAAGGCATTGAGATTCCAAGTTCAATACTCTATTGATGGTCAAGAATTTGATCCAGTTACTTTAATATGCTATCTAAACTACAACTCTTTGACTCTAAATATTTTACCGCAATTACCTCGTTAGTAATAACTGATAAGTAATTTAAAAAACAAATAAAACCAGGTAGTACCTGGTTTTTTGTTCATATATATTAATATATTAAAAAATGAATTAGTTATATAATAGACATAGAAAGAGTGATTTTATGAAGTTAAAAACTAAATTAATCCCTTTAGCTAGTTTAGCAGTTATGAGTGCATCAGTTGCACCCATAAGTTTAACTAGTTGTAACACAAATCCTTACATTGGTCGATCATTCAATGTTTGTAAGCCTTTTTACCCAACTATTGAAAAACATGCTCATGGTAGTTTTGATAGATACACTATTCACCACGATTATGTTAAGCAATTAAAAAAAGATTTAACAACATTTGTTCAAGATTTTATGTGAAGTGAAGCAGCAGTTGGAGACGCTTTCGAACAATATTTATTTTGAGTTAAGCTTCTTGAGCCTATTAATCCACCAAATGCAGAATCTAATGCTCGTAACCCAATAGAGGTGCGTGATGTTATGGGAATACCAACAGATTATTATGATTACAATAACTTTGTTATTTCTGATTTACAAATGCGTATCCAAACTGTTGATTGACTTGATGGTGGATTGACATGAGACATCCCTCGTCTTTCATTCACATTAAATTTTAATTCAAGAATTAATGATGTTACTTTTCAATTCCTAGTTGGAGACGACATCCTTACAGGATATGCTAATGGCTTGTGCAATGGAACCATTGTGTTTTATGATGTGCCATTTATTATTACAGACAAAATTGCATTCAACAGACCATTAGGATTTGGTGTAAAAGTTATATCATTTGAACCTTTTGCATTATGAATGTGTCCATCATATTTTGATGGCGCTTTACCACCAGTAGATGATATCGGTTACTGATCAATTAAAACCAATATTGTCTCAACATTAAGCGGTGAGATTTTCTACGAAACTGGTGTGTCTCAAAAAATTGCGGATGATTGAATATTAAATAGAGATGCTGACAATTCTCCTGGAAACCAAAATTGAATTATTGGTGACTTAGGTTTATATAAAACATTAACATCACTTTTCTTAACTTCTTATTATTTACAAGAAGTAACGATGAAATAGGGGGGTATCATATGAAAAAATTAACTAAAGTATTATTCCCTATCGCGTTGCCTGCAACGCTAGTTGTTCCAACAACTATCCTAGCATCATGTGATACTAATTGAGTTGAACCAATCAACATGGTTGACATTTATAAAACTGATGAAAAGGGTCAAAGTGGCTATGTATATGAACCAGATCCTAGTCTTCCATATCCAGAAGGTCACACATGAACTCAAGCCGAAGCAATTGAAAACTACATTACTGCTGTAAATGAAAATCCAACATTATTTCAAGATGATATGCTTGCAGCTGCGAGATTAAATGTGGTCCCTTTTATTAAAGATGCTGCTATTTATGACATGCAAGAATGTTCATTTGGTTTTTCAAAACCTACTTTTGGAAAGACAACTGTTTGGGAATGAGGTTTTGAACCAATATCTTATAACACAATATCATTTACTCAAAAAGTGCATGTTGTATTCACTCAAGATAATCTATCTGATAAAGAAACACAAACATGTGATCTTAACATTAAATATAACAATGTAATTTTCTTTGCATATGAAGACATGAATGATGATGCTGGTGGTTGACACATTGGTTTACTAGATGAAACGTTGGGTGCTGAATCTATTTGACCATATTCACGAAATGAAAATCCATGGTCTATAAATTATGACTGTAAATTGTTATCAAAAAGAGTTATTTCTTTTGAAGACCCAATTGAACCAATCATTATTAACAACTGTCATTACTACAGTGGAATTGTTGATAATTCTACTAAATTACGTGTCTTCTATGAAGCTTCTGTGATTCCAACCACTGATGAACCTATTATTGACTATATAGGCTCTAATGTTGGATTGTTATTACGTCATAAATCATATTACTTATCAAATGTTGATAGTTGTCCAGACATCGGATTATCTGAACAACTCCATTGTTCTATTGATCCAAACGAAACTATAGTTGAAATTCTTGGATTTAAACTTATCAAATCTAAAGACACTCTACAATCTTTTGAAAAATTTGAAATTGTCTCTGATAGTGAAATAATTTTTAGTGAAATTGATGGTGATCATAAAATATACCTAGGAACTTGAGATAGCGCTAAGAGCCGATATTCAGTAGAATTAAAACGGGATGGTACAGGTTTTGCATTAAAAACACAAGAAGGTACTTTAAAACTTGGCAATGTACCGATAGGATATGATGAATCTGAAAGTGGTACAAACCATTCATTTGTTGTTCCTGTTTCTCAATTTAAAGTTGAAATTAAATTATTTGGAGTGGAAACACCAATAGAAACATTTGTAAGACTGCATTATAGCACAATGATTGTCCATGTAAATGACACATCCAATTCAATAAACTAGGCTTTGCCTAGTTTTTTATATCTAAAATAAAAATACATCTTAGATTTTGCAATCTAAAATGTATTTAATTAAAATAATTAAATAGTATTATTTCTTAGCGGCTTTCTTTTCAAGAATCTTAGCTTTACGAATTTCTACTTTTTCAAGGAATTCAACGTATTCTTTCTTGCTAGGCATAAATCAGTCAGCAGGAGTTGTTGATTGTGCATAAGCATTACATTTCTTAGCTCAAGCTTTTCTTCTGATTTCATTGTCTTTTTCTTTTTGAGCTGGTCAGAATCAGTCAGGAATGTTTTCCTTATCGTTGTAGGTTTCTTGTTTTTGACCTCAACGCATTTTTCTGAATTCTTGTCATTCAGCATCATTGAATTTCTTGATTTGGTCTAAAGAGTAGGTTAAATTGTTTTTCATTTTTATTGCTCCGTTTCTACTTTTTATACATATTATTATATATTATAGATATAGGGAGAATGGTAAATATGAGTGAAAATTTTAGTTTACTTACTATAGTAAGTAATAATTCAGCACCGACATGAGCTTATATAGCAATTCAAGTAGCAATGTGGGTTGCTGTGGTCAGTCAAATCTTCTTACTTGTGCCCGATATGGTCTTTGTCATAAGAACGAAAGATACACGTGAAAATAAGTGATTTAAGTGGATTGTTTGGTTCTTATGTTCAGCTGGATGGATTTGCTATGCAATCTTCTTAACTTGGGAAAACATTCCAATTGAAGAGGCTGTGGGTCTTGTTGTATCCGAAGGTGTGAACCTAATATGTCTATTTATTATTTACGGTATTAAGATAAGAAACATTATTATTGCCAAAAAGATTGACTTAACTGAAAGACAATGATGTTCTTTACAACATAGTTTCTATATGGTCAAAAAATCATTGTCTCGACCAATGCGTAAAGCTTTAAGAAAAGCTTATCGACATCTAAATACCCGTGAACGTCTTGAACTATACATAAGTGTTATTCGTACTCACCGAGTCTCAAAACAATTAAAAAGAACAATTAGACGCGCGGCAACCAAAGTTGCTAAACAAATGATCAAGAAAGCTAACAAAAAAAGAGGGTAACCTCTTTTTTATCTTGAACTATCGAAGAAGTTAAGATCATCATCACTAACATTAAAGTCAACTTCTTCAATTGGTGGCAATTCTTTTAAAGATTTAATACCAAAAAGTTCAAAGAACTTTTGTGTCACCTCATATAAGAATGGGTTCCCTGGTGTATCTGCTCGACCAGTATTTTCAATTAAACCTAATTCAATCAAACGATCGACAGCAAATGTTGGATCAATATTTCTTATTTCTTCAATCTTTTGTCTAGTACAAGGTTGGTTATATGCAATAATAGCTAATGTTTCTAATAATGCAGGAGTAAGTGGATTTTTAGTTTTGATGTCAACTAGTTTTGCTAAGAACTCATGGTTAGCTTCTTTTGTTAATAAATAGTATTTTTCACCAAAAGCTTTTATACATAAACCAATATTTTCATTATCCGCATATTCCTTTGCCATTTCTTTTAACAAAGATTTAATTTCATTAGTTGGAATATCTAATACTTTCTTTAATGCAGATAATTCAACTCCTTCAGAGCCAACTGTATATAGTATTGATTCAATAACAGATTTTTTATTCATAGCTTATCTCCTTATAACATCAAAATATATGTCGTCATCAAATTCCTTTTGATGCAAAACTATTTGACCATTCTTTGCCAAGTCTAGTAAACACACAAAGCATGTTACTAGATATTGGTCTGACAAATACTTTTCATCAATTAACTGAAAGAAATCAGATAATGAGTATTTTGTAACATCTGGGTATTTTTCAAATATCTCTTGAATTTCCTTTTCAACCTGCTCAGCAGAAACTTCTTGAACAATAATCTTTCGATTATTGAACATGTTAAGTTTTCACTTATCATATGCTGCTTGCATTGCTTTTTGCAAAGCACCAAAGTTAATTTTGTTTGGAATAACAAAGACTTCTTTATTAATCTTCTTATTTAATAACTTTTCAACATCATCTTGTTTCTTTGAAAACATCATTCCTCGTTTATCATAGAAATTATTTAGTTTAGGGACTAAATCACGATACTTTTTGTACAAAACAATTTGATTAATTAGTTTTTGTCTTTCAGCATCAATTTGACTTTGTTCTTCTTCTGATAACTTAACAGTTTGACTTAAGATTGTCTTAGATTTAATTCAAACGAGTGTGCTAGCAATTAATAAATATTCACTAGCTTCATTTATTTCTAGATTCTTTTGCCCATAAACAAACTTTAAGTATTGATCAGCAATAGTCAAAATATTGATGTTTTCAATATCCATCTTGTTTTCTCTAACTAAAGTTAGAAGCAAATCAAGCGGGCCATCAAAATCTGACAATTTTAAATTCAATTCTTGCATTCTAGTATCCTATAAAGTTTTGTTTAGCTCGAACAAAGTATCTTGTAACATATCCATCACAATCTTGTTTCTTTAATAAATCATAGTCAGCAAAGTTAATAGAATCAAAGATACTTTGAACAGTAAATCCCATTTCTTCTGTTGTAAAGTCAATAATGTAATCTACATCTTTGGCAAATAGTTCAATAATATATCTTGTTGAGCCAATAATGTATAAGTCTTCATTTTTACCGCCAAATGTTGAAACTAAATCTTTCTTATCATGAGTTATTAATGCATTAGGCATCTTCTTAGCTTTACGAATATTTCTCGTAAAGACAATATTTACTCTATTAGGTAATGGACGATCATTAAAAGCGGTAAAAGTTTCTAATGGGTAAAGAGTAGTTTTATGATTTGTTAATTTGGCAATAGCTTTTCAAGCTTTTGCTTTTAATTGTCCTGGGTGATCCAAATTAGCTAAACGCTTTTTAGAATCATGCATTGTTATTAGATAAATCATTATTTACTCTTTTCTTGTGCTTTTACTTTAAGCTCATTATATTTTTCAACAATGTTTGCTTGTAAAGAGCCCATTAATGGTTCTGGTCTAGTTGTAATGAAGTTGTTTGGTTGAACAGGTTTTAATGCTGTTATATAAACTTTCTTTGTGTTACCAGCTTTTCTTTTCTTATCAGCGCCATATATTGACATTGGTGCAATTGCTATATAGTTTTCAAAAGCAACTTTTAGTGTTGTTGGTTGGAATTCTTTAAATTCATCACCATAAACTCTAGTTCCTTCAGGGAAAACTAAGATTGAAAAACCTTTCTTAACATTTTCCATTTGCTTTAAATAACAATTAAGAATACTTCTTCCATCATCACGTTTAATGAAAATACCATCCATTAATTCAATAACGCATCGTGTGTGTCATTTTTGTCCTAGTTCTCATTTAGATATAAATGAGATTTGTCCCATCTTGCCACTTTCATATAAAACCTTAAAAACAACCATTGGGTCTAGAATACTCTTATGGTTAGCAATGAATAGCATTTGCTTTGTTGGCAAGGAATCAAATCCTTCTGCCACTACCTCAACTCGTTTGATATATAAGAACTTGTTGAATATTTTGTAAACGTGTTTTAATCGATCAGCAAGAAAAACACTATTAGGATCTTTTTTATACTTTCTCGCTTTTCTTTTTGCTAATAAGGCACTAAATATTAGGGCTAAGCCAACAAATGGCACTGACAATCCATATCCAATTGATTTGAATATTTTCTTAATCATGTTTCTCCTAATTATTTAAATTTTCTTCTTTGTGCTTGTTTAGATTTTTCAGCTTTCTTAAGACCTGGTCTTAAGTAGTAGGTGTGAGCTTGTGCAGCTCTACGAGTTTCAGCAGAAATTCTGCTGAATTTCTTCATAGCGTCATTTAAATCGCCATCTTTTACGATTACTTTTTGCATAAATTCACCACCTTTCGTTGATTAATATATTAATTATATAGATTATTATAGATTAATAAAAAATAAAGACTACTATGTAGTCTTTATCTTATTAGATACAGAAGCAAGGAGCAAATGCCAATACAATTAATTTTTCCTCGCTTATTGCGTATAGATCAAATATATCACCGCTCGTTCCAATACCAAATCAATTTCTCTTAGTTCTTCATTCTCCTAACTCTGCTGATCTTGTTCATATATTAATTGGATTGCCATCAATTGTTGACTTAATACGAAGCCCTGCATCGCCGCTGCTATAGTAATCATATACAGTTCCTTCTTTCATGAATGCACCTTCAGAAGAGCCTGCAACTCCCGCTTCTGTAGCTGACATAATCCATATTTTATCATCAACATTACCTGCGTATTCTCCACCTTCATATTCAGCATATTCTTTTTTAACTGATACAATACCATTAGAAATTGTCTCAGGCAAATATGTCATGAAAACGTTTTTCAAATAACTTCTTAAACTTGATGTAGCTCATGTGTCCATGAAACCATTTTCTTCTGAGACTGGTTGTGGGAACATTCAATATGTTTCTGCGCTTCCGTCAGCGTGTGTAATAACATTAACAAATTCAAATGTTAGTGCGGCTGCTCCGGTTTCATCTGACTTTTCATCGTGGTTTTCAGCAACAACCCTAACTGTGTGTTCAACTACATCGTCTGCACCCATAGTTAGTGTTACCTTCTTAGTAAATCCGACTGTTGATTGGTCTTCAGTCATTGTTAATTTTTGTTTTAATGTAGCAAGACCGCCACCACCATGAAGAGTAGAAATCAATTCTGATCACTCCATTTCGTCAAATAATTGACGAGATGATTTATTAATTGTTAATGAAAGAGTGTCAGTTGTATATGTATATGGGTTCGTTCTACCTTGTTTTTTCAAAGTAGCTTTAACTTTGAATGTAATTGGGTGTCCTTGTTGAGTTAATTTCATTTTTTCATTTCATTTAACTAGACCATCTTCAGAAACAGTAATTTCTGCGCCTTCAGGTAGTGGAGTGCAGTCAACAATTTCATAAGATAACTCATCACCTTCAACAATTGCACCAGGATTTAATTTGCCAGTTCAAGCACTACTTGCTTGTCCAGGCTCCTCTTCCTTACCAATCATGTCAACTTGTCCACCAGTAATACTAAATGTGGCATTATTTACACTAATTGTAATCATAGGGGAAGTTGCACTATATTTAGTGTTTGTGCTTGTCTTTTCATATTCTGCCTTAACTTGGAATTGTTTATTATTTAAGTCGCTAGACACTTCACCATTTCACGATACAAGTCCCTTATTAACTGATAATTTGTTTTTAATACTTTCATCAGCAACAATTGATCATGTTGCGTTATCTGTTACGTCTTGTTGTACTGCTCCACCCAAAACAACCTTGAACGCCTTACTAGCAGAGCCTTCAGTTCATTCTGTTGTTTCAATTTTGTTAACACCTTCACTCATAGTGAAGTCAATTTTATTAAGTGTTAATGTAACAACATGAGTTTCAAGTTCATAATCTTGACCGCTATATGTATATTTAACCTTGAATGCAAACTTATATTCTCCTGCTTGCATTGTGTTTTTTCACTTTGTCTTATGGTCGCCATTGTCATAATATATAGCGCCATTCGGGATGTTATCTGACTTTTTAACCAATTCAAATGTACAGTCATCAGTAACGACAACATCTTCATCACCAACTTTTTTGAATTTAACAACTCATGGTGTGTCATCCTCACCACCGTCTCATTCATTACCGGTTAATGCTTCACTTCCACCACTAATTGTAATGTTCTTTTTAAAAACTTCCAATTCCATATCAATTTCAGCCTCATATGTTGTACCTATTGATGGCAATGTATATGATGCCTTCATTGTAAATTCGTACTTATCAGAATGAACGTTTGTTCCAATATATGGACGAACTGTGTCATCACCTTCACGCTTAAATTGGATACCTGCAGGGGTAGTGCCACTAAATGTGATATTACTTTCAAAGGTTGTTGTTGGAGCGTCTTCTCCAGTTCAACATATTTGGAAATTGTTTTTTCAGTCATGGGCTGTAAATTCATTACATGAATCTTTATTTCCGCCTTCAGCATATTTAAAACCTATGTGATTTTCTCTTAGGTTTAAAGTAATGGTTTCTGAGGTTTTCTTAAATTCATGTTCTAAACCTTCTTTTTCAATTTCTGCTTGTAATTTAATTTTGTATGTTCCATGTTTAATACTATCGTCTCATTCGATTGCACCAGTTTCTTTATTGAAATGTATTTTGCTTAAAACTTCAGCAGGAGTATCACCACCATCTACAATAGTAAATGTTGTTTTATCAGTAACATCAACTTGTTGGCCTTCAACTCCAAATGTAGTATTAAAGATCAACTTATCCTTTGTATTTCCAGCAAAGCCTTCATTTGCATTAAAGGTATATTGTTCTGATGAAGCTTCTAAGTTAAATATTAGGGGATTGATATAAAGTTGAACAATTTTTGATTGAACATTTTGTTCGCCTTCCATTCATGGTAAGTTATAGTAGGCATAAATTCTAAATGCAATATGTTGGTCATGTTGTTGCAATACTGGAATGTTATTGCTTCAAGATAATTTACCAAAATTTTCACCTTTTTGGTTTTCTATTGTTATTTTGCCTTCCATGCTTTTAGGTTCAACTTCTTTAACTTCTCATGAATTTACTGTTGTTTCCTGACCGCCAACAAATAGCTTAAAGCATCCGTCTGACTCTCCACCATCACCTTCAATTGTGTTGAAGATAATGTCTTCAACTTTGTCGTTAAGCTTAATTAATTTTTCATAATATTGAATATCGATATGAATATTAGTTGAGTCACTAACAATATCCTTTTGTAATCTATCATCATGGTATTTTGCTTTAATTGTTATGTCTTGCGATGATCCAGTTCCAAAAGATGTATTTACATCTCAGTAAAGATGTCCATCTTCAGATATTCTTACAAATGATGTATAAAGTGGATATTCACTTTCAATTATGTATTCACTTGGTTGAACTTGATCTTCCCCATTCAATTTACAAATTCATTGTTTATTATCTCTATATTCTTGACCTTCATATGTGTCGACTATTTCAGTTGATCCACCCTCACATGTTAGAGTTGCCTTTGTTAAATTAAAAGTAATTGGGCCGCATCCTTCGGCTGATGAAGAATCTCAAACATATGTTTTTCATGGTTTTTCTAATGTTGCTTTAACAACAAATATGTACTTAGACTGGTCTTCAAAAGTTACACAACCATCTCAAGAAATAACACCTTTATCAATCGAAATCCATGAAGGTGTTTCTTCTTCATGGCCAAATCAAGCTATTGATCATGTTGCTTCACTAGTAACATCCTCACCATCAAGTCTTGCAGTAAAGTTTCCACCTGTTCCGTCTTGCCCTTCAATTCCTGTAAGATATTGATTACCAGAAACAGTAAATTCTCTTGCGGTGAATGTTAAAGTTATCTCATCTGATTCGATAGAATAATCTTTACCAGTAATACTAGAATATCATGCTCCTTTAACTTTAAATTTCGTAGTAGTATTTGGTATTGTTTCGTCTCAATAAACACAACCATCATCATCATCAATATCCAAACCATCAGGTTTTGGTAACGGAGTACATGAAGTTATAGATCAACCGATAGTATCGTCTACACTTTTATCATTAAATTTAATTTGTCAAGGATTATTATCTTTTCCACTGCTACCTTCTTTGCCACCGTCAAGTTTTGTAGTACCGCCTGAAATAGTTATTTTTGCTGGTTTAATTGCTACAGTGACTGATATTTCTGCTTTATATGTTTGAGAAGCAGGTTTGTTTTCACATTTTGCAACAATTTTAAAAGTGTAAGTTTTTTCAACAATTGAACTCTTTCAGCTTAATTTTTGGTTGTTAAATTCAAAATGCTTTAAATCATCAGCAGTTGTACTACCCGTTTCTTTAAGTGAATATTCTACATTTAAACCTCATGTAGATGGATCACTTTCATTTATTTTTGTTGTCGTTGTAAGAACGTCAGATTTATTTATACCTTCTGTTCCTTCAAGCTCGGTCTTATCTTTAGTTGTAAATTCAAATGACGTTGTATTCAAATTTAATTCAACTGTTTGGGGTGCAGCAGTGAAGATATGTGTTGTCCCTGGTAATGTATATTTAGCTTCAACATCAAATTGAACACTAAGTTGACCATGAACTTGTGTTGCATCTCATGAAACTAAACCATTTTTATCAATAGAAATTTCAATATCTCCATCATTTGTTTTCTTTTTTATTGATCATTCAACATCTGTTGATTTAATTTGTTTTTCTCTAAAAGTTGGTATTCAGTTTTTGTTGTCTGAGCCCTTAAAATCAGTATATCCGCTCAATGAAGGAGAACCACCAGAGATTGTTAATTGGTTAGCTTTATCTTCTAATATTGCTCCAACCTTCATACTTTTAGTGGCGGTTGTTATGACATGACTATACACTTTTAAATGCGATTTTGTTTCAGTATCCTTAGTTCATTCCCAATTAGTTGTGCCATCTGTCACTGGATCAATTTTTCTACCATTAACATATAATGCTGGTGTTAAGTTTAATATTCGTCATGGCGTTGTGACAACAATATCAGTTTCAAAATCACTCTCTTGACGAGCCAATGGATTAGTAAGCATTATTTCGTCATCAAAATCAGATTCTTGACATTCTGTGTCGACTACAAGTTCTGTATCAATAGTTAATAGCAAAGTTATATCTGTTGTTTTAACAGCATGAGCCCAAATTGTTAAATCATACGATCCTGAAACATCTGGTGTTGGTTCTCAGGCAAAGTCAACACCCTCACTAAGTCATTCTTGTTTTTCAGGTGTATTGTAATTTAAAATTATGTCAATCTTAAGTTCGGATGTATCTTTAATACTAATTTGAGTCTTAAATTCTTTTCCTAAGATTGCGTTAACATTCGATACTGTTGTTTGCTTTGCATCTGTCGCAAGTCATTTAACTTCAAATTTAGTTTCTTCTTTTGGTGCACAAGATATAGCAGTGCACGCCGCACCACCAGCTATGACTGTGGCACCTATAGGTAATAAAAATAATTTAGATTTTGCCTTCATACAAACCTCTTATCACAAAAATTATATATTTATATATAGAAAAAATAAGCATTAATGCTTATTTTTTTTAATATCATGAGGCATTTATCTTATTAACAATATTAATGACTTTTACATCAAACAAACAAACAATACCAAATAAAACTGATGCTTCAATTGGAACTTTTATAGCCTCAATTGCTATTCTTGGTACTAAATAGAATAGTGATCCATACTTCAAAAATGGTTCGGGTGTTATTCCACCATTAATAAATTTCATATACTCTACCGCTGTAATTGGACCAAGAGCAATTGAAAAGATTAACATTGTAATTACCACCAAAGAACTAGCATAGACAAAATTAATCATTACCTGATGTTCTTCATTACCTATCCTTTTGGTAAGTGTCAAAATTGTTAATACTTCAAAGACAACAATTAATAATGAGATGCCAGCAACTACAGTTCATTTATAAATTTGATAAAACTGTTCATATTCTTCTTCATGGCCTTGAAAGTGAATAGATGGATCTAATCAAACAAGCAATGCAACATAACTAATTACAGCAAAACCTATTACTAAAACTTGATTAACAATGATATCAAAAGTAATATGTTCACCATTCTTTTGCTTTCGGAAACGACATAACCCCGCAACCAATCCAGATAATAATCCAACAGCTGGTTCTTGCAAGGCATACATTCAGAATCATATACCTCCACCAGCCATTAAGAAACTAATTGTATCTGTAATAAATCCCATTACTAGTCCAACTACTGGGCCAAAGTATCAACCAATAACCATTACTGGTATTCATGCTAGAGATATAGATAAAGCAAATGGCGCAATTCTAATAGTTATAAGACCTAAAACCAGTCTTAGAGCTATTAGTATTGCCATTAAAAATAATAAGCGAACTGAACGAAAAGATTTAATTGGTGAAAAAGGAAAGAAAAACTTCTTTACTTGTAATTTAGAGTTTTTCATTTCCTTTTGATCAATCATCTACTTACTTCTTCTTACTATCCTTTTTATCCTTAGGATCTTTTACTTCTGTTGGTTTTTGTACATCAGCTTTTGGTGGAACAGGGTTTTGTCCCGATTCTGCTGAAAATAAATCAACATATTCTTTAATCTTCTTCTCAATAGCAGCAGGATCAGCTTTAGGGTTACAAATTGATCCAACAACGACTGGAATAATATTTGCACCAATAACTGAACATAGAGCAATAAACATTCATTTTCAGACTTGGAAGCCAAGATATCTTAATGTCTGCGTTTCACCTTCAGCTAAGGAATAACCTAATAATCATGTTTTGTTTATATCAAGCATTATCATTAAGAAAGCTAAACCAATTGCCATTAGAATGAATCCTCAATTAAAATAGAATCATAAATTAGGATTATTCTTTTTCTTACCATTTACTAGTGATATTAGTGTCATCACAACCGGATAAACGCAAAAACCAGATAAGATTATGTAAATAATACCGCTATCAATAGTTCTTAGTCCTAATACCTCACCTTCTACATTGACTTGCAAATTGTTTGCCATAAATGCAAATACAGAGGTTGCAATAAATGTTAGTGATAACAAAATCATTAAAACAACTGAAATGATTTTCATCACTGGTACAATTCTAGGTTTAGATTTATAACGATAGAACTTGCCTTGTTTAATATCATCATTTAATTTTGCATATGCTTTACCTAGTAAATATGGGTTTTCATATGGTGTTGCAGCTAATGGAATTCCTCCACCAGCAAAAGCAAAATTAGAATTTGGTCTTGGTGGTTCATCATCAAATTGAGGTTTGGCTTTTAAATCAATATGAGGATCAGTTGCAGTTACTTTTTTGCCCGCAACAATATCATCTAGATTTACTTTAAACATATTGTTACAGAATGTAAATAGATAATTGATAGAGTCAATTAAATCTGTTTCATCTTCATATTTGTATTTACTATCTAGTTCAAAAGAAGCTTTAGTTAATTTATTAAATTCCTTAACTAAAGTCTTAGAAGAGTATTGACTACCAATTCTTGCTTTAGGAAATAATTTTTCACAAGCAGCCAAAACATTTAATTCCGTTCTGATTGTTGCATTAAAATCAGGACGTGTTAAGAACGGTGCAAAAGAAGACGAGCTATCAAGAATAGCTTGTAACCTTTTAGCATGCTTTACATATAAGTCTTTTTCTAGTTTTTTCATATTATTTAAATAGTATTTTTATTAATTGAGTATATGGTATATTTTTTTGTTTTTTGACATTTATGTCAAAATCATATAGTTTGTCAAGCATTGAATTAATAATTTCTAGCTTCTTATCGTAGGGTCTCAAATCGCTATAAATTCTTTGTTGCCAGAATGGAATTTGTTGTTTAGCGGTAATAACTTCACTTGATCACTTTGCTAACTTTGCCATCAAAAAGAATTTAATTTGTACTAGTTTTAAAGCAAAGATAGGAATGAATGCTTGAATTGTTATATTTTTTGAAATCAAATCATTTAACCTTGAAATTGTTTCAACTTCATCTCCACGAAGTCATGAATCAACAATGTTAAATACTGTTGCGTCACCTAAATCAAAAATGATTGTTTCTATTTCTTCTTGAGTGAATGTTGATTGTCCCATTAATTGAAGTTTTGTTAATTCATTTTTAATAAAATCAATTTTGTCTGGTAATAAACTTAATAGTTTATCTTCTGCATTTGCATCTAATTTTATCTTGGCATTGCTTAACAATTTATGAACAATCAATGCTTTTGCTTTTCGTGTTACAGCTGTTGCTTTAATGACATCAACGTCTAGTTCAGAAAATATTTTATTTTTAACTGTGGCAGATTCAATAGCTAAATTTATAACTGTTGATAAAGCATGTAAATCCTTAATGCACTTTTTAACAGTACTATCTGTGAGTTTCCAATCATCGATATAAACTACATAGGTTTTATTTTCGTCACCATCATCAAATAAACTTACTTGACATAGTTTATTTGCTACATCCACAGCATTTGTTTTAGTAGGAAAATATGAGACAACTTTATCGATGTTGTCAACATATATTCTTCAGTTAACTGAATCAATATTTGCACTATGGTATAGCTTAATCATTTTTATAATTATATCTTATTGTTATAAACAATAAGATAAACGCCTTTAAAAGCCGGAATAAAACATAAATAATAAAGACATTTTCCTCATGCTTGTCATGCTTGAGAATAAATAAAAACATTGCTAAAACTTATATTACCAATAACAACATAATTGGCAACTATTATTCCATGATGAACCACTGCCATAAACGGCATTCATGCAAACAAAAGAAAATAGATAAAAACTATCCCGGACAAATAACTAAAAACAAAAGCATTAACAAATGTTAAAATTGAGATCTTGTGGTTCATCTCAATAACAAATGGAATTGTAATTAAAAATGCAAAAAGATTAATTAATACAGAAGATAAAATTTTATTATTTAATTCTAAACTACTAACAAAATATGAAATAGAGCAAACTAAAAATGATAATAAGAATCCATATTCCATAAAGCAAGATGGATTTAATAAACAAATAATCAAACCAATTAATCCTAATTTGTTGTAACTATTAATTTCACACCTTTTATAAACTCAATCTAAACTTATCTTTAATAAAACTCTAATACTTGCATAAGAAAAGTTTAATAAGAATGAATAAAACGAAACGATAGCTATGCTAACATATTTACCAGCGGTTGGTGCCTTTTTAAAAATTAGTTTGATTAAACGACTAATCAATGATATGTGAAAACCACTCACACATATTAATCAAACCACACCTAAATCAACAGTTTGTTTATAGAAAATGATTGTCTCTTCTGATTTAACATTAAAGATGATTAATTTGATAAAGCTACTAACTTCAGATGAATAATGACTATCTAAGAAATTAAAAATATTGTTTCTGACTATGTCAGATCCTGCTAGTTTGAGACCATAACTAATTCAATAAAATAGACTAAATTGTCTAGCAAAAATCATTAATAAGATAAAAAGTAATAAGATAGTACCAATAACTATTCATTGCTTCCAATTGGGGTTTACTCACTTAATTGATAGTGGTCAAATCAATAAAAACATTAAATACCAATAGTCAACAATAAACCCAAGATAAATAATGCAAAAAAAGCATAAGATGCTAAATAGTGGCATCTTACTATTTAAGATGGGATTAATTTTCTGTTGTCTTTTCTGCATTTTAAAAATCTATAATGAAAGTAGATGCAATCACAATATGAAATAAATAAGTCTATTGTCAAAGGAACTATCATTTCGATAGCTAAAACATATATCCTAGCTTCCTTTGATGGAAATGTTGGTATTTGTCACATTTCCAATGTATCTGATTATCTAGTTCGTGATCTAAATAACTTCTTTAGTTTAGGCCAATCCTATAACTTCCTAGTTATTGGTGATGATGGCTTTGGACAAATAAATTTGTCTTTTAAAGCAATCCATCCTAAATTTTTAAAACGACATAAGGATGTTATTCCAACACCTAGTGGTTTTAAAACTTTAAAAGAAGATTTAGAACGTCGACTAAAAAAACTATAATTCTATAAGATGCACCATTAGCTCAATTGGATTAGAGCGTTAGACTTCGGATCTAAAGGTTGTAGGTTCGACTCCTGTATGGTGCGCCATATTAAAATAAGGCAATGCCTTATTTTTTTATTAGATATTGATATACATTAAGACTATCCATAATTAAATGAGTTTGCAATAATCCTGTTACTTGTGTTACACCGGGATCAATGGATTTAATTGGATAGTGCATCCAATTATCTTCTAAATATGCCTCAAACACTTTGCATGGAAAATATTGATTCTCAAATTCCAATCGCAAATAATCTCTGCGATTGTGGCTATCAATGTAAGCCGCACTTTTCTTATCAACAATAAATTCTCGAGTTTCAAAATTTACTGCAATTGTTGTAGTTACATCCAATTTAATAAAGCTAAATAGGATAATTCATAAAGTAAAAATACCTAAAACTACAAAAAGTGCAACTTTAATATTTTGTTTAATCATTTTCCTCCTTTCCAACAACAAAAACTGTATTATTCTTTTTTACCTTATGTAATATCTGATTAACAACAAGCAAATCTTTGTGTTTTATGAACTTCATCACATCATCAATAAAAATGATTTTGTTGTTTTCTGATAAAAGTAAAAGTAGATTGGAAATGATACCATCATAGAATGATGGATCATTTTTATTTAAATCTAAATTAAAATAACGCAAATATTTAGCATAGGTATCTATATCATTTTCTACCACCTTCATCAACATATCATTTTTGCACGAACTATTTAAATCAACAACGATAAATGACTCCATTAATTCCTTGTTAATAATTGTTTTGTGATTGTTAATCAAAATTTGGTTAGATTTATGCAGTAATTCAAGCATTGGTTGCTTAATTCAATTTAATTTTTTATGAATATCCAAAGTCATTGATTCGTTTTCACTCTTAAAAGTAATATTTTTAATTTCTTCTTTTAGTTCAAATTTTTTTATGGTTTGAATGTTCCCAACTGTAGTGATATCTTTGTATACTTGTCAATAAACATCAAACTCTAGTTTGGAAAGAAAATAACCAAATAAATCTGCTGTTGAATTTCTTAATAAGCCAAAAGCAGAAATTAAAAATGTTAATTTACCAATACTCAATTTGTTTTCTTTAATAATTAGTATTGACATTAAAGCAATCAAACCGATCTCGGCAATACTCTTTAATAAAGACTTTATTAAGTTAGCATTGTTTTTAAACAAAACTACATCTCCATAATTTTTATAAATACTGCTGTAGTTTTGTTTAATTCTTTCAATTAGACTTTTTCTTTTATTATTTCATACCTCTTTAGTTAATGAAACAATCAAGTTCTTATAGTAATTAGCATTATTGTTCTCAGAGCGAACAATATTTAAAAACACTTCCTTCTTCTTCCGATATGAAAATAAGAAGAATATTGCTTCTATAGTCACATAAATAATTACAAATATCAATAAATAGTATTGCAATGAGCCAATAATACATATGCAAGCAAAAGTTAAAATGATATTTGTAATTAATTTATTAACTTCAACAATGCAAAAGTTTGAAATATTGTAAACACATTCATCAACTTTAAATATTCAGTTCTTATCTACTTTATTCAAAAAATCAGCCTTTTTGCATTGTAAACTTGATAATATTTTGCTTGTAAACAAGATAAAATAACTTTTAACATGATGTGACATGTATAAATTGGATACATATGTTAATATGTCATTTACAAAATAAAATAAGACAAAGATAAAGCATATGGTAATTAAATTAGTAATTGAACTATTATTAATTGCTAGATCAATTACATAGTTTAAAAAACTAGCTGTAATAATCGAAGTCGCAATAATTATTACTGATAATCCCAGGTTCAACAAAACAAATTTTAAATCTAGCATTAATAATGTTTTTGCATTACCAAAAACTTTACTAAATGCTTTGTTTGGTTTTCTTTTAACCAAAATCAAGACATTTAAGAATACTTTCTTTAATTCAGCATAAGATAATCTAGTTACATCTAATGAACAAGAATCATATATTTCTATATACTTTTTCTTTTTCTTAGCAATCACATAGTGATTGTTACTTCCATGTGTTGCTAAAAGCAAAACAAAATAACCATTTATTTTAAGGTTTTGAAATTCAACAAACTTTAACTCATAGCTTTCACACTCTATGCCTAATTGTGATCCAATAGACTCAAAATCAAAAATAGTCATTCCGCCATCACTTATATTGCTTTTATCTAATACTATTTCTTTGTCAATCGATTCTTTATAAAAATAATTGTGTAGTGCTGTTAAAACACATACACCACACTCTTGTTCGTTGGTTTGGTTGACAATATTGATTCTCACATATGTATATTTACCTAAAAATCTAAAAATTTAGGAAAATTGTGAGTCTTGCGTCGTAAGTATTGATAAAAACTGACTTTTTAGACAAATAAATTATTTGTATTTTAAGTCATTTAACTTAGCAAATTCTTTAAACCTTTGATCAAGTTTTAAGTCATTTAACTTAGCAAATTCTTTAAACCTTTGATCAAGTTTTAAGTCATTTATCTTAGCAAATTCCCTCAATTCTTTTCTAAAATCTTTCTCTCATGTCTTAAACCATTGAGGTTGACGTTTTTCATATACTTCTTCAGTTCACGTCTTAAACCATTGAGGTTGTTTCTTTTCATAAACTTCATCATTCCATTGCTTAAACCATTGTGGCATTGTATCTCTTGGTTTCTTCTTTTGACCGAGAGCAATAGCTTGAGTTTTTGGATTGAAAGTTTTTAGCATAGCAATAATTGAATTTATATCTGTATAAACTTCAACTACATTATATGTTTTGTCAAATTCAGTTTTACTAATTTCACCATATGGCTTTGCCATAATTAATCCTCCATGTGTATATTTACCCAAAATTTTAAAAATTTAGGATTTTGGCAAAATCATAAAAATAAATAAATATGTTTACATATTTATTTAATCACTATAATATTTTTATGCTTATGAACAAAAACAAATGCATTGCCGCTGTATCTGGTGGCCCAGATTCAATGGCTTTGTTACATAAATTTAGAAGAAATATTATTGCAGTTTGTCATGTTAACTATCACAAACGTGTTGATAGTGATTATGACACAAAAATTGTCAAAGAATATTGTGCAAAGCACAATATCCGTTTGTTTGTTCATAATGTTAATCCTAGTGTTTATGCTTCATCACCAGAACATAATTTTCAAACATTAGCTAGACAAATCCGCTATGAATTCTTTGTTAAGTGTGCACAAAAAGTTCATTGTAATAATCTTTTAATTGCTCATAACTTAAATGATTTTATTGAAACTGCCATTATGCAAGAAAACCGTCATAGTCTTAATTTCTTCTATGGTATTAAGAAACAAAGTACATATAAGACATTGAAGATTGATCGTCCTCTATTAAGAGAATTCAAATCTGATCTGGAAAAATACTGTACTAGCAAAAAGATTGCTTATGCGATTGATTCATCTAATTCATTAGATATTTATGAACGAAATCGAATTCGTAAGCAATTAAGCAAACTTTCAAAGAAAGAATTGATGGAGCTATATCGTAAATATCAAAAACGAAATAAACGCCACGAAAAAATTGAAAAAATTATTAATAAACACTTACAAGTTTGAAAAGAAAAGAAATATAGTGTTGAATATGTCAGAAAACTAGAACCTAATTTAATCAATTCTGTAATCTATGTTTATCTAAAAAATAATAAGATTATTAACATTAACTATAATAAAATTAAATTAGTTAGAGACTATATAGTCTCTAAAAAGTCAAATAACAGTCTAAGATTAGAAACAGATGTTAGTTTGTGTAAGAAGAATGGAAGGATATCAATATGTCGAAAAAAATAAGTGTAAAAGAATTACTTGATAAATTTGATTTTCATGTAATTAATAAAGGCCGTCCTAGTACAAGATTTATAACATCATCTGGTGTTGCCAGAATTGGTATTGAATTGTCCACAAACATTAAACCAGCTTACAAAAAACAAACTAACCCTGTTGTTTTTGGTACGTCTGAATTAAACTACTTCAAACAATCTAATCATCAAACATTAAAAAGAATTTTTGGACGTGTTAAAAAATTAAACCCTCCTGTAATTATTCTTAACTCTGCATTTAAAGCAGAAGATATTAAGAATCTTTTAAAAGCATTTGGTAAGACAGATATTACAATTGGTAGCTTAAATATGTCTTCATCAGATATTTACTTTGAACTATCTCCATGAATTGCTAAGAAGATTGCTCCAACAAGCATTGTTCATGGTACATTAATGTCTATTTATGGTGTTGGCGTATTAATTACTGGAGATTCAGGTACGGGAAAATCTGAAGCGGCAATGGAATTATTAAAACAAGGACATATGTTCATTGGTGATGATGCAATTGAAGTTTATAATTATGGACAATCTATCTATGGCCGTCCATCTGATATTGCTAAGCAATTCATGGAAGTTCGTGGTTTAGGAATATTAGATGTTAGCCGTATGTTTGGTTGACAAAAAACATTACAAGAAGCTCAAATTGATATTATTGTTCACTTAGTTAACCCAGAGCAAAGTCAAAAGAAATTAAACGACTTTGAAAGATTAGGTGCAGAACAACACACTGAAAAAGTTCGTGGTGTTCACCTAACTAAATACTTTATTCCAGTTACTGCTGGTCGTCCAACATCTAGTTTAATTGAATCAGCAGTTGTTGATTACAAATTAAAACGTGCTGGTTATAATTCAGCTGAAAATTATCTTGACAACTATGACAAGATTCTAACAAAAGGAGGAAAATAATGTTTACATTATTTGGCGATATGCCACCAGATCCAGGTTGACAAAAACCTTGATTAAATCCCGATACTCAATCTTCATGATGATATCCTGTTTGCATCATCATTGGATTCGCTGTTGCTATTGTTTTAGGTTGTTTAAAATTATGAAAAAGATATAAAGTGTCTACTGAACCATTTTATTGATTTATTTTAATGGGTGTCCCAACAGCTATTTTTGGTGCGAGATTTGGATCTTGTGCTATTGGACAAACCCCATGAGGAGATTTCTTCCATAATTTTGGTCAAGGACTCGCTATTGAGTGAGGTGTTATGTTAACTGTCCTTGCGGCTTTTATTTATTTTCCACTTATCTTACGAATTTCCCAATATCGAGTTAAAGATGTGTTTGGTGACAAACAAGTTAAGCGTGTTAGTATGTGAATGTACTTTGATGCAATTGTTCCTGCTATACTAATAGGTCAATTTATTGGTCGTTGAGGTAATTATTGCAACCAAGAAGTATATGGAAACATTGTAACAAATGAAAACCTTGCTTGATTCCTGTATAAGGTTTTACCTGGTATGTTTATTAATGGAGAATGAAGACAACCATTATTCTTTTGAGAAGGCATTGGTAACCTTTCTATGTTCTTTATTCTTTACTTTGGAATTGAATTTATACGACAAAGAAAGGCTGGAGACCTAGCCGGTGCATATTTCATTTGATATGGTTTCTTTAGAGCCTCTCTTGAACCTTTAAGAGATTCACAATTTGGGTATCAAGTGTCATTTATTACTTCATTAATTTGGGGAAGCATTGGAATTTTATTCATATTAATTAACCATTTACTTATTGATAAAGTTAGAAAATACAAAATCTGACACACATTGTTCTCATTTGGGCCCGGAGAAGTCTTTAGAATGATTGGTGCTGGATGAAATAAACAATCATTAGTTGCTAGATATCAAGATAACAAATTTAGTGACTATGTGAGAAAACCACAAGAAATGATTTATTTTGGAGCTTGGTAGATTATGGGATTAGAAGTAGAAGTTGTTGGTGAAACAAATAAATTTGATGTCATCGTAATTGGTGGAGGAATAGCTGGTATGACAGCCAGCTCTCTTGTTACACAAGCAGGATTAAAATCTTGTTTTCTAGAAAGAGATGTGCCTGGTGGCAAACTAATGCACATTGATCATATCCATGATTTTGCTCCACAACCAAATGTTGCTGGAAGAGATTTGGGTTTATCTGTGTTTAGACAAGCAACTGAAGAAGTTAAAACACACTACGTATATGGTAATGTTCAAACTATTAAACCTAAAAATGGTTTGTTTTATTTATTTACTGAAGATGGACAAACATGAGAAGCTAAAGCTATTATCGTTGCAGTTGGAACTGGAATTAAGAAGTTAGGTGTTGATGGTGAAGATAAATACTTTAACCATGGTTTATCATATTGTGTTGAATGTGATAAAAGTTTAACTCAAGGCAAGACTGTTGCTTTAATTGGTTCTAGACAATATTATGATGAATTATCTAAAGTTGCTTCTAAAGTTGATGTATATCAACCACAAGACGTTAAGTCAATTGATGGGGATGGCAATAAAGTAACTGGATTAACAAAATCAGATGGTTCTAAAGTTTCGTATGATTTTATCTTTGTATCTAATGGTTTTATATCAAATGCTGATTTTTTACCATCTGATGTTGAACTGGATGAACAAAAACAAATTATTGTTGATAGTTCTATGTCTAGTCCATATATGGAAGGCTTCTTTGCTTGCGGAGATTGTACAAACAATCAACCTAAAATGATTCAACCAGCAATGCAACAAGCTGCTGTAGCTGCTGATTCTGCAGTTAAATATATTAAATCTAGATCTTGATAATGAAAAAGGAAACTTTTAGTGAAAAAGTAAAAAGAGAAGTTTGTGGTCTAATGTTTGAAGATCACTGTTTGAAAGCTTTGCTTTCTTCTTTTATCACTAATCGTTTAACAATTGACCTTCGTTCAAATAAATGAATATTGACAAGTCAGTTTCCTTTTATTATTGAGTTCCTTGCTACATCATTTAAAAATTTATACAATGTTCAAATTACAACAAGGATTGCACAAAATGCTTCAAATATCAATGGACAAACTAACTCCATTGAAATATCTGGTAACTTTGATCAGATATCAACTGACTTATGTTGAAACTCTTCTGATAAATCTGAATTATGTAAATTAGATTGTTGTAAGAGAGCTTATATTGCTGGAGCATTCTTGGCTGGTGGGTCAATTAACTCATTAGATGCTAAATACTATCATTTAGAAATTAGAAGTTCTGACTGAGAATATTTATTTTTTATGCAAAAGATGCTTATTAGTTTTGGTATTTACCCAGTTTTAACTAAGCACTCTAAAAAGCAATTTATCTTATATTTGAAGAAAGTAAATCAAATATCTGACTTTCTTAAACTAATCAGCGCAGGTAATTGCATGTTAGAATTTGAAGATCATAAAATTGCCAAAGATGCTAACATGTCAGTTACTCGTTGAAACAACCTTGATATTAGTAATATCAATAAAATAACAGTAACTGGTGTTAAGCAAGTTAAGCAAATTCAATTCTTAAAGACATTAACTATATATAAGAAACAATCAGCTAAATTTAAAACATTCTGTGATTTACGTTTAGCTAATCCATCCAGTTCATTAAAAGAATTAGTTGATTTAATGGAAACACATAAATTTAAGACAACTAAACCTGGTCTTAACCATTTAGTAAGAAAATTAGATAGGTTATATAAACAATATAAGGAGTAATTATGAAATACACATTTAAACCACAAGGCGTTTGCTCACAAGAATATATTATTGAAATAGAAGACAACATTATTAAAAATATGCAAATATTTGGTGGTTGCCCTGGCAACACGCAAGCAGTTTGCAAATTAGTTCAAGGTCAAACTATTGATTGAGCTATTGAAAGATTAAAAGGTATTGATTGTCGTGGACGTGGAACTAGTTGTCCAGACCAGATTGCTCACTTTCTAATGTCTATTAAGAAATAATGAAAATTGTTAAAGTATTAGACATTCCTAAAAAGCTTAGTCCATATAACTTACCAAGCAGTATTTTAAAGCATTGTAATTTATATAAGGATGAAAAAGCAAAAAACTCAAGCATTTTTGCTTGAGATACTTTAGGTAAATATATTGATTTAACTAAAGTTAAGTTTAATGAAAATGGTAAACCATATTCATTAGACAAAAATGTATATTTCAGTTTATCTCATAGTTTAAATAAAATAGCAATTGCTGTTAGTAATAAACCTATTGGTATTGATATTGAAACATTATTACCATTAACTATTTGTCGTTCTTTAGCTCAACGTTTATTAAATGAAAAACAATTAAATAATTACTTTAAAGCTAAAGATCGAGAAATATGGTTTACTAAATATTGAACTCAACATGAAGCTTATATTAAATTAAATGGTGATGCAATTAATTTAAAAAACCTTCAACAAGATGTCGAAGGCTCAGTTGAAACAAAACAAATTAAAGATAATCACAATATATATTTTGTTTCTACAGTACAAAAAAAATAGGCTAATGCCTATTTTTGATTTGTATTTTGTGTATACTTAACATTTTTTAAATAATGACTAATGAAAGAAAATTCAGGTGCACCATATGAATCACTAGCATTTTGTTGTTTAGAATACTCGCCACCATTTGTGGCAAATGTAAGAAGAGCTAATGTTGTTGCTCCAAATCATGAATATAATGTATTTTTAATTTTATCTTTGCTAGCGTCGTTAAGAATCTCTCTCTTATTTTCAATTGTCTTTTCTTCATTTGTACCCTTAAGAGTATATCTACCGCTTACTGTGGTGTCAACAATTGTTGAAGAATCATTAAATTTTACAGTAATTATGTTCATATTTGGTAAATCAGAAAGAAGAGATGGAGAAATTGCTTCGACAGATATGTTAGTTAAACCATAGATTGTTACATCAAAATAAAAATCAAATTCATCAATTGCTTTTCCATCATCAACTAAATACTCATTGGCTGGATCAACTTGTGATTCATTTATAACTTGTCCAACAACATGTGATTCAAATTCAGCACAATAAGCATCGTATGATTCATATGCATCAAATACTTTCTTCTTTGAAAAGAATACATCTAAATTAAATTCTTTATATTTAATTATTTCATTAATAGCACTGTGTGGTTCTTCTATATTAAGCAATGTTGAGTTAGATCAAAGAATATCATCTCTTAATATATTTGTATTTTGCATTGTGTCATTTGTATACAATCGTGTTATAGCTTGTCCGCCCAAAACAGTTACTTCATCATGAGGTCTTACTCATGAATCATATCTTTTATGTAATAAATCTGTATATCTTATTCAATCACCACAGCTTGTTAAAGTTAGTGGTGCAATTACAGCAGCAGCACTAGCTGCAGTAAATAATGGTATTAATTTTGTTCTTAATTTCATAATTGTCTCCTATCCAATTGGATGTCCTCCGTTTTCAAAGATAAACTTCAATAAGAAGTATCCTCCAACAAATCCTAGAATCATAGCGATAGCAACACCAATGATTGATAAGATTAAACCAATCTTTGCTTTGCTAGCAGCTTCTTGATTAGATGATTTCATACCAATGGCACTGAAAACAATGCCAGGAATTCCAACAACACCACCTGCAAGGATTAATGAGGTAGCAATTGCAACAATTCCTAAGATATAGCCAACTGTAGAAAGTTTAGCTTTTCTATCTTTAGTTTTTGTAACTTGATTTTTCATATTATCTCCTTATATATATTATTTATACCTTATTTAGTGTGTTTTACAATGTAATTTATTACATCATTTATTGTTTTAAATGATGCAAACGATAAATCTGAAATGTCGACACTAAACTCTTTTTCAATGGCAAAAGCCATATAAACCATTGCCACGGAATTAAATCCTAGGTCCTCAACAAGTCGATCGGTTAGTTCTACTTTAGACAAATTTACTTGTTTTGGTAATGCATCCTTTAGGATCTTTTTTAATCTTTGCAAAATATTATTTTTATCGATCATATTATTGTTTCTTTCTCAAGATTTTCATTGCTGGAGATCTTGCAAAGTCTTCTTTTCGGATTATAACTTTACTAATTCTTTCATAAACCAAGACTTCATCATTGATCTTATCAACTTCTTTTTCCATATATGCTTGTACATCTTTAATATTTAGTTTTTGTGCAAACCCATCTCTTATAGTCACTTCAAGAATTAAGTTGATAACACCATTCTTGTTTTTTTCACCATAAACTAAAGCATCTTTAACTAAATCAATCTTCAATACTTTAGCTTCTAGGTATGCCGGTGAAACCTTTTCACCATTATCTAAGATAATAAGGTCTTTAATTCTTCCTACTATATATAGGTTACCATATTCATCAAATTTAACTAAATCACCAGTTTTAAATCATCCATCTCTAAATGCTTCTTGATTAGCAATTGGATCTTTATAGTATCCATTCATAAGGTTACGACCTTTAATTCAAAGTTCGCCTTCAACAATCTTAGTTTCTTGTTCTGGGAATAATTGTCCAACTGATTGTGGAAACTTAGTTGGTTCTACATTTCCTGTAACCATATTAGCTAATTCAGTTAATCCATAGCCTGGGTGGAAACCAATTTTTTGTTTTCAAAATTCTAATGATAAGTGTTGTGGAACATTAGCTGATCCACAAATAATAGTATGAACTTGTCCACCAAGAACCCCATGGCCTCTTGATTGAACTAAACTTAGGAATAGTTCAGCAATAGCTGGAACAATGATTAAAACAGTTGGTTTAAATGTTGCAAGTTCTTTAAACATTGCCATCTTATCTTGGTTGTAATAGATAACACTACCTGTATATAAAGCCGTTAACATGTTACGAATGAAACCAAATGAGTGTGTTAATGGTATCATGCAGTAATATCTTTGTTTGTATACTATGTCTAATCCATAACATCCATTCATCATGCCTCGCATAATGGCTGTATGGCTTAATACCACACCTTTAGGTGCACCAGTTGTTCCACCAGTTAATAATAAACATGCAGGTGCTTTATCATTAATATCTTTAACAAGAATATCATCGTGGCCATGATCTTCAAATAATGAGGCGATGTCAACTTTATTAACATTTACAGTTGATGCAGCCATTAATTTTGTGTCATAGCACAACACTGTGATATCAAATTTATGGCAACAACCAAATAATTGATCCTTATTTAATTGTGCTGGTAAACACACAACCATCTTTCCAGTTGCCATAGTTGCTAAAGCAATAACTTCAAATTCATAACCATTTGGAGCAAATAAACCAATGTTGCCTTGATATTTTTTTAAATTGTTGGCAACAATCAAAACATCATTGTATAAATCATTGAACGTTTTCTTTGTTCCATCAGTTTTGATTACTGCTTCATCTTTACCATATTGTTTTTTAATGTGATGTAATAATTGTGTTACATTAGTAATGTTAACCAAACCTTTAACTATTGGGTGGTTTAACATTTTTTCTTTTAATGATGTATTTGTCATACTATTTTTTATCCTTTATTCATAAATCATATTTTTCTTTCAATTTTATTTCTTCCTGCTGAATAATTTCCGTTATTTGATTTATTTGTTGCATTGTTGGAAATTTGCCATCAGTATATTGTTTATAATCAATTCTATTTCCAATAATAATTACTTGCCGGTTCTTCCGTTTTTTCCGTCCTGCTATATATATAGGAAGGATTGGTGCATCGCAAATAACTGACATCATTACCGTTCCTGGAGCAAATTTTCTTATCTCATCTTGATTTTGAACATGAGATTCAGGAAAGATTCCAACAATATGTCCGCGATCTAATACTTCTTTCGCTTTCTTAAATGTTTCAACAGCAACATTATCTCGATCAATTTTAATTAATCCAACACGATTAAAGAATCTATTTGCAAACTTCTTCTTAAAGATTTCCTTTGTTGCAATAAACAATATTCTTCTTTTTCAAAATAAGTTTGTTAATATAAGTGGGTCCATGTAAGATCGATGATTTGCAACTACTATAAATCTTCCACGGTATCAACCTTTGTGATTCTTATCATCTAAAAATATTTTTTTGACTCTTTGATCTAAGACTGCTGGTCAACCACCAGTTATTTTCACAAAGTCATATAGTCACATCTTTGGATCAAATATTTGAGTAAATTTAGATCGCTTCTTCATAATTATTTCTTTGTTTGATCATCAAGTTCCTTATGTAAGGCTTCGATCTTATCTCTTACATAGTTATTAATATAAAGAATATTTTGTTTTTCACTAAATTCTTTATTTAGCAATAAAGTAGGGATAATTGGCTTGCCAATGATGATTCTTGCTCTTTCTTTATTTTGACGGCGTTTTTTACCATACATTCCATTGGTATAAACCGGGATAATTGGTACATTATTTTGTAAGGCCAAATAAACATAGCTTGGTTTAAACTCAAGTAATCCTTGTGGATCTTTATCAGTATGCAATCTCGATTCTGGGAAAATTAAACATACTTGTCCTTTTCTTAAACAATAAGACATAGTATTTAAGAAACTAAAATCAAAGTTATTTCGATCTACTTTTATTCCACCAGTTTTATCTAGCAATCTAGCAAGCATTTTATATTTATATAATTGTTCACCTGCTAATGTTCTAATTGTGCGATTAAAGAATGTATAAATTAACAATGCACAATCATAAACTGATGTGTGATTAGAAATAATTAAAGCTGGTCCTTTAATTTTTCTTAATGATTTATCTCCACCTTCGTAATATACTTTTTTACGGAAATTAGCATATTGAATTGGAAGACCAGTAATTTTTACAAAACCAAGGAACAATTTATTCATATTTAGCTCCTTTAGTCTTACGAATCATTGCGTGTTGTACTCTAGCAATTCTATTTAACTTATATTGCATGATTGATAAACTTACACAATTTAAATATAGACAACTAAAGATTATGATTAGTGGTGCATAAGACTTAGTCTTAATCTTTAATTTCTTACATTCGGTGTCTATATCTTTATTTAATCGATATGCTAAACATGCACCAAATGGGAATACAAACAATACTAGCAATATTCACCATTTGTTATGCTTCTTAGTTACAAAAGTGTTGATATCATTCATAATACTTATAAATCATGCAAAGCCAAAGATAGTTGCAGATAGAACTCAAAGAGCATTGTAAACAGCTATTGATGCTGCATCAAATGGGTATTGAATTCTTTGTTTAATCTTACTAGGTTTTACAACCTCATATCTCTTGTTAAGATTAAATTGCTTGTAAACAAGTTCTGCAGTATATTGTTTTGGCATCAAGAATGCAAAACAGAAACCGCCCATACAGAATGCACTGGTAATAATTGGTACTAAGAACACACCTAAATTAAATACTGATGCTTCTGCCACACCAAGGCTTTGCGCTGCTGCTTGAATTGTTTCTGCATTAACAACACCCATAACAGCTTTAGAAAATCAAAGGTTTTTAATATTTTCTCAGAACAACCCACTTGATACGGCACCAATTACTGATGTTGTGACAGCTTGACTAGCAAAATACATTGATGCATGGTTCTTCTTTATTAGTTTTTCCTCAACTGAAGCAATTTGTGATGGCACTAAATATGACATCATAAAGAACGAACCAATACCATATGATCCTAGAATACTACCGAAAACACCAATAATCATTTTTTGCATTATTGCCTCTTCACCTCAAACAAATCTACTACCAAAGAAGAATGCTAAAATGGCAATAGAAAATGATAACAAGCTAGCTTGGAAAGCAAATCTAATACCTTTTCTCTCTTTTATTCGGTTAAATAAATACAACATGATTGGCACTGGGCCAAATGCAAATGTATTTAAAATGGTCATATTGGTTCCATTTAATCCCATTCCACCAATAATCAATGCATTCATCGATACTAAGAATAGTTGCAGACCAAAGAATGCAAATCCATTTACCAACAATCATTTTAAGAATGCCTTGTTTTTAAATGTTAATTTAATACTTTCACCAAATTTAACAGGCTTTTGTGTAGCTAATGGTTTAATATCATAACCTTGAGCAATGGCTTTAGCTTCTCATCTTTCTCCTTCTTTAATAATGAATAGAGGAATAATCATTGTCAACATTAGTGGCAATGCAAAGAATGCTAACTTATCAATATGAAGTTGAGCATTAGATAGTATGACAGGCACTAATGCATAAACTAAAGCATATGAAATAGTATCAAAGAACGATTTATAACTTGATACTCTTGTTCTTTGCTTTTCATCATAACAAACTGTCGAAAGACTTCCATAGAAAGCAATCAAGCTTAATGTGTAGGTTGCAAAGAAAATAAGTGCTCAAGCAAATAATCAAATTGTATTACCCACTTGTTCACCAATATTCAAATCGGCATGATTGAATAATGGATATCAACACATAGCAAATGCTACAACCATAGGTATGAAACAAATAATAATTGGTATTCTACGGTTACCATATTTAGTTCTTAAACCATCAGTCAATGCCGCAAATGGAACATCAATTAATCCATCAAAACATTTTGCTACTGTTCATAAGATTGAGAATAGTAGTGGCAATATTAGACAAATACCACTAATTGTTTGATATTGTCATCCTGGCGATCCGCTTGACTCTAATGCAGCTGGGTTAACAGCATTAGATAAATATGCTCCTAACAATACCATTAATAAGTTAGGACCAAAACCTGAAGCAGAGAATAGAATTTCTTTTCAAGGTTTATTTAAAGTTTTAAATTTACCTTTATTCATGTTCCCTCCTCCATTTGCTAATAAGTGCGACAAAATCAGTCACCGTTACGCATTTTTTATTATTTAATTCTAATGAAATATTAAATTCATCTTGAATTCTTGTGTAACAAGTACAATAATCTAAACTTGTTCCGCCCAATTCTAAAAAGAAGTGTTGATTAATTCCTATTTCATTTTCATTTCTGTTTAATGATTGAGCAAAAATATTTCTGATAACTTTAGTAATATTATCCAATGTTTCATTTTCTGGTTTAGCTAATAAGTTAGATAATTCGTTATAGTTGTGTAATACAACTTGTTTGTCAGCAAGCAATTTGTGGAATATCTTTCGACTAACTTTAATTGCATTATCTGGTGCAATTGATTCATATGTAAAATATATTGTTTCTAAATTAAATCCTTTTGCTTTCAATGAATCAATGTTTGTTTTTAATTCATCACATATTTGCTTCAACACCAAAACATTAGTTCTGATTGGTATTTGAATAACAAGCGATACTTTATGTTCAATCTCAGTAACAACATATCTGTTAATGTAATTAAACGACAATTCTTTTTCAATTAAATCAGGATTAATCTTTTCACCATTTGCTCCAATGATCACATCATCATTACGTCCTTGAATAAATAAATTGTTATCTTGATCAAGTGTAGCAATGTCATTTGTATTAAAAACATTTCCATTCAATATTTGTTTTGTTCCATCTTTGTTAATCAAATATTCACATGTTGATTTACCAGATACATGTAATTGATTATTTTCAATTTTAACTTGAACTGATTTAAGTGGTTTACCAACAAATCCTTGAATACGATATTTTGGTCTACTTCTTGTTTCAAGACAAATAATTCCTACTTCTGTTGTTCCATAACCATTAAATAATGGATAACCAATTGAATTGAATAGATATAGTGTCGAATCTGGTATGTATCCACCACCAGATATTAAACATTGAATTGTTTCGCCTAAAGTGTTAATTACAATTTCTTTAAACATTTTACGGGCTATCTTGGTACCTAAATTAGGGAAAATGTTTTGAATGGCTAATCCAAATTTTTGCGCTTTAACAAATTTTCTTTGTCTCTTAGCTGGTTGTCTTTGAATTTGTTTATTTATTCCTTGAGCTATAGTGTTTCAAAATAATGGCACAGAGAAAATGTGTGTAACTTCACATCTTCTAATTGTGTATAAGATTGTGTCAGCACTATAGTTATTCAAAAAGACAATAGTTCTTCCAAATACACAAAACCACATGTATGTGGCAACAAAACCAAAGATATGATAGAATGGCAAAAATGCTAATAGTTTTAAACGATGTTTGTAGTGTTTTTTAATTCGTGGACAAGAACCAATAATATCTTCGGCATTAATTAGTTGCTGTTGCATGTTGGCGCCATTGTAAACACAGATCTTATAGTTTAATGTACTAGCTGTTGTACAAATAGCTATTTGATTTGCTCACGATTCATTTTTAAATATTTCTAGTTTATTAATTTCTTCACTATTTGGTAAATCTAATCATTGTGTTTCAATGTTTGAATGACTTTTGTTAGTTATCACAATGTTAGTTTGCATTGTTTTTAAAATTTGATTGTTTATATCATCTGGTAATTTACAATTTAACAATAGTGGTTTATAACCAATTATTAGCAGTGCTCAGAATACTGCAACTCAGTCTACTGAGTTTTCCATATACATACCAACAAAAGATTCTTTTGGCAGTTTGATTTGACTTGCCAAATATGTTGCCATCCTATAAACATATTCTTTCATCTGTTTATAAGAAACAGTTTTTACTTCAAACATGTCTATGTATTCGGCAAAAATTCTATCACCTTGACTATGGATAACATTAAAAATAGCTTGAAACGTTGGTTCAGCTCTTTGTAATTCTTTATTTTTTAGTCTCGCGTACTTAAAAACTATCTCCATAGTTAATATGAGTAATATAAATATTTTATATTACTTAATTTAAAAAATGAATAATTATTATTGGAATTAAATAAAAGAGACCATATGGTCTCTTTTATTTATTTTCAGGTTTTTGCCCTTGGAACTTTAGGTAATCCTGGCATTCTAAATACTTTATCGCATAGAACAACAGCTAATTTGCTTCCAGTATTTAATAAGATATCATTAACAACAACCGCTGGTTTACCATCAATATAGTTTGTTGCAATGCTTCCTGGTTTTTTACTAATACAAACATAGAAACCGTTATCTTTATATTTAGCAAGTAATTCCTTTGCCTTATCAGAATAATTTATTATTCTGATATTGTAGCACTTAGTAACAATAGATTCAATCTTTGTTTGAAGATCTTGTTTAGGATCATATAAGAAGTTTGGTTCTTTTGGACTTTTAGCTAACTCAACAACTTTCTTAGCTAAGTTAACTCCACCTTTGCCGCCATCAACAAACCCTGTGTCAAAGCAATAGTTAACTTCTTTACTAATTAAGAACTTAGTTAATTTGGCCATGTCACGTTGTGTATCATTAGCAAATTGATTAATTGCTACCACTAAAGGTATTTTGTATTGTTTTAAGTGATTAATATGAATTTCTAGATTCTTTAATCCCTTTTCAAAATTGCCTTGTCCTTGTTCGATAACAGATTTGATTGTTGACACCAACACAATACATGATGGTTTTAAACCGTTTTCATGACATAAAACATTCATAAATTTTTCTGCACCTAAATCAGAGCCAAATCCAGCTTCAGTAATTAAATAATCAGCTAATTTTAATCCAGCTTGCGTAGCAATATTTGTTGAAACACCAATAGAAATATTAGCAAATGGTCCACCTGAAACAAATGCCATATTTCCTTCTAATGTTTGAACAATATTTGGTTTAAAGCAATCTTCCATGATGCTCATGATTGCTTTAGAAATTTTTAAATCTTTTACATATACTGGTTTGCCTTCTAATGAGTAAGCAACCAAAATGTTATCTAAACGTTTTCTAAAGTCATCTTTATCCTTAGCTAAACAGAAAATTGTCATTAATTCACAAGCAGATGTAATATCAAATCTTGTATGGTATGATGTTTGTGAATCAATATCAACTTTAATTGATCGTAAAGATCGATCATTCATGTCCATAACTCTTGTATGAACAATTTTATTTGGGTCAATTCTTAATTCGCTCTTTTGATAGATTTCATTATCAATAACAGCTGCAATTAAGTTGTTTGCACAAGAGATTGCATGAATATCTCCAGTAAAATGCAAGTTAATTTTATCTTCTGGAACAATACTTGCTTTCCCTGCACCAGTTGCTCCACCTTTAACTCCAAATACTGGTCCAACAGATGGTTCACGAAGTGCAACAATTGCATTTTTGCCAATCTTGTTTAATGCGTCAGTTAAGTTAATACTAATAGTTGTTTTTCCTTCTCCACTACTAGTTGGACTTGTTGCTGTAACTAAAATTAATTTGCCTTTTCCTTTTTCAGGTAAATTATCCACATTTAGTTTTGCAACATAATTTCCAAACGGAAAAATGTCTTTGGCCTTTAGGCCGTATTTTTTAACAATTTCAATAATCGGTTTCATATATAAAAATTATACAAATATAGACAATAGAATTCTATTTTGATAATTTTATTTGTCAAAGTAGTGTTCTTGTAAAAAATTAACTATCGCAGGGGATCAAGTATTTTTAGAGTATTCCAATGTTGGGTGAATTCCATCTTCTGTATCTCTTCTAAAATCGAAGTCAAAATCAGGACTAAATATATCCATACAATCAATTTTGAATTTTATACATTCAAGCCTAATTGCTTCAATGTATGGTTGCAATTCAGCAGCTCGATAATCATCATAATAAAACGGAGTTATAAAAAATATGTAAGATGATTTATATTCATTTTGAACACCATCTAACAATATGTTTAAAGCACCATAAAAAGTGTCACTATTTGTGTCATCAATTGTTCCAATTGGTACCTTAAATGAACAGTCATTGTATCCACCATCAATTGCAATTATTTTTGATGTATTATGTATTTCTTTGTATCGATCTACAAATGGTGATTGTGTTGGTACTTCAGCTATGGTACTGCCACAAATGCCATAATTTTTTGTATGTCGAAAATGCAAAATTTCACCAACATATTGATTGTAATTTGAAAGCATTGTGAGGCTATCGCCAAATGCCGACATATCAACAACATATTTATCATTACATGAAACACAAATATTAGTTATTGGAAAAATAATTAATGCGGATGGAATTAAAAGCAATGAAATATTCTTTGTTTTCATATTTTTATTATATCTATAATGAAGTTGAGGGGAGATTTATGAATATAGTACAAGCAGTTTATGCACGACATACAGTTAGACATTATGATGGAAAACCTCTTACTGGAAAAGATAGAAAAGAACTTGTTTCTTTTATTAAAAAAGTTAATAAAGAATCTGGCTTAAACATGCAATTAATTACTAATGAACCACGTGCTTTTGATGGTGGAAAAGCTAAACTTTCAAATTTCACAGGATGTGTTAATTATTTAGCAATTGTTGGTAAAAAATCTAAACACTTGGGTGTTGATGCAGGATATTATGGTGAACAAGTTGTACTAAAAGCACAACAAATGGGAATCAATAGTTGTTGAGTAGCATTAACATTCAATAAAATTGATGGAACATATAGTGTTAAAAAAGGCGAAAAATTAGCTTTGGTTGTGGCTTTAGGTTATGGCACCACTCAAGGTAAACAACATCAATCTAAAACTTTTGCTCAAGTTGTGAAAAATAGAGGAAAATTTCCACAATGATTTATCCGTGGTGTAAAAATGGCTCTATTAGCTCCAACTGGAGTAAACAAACAAGGATTTATGTTTGAATTGCTCGATGGCAATGTTGTAAAAATCAAAAATAGATCACTTTGTAAACATGTTGATTTGGGTATCATAAAATACCATTTTGAAATTGGTGCAGGTGATACAAAATTCACTTGATTATGTAAATAAAAAAAGAGCTTATGCTCTTTTTTTTATAATATAAATATGAGCCAAGAAATGTTTTCTTGAACAAATTTCTATATCTTCTTAATAGAATTTGGTTTTAGTCTATTATTTTTATTAGTGTTTGCTTCAATTCACTATGGTTTGATTAAAGCAACAAGATTAGGCCCTAAACTAGAAAAATCTAAAGTTTTAAACTTTTGATATTTCTTTTTGTTTGGTTTTATTTTATCGTTACTAACATTTATTTTTAGTCAAGTTTCGTCATTAGCATTTGGTGCAATTGGTATGCCATTGACTATTCTTGGTTTAATTTATGCCATGACGATTTTTTATAACCGTTCTGTTCAAGTTGGTGCAATTATTCCAACTATAGTTTGAATCCTTTATCAATACAACGGTTTTGTTGAATTTAATGTTGATTGATTAATGAGATTAATCTTTGTCTTACTTATGGCTGCTATTGCTATTGGTACAACTTTTATAAAATGAAGGCCTTGACCTACATTCTTATTAAGTTGTTTAACAACATTGATATTGATGATTATTTCAATTGTTGCAAATATTAATGAATACAGTTTGTATTATTCTGTTGTTTGCATCATAGCTATCGTTGTAACTATCTTTTATTACGCAGTCATTCGTGGAATAAATAAATGATTATCACATATGTCGACTATGGCTAAACAAGGAGCTTACATTGACAAATACTATTTAATTCCAACTGTTTTTGATCAATACTTCAATGATTTTATTAAAACAAACAATGTTAGTCAAGCATTAATTGTTAGCTTTACAATTGAAGCTACAGAAACAAAAAGGAGTTTGATTCTTGATAGAATACATGCGTTGTTTGATAAAGATAAAGCATTATTTTTTAAATCAACATATGATACATATGGGTTGGTATTAATTGGTAACCAATATTACATCAATAATCTACAGAAATCTTTTATCGGAAATAAACAAGTTACTAGAAACGATTCTGATAATTTAAAAGCTTTAGAAAATAAATTAAAAAAAATTCAATTTGCTGATTCGCAAGTATTAGCATATGTAAGTGTCTATGGTATCCATAGTTGCAACATTGAATCTCTTTTAAAGAGAAATCAATATGTAATTAAGCATGATAACCATGAACCAAGACAAAACATAATTCAATTATTTAATACTGATATGACAACCCAAGATTTTTCTGATGAAATATCTTTTGCAACTTTGAGTCAACGATTAAATTTAAATGATATTAATGTTGAACTTGAACTTATTAAGATGCACAAAAATAAAGTTATCTATGTTTGTCCAAGATATTATTGGGCAAAAATGCTAACATGCAATATTGATGACATTATGAATAAGTTTGAATCATCTATAGCTAATACTTTGTTACGACATTTAGCTATTAGATCATTAGAAGCTTATGCTAATAACAAACAACTGCATAAATATAAATTATTACTTTACTACCCTCTAGATGAATTAAATAAGAATATATGATCTGGAGCAAATCTTGTAAAGAAAATTAAAATGTTCGATGTTAACCCTAACAATGTTATCTTATCATTTAGTGTTAAAAAGTATCATACTTTACCAAACCAAATAAAGGAAAACTTACTTGACTTAGAACTACACAATGTCAACTATTTCCTAGTAGATATCTCTTATTCTAGAACATTATCAAGTTTAACTCCTCAAGGTGTTATATTAGCTAATAAAGTACCTAATCGAACTAATCTAATTAATGCTATTGCTAAGCAACACATTATGATTTTGTAAAACTAATTTATTAACATTTTAAAATGTTAATAAATATAATTAATTTATGCTACGTTCTGAAGAATATACAAATGAATTATTATGAACATGTCTAGTTTTCCTAGGTGTGCTTTTAATAATTGTTATATTGGCAATCGTCTTTTATCTAGTGAGAGTTGCTCACTTTAGTATTAAACGTCGTCAAAATAGTAAATCAGGCGTCTTCAAAGATAAAAAAAGAAGGGTTATTAATGTTGATGAGGTTGCAACGTTCATTACTGCTTTTGCTACGTCTTTAGCTAGATTAAGTAGTAATAAAGTTGGTGCTTTATTCGTATTTGAGAACAAAGATAACCTTGAAAAATATGTTCAATTAGGTAACAAAGTTGATAGTCCATTCTTTGCGGAGTTTGTTTATTCAATCTTCTATAACCATGAATCAGCATTACATGATGGTGCAATGATTATTCGTAACTTAAGAATTGCATCACTATCAAGTTATTTACCCGTAAGTAAGAGATTGTTGCCGGTTAAATATGGTGCAAGACACCGTGCTGCTTTTGGTATTGCTGAAAGGTCTGATGCATTAGCTTTTGTTGTTTCTAACACAACTGGAACTATCAGCTTCATGCATGGACCTGAACACACTACATTATCAAGCGATAGTGTAACACTAGCTAATCAAATCACAGATATCTTATTTGATAACTACCACCTATTATCTAGTGCTCGAACACCAATGGTAGTAGAAAAGATTAAAGAAAGATTGAATTAAAAAAAATAGAACTGCTTCTATTTTTTTAATTAACAAATGCAATTAATTACTTAATGTATTTTTTAAGATGTAATTTAAGCTCTGCCATTTGGCTAGAAACATGTTTTGCTGGTCCAACAATGATTACAGATCCCATTCTTGTATCACCATCATCATGAACAGTTGCAGTTACTTGTGTTTTACTAAATAGACCTTTGCTTTTACCATTTAGAACACTATTTTTTACTTTTGCTTTGATTCTAGCACTTTCTAAAGCAGCTTTAATTTCTTCCAATGTTGCCTTAGTTTCAATTTCAAGTTCCTTTGTTATTGCCATTGCAGCAGCTGAATTAAATAATCCCATATTATCCTCCTTGGTTATTTATTCGCCTTCATTATATATATATATATATTGCAAATGCTTTAACTACATTCGTAGCCCGATTTATTGTACCTTTTGATTTTTTATAGGAAAAACAAACAAATAAGTTAAAATATAACTACTATTGGAAACGTACTCAAGTGGTTAAGAGGACACCCTGCTAAGGTGTTAGATCGGGTTTCCGGTGCATGGGTTCGACTCCCATCGTTTCCGCCATTAAAAAAACTAGGTTTGTTGCCTAGTTTTTATTTTTTAGAATGGTGGATAGATTAGTGATCAGTGAGCAGGAATCATTAAACAACTAAATCCAATGATGAAGCATATTAATGATACTCCCAAACAAATCCAGAACATGTAATGATAGATTCTTGATTTGGCCACTTCGTTAATTCCAATGAACCAAGTAGTTACTAAGTAAACTAATGGAATAACACATGGGAAGATACTAATCCAAGCAAACACCAATCCAACTTTAAGTGGGTTTTGAACTTCTGCTAAATGCATTGGTCCATCACCACCACAATCTTTATATTTAGTTAGACAAGCTATTAATGTGATGGATACGGCCATAATAATAACCATTCCAATCATTTCAAGTAATCATGTCCTTCTAAGACCTTGTTTAGTTCTTAGCATCATTGATACTTTTTCACCAAACTTAGTTTTAGCAGCACGTTCTGCTCTTTTTGTCTTAGTGAAACGTTCAAAGTTAATCTTTTCTTGTGATGCTTTTTCAACAACCTTAGCGTCAACATCCAGTTTAACTTCTGGTGCTTGTGCTGGTTCAGCTTGAACTACGGTATTACCAAAAGAACCAAGGTTCTTGTTAATATCATCATGACCAGCAGAACCAAATTCTTGTTTTTCTTCTTTAGCTTTTTTTGTTAACAAGTCGATAGAAGGCTCAGATTGAGCAGGTTTTGGTTGCTCAATCGGTTTAGACATATTAGTTGGTTCTGGTTGATTAGAACCATTCGTATTGTTTTGTTTGTTGTCTTCCATTGTCTTTTAATTATATTTATTATTTATATTATTTCTTATCTTTTTTATGAATAGCATTAATTAGCTTTTCAATTTCTAATGATTGATCAATTGAAACATCTTTTTCAAAGATGAGTTCAGGAATTTTTCTAATCTCAAGTTGATTAGCCAAAGATGTTTTAAATACACCCTTTGCCTTTGTTAATGCTTCAACCACTTGATCGATATTCTTACGATCATATGTATCAACTAAAACTCTTGCTTCAGAATAATCACTAGTTAGTTTGAGATCCGTAAATGTAGCTAATTTAACTACTGGATCATATATTTCATCTCTTAATGTATTGCACATGACAATTAGCATTGTTTGCTGAATTCGATCATGATTATAGTTTTTACGATGGTTTTGCATAATAACCACCTTTCATTTTTATTATAGAAAATTATTTTTTGGCTTCAGCCATATCTTTAGCTGATTTATCAACAGTTTTGTAGATTTGAATGATATCTCCGACTTTTACATCATTGAAGTTTTTAATAACAAGACCACATTCATGTCCTGATGTTACTTCATTAACTACTTCCTTACCACGGTGTAATGAAGCAATTTCATTATGGTAAATTTCTTTTCCATCACGAATGACACGAGCCATTGCATTTCTTAGAACTTTACCAGATGTTACTGCTACACCAGCAATTGTACCAACAGCTGAATGTTTCCAAGTTTGTTTAACTGTACATTCACCTAAGTCTTCATCCACTGATACTGGATCTAAAGATCCATATAGCATGTTTATAACATCTTCCTTTAGTTTATAAATAACATTGTAGAAGTAGAACTTAACCATTTGTTCGTGTGCCAAATCTTTAATATCTTTATTTGGTCGAACATTAAAACCAATAATGTTGGCTTTGGATGCCTTTGCTAATTGAATATCAGATTCGGAAATTGCACCAATTGCAGCACGAACAATATCAATTGTTGCACCTTCAATTTTTACTTTTTCTAGCATTCCTTTGATTGCTTCAAGCGATCCTTGAACATCACATTTAATTACAAGGTTAAGTCTCTTGCTTGTATCATTAGGATCAACTTGCTTTATTTGGCTTCTAAAGATATTAACATTTTTCTCTTTTACTTTTCTTGCTAATTCTTTAGCTAGGTTTTCATCCTTAATAACTAATCATTTACTTCCTGGTACTGGAACTTCTGATAAACCAGTTATTTTTACTGGTTGTCCAGGAATAGCATGTGGTATTTCTTTTCCTAAGTCATTAAAGATTGCTCTTACTCTTCCAAATACTTCGCCTAAGACAATAAAGTCACCTTTTCTGATTGTTCCATTTTGAACTAATAATGTTGTTACAGGTCCTAAACCTTTATCCATATTAGCTTCAATACATGTTCCCATACCATCACGGTTAGGGTTAGCTTTTAATTCAAGCATATCAGTTAAAGTAATAACGGCATCAAGTAATTCAGGTATACCTTCACCTTTTAAAGCAGATCCTTTGACTACTAAAGTATCTCCACCTCATTCTTCACAAGTTAATCCTCTTTCAGATAAATCTGATAGTGCTTTGTCTGCTTTAGCTCCTGGTTTATCCATTTTATTAACAAACACAATAATTGGAACTTTAGCAGCTTTAGCGTGGTCAATAGCTTCTTCAGTTTGTGGTTTAATACCATCATCTGCGGCTACAACTAAAATAACTACATCAGTAACACTTGCTCCCCGAGCACGCATTTCGGTAAATGCTTCGTGGCCTGGTGTATCAATAAAGGTAATAGGATTACCGTTTCTAATAATTTGGTAAGCACCAATATGTTGTGTAATACCACCAAATTCAGAAGCGGTTACATGGCTTTTTCTAATATTGTCTAATAATGTTGTCTTACCATGGTCAACATGTCCCATGATTGTAACAACTGGTGCTCTTTTAGTTTTATCTTCTTCCTTATCTTCAACAATAAGGTTTTCAATTACGTTGGTTTCATCAAGTTGTAATTTCTTTTCAAAGTCTAAGTCAAACTCTAAACAAATTTCTCCCATTTCTTCTTCTGTAAGTAATTTGTTTAATGGGTATGCTTTACCTTTCATAAAGAAATACTTAATAATTTCAGTTGCTGGTTTATTTAATTTAGCAGCAAATTCTGCAATAGTCAATGGACCAGTAAATACGAAAACACCATTTTGAACACCAGTTTTAATGGTCTTCATCTGTTTTCGTATATCAACTGATTGTCTTGTATCTTGTTGTTTTTTCTTATTTGGTTTAGCCATGTTATAAACCTCCTAAATTTTATTTATCAACAAAGTGAATAACTAAGTTAGCAACTCCTAATGCTGCTGAAATAATACTAAAAGTTGAAGCAATTAATCAAGCTTTTAGATTGAACTTATAATCATTTTTCTTCTTTGCTTTATCTTTTGTTTGTTTCATTTTTCAATTCCTTTATAAGATCTTCACTAACAGAACATTTTGTTCGTTTGGAAAGAATTAGTGTTAGTTTTGGATCTTCTAGTGCTTTAGTTGTGGGTTTAATTCAATACCCACGACCTGGCATGTTTTGTTTTTTGTCAATAACTAATTTGTTATTAACTTTTACTAAGCGGATTAATTCTTGTCTATCAAAATGTTTGTTTGAATATAGACAAGTCCTTAATCCTTTATTTTTTCTTGACATCTTTTGTTAATTCATCTAAAGCAGCCAAGTCATCAGCATAAGAACTTAGTTCTTCATTGCTAATTTCAATTGGTTGTTCATCTTCTTCAACAATTTCTTCAACTGGAGTTGCTTTAGTTGCATCTTCAACAACTTCATTTGATTTGTTGATTGATTCTAGAATATCAGCATTTGATGATTTATATTTGTCAAGTGTTGAACTAAATTTGTTAACTGGTTTTTCTTTCTTAGTTGCATCAACTGCAGTTGGTGTAACAACACGATCAACCTTAACATAGTCAACATTTTCTTCCTTAGCTGTTTCAACAGAGATTACATCAATGTCTGCTTCTAATAATTGAGATAAGATCTTAACGTTCTTACCTTTTAATCCAATCAATAGAGCTACTCTATAATCATCAGAAGTTACAAGAATAATTTTTCTTCCTGATACTTCTTTCTTCTTACCAGTTTCTGGATCTTCTTCAAATACTGGTTCAGTAATTTGATATCCATATACTGGAACTGGATTACAGATGTTAACAATGAATTTACCAATTTCTTCATCATAGTTAGCAAATTCAATCTTTTCAGATCCCATTTCTTGTAGAATTGGTCTAATTCTATCAGCCCTTGCACCAATACAAGCTCCAATAGCATCGATTCCTGGTTGGTTAGATTTAACTGCTACTTTAGTTTTGTATCCAGCAACTCTACCAACTTTTTTAATTTCTACTACTCCAGTTTGAATTTCTGGAATGTTAGTATGTAATAAGTCTGCAACAATTAGACTGCTAGCTCTTGATAATTCAACTGGTCATCCTCTTGTTTGTTCTTTTACATCCTTAATAGCAAATTTATATTTTGCACCAGGAATTAATCTTTCATCTGGGTTTGCATCTAATCTTCTAACAACACCATATGTTTTACCTAAGTTAACAAGAATTAGTTTACTCTTAGAGTCAACCTTTTCTACTTCAGCATAAACAATAGTACCAATCTTTGGTGCTCATTCTTTATAGATGTTTTTGTTAGATTCAATTGATACACCTTGTTTGAAAACAAGTAACATGTGAGTAACAACACGTTTCGGTAATGTGTTGATATCAACATATTCTCTTACAACATCTCCAACCTTAGCATTCTTATCCATTTTAATTGCTTCAGATAATAATTTTTGGTTGTAGTCATTGTAATCTTTTTCTACTTTACCAGTATCTGGATCTGTTCAGTCTGGTGTAGTTGCGTCGTCAATAACTGTGAATAAACGATATAAAGAAATCTTTCCTGTTTCTTTATCAATCTTTACTTCACATTTATCTCCAGCATATGCTTCGTGTTCTTCATCAATGGATGCAGTTTCCTTTTCATATGCTTTTTTCATAGCTGTTTCTAAAGAGGCGATAACAACATCTTCTGTTACTTCTCTTGCATCAGCTATTTCCTTGATTATTTCAAGTAATTGATTATTCTTTTCCATATTTTATCCTTTATTAAATAAAAGCACTCAAGGCAGCCGTTCTGTCTTGAGTGGTATATGTATTATATACAAAAATAGAAAATGTAACTATTTTTTCTTAAATATGAATGTTGCACCAGCAGTACCGGTGTTACTTGCATGACTAATTAATTCTCATCCTGCTTTTTCATACTTATCTAATAGTTCTTGCATATCCTTTATCCAAGGTTTGCACTTAACTACTTTATACATATTACTTTGCACCCCCTTTCTTTGTAGCTTTTAATACTGCATTAGCAAAAGCTAATGATTGTTCTTGATTAACTATTGCTAATCCTCTATCTATATCACCTAAAAGCAAAAGAGTGTCTCCATCTTTAATATTGAAAATTTCTCTTGCTTGTTTGGGTAAACTGATTTGTCCTTTAGAAGTAACAGTTACACTTCAAATAAAATTTTGCTGTTTCATTATTTCTTATCTTTCTTACTTTTCTTACTCATTATATATAAAAATATAAAGAGTTGTTTAAAAATTACATTTTTATTTTATTTTTATATTTTATAATTATTGAGTAAAGGAGAATATATGGCATATATTACAAATAAAAAACGTAATAGTTTAGTTAAAAGTATTAACGGTAGCTATACGTTTAGAAAAATATTGATTCTAATAACAGTTATCCTTACATTAGGATTTATAGCTATAACTGTTGTTAGTTTCTGAAAATGACTTGAAGCTGGTGCTAGCGTAACAACAGGTACTCCTAGAGATGTACTAGAAGCACAAATAAATCAAGGATGATCATGATTCCAACTTGTTGGTGAAAGTTGAACAGAAGAAGAATTAACATTTACACTATCACCATTAGGATGAGGAATGGTTGTTTGAGCAGCTATTATCTTATTAGGTAGTGTCTTCTCAGTTATTCTTACATTCACAATGAAATCACCTAAGGCTGTTAGAAAAGAAGTTAAAACTCTTGAATCTGCTGCACTTAGTGGTAAGAAACTTACTTCAAAAGATATTTCTACTCATATCATGAAGGAAAGAACAAGTAAGATTAGCAAAAAGCCAAAAAAATAAGAGGATATCCTCTTTTTTTTTTTTTTTACTATATTAGGAATAATACCAAGCCAGATACAAGAATCAATATTGCGCTTACACCTAGCATAACTGCTGTGGCGATAAATCGACCTTTTTGCTTACTATTATTCTTATTCTTTAAATAGCCTATTAAGTTAACAACAAATCCTGCAACTACTAATACACCCGAAGCAATAGCTAAATATGGAAAGAACTCTTTTATCGTAACTCATATCCCTTGCGCTTCATTAAAACACTTTTCAATAATGGATCAGAAGTTTGTGATAAAACTTCTAAATCCATCAGAAGCTCAAATAATAAATGCGGTAAAGGCACTACATAACAGTATTATGAAGACTAATATTATAAGCATTATTAAGCCAACTATTGCTGGTGCTACTCGCATAATTGCCATTCCTGCAGCGATGATTAATCCAATAATGGCTAATGCAAATGTAAGTGTTCCTGCTTTTAATAAACCACTTTTCTTTGGTTTTGATTGTGTTGAAATTTGTTTTGACATAGTTTTATTATTATAAGATGAAAACAAAAAAACCAAGGATTTTACCTCGGTTTTTTTCATTATGGTGGAGATGGTGGGAATCGAACCCACTTCCATCTAACACCCAAAATAAGCTTCTACAGTTTAGTTTGAATTTCTAGCTTCATCTATACTCTTGTGTAATCAAACTAACACGGTATAGACATAGCTAATAGTTTTCGTCTATTTTATTAGCATCAATAGAGATATTAATCTTTAAACAGTAGCAACAAATACAAAGATTAAGAAGTATTAGTTGTTAGCTAGGTTAAACTAGGCTAAAGCGTAGTTGTAGTTAGCTTGTTGAAGTTTGTTAGCCATGAAAGCTTCTTCAAGGTTAACATTTTCAGAGTCTGCACGTTGACAGCCTTGAGCTATAAGGGGCTAACCCCACTGCCACTTAAATCAGATATGCTAGATGTCGAAACCTGTGCATCCCCATTTAGTGGTAGGTGTATTATACAATAAAATAAAAATTATTAAAAAATAGTGATTTTGAGGCTAAATTTCGCCTCTTTTTTCAATCTTTGATGCAAATCTCATTTTTTGCTCTTTTTCGCGCGCAAATGCAAAAGTAATCTCTAATCTTATACCAATAATAAATTATTGGTATAAAAAAGTTTATTAAGTTATAATTTCTTTATGTTAAACAAGACGATTTTTCTTCGTACTGAGTTTATAACTTTAGCCCAACTTTTGAAGTTTGGCGATGTTATTTCTTCAGGTGGAGAAGCTAAGGAATTTCTAGCCAACAATACCGTTGTAATTAATGGTGTTGCTGACAATCGTAGAGGCAGAAAACTATTTGTTGGTGATAAAGTTATCATTAACAATGACCTTTGCTTAACATTAACCAAAAAATAACAGGTGAAATATGGCAGAAAATAAAAAACAAGAATATGATGCCTCCAATATTAAGATCCTAGAAGGATTGGAAGCAGTTAGAAAAAGACCTGGTATGTATATCGGTTCAACCGGTATAGATGGTCTTCACCAACTTATTTGGGAAATTGTGGATAACTCAATCGACGAATGTATGGGTGGCTATGCTACTCGAGTTATCGTTACTCAAACTAAAGATGGTGCCATTATCGTCGACGATGATGGTCGTGGTATACCAGTAGATATCCACCCTAAAACAGGAAAATCAACAGTTGAAACTGTATTAACTGTTTTACACGCTGGTGGTAAATTCGATAATACATCTTATAAGATCTCTGGTGGTCTACACGGTGTAGGTGCATCATGTGTTAACGGTTTATCAAAATACATGAAAGTATGAGTAAACCGTAATTATGAAACATACTTCGTAGAATTTAGAGAAGGCGGTCATGCACAAGAACCATTAAAGAAAATTGGTAAGTCTAAAGACAAAGCTCATGGTACAACCATTGAATTTGTTCCAGACTTCACAATTATGGAAAAACTTCCATATGAAGATGAACGTATTATTGGAAGAATGAAACAATTAGCATTCTTAAATAAGGGAATCAAACTTATTTATAAGAATGAAATAACTGGACAATCATACACATGATACTATGAAGGTGGTTTAAATGAATATGTTGCGGAATTAAACCGTGATAAAGAACCATTAGTTCCAGATATTATTTATGGTGAAATTAGACAAAAAACAAAAGTTCCTAACGTTTTGGAAGAAACTTACTACGATATTAACGTTGAAGTTGCATTCCAATACAACAAAGGATATGCTAACTCACTATATTCCTTCTGTAACAACATTAATACTACTGAAGGCGGTACACATGAAGAAGGATTTAGACTTGCATTAACAAGAGTCATTAACCACGCTGCAATTGAAAAGAAGTTAATGAAAGATACTGATGACAAGTTAACTAAAGACGATGTAACTGAAGGTTTAGTTGCAATCTTATCGATTAAACACCCTAACCCTCAATATGAAGGTCAAACAAAACGTAAATTAGGTAACACTGAAGTAAGACAACTAGTTAACAGCGTAACTAGTCAAATCTTTGAAAAGTACTTACAAGAAAACCCTAATGAAGCAATCATGATCATCAAAAAGATTATGCTTGCTGCTGAAGCGAGAAAGAAATCACAAGAAGCAAGAGAAATTACTCGTCGCAAATCTCCATTTGAAACTGGTGGCTTACCTGGTAAACTTGCTGACTGTTCATCAAGAGATTCATCAATCTGCGAATTATATATCGTCGAAGGTGACTCTGCCGGTGGTTCAGCTAAGTTGGGACGTAACCGTGAATTCCAAGCAATCCTACCACTACGTGGTAAGATTATTAACGTAGAAAAAGCTAAGACAGATAAAATTTTCGATAACCAAGAAATTCAAGCTTTAATTACTGCCATCGGTATCGGCGTTTTACCTGAAATAGATATGACAAAGATTCGTTACAACAAGATCATCATCATGACTGATGCCGATGTCGATGGTGCTCACATTCGTATCTTGATGTTAACATTCTTCTTTAGATACATGAAACCGCTTATTGAACAAGGCCATGTCTTCTTTGCAAGACCACCTTTATTCAAATATCAAGCTGGTAAGACGGTTAAATATGCTTACTCTGACCAAGAGTTAGAAGACTTTAAGAAACAAGGGGAAAACCAAAGATATACTATTCAACGATATAAAGGTCTTGGTGAAATGAATCCAGAACAACTATGAGAAACAACAATGGATCCAACTAACCGTACAATTGTTAAAGTTACAATTGCTGACGCAATTGAAGCTGATAAACAATTCAGTTTCTTAATGGGTGATGATGTTGCTCCTAGAAAAGACTTCATCAAAAACAATGCGAAGTTCGTTAAGAACATTGATGCATAAGGAAAGGAGTTTAGATTATGGCAAATGAAAATAATATTCGTGAACAACTAGATAAATCTAAAGTTGAAGAAAAAGAAATAGCCAAGGAATTACAAAACTCTTTCCTTGAATATGCAATGAGTGTTATCGTTGCTCGTGCATTACCAGATGCTCGTGATGGTTTTAAACCAGTACATCGACGTGTTCTATATGCTGCTTGAAACTTAGGAATGACTTCTGGATCTCAATATAAGAAATCAGCCAGACTAGTCGGTGAAGTAATCGGTAAGTTCCACCCACATGGTGATACTGCTGTTTACGAAACAATGGTTCGTATGGCACAAGATTTCTCTATGAGATATCCATTAATCGATGGACATGGTAACTTCGGTTCTATCGACGGTGATGGCGCTGCTGCTATGCGTTATACAGAAGCTAAAATGTCTAAGCTTGCTGATACAATGCTAGCTGATATTGAAAAGAATACCGTTGATTTAGTTGATAACTATGATGGTTCAGAGAAAGAGCCGCTAGTTCTACCATCAACATTCCCTAACATGTTAGCTAATGGATCAAGCGGTATTGCTGTTGGTATGGCAACTAACATGCCACCACACAACTTAAATGAAATTGCTGCTGGTGTTGAACTAGTTGCAAAACATCCTGATTGCACAATTGACCAAATCATGGAAGTGTTAAAAGGCCCCGATTTCCCAACTGGTGCAACAATTGTTGGTGCAAGTGGTATTAGAGAATATTTTGAAACTGGACATGGTTCAGTTACAGTTAGATCTAAAACTGATATTGAATACATGGACAATGGTAAACCAAGAATTATTGTCCATGAAATTCCATATGTTGTAAACAAGTCTCAATTAATTGAAAAGATAACTCAATTAGTTAAAGATGGAAAGATTGAAGGAATTACAGACCTACGTGATGAATCTAACCGTTTAGGTATTAGAATCGTTATTGAATTAAGACGTGATGTGGTTCCTGAAGTTATCTTAAACCAACTATATAAGATGACTCAGTTGCAAACAAACTTCTCTGTTAACATGTTGGCTCTTGTTAATAATGAACCAAGAATTCTTAACATGAAGGATGCTTTGCAAATCTATATTGATCACCAAGTTAATGTTTTAATTAGAAAAACTAAATTTGACTTAGATAAAGCAAGAGCAAGATTACATATTCTTGAAGGTTTACACATTGCTAGTCAACATATTGATGAAATCATTAATATGATTAAGAAAGCTAATGACGACAAGAAGTTATTAGAAGACTTAATGCGTAAGTTCAAACTTAGTGAAATCCAAGCTAAAGCTATTCTTGAAATGAAACTTCGTTCATTATCTGGAATGGAACAAGCTAAGATTACTAATGAAATTAAAGAACTTGAAGCTGCTTGCAAAGAATATGAATCAATTCTAAAAGACAAGAACAAACAAATTGATTTAATTCTTGCTGCATTAAAGAAGATTGTTGACAAATTCGGTGATGAAAGAAGAACTGAAATTGCATACAACTTATCTTCTTCAATCGATGACGAAGACTTAATTCCTATTGAAGACATCGTTATTACAATGTCTACAAGAGGATATCTAAAACGTCTTCCAATTGATGAATACCGTTCACAACACCGTGGTGGTGTCGGTGTAACTGGTACAGCAACTCACAATGATGATAATGTTGCTAAGATTGTTGTTGCTAATACTCACACTGATATCTTAATCTTTACAGATTATGGTAAAGTTTATCGTTTAAGAGGACACGAAATTCCTGTTGGATCTAAACAATCTAAGGGTATCCCTGCAATTAACTTTATCCAAATTGAAAAAGATGAAAAGATTATTACAATGTTACCAATTGATGATTACGAAGAACAAAAATCTTTGATCTTCTGTTCAGCAAATGGTATTGTAAAACGTACTTCACTAATTGAATACGAACATATTAATAGAAATGGTAAGATTGCTTTAGGATTAAAAGAAGGCGACAAACTATTTGATGTTAAGATTGTTGGTGAAGATAACAATGTCTTCATTGGTAACTCTACTGGTAAACTAGTAAGATTCAAAGTTTCTGATGTAAGAAACATGGGTCGTACAGCTGCTGGTGTTAAGGGTATTAATATTGATGGTGGTACAGTTGTAGGATTTAGTACTAGCTTGGCTGGTAACAAAATCTTATCTATTGGTACACGTGGTGTTGGTAAGATCACTGATGTTGAAGAATATCGTGAAACAAAACGTGGTGCTAAGGGTGTAACTACATTGAAGGTAACACCAAAGACTGGAAAACTTGTCTTTGCTGCTGCGGTTAGTGGTAATGAAGATGCTTTGATTATGACAAAGAAAAACATGATTATTCGTATGTCATTATCAGAAGTAAGAGACATTGGTCGTGCTACTCAAGGTGTTAAGTTAATTAGACTTGACGATGAAGATAGAATTGCATCTATTGCCATCTTCAAGAACGATGAAGCCGAAGGTGCAGAACCAACTTCATCAACACCTGAAGGTCAAGCAACGGTTGAAGTTTCTCCAGAAAATCAATAATAAAAAAAGAGGTTGACCTCTTTTTTTTATTTCTATTTTGCAGCTTGACTATTAGAAATTCAACTTCCTAATCCACAAACTAGCATAACTGGAGAGCCTATTTCAAGCAGCAATATACATGATGTTAATGCTTTTTCAAATTTTGATATACCAATATCTCCATTTCATATACCAATACTAGAAGCTATCATACCTAGTGATAATATTCCAAGAATATCAAACACGATAGCAATAGCACCTAATGCTTTGTTGTCTTTTTGCGCTGGTAGTGAACACATTATTAGTTTGATTAATGATAATAATGCAGCCACTGAAGCAAAACCAATTAGTGGTCCCGCAACACGTCAGTTAAGTTTGTTAACTGATTCAATTGATCCTTCACCTTGAAACATAAGTGTTTGCAAACTATCAGATAAAGCCATACATACACAAACTAGTGTACATAAAATAATGCATAAACTTAATACTAAATTTAATGTTTTTTTATTTTTCATATTCTTCCTTCCAAAAAAATTATATATATATATATTGCATTTTTGGTATACAAATGCAATATATATTTATTAAAAACAATTAATATTTTGTTTTCTTTAATACCAATGTTAACTATAAAATATTAATAAGGAGAAAAAATATGTCAAAAGAAAAAAGAAATGTAAAACCTATTTTGTTGGCGACATCAATTATTGGTTTTGTATTATTTGCATTTGTTATTGCATTAGGCGTTTGTATGACCATGTTATATGTTGATACAGACTTACTGCCTATTAAGACTAGTAGATTATGTGAAATTCACATTGGCGTTGGTATATTAACTGCTGCTGCTTTAGTTTGTGCAATATTATTTATGGTTTGAAACAAAAATTACAATTCAACATGTAAATCATTGAATAACAAGACAATGCTTATATTAAATATTGTATTTTGATCCTTAATTGCATTAGTTGTGGCATTTGGAATATGACCATCTATCGGAAAGAAACCAATGACAGGTACAGACAGAAGGTTGTGAATGTTTATTAGTTGGTTTGCTACTGGATTCCTAGTATTACCCATTTCAATAATTAATGTAATTGGGTATGTAAAATCAAAATAAAAGAGGGCAAAAGCTCTCTTTTTTATATTTTTATATAAAAAATATAAATAGTGATTATAATATCATAAGAACAAATTATGGGTAAATTGAGAATTAACATTTTTGGTCTAGAAAAAAAGAATACTGATTTTTTAATGTTTCTTGACCAATACCCAGAATTAAATTCTAGTCAATATACAATTATCCCGGCTTTCATTGATGTGCATGTGCATTTCCGTGAACCGGGTTTTTGTTATAAAGAAACAATTTTAACTGGATCAAAAGCTGCAGCTAAAGGTGGTTACACCACTGTAGCAACTATGCCAAACTTAAAACCAGTGTCTGATACTGTACAACATATAAAGGAACAAATAAAGATTATTAAGAAAGACGCAGTAATCAAAGTTCTCCCTTATGGTGCAATATCTATTAATGAAGAAGGAAAACAACTTTCTCCATTAAAAGATACAGCTAAATATGTTATTGCTTTCTCTGATGATGGCAAAGGTGTACAAGATGCTAAGTTAATGAAGCAAGCTATGCTTCTTGCTAAGAAACTAAATAAAGTAATTGTTGCTCACTGTGAAGACAACACATTAATTCATGGCGGTTATATTCATGATGGACTATATGCAAAACAACATAAACATAACGGAATTTGTTCAGCTAGTGAATATGAACAAGTTAAAAGAGATATTAAGCTTGTAAAAGAAACAAAATGCAAATACCATGTTTGCCATGTTTCTACAAAAGAATCTGTTGCAGCAATTAGAAAAGCAAAGAAACAAGGTGTAAACATAACTTGTGAAACAGCTCCTCATTATTTAATCCTTGATGACTCTATGCTAAAAGAAGATGGAATGTATAAAATCAATCCACCAATCAGATCATTAGAAGATAAAAAAGCATTGATCAAAGGAATCAAGGATGGAACAATCGATATGATTGCTACAGATCATGCTCCACATGCTAAGGAAGAAAAGAATAAGGGATTAAAAGATAGTGCGTTTGGTGCAAGTGGAATTGAAATTGCGTTCCCATTACTATATACACACTTAGTTAAAACTAAGATTATCACATTAAATAAACTAATAGATCTTTTAGTAAATAATCCTCGAAAGAGATTTGGATTACCTAAATCAAAAGACTTTGCAATTTGAAATCTAAATGAAAAAGATGTAATTGAACCAAGCAAATTTATTTCAAAAGGAAAGAACACTCCATTTAAGGGTTGTGAAGTGTATGGAATAAATTATCTAACAGTTCACAATAGAAAGGCGGTTTATAAGAAATAATTATGAGAGAAGTAGTTACTAAAATAAAAACCAACAAGAAAATAGCACCAGGTGTTTATAAATTGGTGCTAAAAGGCGATGTTAAAGATTGCAACCGTCCTGGAACATTTGTTCATGTTCAAATAAATGGTTGCTATCTAAGAAGACCAATTTCTATTTGTGACATTAACAAAGATGAATTAACTTTGTTATACAAAGTATTAGGAAAGGGAACTGAAATCCTTTCTAAAACAAAAGGCAAACTAAACATTTTAACTAACTTAGGTACAGGATACAATTTAAACAATGCAAGAAAACACACTCTACTAATTGGTGGAGGAATTGGAATTCCACCACTATATTTGTGTGCTAAAGAATTAATTAAAAAAGGCATTGAAGTGACAATGATTATGGCTTTCAACACTAAAGCAGACATGTTCTACATTGATGAGTTTAAAAAACTTGGTGCAAAAGTTATTGTTACTACAGTAGATGGCAGCTATGGTATTAAAGGTTATGCAATGGATGCAATGAAAAACCTTAAATATGGCTACCTATATACATGTGGACCAATGCCAATGTTAAAAGCAATCTATGCTCTAACAAATGGAATGGGTGAATATTCTCTAGAAGAAAGAATGGGTTGTGGAACCGGAACATGTATGGGTTGCACACTAGAAACTAGAAATGGTCCAAAACAAATTTGTAAACATGGACCAGTGTTCTGTGGAAAGGAATTATTATGATAGATACTAAAGTAAAACTTTGTGGAATTACATTAGACAATCCAATAATTCCAGCTAGTGGAACATTTGGATTTGGATATGAATTTGCTGAATTCTATGATATTAACATTCTTGGTTCATTCTCATTTAAAGGAACAACTAAGGAAGCGAGATTCGGAAATCCTGCTCCACGAATTGCTGAAGGCAAAGGTGGAATGTTAAACACTGTCGGTTTACAAAACCCTGGTGTTGATAATGTTATTAAAGACTTAATGCCTAAGATTAAAAAGGTTTTCAAAAAACCTGTTATGGCAAACATTAGTGGTTTCTCTATTGAAGAGTATGTTTACAACTGCAAACAAATTAGCAAATGTCCACAAGTAGGATGAATTGAATTAAATATATCTTGTCCTAATGTTCATGGTGGTGGTATGGCTTTTGGAACCGATCCAGAACTAGCTGCTAAGGTAGTGAAGTCAGTTAAAAAAGTTATTAAGAAACCATTGATTGTTAAACTTTCACCTAATGTAACTGACATCGTAACTATAGCTAAGGCTGTAGAAAAAGCTGGAGCAGATGGTATCTCATTAATCAATACAATTCCTGGAATGAGAATTAATTTGAAAACAAAAGAACCAATCTTGAGAAATAAATTCGGTGGTTATTCGGGAGATGCAATCTTCCCAATTGCTGTAAGAATGGTATACCAAGTAGCTCATGCAGTTAAAATACCAGTAGTTGGTATGGGTGGTATCTCAACAGCAGAAGATGTAATCGAAATGATGCTAGCTGGTGCAACTGCCGTTGAAGTTGGGTCTGCAAATATTGTTGACCCATTAGCATGTAAGAAAATAATTAATGATTTGCCAAAAGTAATGAAAAAATACAACATTAAATCATTGAAAGATATTATAGGGGGATGTAAATAATGGGAAAAGATGTAATAATTGCTTGTGACTTTCCAAATAAAATTGAAGCACTAAACTTTCTAGATTTATTTATTAAAGAAAAACCATTTGTGAAAATTGGAATGGAATTATTCTATAGTGCTGGTCCAAGCTTCTTAAAAGAATTAAAAAGAAGAGGACACAAGATTTTCTTAGATTTAAAACTATATGATATTCCTAATACTATTAGAAGATGTTCAAGAGTACTATCATATCAATATGTTGATATGTTTAGTATTCACGCTAGTGGAACTCAAGCAATGATGAAGGCTGCAATGGAAGGTGCCACAAGAGAAGATGGCAAGCACCCATTAGTAATTGCCATTACACAATTAACATCAACTGATCAACAAAGTATGGAAAGCGATATCTTAATCCATGAACCAATTGATAAAGTTGTTATGCATTATGCTAAATTAGCTAAGTCAAGCAAACTAAATGGTGTTGTATGTTCTGCTATGGAAGCACAAAAGGTTCATAAAGTTTGTGGAAAGAAGTTTTTAACTGTAACACCCGGTATTCGTTTCGATATGAAAAACAAAGGTGACCAAAAGCGTGTTATGACACCAGCACAAGCTAAAAAAGCTGGATCTGACTACATTGTAGTAGGTAGACCTATTACACAAGCTAAAGATCCTGTAGCAATGTATAAGAAATGTGTAAAAGCATTTGTAGGATAGGAGAATAATATGGATAAAAAACAAATACAAGAATTAGTTGCTAAAGACTTATTAAGTATCAAAGCTGTCTTTTTAAGTCCGGACAAACCATTTACATGAGCTAGTGGGATTAAAAGCCCAATTTATTGCGATAACAGATTAACACTATCAGATATGAAAGTAAGAGCTGATATTGAAAATTCATTAGCAGAAATGATAAAAGCTGAATATCCAGATGTTGAAATTGTTGTTGGAACATCAACAGCTGGTATTCCTCATGCAGCAATTGTTGGACACTTAATGCAGATCCCTATGGGATATTGTCGTTCAAGTTCAAAAGACCATGGAAGAAAAAATAGAATTGAGGGTAAGGTACCACCAGGTTCAAAAGTTGTTGTAATTGAAGATTTGGTTTCAACTGGTGGATCATGTATTGATGTTGCACAACATTTAAGATCTGTTGGAATTAATGTTCTAGGTATTGCATCAATCTTTACATATGGAATGAAAAAGAGTGTTGATGCATTAGCTCAAGCAAATTTAAAAAATGTTTCATTAACTAACTTTGATGTAATTGTTGATATTGCAGCAAAAGAAGGATATATAAAGGAAGCAGATAAGAAAAAACTTATCGCTTTCAGAAATAATCCAAGTGATGAAAGTTGAATTAAGGAGTAATTATGAGAAGTTTAATTGATATTAAAGATTTAACGGTAAAAGAAATTGATGACTTAATAAAAAGTGCTATCCACATTATTAATCACAAAGAACAATATGCGCATGTTTGTGAAGGAAAGAAAATTGCAACATTATTCTATGAACCTTCAACAAGAACTAGATTAAGTTTCACATCAGCTATGCTAGAACTTGGTGGAACAGTAATTGGTTTTAGTGATGCATCTTCATCAAGTGTTGCTAAAGGTGAAAGTGTTGCTGATACTTGCAAAACAGTAAGCAACTTTGCTGACATTATTGCAATGCGTCATCCAAAGGATGGTTCAGCACTATCTGGTTCATTTGCAACAGACATTCCATTAATTAATGCTGGTGATGGTGTTCACTGTCACCCAACTCAAACACTAACCGACCTTTTAACCATCTATCGTGAAAAAGGAAGATTAAACAATTTAACTATTGGTATGTGTGGTGACCTTAAATATGGAAGAACTGTTCACTCACTAACAATGGCTATGTCAAGATACAAAGGAATTAAACTTGTTTTAATTTCTCCAGATGAACTAAAAATGCCATCTCACGTTATCCATGACATTATTAAGAAAAACAAAATGCCATACAAAGAAGTTAGAACGCTAGAAGGTAACTTGAAAGATCTAGATATCCTTTATATGACAAGAATTCAAAGAGAACGATTCTTTGACCCTAAAGAATATGAAAGATTAAAAGATTGCTATGTTTTAACTGTCGACAAATTAAAAGAAGCAAAGAAAGACATGGCTATTCTTCACCCACTACCAAGAGTGAATGAAATCGAAGTGGCGGTTGATAAAGATCCAAGAGCTGCATACTTTAGACAAACACTTAATGGTAAATACATCAGAATGGCTCTTATCCTACAATTACTAGAATGAGCTAAACAAAAAGCTAAACGTGATTACTACTATGATGGTACTAAAGCTAGATATGATTTAGTTTGTAAAAACCCTAGATGTATCTCTAGTATAGAACAAGGTCATAAACATATTTTTGTGCCAACAAGTAAAAAAGGTATATGAAAATGTGTTTACTGTGAAATGGAAGTAGATTTAAGAAAGAATCCTAAGAACAAAAAAAGAGCATAAGCTCTTTTTTTTATACATTCATTTTCTAACTTTTATTAGTCAATCCACATATAATTATAGAATTCTATTGTTTGTTTAAGGAATTAAATATGAGAAAAATAATATGACCTTTAATAGTAACTGGATTAGCTTTTAATCCTGTTATGACACTGACAAGTTGCAATCAGGGGCCAATTATTGATAGAGTTTATAATGAAGCACTTAATCAATTTGTTGGTAAAAACTGAAAGGGAGGAATATGTTCCATTCCTCACCCATCTGGTCAACTAGATGAAATTAGAAATTATTTAAAAGGTGTACTTGCCAAATTTGGTGTTACTCCTATGCAAGACAAATATGGTAATCTATGATATGACATACCTGCTTCATATGGGTGTAAGAATTGAAAGAAGTTAGTTCTCCAAGGACATATGGATATGGTTTGAACGCGCGTACTAGGTGAAGAGAGAATCAAAAATCCTATTCCTGTATTAGATGAAGATGAAAATGGGGAACCAATTATCCATACTGCAGGTTATAAATCTTCACTTGGTGCTGATGATGGCACAGGTATTTCAACAATATTAGCTATTACTGCTTTACAAAATGCATTTCAGCACGGTGATATTAGATGCATTTTTACAGCTGATGAAGAACCTGGGTTAGTAGGTGCAGCCAACATCGGATGAATAAATGATGAGGAAAGAATTAATCCTGTTAGTCATGACGATGGCTGAGATTATCTAATTAACATTGATGGAGAACAAGAAGAAGAAATTTCTGTTTCCTGTTCAGGCGGATATAGTAGAAAATATGTCAAAGAAAATTTTAGTAATCAATCTATTATCAATATTGATAATAGCTACACTGGCTATAAATTACTTGTTAGTGGCGGACAAGGTGGACATTCCGGCATTGCTATTAAAGATAACTTATGCAACACCATAAAAATAGGTGCAGAAGTATTATTACACATAAACAATGAAATTTTGTCGTCTGATCCACCTTTAAATTTAGTTTCAATTAATTGTTGAGAAACAGCAAACAATGTCGTTCCAAAATCACTTGAAATCAATTTTGCAAGTAAAAGTACTGAAATTTCGGAACTATCTTTTGAATATATTAATCAATTAGAAGAAAAAATTCATACCGACCACCCAAATGAATCAAAACTAAATATCAGTTTGCGAACTATAAGTTTAGAAACATCAGCTCCAGCACTAACAGGTAATGTTTCTAATGGAATTTTAAATTGAATAGATAAAACATATTATGGTTTATATGCCAAAGATGTTGATGACAGACCAATTTCCAGTTCTAATGTTTGTCCAGTATGACTTAATTTAGGAAAACCAGGTACTAAAAACGACCCGCAATTTTATTCACAATTCTATTCAAGATCTGAGAATATGGATCATTTACAATATTTCAAAGACCTTGCTTTAGAGAACTATACAAATCTTAACAATGCTATGGCTGGTGATTTAATAGAAGATGTACCTGTTTGTGACTATGAGCCTTATGTCTATAAGGAAGATGACAAAATCAGAAATCAAGTAATAGAAAGTTACACTAATTTAGGTATACAACCCGTATTAACTAAAATCCACGGTGGTATAGAATGTGCATGATGATATAAATACAACCCAGAAATTAATCAATGTAGTATTGGACCTACTACACCAAATGTGCATAAACCCCAGGAAACGCTTTATCTAAATTCATGAAAGAAAATTATTTCAGTTATATTAGATACAATTCAAGCTATGGAAAACATTTAAAAAAGGATGCAAAGCATCCTTTTCTTTTTTTATTATCTATTATAAGAATTTTGTGCTTCAGTTGTCATTAAACGATATTCATCAAATTCTTTAACGTCTTTTAATGTACGACATTCTGTATAACTCATTGCAGATGTAAAGTAAGCTACAAAGTTTTCTGTTCAACCTTCTATAGTATATGAAATAGGAATTTCTTTTACTACACCTTCAGATGTTTTAAACAAACAGTTTTCAATACAGTTAGCATTAGCAATTTCTTTTTGAGCTTTCTTTGTGCTCATTCCATAGAAGATCTTTTTGTAATCAAATAGGTCTGGTCTAAATAAGAAATTGTCATGCTTATCAATGTTATGTCAATTCTTTTTACGATCTTCATCTGTTTTAAGTTTAGATCATTTTTCACCAGGAGCTTCCCATGCTTGACTAAAGATTCTTCCACACATTACATAATCTGCACCTAAGAATAAAGCTTTAATGATGTAATCATAATTCTTCATTCCACCATCAGCAACAATCTTTGCTGGCTTAGGAGATTTGTTTAATTTGTAAGAACGCATCATTTGCTTTTGAATTTTCTTACATCCAAGAATTAAACTTCCCATTGGATAGAAAATTCCTGTGTTACTAGCAGTTAAACATCCAGAACCACCACCAATACCAACTCTAATGTAGTCAGCACCGGCTTCAGATAAATATCTGAATGTTACTGGGTTGGCAATGTTACCACACATAATTTCAATTTTGTCTTTATATAGTTGTCTTAATTTTCTAATAGTGTCTTGCATTGATTTCATGTGACCATTAGCAATGTCAATTAAAACAGCAAAGTGTTTTAGCTTTTTTAATTTAGCAGCATTCTTAATAAAATAGTTGTTTGCTTCAGATAAACTAATAGCAACCATGTATTTACTCATTAATTTAATTCTTGTTTCGAATGAAATATTACGAGGAATAATGGGGTTGATTTTATTCTTTGCATATATTTCAGCAGATTCTTCATCAATAACTGAACTCATTGGTGCGGTAAATAAAGGAAGCATCTTATCAACATATGGATTACATTCAGAACGTGAGTTAATTGTAGTAAATGCTTTAGGATAAATAGCTACTTCTCTTATCCCAAATAATTTTGTGTCTTTATAGCTCATTTTGTCTCCTTTGAGTTGTTGTTTTTTCAACACCTCATTAATTATACATTAATGTCATTAATTAACCAAGTAAAAAAGAATTATAATTATTGAGTATTTGAAGGAGTTCAAAATGAAAGATTTTGGAGTTATCTCTAGAGGGCTAATTATGCCACTAGTACAAGATGGTGATGATCTTGCTAAGATTGTTGCTAATCGTGTTATTGATTTACATAATAGACACGCTATAACATTGCAAACAAAAGATGTATTAGCTATTACTGAATCAGTTGTCGCTCGTACACAAGGAAACTATGCAAAACTATCTGATATTAGTGATTGCATTTATAAGAAGTATAAAAATGAAACAATTGGTATTTGTTTTCCAATCTTATCTAGAAATAGATTTGTTAACTTGTTAAAAGGTTTAACTAAACACGCAAAGAAAGTTTATTTACAATTATCTTTCCCTGCCGATGAAGTAGGAAACCACTTTGTTACTGAAGAACAATTATTTGATAAAAGAATTGGACAAGATGCTTCGTTCAAAGAAAAAGAATTTAGAAAATTATTTCCTAACATTAAACATAAGTTTACAGGTATTGATTATATTGACCTATATAAGGAAGCGGTTGGTTCTAAGTGTGAAATCATTTTAAGCAACAATCCTTGTGAATTATTAAAATACACAAAAAATATTATTTGTGCAAACATTCATGATCGTTTTATTACTAAAGCTATGATTCTTAAAAAAGATTCATCAGCTAAAGTAATGCTATTAAGTGATATTCTAACATCACCTAATAAAGGTTCTGGTTTTAACAAAGATTATGGAATCTTAGGTTCAAACTTTTCAACTGATAATAAAATTAAGCTATTCCCAAGAAACTGCTTTGAATTTGTAAAGAAGGTTCAATCCCTTATATATAAAGGTACTAAAGTAAAGATTGAAGTAATGGTTTATGGTGATGGTGCATTTAAAGATCCAGTTGGTAAAATTTGAGAATTAGCTGACCCAGTTGTTTCTCCCGGATATACTGATGGTTTAATTGGAACACCAAATGAATTAAAACTAAAAATGTATATTGACAATGCTAAGAACCAAAAAGATAAAGCTAAGTTATTAGCTGAAGTTAGTGGTAATATCAAAAACAAAGCCAAGAACTTAGTTGGTACTAAGACAGCATTAGGAACTACACCAAGACAATTAACTGACTTATTAGGTAGTTTGTCAGATCTAACAAGTGGCTCTGGTGATAAAGGAACTCCAGTAGTATTAATTCAAAACTATTTCAAGAACTATACAGATAAATAAAAAAGAGGTATAACCTCTTTTTATTTTGTAATTATTGTTCCACACTTACCTTTTATAGCATCTGGTAAATCTGACAAGCAAGCAATAATTGCTTTTCTGTTTTTACCCTTTTCAACAAATTCCATTGCAGCTTGTACTTTAGGTAACATACTTCCTGCAGCAAATTCTTTAGTATCAATATACTTTTGCATTTGCTTTACAGTTACATCTTTAATAGATTGTTCTTTATCAGTACCATAATTAATGAAAGCATTAGGAACATTGGTTAAGATTACTAGATAATCTGCATCGATATGATCTGCAATCATTGCAGCAACATAATCTTTGTCAATAACACCATCAACAAATTTGTATCGGTTATCTTCAACGATAGTTGGAATGCCACCGCCACCGCCGCAAATAACTACTTTATGTTGTTTAACTGCGGCTTGAACACCTTCCAAATTTAATAGGGAAATTGGTTTTGGACTAGGAACTACTCTTCGATATCCTTTATTAGGAACATGAATAATTGTTGATCCTAGTGGGTTGTGTTGGATAGCCTCTTCTTGGGTTTTATAGAATGCTCCAACTGGTTTAGTTGGTTTTTTAAATGCAGGATCATTCTTATCAACTATTGTTTGTGTTAAAAAATAAATTACTTCTTTCTTGGTAATACCGGAACGAATTAATTCATTACATAATGCATTGTTGATATGTAATCCAATATAACCTTGACTCATTGCTCCTGCTTCAGCAAACGGCATAGCAGGAATCTTTTCATCAATATTGTGAGCAATATTAAATGCATTGAAAATGGCACCAACTTGTGGTCCGTTTCCATGACCTACAATTACATCATGACCTTCTTTAATTAATTTGGTAATGATCTTTGCGGGTTCTTGAATCTTAATAATTTGTTCAGCAGGGGTATCGCCTAAAGCGTTACCACCTAATGCTATAACGATTGTTGACATTACTATTGTCCTATTGTTGCAAGTATGATAGCTTTAATTGAGTGCATTCTGTTTTCAGCTTCTTCAAAAACAAATGAGAAACGAGAATTAAATACTTCATCAGTAACTTCTAGTTCTCCGCTCTTAACTTCTGGATATTTCTTTCCAAATTCTTGAGCAACCAATCTACCAACATCAGTATCTAAACCGTGGTATGATGGTAAACAGTGCATGAAGATAGGACCAAGTGTTGCTGTTTTTTCAGCGTGTAACATTGTTTGCATATCAACTTGGAATGGTCTCATTAGTTTAATACGTTCATCTCAAACTTTGAAATCTTCACCCATTGATACTCAAATATCTGTATAGATAACATTGGCACCTTCAACAGCTTTCATTTTGTCTTCTGTGAAAGTGATTGTTCCACCAGAGTCCTTGCAGAATTGTCTACATTTTTTAACAAGTTCTGGTTTTGGTCAGAATTTCTTTGGACCACATAACACATAGTGTAATCCTAGTTTTGCACAAACAGCCATTAATGAGTTACCCATGTTGAAACGACCATCACCAAGGAATACTAATTTAATTCCTTTTAAGAATCCAAAGTATTCTTTGACTGTCATCATATCAGCAATCATTTGTGTTGGGTGGAATTCATCAGTTAGACCGTTTCATACAGGAACTGTTGCATATTTTGCTAATTCTTCCACATCAGATTGAGCAAATCCACGGAATTCAATACCATCATAGAATCTTGATAATACTCTTGCAGTATCAGCAATAGATTCTTTTTTACCAAATTGGCTTGATGATGAATCTAGGTATGTGCATCCCATTCCTAATTCAAATGCTGCTGTTTCAAATGAACATCTAGTTCGCGTAGATGTTTTTTGGAACATAATACAGATTGATTTACCTTTTAGTTGTTGAGGTAATACACCTGTTTGTTTTTGTTTTTTTAATTCAATACTTAAATCTATTAAGTGTGTTAGTTCTTCTTTAGTAAAATCACTAACTTTTAATAGATCACGTGATCTTAAGTTAAATGCCATATATATTTTCCTTTGTGTGTTTTATTGTTGATCGTCTAGATCATCTTTTTCTTTTTTAGCTCTAAGCGCTTTAATTCTTGCAGCTGCAGCACCACTAAATGCGTTGAACGAAATTGGTTCACGGTAAAGTGGCATAGACATACATCTTGCAGAACCCATACCTAACGATAATTGGTTTCCATCAAATGTTAATACTTCAACTCCAGCATTTCTTAATGCTTGAACTGTTCTAACGTTTCGGTCATAACCAATTACTAGTCCTGGTTTAATAACTAAGAAGTTAGTTGCGTCGAAGTGTGTTTCAATATCCACTTTTTCTTGGCTGTAGTTATCTGCTACTGGAATTAATGTAGGTCTTACACCAATGATTGATTCCAACATATCTTCAAGTGTTGTGTTGTGTTCAACCATTCTTAATTTCTTTGCCTTCATATCAATCTTTCAGAACTTCAAAGCTCCGGCAATATTTGGTGAATATAAGAATTTGTTGTGGTCAACCATTGTTAATCAAGTATCAAGGTGCATAAGGTTTCACTTATGTGGAACATTAACACCGATTACGGCTTCTAGTGTGTTGCCTTTAATTGCTTTAACACGTTTAGCTACTTCAAACACTGATTCTTTTTGTGTTCTGTCTGAAACACCAATAACCAATGTTCTGTTGTTATATATAAACACGTCTCCACCTTCAATAGTTGTTTTTATTTTTTGACTATCAAAGTAAACTGGTGTGTTTTTATATTTTGGGTGAAACTTAAAGACTAAACGACTGAATATTGTTTCACGTTGTCTTGTTTTATATTTCATTCGAGAAAGAATAACACCATCTCCAATAGATGAAAAGTTATCTCTTGTGAAATATAGGTTTGGCATTGGTTGTGTTACCAATACGTCTCTTTCCAAACTCATACCAAGATCAAATTTAGTAATACCTTTAATCATGGCTTCAAACATGCCTCTTACACTTCTTTTAGATAAGAAGTTAAAGATTTTTAGTTGAATTAATGGGTTTGTAACTCCTGATTCAGCAACGAATCTATGAATGAAGTCAAGTTTATCTTCTTTCTTCATTGATCTTCATGTTTCAACTAGTAAATCTTCTAGATATACTACTTCAACACCATTTTCTCTTAAGATTCGTGTGAATTCATCATGTTCTCTTCCTGCTCTCTTTCAGTCTAAGATAGCTGAGAACAATAATTCTTCCATGTTTGATGGCGAAATATGTGATAGTTCTTCTCCAGGTCTTTTAACTAGAACTGTACGAAGTCTACCAATCTCACTAAAAACTTGGATTGGGGATATATCTCTTCTCATAAAACCTCTTTTCCTTATTTTGTATATTATATTTTAATTTATAAGAAAAAGATAGACAAAGTCTATCTTTTTATTTAAGTTTACCCTCTAACTCAATAATCATGTCACGGTAGTGGGCAGCAACTTCGTATTCTTGGTTGTTAGCTGCTTCTTGCATCTTCTTTTTCAATATCTTAATTGCTCGTGAGCCAGACTTTTCTGATACTTTAGCATTCTTGTGAAAGATTGCTTCAAGAGTTTTGGCATCAGATTTACCATGCAAGTCTTCCCGTATTGGTTTAACAATTGATTGAGGAATAATATGATGTTTTTTGTTAAAGTCTAATTGTATTTTGCGACGACGATTTGTTTCTTTAATTGCAGCAAGTAATGCTTCATTTAAATTGTCAGCAAACAAAACAACATGTGCGTTTTTGTTTCTAGCTGTTCTACCGAACGTTTGAATCAATGCATCTCTAGATCGGAAAATACCGGGTTTGTCAGCATCAAATATAACGGCACAAGAAACTTCTGGCACATCTAAACCTTCTCTTAGAAGGTTAATACCAACAACAACATCATAAATTCCTTTACGTAATGCATTAATTACTTTGTCTCTTTCAAAAGTTTTTAATTCATTATGTAAATACGCAACCTTATATTTTTTCTCTTTCAAAAATTTAGTAAGGTTTTCAGCCATCTTAATTGTTAAAACAGTAACAATAGTTCTCTCATGACGCTTTATTTGTGCATCAAGCTCTTCACATAATGTAACAATTTGGTTGGTTGTTGGTTTAATAATAATTTCAGGGTCAACTAATCCTGTTGGACGAACGATTTGTTCAACAATTAAATTATTGGATTTACATTTCTCATAGTCACCCGGAGTGGCAGAAACGTAAATGGCTTGTTTCACTCTCTTTTCAAATTCATCAAAGTTAAGCGGTCTATTATCGAGGGCTGATGGCAATCTAAAACCATAATCTACTAGTGTTTGTTTTCTGCTTCTATCACCAAAATACATTCCACGGATTTGTGGGATAGTCATGTGTGCTTCATCAACAACTAATAATCAGTCGTCACCTAAATAATCAAATATTGTATATGGTGTTGAACCTGGTTTTCTTAATTCCAAATGCATTGCATAATTTTCAATACCTGGGCAGAAACCGGTTTGTGATAATGTTTCTAAATCACGATTTGTTCTTTCAGTAATACGTTGGTGCTCAAGTAATTTTTCGTGTTTTTTAAAATATGCTTGACGTTCTTTTAATTCTTTTGCAATTCTACCTAATGAATTTTCAAACATTGTTGTGTCGGCAACATATTCATTAGCTGGATAAATAACATATGCTTTTCAAATTTCCTTAACAATATTATTGTTAATATCCATTTTTGCTATTTGTTCAATCTCGTTACCAAAGAAAGAAATTCTAATCTTTTCTTGATTATTGCTTCCTTCCATTATTTCTACAACATCACCCTTAACTTTAAATGAACCTGGCTCTAAATTTACATCATTTCTTTTGTAGGCTAAACGAACTAAATCATATTGTAATTGTTTTAGATTGTAATTAGATCCTGTATTCAAAATAATTCTATACTTATCAAATACTTTTGGGTCAACGGCTGGATAAATAGCAGCAACAGAGGCAATAACAATTACTTTATCTTCAGTTGATAGTGATTGAATTGTCGATAAACGTAACATTTCAATTTCTTGATTGACTTTTGAAGACTTTTCAATATATGTATCAGTTGTAGGCAAATATGCTTCGGGTTGATAAAAATCAAAGTATGAAATATAGTATTCAACTTTGTTGTTTTTAAATAATTCTTTAAATTCTGAATATAGTTGCCCAGCTAGTGTTTTGTTATGAACAATAACTAACGTTTTCTTTTGTGTTTTGGCAATAACATTAGCAATGGTAAAGGTTTTACCTGTACCAGTTGCACCTAGTAATACTTGATGTTTAACACCTTTTTTTAAATTGGCAACAAGTTTATTAATTGCTTGTTGTTGATCGCCTTTAGGCGTCATGTCTGTTGTCAATTCAAACGTTTTTTTAGGTGAATGCGTTTTCATTACTTCTTGTTTGCTTCAATATCGTTAGCAATACGAACTGTTGGGTTATCGCCACGAGCTTTAGCATCAGCAATAGCTGCTTTTTTATCAGCTTCTTGTTGTCTTAATAAATTTTCTTTTGCGGTTCATTGTGCTGGTGCAGGACGGTCAGCAGAACGGGCATTAGCGTTGGCTTTTTGACGAATTAAATCAGCAAAGTCAATACGAATATTCTTGTTTGCTTCGCTCGCAAATTTAGTTTTTAATTCCTCATAATGCTTATCAGTAATTAATTTACTGTCATGTAAACGATCATTAATTGTTGCAGCAATATTTGGAATATATAAACGGTGAATAGAAATTACAACCTTATGAGCCACGTTGTTTTTTAAAGTGTTAAAGTGCTTATCAGCTTCTTCAACATAAATGTTAAGAGGTGATTTTTGTTCAAGTGATCTTAAAGTAACACCTTCACGGATTTTACTCATGACATCAAGATGAATTGTTCATTCAGAGTCAAAGTTTTGAATAATAATACTCTTTAATACTTTTTGAATTTGTTCTGGATTGTAGCTTGCAATTCTTGCTTCAATAGAACCTCAAATTATTCTTGTTACTAAAGCTGTCACGGTCTGAACATTTTGTTTAGCAAATAAAGATGGTTCAATCGCATCAAATCCTAATAATCGGACATTTATTGCTTGTGTTAATCTGTTTTCATCGACATAGTTGGGATTTTCTTTAGACAAGAATAAGTTAACCAAATCTTTGGCAACTGTATTAACCATGTTTCTAATAATCGGAATGTTTCTTTCATTCTTTAAAATTTGATCACGTTGTTTGTAAACAACTTCACGTTGGTTAGAAAGAACAACATCATAGTCAGTCAAATTCTTTCTTGTATCAAAGTTTAAACTTTCAACTTTCTTTTGCATAACCTTGATCATTCTATTAAAGAATCAAGAGTCATAGAAGTTTTCATCTTTAACTTTTTTATCTGTCTTTTCAGCTTTATCAATACCGAATCGTTTAAATAGTGGGTCTTCAGTAGAAATAAAGAATCTTGTCATTCCTGGGTCGCCTTGACGGCCAGAACGACCACATAATTGGTTGTCAACACGTCTTGATTCATGTCGGTTTGTTCCAATTACAAACAATCCACCTAATTCTTTAACACCAGGGCCTAACTTAATGTCAGTACCACGACCTGCCATGTTAGTTGAAATGGTAATTGCACCTCTTTGTCCAGCTAGTGCAACAATTTCAGCTTCACGAGCATGGTTCTTTGCGTTTAATAATTCAAAATGTAATCCTTTATTACGAAGTAACGCAGCTAATTCTTCTGAATCTTCAACAGATGCAGTACCAACTAGAACTGGTTGTCCTTTAGTATGCAATCTTTCAATTTCAGCAGCAACGTGTGCTCATTTTGCTGTCTTAGTTTCAAACACATAATCAGTTAAATCTTTACGAATAACTTTTCTGTTTGTTGGAACAGGAACAACAATCATGTTATAGATTTTAATAAATTCATCTGCTTCAGTCAAAGCTGTACCTGTTACACCAGATAGTTTTTTATAAAGTCTGAAGAATGCTTGATATGTGATTGTCGCAACAATTACATTTTCAGGGTCGATCTTAACCATTTCTTTAGCTTGAATTGCTTGGTGCAAACCAGCATTGTAGCTACGACCTTCTAGGATACGACCAGTAAAATGGTCTACTAATAGGATTTTGTTATCACGAACAATATATTCAACACCGTAACGGAAAACAAAGTTTGCCATTAAACTATTTCTAATCTTGTGAACAAGATCAGAGTTTTCAATATTGTAAAGATTTCTAATTTTGAAATATTTTTGTGTTTTGTCAACACCTAGATCGGTTAATGAAATTGTGTTTGTTTCATCATCAATTTTGTAATCATCTTTAGTTAGTGTTTTGACAAAGCGATCAACATCAATGTATAAAGATACATCCTTCTTTGGTTGACCAGAAATAATTAATGGCGTTCTAGATTCATCAATTAATACTGAGTCAACTTCATCGATGATGGCCATATGTAGATCTCTAATAACTTTATCAGAGTATTCTTTGACCATGTTATCTCTTAGGTAGTCAAAACCTAATTCAGAGTTGGTTGTATATGTAATATCACAAGCAAACATTTGTTGTTTTGTCTTGCTATCCATATCAGCAACGTTATAACCAACAGTTATACCAAGTGGGTTAAGTGCTTGAGCGCAGAACAAAGCATCACGTTTAACAAGATATTCGTTAACCGTAACAATATGAACACCTTTTTTGCTTAATGCATTTAAATATGCAGTAAGAATAATGGTTAGAGTCTTTCCTTCACCAGTATACATTTCTGCCAAGTTACCTTTATGAATAACTATTGCACCAATAATTTGAACTGGGTATGCATACAAACCATGAACACGGTATATAGCTTCTCTAGCTGTAGCTAAAGCTTCAGGTAATAATGAATCAAGAGAAACACCTCTTTTAATTTCATTTAAGAAAAATGGAGTTCGAGCAGATAATTCTTCGTTACTCATTTTGCGGTATTTCTCTTTTAGAGCTTCAACAAGTTTGGCTTGTTTTGTTGCCGCGCGTAGTTCCCTTCCTCTAGGTGTGAAAATGTTAAAACGTTTTTGCATATTACTTTTTGCTAGTTTTCTTTGTTTTTAATTGTTTAACTGCTTGTTTAACTTCTTTTGCAACTTTGTAAATTGATTCCTTATTTCCAGAAGCATATTTAATTAAGTCTTGAGATTTTTGTTTTAGCACTGAATCAAAAATATCAATAAAGTTTGAAATTTTAACAATCGAATCAACAACTGGTGTTAATTGTTCTGATTTATATGTTAAATCCTCAACTAAATAGTCAAGTTTTTTAGAAACAATGTGGATCTTTCTGAAAGTGATTATTAGATAAACACACAAAATGATGGCCACAACCACTAATATGATAGTCAAAATAAGTAAAGCAGTATTCATACAAAATCCTCTTTAAGTATCATAATTATATATATTTTTTAAAATATATAAATAAAAATCAAGTATATTTTTAAGTCTTTTTATTCACTTTATAAAAATCCATATATCAATGGTGAAAATATGGATCAATTAAATTCAAAAGAATATGCAATGATAAAAGAATATAAAAAGACAAAAAACATTGAAATCGCTACTTATTTTTTTAATAAATTTGAACCTGATTTAACAAGGTTAATTTTTAGTAAAATAAACAAAAAATTTAGTTCTGTTCCATTTGAAAAAGGAGATATATTTTCATTTGTTTGAAAAGGTGTTAAATTAACTCTAGAAAAATATAAAAATGAGGGTAAATTTAATCAAATTTTGATTAGTAACTGTTATATTACTACATTAAAAGAAGTTAAGAAATTTATAACAAATGGACAGCTAATATTAAATAAATCTTTCTCATTTGAGAGGTATATAGAAAGTGGTGTTACAGTCGCAGATAAAAACAGAGTTACTTATATAAGTGATGATCGAAAAATATTGTTGCAAAATTTAATAGATGAAGCTTGTGGTTATATAAAAAACTATAAATCAAACTTTGTTAAGAAGGTTATTTATTTAAAATCTTTAGGTTTATCAGTAACAGAAATTTGTAAAAAATTAAATGTTAGTAGACATTTTGTAGATGATTTGTTAAAAGATGTGGAAGAAATGATGAGAAAAAGTTACAAACTATAAACTTCTTCAAGGAACTATTAAGTTTAAGAAATAAGGGTTTTCTGTAGAAATGATGATATGTGAATTAGAACCATTAAAATTAAATGTTACATTTTCTGTCTTAATTGTATTAAGTAATGGTAAAAGTAATTTTTGGTTAAGTTTAAATTCAAAAGAATCAATATTTGAGTTAATTAAATCTATTTCTTCAAAACTATTTCCAGTTTCATTAGAAATAAATTTAATGTTTAGTTTATTGTTCTCAATTTTAAAATTTGCAATTGGTCTTTGTTCATTAGCAACCAATACAGATCCACGATTTAAAGCATTACACAAATCATTTAACTTAACTGTGAATGAGTGTTTTTGTGTAGATAGAATTGCATTAATAATGTTTGGGTATTTTTCTTTATTGTATAAAGAGAATTTAATTAAAATTTCATTTATATTTAAAATACATTCTTTATCACTTAAATAAATATCAAGAGTTTTGTTTTTAGTTGAAGTTAGAATATCAACAGCCATATCAATAGCTTTTGGTTCAATTACAAATTTAACTGAATCACCTTCATAATCAAATTTGTAGTATCCCATTCTAAAAGAATCAGATGCAACACATTCCATTTGTTTTTCATCTACTGGATTAAATAAAATTCCATTAACAGATGGGTTTGTTGATGAGTATGAAACAGATACAAAAGGTTTAACTCTTTGTGAAATATTTAACAAAGTATCAATAGTTAATGTTACTTTTTTTCAATTATCAAATGAAAAATCTAATATTGGGAATGATGAATCGTCAATTAAATTAATTTCAGAAGATGATTTAGGTGTATTGATTTGTAAAATTCTTTCATCAATTTGGTTAATAGTGATAGTTGGTTGATCAATTTTAGAAATATAGTTATAAAGTAGTTTAGCTTTAACTAAAATATCTCCAGGTGTTTTTATTTCAGCCTCTGAAATTGTTTGTTGATAAGAACTTGAACCATTTGTTGCGATGAACATTAATTTATTATCTTGTGTTTTGATGTGAACAGCTGACAAGTTTGGATTCAAATTATTACTATCAATCAAACTATTGATATTTTTCAAACAATCAACCAAAACATTCTTCTTTATTGTGAACTTCATATTTTTACTTCTTTTTATTTATTTTATATTTATTATTATAGGTTGTGGAAAAGTACAATTTTTAATCTTATATTTATAATATACATTTCCACATTTTCTCCACATTACATCTTTTTGTAGATGTTTTCAATTGTCATATTTAAATCTGGATCAGATTTAATAACCTTTTCAACTTTTTCTATTGCAGACATAACTGTTGAGTGGTCGCGTCCAGAGAAAAGTTGACCAATTTGAGAATATGTCATATTAAATTTATTTCTTAATACATACATACAGACATTTCTTGGTGTAATAAGGTATTTTAATTTAGATTTAGATTTAACCATATCAACCTTAACACCATAACTATTACAAACTTGTTCAATGATAATGTTTGGGTCAATATCATAACCAAACAAACTTATTTCTTCTTGGTTGGTTGGAGCCAATACACTTCTTACTGTGTTTAAATCTACAATTGAATATTTTGGCAAATTATTTAATGCATAGAAGAATATTTGGTTGATATCGCCAATCAATCTTCTAATATCGTTTGTATTTCTTCTAGCAATGAATGAAATTGCATCAGGTGAGAAGTTATAAACTTTGTTTGATTCCTCAACTTTTTTATTAATAATTTCTACAACATTTTCGATATCAGGTTTTTGAATGGTTAGAGTAATACCTGAATGGAATCTTGACTTCATTCTGTCTTCAAAACCTATTAATAAATCAACATTTTTATCTGATGTGAAGACGATGTATTTTTTATTTTTAATTGCATTATTGAATATTACAAACAATAATTCATTTATTTTAGTCCTTCCAGACAAAATTTGGATATCATCAATTAACAGTAAATCGTAAGAGAAATATTCATCTTTTAATTTTTCAATTAATGTTTTATCTTCCGACATTAATGCGTTGTAAATTTGTCGGCTGAAATCATCAGATGAAATATATTTAACTGATTTATCTGGGTACACTTTAACAAATTCATTTCCAATCGCATGTAGTAAGTGTGTTTTTCCTAAACCAACATTTGCACTGATAAATAACGGACTAATAAAGTGATCAGTAACAATTTGTTTCCCCGCCAAGCAAGCAGAATTATTAAATTGTCCGATAACTAAGTTATCGAATGTATATTCTTTATTTACACCAACAACTTTGCCAATTGGTTTATATTCAATCTTTGTTGTTAAAACTTTATTTTCATTTTCTGAAACAACATTAAATTCATAGTTTGTGTTTTCGTATGAATTAAAAGTGGATGTGATAGATTTAATAAAATCATTAATAATAACTTGTTTTGAGAAGTTATTCTTTGCTAACAAAGTTATAACATTGCCCTTGACATCTTTAATTTTTAATGATGATACAAATTTATCAAAAAATTCTTTGTTGTTGCTTTTTTCTCTCAAAGAATTTAAAGTTTCATTAAAATTTTTAGTTATTTTTTCTAAAACTACCGCTTCCATAACGAGTTTTTTTGATTATAGATTAATATATATTATAATTAATAAAAATAGTTTTTATATAGAGAGGCTAAATATGCAAAGAACATATCAACCAAACAAAGCTAAAAGAGCTAAAACTCATGGTTTTTTAGTTAGATCTAAAACTGCTAAAGGTCGAAAAGTTTTAAAAGCTAGAAGACAAAAAGGTAGAAAAAGATTAACTGTTTCTGATGAAAGATAATATAGGAACTCTTTTAACCTCCATTAAAACTAACAAAGAGATAGTTAATATATTAAAAACTGCCAAAAAAATTAATTTACCCGGATTTACTTTGTGAATTGGTAAACAATCAAATAAATCTAAGATAGATTATGCTTTGCTAGTCAACAAAACACAGTTTAAATTAGCTGTTTCAAGAAATAAAGTTAAAAGACAATTAAGAAATATCTTAATCACAAGCAATCTTAAAGGTGGAATTAAGTTATTAATCAAACCTAATTCAACCTTTCTAAAGAAAACTTATTCACAAAACAAAGAACTATTAATTCAATCAATTACAAGAAATCAAAATGGGAAATAAATCTGCTTTAAAATATTCAAACATTAAAAGCAATGATACCACAACATCTGCTGGTAGCCCATTTTGAGCAAGTAAATCATCAAACAATAAAGCAAAAGTAAAAAGTGTTTTTAAGCAAATTTGGAGATGAACTAAGATAGCCATCTTCTTATTTATGATGCTAATGGGTTTGTGAGGATGTTTCCAAACTATGATCGAACCAACAGTCGCTCAAAACGGCAGTATTGGTTATGGATTAGAGTTTGGTTTCCCGTTTGCAACAACCGGAGACTATCGTTTTGATTTACAAATGGCTGCGGACGCAAACCAATATAACACTTTATCATTTACTTGATGAGTGTCCGCGTTTGGTGCGCACAGCCCGTTCTATTCATTCTTCGTATGGCCTGCAGCAGCTGTAGTTACACTATTCATGTGAGCAACTAAAGATTGATGAGGCGGTATGAATGCCTTGCTAATCATCTTCTTGTTGTTATTAATTATTCGTTTATTAACAATGGCAATTTCATTGAAGTCAACTTTCCAAAACGAAAAGATGACCGAGATTCAAGGTGAGATAGCCGAGATTAATGCTAAATATAAGGACGCCAAAGATCAACAATCTAAGCAAATGAAGCAACAAGAGATTATGGCGTTGTATAACAAAAACAACGTTAAACCGTTTGCTGCTTTTGAACAAATGTTCTTAACCCTACCAATTTTCTTAATTATTTATAGGGTTGTAACGATTGTTCGTCCAATTAAAGTTACAGTATTATTCAATATCTGAAACTTTGCAGCTTCGCCATTAACACAAATCTTCAGCAACTTTACTAATATGGGATGAACATACATATTCTTCTTACTATTGGTAGCTGGTAGTCAAGTGTTCTCAATGTTGATGCCACAAATGTTTGCTCGTAAGAGAAATAGGGCGGCCAACACAGCTTCTGAAGCAGGAAAGAAGCAATATAAGAAAACACAAAGAACTCAAAACATCTTTATGATTGTAATGGTTGTCATCGTTGCATTCTCTGCTGTCGGTGTTGGAGTATATTGGTTCCTTAACTCATTATTTACAGTATTACAAGCATGAATTATGCATGTGCTTATTAGTAGGAGAAAAACTAAAGATAAACAATCTGGTGCTAGATTAGTAAATTTCGAATTGTAATGAAAGAAGTTAAACGATTTTTAAAGAATAATAAGTTTTTGCCCTCAAAGAAAATGGGGCAAAACTTTTTATCTAATCAAATAATTATTGATGAAATTTGCGAAAGAATTCCAGATTTAAACCAATACGATTGCATTTTAGAAATTGGCCCAGGACTTGGAGCAATTACCAATTATTTAGTTACAACTAACAAACCTTTAATTTGTGTTGAATTAGATAAAAGACTATATGCGAACCTAAAATCTAAATTAGGAAAAAATAAAAATTTGACCCTAATCAACAATGATTTTTTAGAAATTGATTTAGAATCTATAACACAAAAATACAATAGTATTATTGTTATTGCCAACATTCCATATTCCATCACTACACCAATTGTTTTAAAGTGTTTGGGATTTGCAAAAATTAAAACGCTCTATATCATGGTGCAAAAAGAAGTTGCTGACAAATGAGTTTATTCAAAAACCTCTAACCGCAATGCTGCAACCAATGTAATTAATTACTATTTTGATATTCAGAAAGTTTTAAATATTAAGAATACTAATTTTGTTCCACCGCCAAAAGTTGATTCGACAATGGTGTTACTTAACAAAAAAAGTGATGAACCATATAATCCAGAATTTTATAAATTTATGCGCCCATTCTTTTTGGCTAAAAGAAAAAAACTGTTAAACAATATTCCTAGTGGTATTGACAAACAGGAATTAATAAAAGAATTAATCAATTTTGGTTTTGATGAAAACGTTCGTGCTGAAGCGTTGAATTACAATCAATGGATGAGGTTATATACAAAACTATGAAAATAAAAGCCTATCCTAAAGTTAATCTATGCTTAAAAGTTTATAAAGAAATAATTGATGGCAAACACAGAGTTGACTCAATTATGTGTTTATATAAAAAAATGCATGACACAATCTATATAAAAAAATCGAATGATCTTTATATTTCATATAAAGATAATGGTAAAGAAATTTGTATTTCAGATTGTATCGTTTCAAGATCTTTGCAATACCTAAAAAATCAATACGACATTGATGTCAACTATCGTATAAAAATAATTAAGAGAATTCCATTTGGAGCAGGATTTGGTGGTGGTTCAGCTGATGCTGCCGCCATCATCAACTACATTTTATCTAAGAACCAACTTATACAACTAGATTTAAAAGAAATTGCCTTAGAAATAGGAAGCGACATTCCATTCTTTTTAACAAATTACCCTATTGCTAGAGTTAGAGAGGTTGGTGAATATGTTACACCAATTTACAACTGACAACCAAAATTTTCGGTTGATATTAATGGTGTTATTTGTTCAACAAAAAAAGTTTTTGATTGTTTAGAAGATGATGCAGATTATGTTTCAAGAGTGAATGTTGATAAGATAATTGAGAGTCAGTTATATAAACAACATTATAAAAATGTTGTTTATAATGATTTAACTAAATATATAATTCAAAGTTATAAAGAGTTACAAAACGTTTATAGTAAATATGCTAACAAAAGCTTCTTTACTGGTGCGGGATCAAGTATTGTGACTTTAAAGGAACCAAATTATGAAGATTAGAGCAAGATATGCGCCAAGTCCAACTGGATTCTTCCATGTTGGTGGTGCAAGAACAGCATTATTCAATTACCTTTATGCCAAGCATATGGGTGGTGATTTCATTTTAAGAATTGAAGACACCGACACTGAAAGAAATGTTGAAGGTGGAATTGAAAGTCAAATTAACAACCTTGAATGAATGGGAATTAAGATTGATGAGTCTGTTAAAAATCCTGGTAAATTTGGTCCTTACCAACAAACACAAAAATTAAAAAGATATCAAGAACTCGCTTATAAACTTCTAGAAGAAGGCAAGGCATATCGTTGTTTTTGTACAAAGGAAGAATTAGATAAAAACAGAGAAGCGGCTATGTCTGGAGGTCAAACACCAAAATATAATCGTCACTGTTTATATTTAACTAAAGAAGAAATTCAAAAGAAGTTAGATGCTAAGGTTCCATTTACTATTCGTCTTAAGATTGAAGATAACACAGAATTTACTTGAAATGATATGATTCGAGGGAAAGTATCTGTTCCAACTTCAGCATTAACTGATCCAGTAATTTTAAAGTCTAATGGTATACCAATGTACAACTTTGGTGTTGTGGTTGATGATCATGATATGCAAATTACTCATGTATTAAGAGGGGAAGAACATATTTCTAACACCCCATACCAAATTGCAATTAAAAATGCGTTGGGCTGAAAAGATGACCCAATAGAATATGGTCACTTATCGGTAATTGTTAATGAGTCTGGAAAGAAATTATCTAAGAGAGATAAATCTTTAAAACAATTTATTCAGGACTATCAAGATATGGGATTCTTGCCTCAAGCAATTGATAACTTCTTAGCTTTGTTAGGTTGATCTCCTGCAAATAACCAAGAAATTATGTCGATGGATGAAATGATTAAGAACTTTGATATTCACAAAGTATCTAAAGCACCAACGTTCTTTGACTTTAAGAAAATGCTATGAGTTGGTAATAAATATTTCATTGCTTTGGAAGAAAAACAATATTTGAACTTTGTCAATAAATTTGTTACTGTCGACTTTGGAGAATTTGCAAATAAGAAAGATGAAATAATTTTATTATTTAAAAAACAAATTTCTTATGCACAACAACTAAACGATTTTATTACACAAACATTCTTAACACCAATCAATTTTGATAAAGATTTCAGAATGAAATTAGCTGGTGATATATTTCAAAAAACATTACATGCATTTAGTGAATTATTAAATAAAATAAATGAACCATTGACACCTGATATTGCTAAAGACCTTATTAATAAAACAAAAGAATTATCTGGTAATAAAGGTCCTGATCTATTCATGCCAATTCGTTTAGCAATTACTGGAATTGAACATGGCCCTGAATTAAATAAGATCATTTCAATTATTGGAAAAGATTTGATTAAACAAAGACTTTCAAAAGTATTACTATACAAGTAAATAACTGATATACTATTAAAGATAGGAACACACTATGGAAAATAAACAAATAATTACATTAGCTTACGAATTAGCTAAAACTAAATACAAAAACAAACCATTTACATTTCAACAACTTTGAACTGATTTAATTAAAAAAGCTAAATTAGATGCAGAAGAACAAAAGATTGTTGGACATGTATACACATGTATGTTACAAGATCACAGATTTATTTTCATTGGTAATCATGAATGAAAAGTTAGAGAATTTTTAAAAGAATCTGAACAAGCAGCTTTAAGTCATGCATTATATGACTTCAAACAAGAACAAGAAGCTGAAGCAAAACGTTTAGCTGATCTAAACGACAAAGAAATGCTTGAACAAGAAGCATTCTATGATGAAGAAGATCTTGAAGCAATGCATAAAGAATACAAAGAAAAACTTATGCACGATGTGGATGATGATCAAGACGACACACCTGCTGATCAAGAAAACGCAACAGAAGAAGATGAAGAAGATGCTGAATAAGCATCTTTTATTTTTGTTATTTGATAATAACAAAAATAATATTAAAATATAAGTAGGAGAGCTTATATGGGTTTTTTTGGTAAATTTAAAAAGACTAGATCACGTTTAGTCAATATGCAAGATATGTTAACTAAGGCAGCACAAGGACATTATGCTGTGCCAGCAATTAACATTAATAATTTGGATTGAATTGGTGCCGTATTAGATGCAGCACAAGCAGCTAAGTCACCAATTATATTGGGTGTTTCGGCTGGGGCGGCTAAATATATGTTTGGATGAAAGAACGTAGTTGATATGGTTAACAACGTTCTCGAAACAAAAAATATTACAGTCCCAGTAGCATTACATGTGGATCATGGAACATTTGAAGCATGTGTTGCAGCATTAGATGCTGGATTTAGTTCCGTTATGTTTGATGGATCTAAATTTATGTTTGCTGAGAACATAAATCAAACTAAGGAAATGATTAGAATAGCCAAAAAACATGGAGCGACCGTAGAGGCTGAAATTGGTGGTATTGGTGGTTCAGAAGACGGAAAAATATCACAAGGTGAGATAGCCAGTGTTGATGAATGCGCATGTATGGCAGCTCAAACTGAAATTTGTTGTTTAGCTGCAGGCATTGGTAACATTCATGGTATTTATCCTGCAAATTGAGCCGGATTAAACTTTGCAAAGCTACAAGAAATTTTTAAAGCTGTTCACAACAAACCCTTAGTCCTTCATGGTGGAACAGGAATTCCTGCTGACCAAATTAAGAAAGCTATTAGTTTAGGTATTTGCAAGATTAATGTAAATACTGAATGTCAATTAGCTTTCTCTAAAGCAACAAGAGAATACATTGAAGCTAAAAAAGATCTTGACACTAAAGCCAAAGGCTTTGACCCAAGAAAAGTTTTAAAACCAGGTGTAGAAGCAATAAAAGCTACTGTGCTTGAAAAAATTAAAATGTTTGGCTCTGAAAACAAGGCATAGAAAATGAATTTATTTGTTGGTATTGTTGGATTACCCAATGTTGGCAAATCAACATTGTTTAATGCAATAACAAATTCACAAGTTGAAGCAGCCAACTACCCATTTGCAACCATTGAGCCAAATGTAGGTATTGTTGCAGTTCCAGATAAGAGATTATCTGATTTATCCGCTTTGATTAATCCTAATAAGACAACACCAGCCATTTGTCGTTTTGTTGATATTGCTGGACTAGTTAAAGGCGCAAGTAAGGGTGAGGGATTAGGAAATCAATTCCTAGCCAACATTCGTGAAGCAGATGCAATCTGCCACGTTGTCAGATGTTTTGCAAATAAAGATATTACTCACGTTTATAATTCGGTTGATCCTAAGAGGGATGTTGAGATTATAAACCTTGAACTAATTGTTGCTGACCTAGATGTTGTTAATAAGAAAATAGAAAAAGTACATCGTAAAGCAGTATCTGGTGATAAAGAAGCACAATTCTTAGATAACCTATATGCTAAAGTTCAAAAACAACTAATGGACAATAAGTTAGTTAAAGATTTAACATTTAGTGAAGAAGAATTAAAACAAATTAAATTAGACAACTTCTTAACTTTTAAACCAACACTATTTATTGCTAATATTGATGAAGCAAGTATTGCTCACCCAGAAAACAATCAATATTTACAACAACTAAAAGCATGTTGCAAAGCAAATGATATTATTGTTCCAATTTCTGCGCAAATTGAATATGAAATATCTAAGTTATCAAATGAAGATAAGATTCCTTTTATGCAAGATTTAGGTTTAAAGGAGACTGGGTTATCAACAGTTATTGTTCAAGCATATAAGTTACTTAACTTATCAAGCTTCTTTACGTTTGGTAAAGATGAAGTTAAAGCTTGAACATTTATTAATGGTATGACTGCGCCAGAGTGTGCTGGTTTAATTCATAGTGACATTCAAAAAGGATTTATTCGTGCTGAAGTTATGGCTGCCTCAGACTTAATACAACTTAAATCTGAAAATGAAGTAAAAAGCAAAGGATTATTAAGAGTTGAAGGAAAAGATTACATTATTAAAGACGGAGACGTAGTCTACTTCAGATTTAATGTATAGGAGAAAGTTATGGCAAAGATTAATGCATTTAGAACACAAAATGGATGAATAGAAGTTATCTGTGGACCTATGTTCTCAGGTAAATCAGAAGAACTATTGCGAAGAATAGGTCTTTTGAAATATTCTGAGGTTAAATATTTGCTATTTACTCCTGTTACTGATACAAGATCAGGTCCAATGAGAGCTAAGAGCCGTGATGGAAGAATTATTGAATCAATAGCAATTAGCAATTCAAGACAAATTATTGAACACGTAAATAAGGCTTCAGATGGATTGCAAGTAATTGCTATTGATGAAGCACAATTCTTCGATGAAGAACTACCCGAAGTATGTAACTATCTAGCTAATAATGATTACATTGTTATTGTTGCTGGTCTAGACATGGATTCATGAGGTAGACCATTTACTCCGATGATGAAACTATTAGTTTATGCTGAAAGAGTAACTAAGCTAAAAGCAGTTTGTACTAACTGTGGTGCTAGTGCATCATTTACTGGTCATCATAAGCCAAGACCAATGGATGCACAGATTATGGTTGGTGATAGAAATGAATATACCGCTTTCTGCCGTCACTGCCACCCATCCAGCAAATATAACTATAATGATTTTCCTAAAATCAAAAAGGCTAAGATATAATAAGCAAACATTAAGGAGATAGTATGACATATCCATTAGATCAATTAGCATTAGTTGCCCCAATCATCTTTATCATCCTAGTAGTAGCATTCCCATTAATTGGGCTACTAGCTGGATGAAAAAGAGGATTATATTGAGGTGGCGGAAACCTTGTAATTTATATCATTGGTATGGTTATTTGAAGGTTTGCAGGCACGGCAATAGCGGGTGCACTAACACCACTTATTAAGCCGTTGCTTGAATCTTTGGGTGGTAGTGGCGACATAACCAAACTGGCTGCATCTGTACTTGCACCCATATTCTTCATTTTATGATTCGCCATTAATGAACTAGCTCTTTTAATTAATTATTTCGCTTGATATAAGAGAGTTGTTGGTTTGCAAAAACCTAAAAAACAAGACAAAGACGGAAAACAAAAAGCTGTCAAAGTTCAAGTTAACACTAAACAAGGCGGTAAAGCTAAAGCCATTAACATGCTTGGTGGTGCTCTATGTTTAGGTGCACTAACTGTTCCAACAACAATTGCCTTTACAGATTCCCTATATTATTTGACTACATCTAGAGCAACACGTGCAACAAAAGGTTTATCTAAGGATTTATATAATGGACTATCATCTTTACAAAGCAAGATGTGATGATTCTCTTTCTATACAGTAACGGATACAGCTGTTGATTATGATGGGCTTTTCTCTGGTTTGTCATTAATGACTAAGAAAATACCACACGTTGATCCAACAACAGGTCAATTAGTTGAGCAAGAAATAACTATCACTGAAGCTATTACCGAAACATTCACTAAAGGCTTTAGCCAAATTTTCTTTGAAACACAACAAGAAGAAAGTGAAGAAACTGAAGAAAAAATAGCACAAGACTTGAACAATTTAGCAGAATCATGGAATTTTATCATTGAAAACTATGAAGATGATGTGACACCATTGTTTGAATCTACAAATGTTACAACATTTGTATCAAGCATATTAGAAACTATGTTTGGGGAAAAACAAACAGTAGATGATGCAATGGTTACAAATTTCTATGGCGAAGGATGCTTGTTTGACCAAATGGCTTCAGCATATCAAGAAGGTAAATATGGCGATCAAGACATTACAAAATTGATGCCAATAAATGTATCTGAAGATAGCTATAATGCAATTGAAGGTGCTATTATGAACACATACATATTTGAATGTGATGATACAAATAAAGGTATATTTGAACAAAAAATTCAAGATGTAATTGCAATGGTGTTTGTTCCACCTTGGTTACAACAATAAAAAAAGAGGCATTGCCTCTTTTTATTTTACGTAGTTAGCGTCGTGTTCGTTGTTGTGATCGACTCTTTGAGATCTTTCATCAACTTTAGATTGACAGAATCTTTCATCAAATGATAGATAGCCAGTAATACGGCTGATTTCACAAATATGAGTTGATCCACAAACCGGACATTTAGTTTCACCTGGACGTAAATATGTAACTTTTCCCATAATATAAGACTCCTATAATTTCATTATATGTTTATTTGAAATTTTTATCAATTATTACCTTATTCTCTTTTAGAGATTCAGGTACTTTAATGATTCTTTGGTTCTTGGAACCTCGTCATTCAATGTTCTCATCCATTAATTCTTTTATGAATGGACCATCAACCAACACATCAATATGCTCTAATAATTCTTTGATATGAATATTGGTCTTAGATAATTCTCTTAATTGTTCTCAGGTATAACCTGTGTAAGACCAAATATTAATATTGTGTTCTTTTAGTTTCTTGGCCATATAAGCAAATGGTTCTGGTTGATCGAATGGATCACCACCACTAAAGGTTACACCAGCCAAGTAAGAAGCATCAAGTGTTTTGGCTATTTCTTCATCACAATCTAGTAATGCGCCGCCTTTGAAGCCCCATGTGTGCTTATTAAAGCAATCTGGACATCCATGGCTGCATCCTTGGCTGAAGAATACTTTTCTTAAGCCAGGACCATTAGCATTAGATTCTAGAATACTTGCTAATCGTATTTGCATATTATCTTGATTTACAATCTAAGCAGTATCTAATGTGGAAGTTTACACCAATATAGTTAATGTTTGTTCTTGAATAAGCATACATTACTACTCTCATGATATCATCTGGTGTTGGATAGCTATCAAATTCAACATAAGAGATATGTCCACCGTTACATAATTCATGGTATGGTGCTTCAATTTCTAGTTTTTCTGCCACACTAATTGGATAATCTACTGGAACGTGGAATGAGTTTGTGTAATATCCTTTAGTTGTTACTCAAGGAATCTTTCCAAATTCTTTTTCATCTAGTGGGAAGAACTTACCACTTAAACCTTCAGCAGGTGTTGCATAGCAAGCGAAGTTTAATTTATATTGTTTTTTAAACTTATCACAGTTTTCACGGATACGTTTAACAATTGAATAACCTAATTCTTGTGCATCTTTACTTTCACCGTGGTGTTTTCCAATTAATAGTTTTAATGTTTCAGCAAGACCAATGAAACCAATACCTCATGTACCATGTTTTAATACTGGTTCAATTGAATCATTTTTCTTTAAACCTTCTGATCCAACAATTAAACCTTCACCACAAACAAATGGCATATCTTTAACTTTAAGTTTCTTTAAAGTTTCATATCGATGCATTAATTGAAGTCTTACTTCTTCACACATTTCATCTAATGACTTGAAGAATACTTCAATGTTCTTGTTAGCTTTAATTGCTAATCTTGGTAAGTTCATTGTACAAGGAGCTATGTTTCCACGTCCTTCGACACATGGTTTACCATTAATATCAGATAGAAGGTATGTACGGCAACCCATTGTTGCTGGCATAATACCTTTATCATAATATTCTTTATTGAATGTAGCATCAATATTCATGAATGTTGGATTCATTCTCTTGCTTGCTACTTTACAAGCCAATCTAAATAGATAGAAGTATTTATCTTTAGGATTTCTATTAACACCTTCTTTAACTCTAAAGATAATGTTAGGGAAGATTGGTTGTTCACCGCAACCTAAACCTTTTTCATATTCTTGTAGGAAACATTCACATACAAGAGCTGCATTTTCATTTTCAGGTAGTCCAATGTTAATTGAACTAAATGGAACTTGACTACCAGCACGAGAGTGTAGAGTGTTAAGGTTGTACACAACACCTTGCATTGCTTGGCAAACTCTTCTTCTTAAGATTTTGTCTACAACTTCTTTGTTTTCTCAGTTACCACCTGAAGCCTTAATGTCAGCAATTACTTTTCTTCTTGTGTTAGGTATAGTAATAGCTATATCATTATCAAAGTTAGGGTGAGATTGACCACCAAACATATCGTTTTGGCTTGCTTGTAAAGCAATACATAAAATTGCTCCAGCAGTTTCTATAGTTGTTGGTGGGTTAATTGTTCCATAACCAGTGTTAAAACCTTTTTCTAGTAATCTTCTAGTAGGTAAGTGTAGACAGTTAGTTGTTAGGTTGTAACTGTCTAAGTCGTGGATATAGTAGTCACCAACTTCGTGGTGAGTAGCCATATCTCTTGGCAAATGCTTTAGAAGCATGTGTCATTTATTAGATTCAGAAGCAATTCTTAGTAGTTTTGCTGAGAAGTTGTTTCCTACGTTAGCATTATCTCTATCGGTTTCAATACCAATCTTGTAGATTGTATTCATTAATCTACTACTACGCTCACGTACTTTGTTACGTTGAACACGGTAAGCTTGATATTTCTTTGCTAGTTGTGTATGACCATATTTTCTTAAGGTAGCAACGACCATATCTTGAATTTCTTCAACTTCTACGGCATCCTTACCTGCTTTTTCAATTTGGTTAACTACTTCATCAGATACTTTAGTTAAATCACCTTCTGCTAAAGCAATGTTACTTGCTACAGCAGCAGCAATAATAGCATCATGTATCTTTGCTGAATTGAATTTGACTTCACGTCCATCTCTTTTAATTACTTTCATACTATTTACTTCCTTGATTTACTTTACTAATTGCGATATTAATTGGTGCACATAAGCATAATTTAACAAATTCGACTGCTTTAGCAATTGGTTGTTGCATAGCTTGTGCTTCTTGCTTGGTTATCTTGCCAAGTACATGGTCAATGACCGTGGCTTGTTTTGGATGACCAATACCAATCTTGAATCTAACAAACTTATCGGAACCTAGTTTAGCAATAATGTCTTTGATTCCATTATGGCCACCAGCTGAGCCAGAGGTTCTAACTCTGAATTTGCCTGGTTCTAGGTCAAGATCATCATGAATGACAATAATGTCTTCAGGTTTGATCTTGTAGAACTTGGCAACAGGACCCACACAATTACCAGATAAGTTCATTAATGTTGTTGGTTTAATAAACATTACCTTTTGGTTATTGATGGTTGCAACCACATAATCCCCATCAAAACTATTGCTTTCTATCTTTAGATTTAAATCATTTAGAATTGCATCTAAAGCTATAAAACCAATATTATGACGGGTATTTGAATATGGCTTGCCCACGTTACCAAGCCCTACGACGAGTTTCATTTGTAAAACTATTATATATAAATATAAAAAAATAAAAAATAAATATAATTTATTTTGTTAATTTTTATATTTGTTTTCCAAGATTTGAATAAAAAAACACGGTTTGCCGTGTTTTTATTGTTGAGTTATCTTATTCTCCAACAGTAGCTTGACTGTAATAATTAGATTCGCATGCGATAAAGAAAACAAATATATTAGAAAAAACACTCATTACTTCACTAATGCTTGTTGCACTTTCGAGTGTGTAGTCAATGTTATTAGTTCCTAGCGATAAAGTTTTACCGGACTTGTCTATCTTGATTTCTGGCATATTCAATTTTCATGAAGTATCATTTAAAATGTAATGATCAGTTAGTAAATCAACATTAACTATTGAGCGATCAACACATCTAACAGGAATATTAGTCAATGTCATTTTAGAATTTTTGTATTCCAATGTGCCTGTATAACCATCCCCATGAACAGTAATAGTTGCATCCAAAGTCATTTCTAAAGAAATAGGGAACCCAATTGATTTTGGCTCGGTCCCAATCATGCTTTCATATTCCTTAATGTCACCTACAGATGATACGGTATGAGTGATTTTCTTCATTTCCCCATCAATATAACTGTAAGTTTGTTTACCTTGTGATTGAAAATACACAAAGTCGTCAGAATAAATTTTCTTATTACTCTTTAAATCAGCATTATATGCTTCGATTACATCTTTTTCAGTATCATAATGTTGTTCTTTCTTTGGAGTCATAGGTTTGTAATCTTGACCCTTCTCTCATGAACAAGTTGTACTACCACATGACGTAACAAGTGGAGTTACAACAGCAGCAACACTCGCGATTGTTGCTACTGGTAATAATTTATGTAATAATTTCATTAATAAAATCCTTTTCTGTATCCCTTTAGGAATACAATGCGATTATATATATATATATAGCGATATTTTCAACAAAATATATTACTTATTAATAAAAAAAGCATTTTGTTTAATAACAAAATGCTCAGCAGACAAATTTTGGATGTTCTTCAGCGTATGCGGCATAGTCGCATTCAGTATGGTCAGATTTGTCTAGAAAATACATACCTTCCTCATAAGTACTTGGTGGTACAGCTCATCTAACCTGATTATTTATTCATCTTGTTTGTGGTCTAGCAGCACGATCTATCAATGATTTTGAATAAATATATTCATTAGTTCGATAATATGAATACACTGGAGTTCCAAATTTGTCAGGATCAATATCTACAGATCCAGCATTTAGGTCTTGATCATACGGGATGTTATATCCAAACATGTCATGAAAACATAATACATAAAAATATGAATAATGACTTTCGTTAGTTTTAGTAAAGCTACCATTAATATTTATCATTCGGGGTGTAAAATCAAACTTTCGATCATAGCCCATGTCTCAACCATTTTGTCATAGTGTGCAACCGTCTTCTTCCCATGCTGGGCATTCGTGTCCAAGATCTCCCCCTCGACCGTTGCCTCATTTTTGTTCATCTTTAGGTTCAAGTATCTCAAAACTAAAAGGTGATAAATGTGTTTTTGCTTGAGCCCCTTCTGTATAAGTGAATTTCACCTGATTAAAACCAATAATTGTCGCATTAGCATAAAACTTGTGGTCAGCATATAATGCTTTGTAATCACCAACCTCAAAATATTGTTTTACAATATTTCCAGCACCCGTTCCACCATCTTCAACATCGTCATCAGAGATCTCTTTTAAAACATCTCATGACATTCATTCAGCTATTTCTGCTCCTAGAATGTTAATAGTGATATCGTCAGTTAATTTATTAGCAGGAATAGTTAAAACGTTGTTTTGAAGAGTACAAGATGAAATGATATTTTCGCCATCGCAAATAATCTCTAAATCTTTAGGTTTTAAGCTTTTATGAACTGGTACGAATAATTCATCCTCTATTTCATATCTTGTAGACACAAATCGACATCGATAATCTTTACCTTTTTCAGCTGTTGGGGAACCTTCAAATGTATGTCCAGTGCCAACAGTTGCACTGACTTTTATATTAACTGTCTCATTAGTGTTTTTTAATGTAGATAAAAGAGAATGTGTGCCTTCGACTGCACATGAAGCTAAAGGCAGCACACTTAATGCAGATATAGATAAAACTGTAGATAAAAGATAATTCTTTTTCATGTAAATATATTATATATTTTTTAAGTTGAATTAAAAAACATGGTTTATTGTTCTGTCTATTTCATATTTTTATTGCTGATGCACTTAATGTTTTTTTGATTTTTTCACAATATAAGCGATATATAAGAAAAAATAGGCATCGCCTATTCTTCTTTAATTGTTGCATTTTGAAAGTATGCGGAATTAAATGATGCAAAACCTATCATCGTTCCCACAAATCATTCAAAAGTCCATTCATCCTCTTCCTCGGCTTTTTTTAAGACTTCCATATTGTATGTTTTATAAACATTTCGTGTATATGGATCAGGCATGCACACAGATCAATCATTATCATCACACAATTTTTCTATATCAACACCAAAATAAATTTTATCAACATCATAATTTGAATCCGTATCAACATAACATTCTATGGGTACATCTGTAAAACTGATAAATTTATTTGTCATTGTAAACTCTTCTGAATACCTGTATGTTGTATAGAGAGTACAGGAAAATCTAAAAAATGAACTTGCGAGTTTAATCGATAGATCGCCCAACTTTATTTTTGTGATCATTCCTTGCTTCATATCTGAATTAACATATGAATTAACTAAATCTTCTGCAAGGATTAGTGAATTGTTTTTTATTTCTTGGCCATAGGCAATAAGATAATTTGTTGGGCTATCAAACTCACCTTCTTCACCTTCAAATTCTTTTGGTGGAATTGTTGATGTAAATGTTTGTCCAGCTTTTCATTCAATAATTGGATCGAATGGAGCTGGTGGCGGAACTGGAGTAATGGGGTTGCAGCTAGCAAGAAAAGGAGCAATTGTTAACATTGTTCCAGTACAAGCTATTGTTGGTATTAGCTTAGATAGTTTCATGTTATTTTTCCTTTATTTAGATTATATATAAGAAAAAAACAGGGTTTTACCCTGTTCTAACTATTTCACAATTTTAATGCTAGGTCCCATTGTTGAAGAGATGCATATATTTTGAATATAGTCACCTTTAACTGTTGTTGGACGTTTTGACTTAATAAAGTCTAATAGAGCATTAATGTTTTCAACGATATCTTCTGTTTTAGCTGAAACTTTACCAATCTTCATATGAATGTTTCCATATGTATCAGTACGGTAGTTATATTTTCCTTTTTGGAATTCTTTAACTGCTGCTAATACGTTTGGAGTAACTGTTCCTAATTTAGGGTTAGGCATTAAACCTTTAGGACCTAATACTTTACCTAATTTAGATAGTGGAACCATGAACTTAGGACTTGTAATAATTAAGTCAAAGTCCATTCATCCACCCTTAATTTCATTAATTAAGTCAGTTGTACCAACTTTAATTCCCAATTCTTTAGCTTGTGCATCACTGATTGTATCAGTAATAGCAACAATTCTAATCTTTTTACCGAAGTAATGAGGAAGAGCAATAGTACCTCTAAGTTGTTGTTCTGCTTTTGTTGTATCAAGATTTAACTTGATTGCAATATCAATAGCGCCATCAAACTTAGTTGTAGATGTTTTCTTTGCTAATTCAACTGCTTCTTTTACAGTATAGAACTTAGTTCGATCTACTAACTTAGCGTTAGCAGTATATTTTTTACCATGGAAAGCCATTATTTCTTACCTTCCTTAGCAGTTTTATTAGGTGAAAGATCAACACCTTGAATCTTAATACCCATTTGTTTTGCAGTACCTGCAACACATCTTAAAGCTGCTTCTTCATCATACACAGCTAAATCAGGCATTTTGTACTTTGCAATTTTCATTGCTTCTTCTTTAGAAATGGTTGCAACTTTGTCTGTAAGTTGGTTATGACCAGCTTTTTCAACTTTTGCTGCTTTTTTTAATAAAACAGATACTGGTGTAGTTTTAATAATAAATTTGAATGATTTATCACTGTAAGCAGTAATTTGTACTGGTACAACTTCACCCATTCTGTCTTTAGTTTTATCGTTGAATTGTCTAGTAAATTCAGCCATGTTAATACCATAACTAGCTAATGTAGTTCCTGGTTTAGCTTGACCTCCAATTAAGTGGACAATTGCTACTCTCGTTATAACTTTTTCCTTAGCCACAAGCAACACCTCCTATAAGTTGTTCTCTACGTGGTACGATCTAAAAGATTAAATCTCTCCCACACGCTAATTTGCATAAAAAGAATTTATGCTATTTAATTGTATAGGAAAATATCTAAAAAGTATAAAATATTTATATATGGCAAATTATGTAATAATTTTAGCAGCTGGTGATGGGAAAAGATTAGGTTGTAAGACACCTAAATGTTTTATAAAAATTAAACAAAAACCTATTTATAAATATAGCCTAGAATTATTTGATTCTTTTAAACAAATAAAACAGATTATTTTAGTAGTTCCTAAACAATATTTAAATGATCTTTCTACTAGTAATTTAAAAATAAAAATTGTAGCTGGCGGAAACAACCGCAATAAATCTTTTGAAAACGGATTAAAAGCAATTTCTAACATTAAAAATCATGACAGAATCATTGTTCATGATGCTGCAAGAATTAATCTCCAACCGGAAGATATTTTACGGATTCTTAACTCTAAACAAAACTATGGAACATTATGTTATATTGGTCCAGCCAATAACAACGATTTAAGATTGGGAAAATATAACATACAAACACCACAATTTTTTTCATATTTTATATATAAAAATACAAAAAAATTTAATCACAAAGGTAGGGATTTATTTACATATTTAAACCTAAAACCAGAGAAGAATAATTTTATTATTTCTTCAAATAAACAAGACAACTTTAAAATAACAAATAAAAAAGATTTATTAAGGACTAGTCGTATTATCTAAAAGTTATTAAAAAGATATCTTCATCACCAATCTGTAGAACGACTTCGTTATTATAAGTAAATGATGGAAAAAAGGATACACGACTCTTATTTTTCAATTTATTAAATTCAATTCTTACATCAAACGTTTTTAATGTTTTATTAATATTTGCAATAGTTATTAGAGGGGCAGTTTCGGCTAGTATAGTTGGGCTTCAACCACCACGAATTTCAATGTTTTCAGGATCAAGAATATTGCTGTATCTAAAGTTTCTAAATGTTGCAACACTTATAGCATCAGGATTTACTAATAGGTCAATACTTCGATCTTTAACATCATCTGGAATATAGATTTCTGCAGCATGAAGCATATTAATACTAAATTCCACATCAGGCGCTTCTGTGATTTGTACACCGTCATAAGAGAAAATTAGTCTTCCTGATAGTTGAGCTGGTGTTGCGTCTTTAACTGATAAAGCTAAATCAAATGTTGAGTAAGTTGCATTAATGACTTTATAAGTAAATGTTGTTCCTGCTTGTTCAAAAGTAGAAGAAACTGTTAATTTAGATAAGTCAGGTAAATTGTTGTACTCAAATCGATAAAATGTGAAAGTTGCACAACCAGTTTGATTGAGGTATTGTTTATCATCAATATTTTCTGGTGTCGCAATTGAACGATAGGTGTCTAGTTTTATAGTAAAATCATGTTCACCTTCTGTTTGGATTTGTCCTGCATTATAGGAAAATTTTAAGCTTCCAGTAAATGTTCCTATAGGAGAAATAGCTGTTGACAAAACAATAGAAAATGTTTTATTTATTGAATCTCAATTGTAAATTGTTGGTTGAAAATTCACTGGACTTGTAGGGAAAGAAGAAGTAACTATTAATTTATTTTTTTCTAATGAGTCTTTATAAGAAAAACCTGGGATGATGACATACATTGAACCATCTTGTAAGATTTTTTGTTCAAAATAATCATTTGTTGGATAAGAAATTACTGGATCTTCAATTATTTCTTCATTATTATTGCACGCAACTAAGGGCAAAAAAGACAGCGGCAAAATGTTTGCTGAAATGAGACCTAAAAAAATCTTATAAGGTTTTTTTATCATAATATAATTATATTATTATTTACATATGAAAAAGTGTAAAAGATTCAATAAGGCGATATTTTTCCCCTGCGCTGTAATAGCTGCTGGGTCTGTTTCAATTTGTGCAACAATTACAACAACAATATTGGCAGAAAGGAATGAATCTGATAACCCCATTCCTAGAAAATACCTTTTATTAAGTGATGATGAAACTATTTTATACGGATTTACCAATAAGGTTAGACAAAGTGACATTTACGATTACAACACATTAGTTATTCCTGAGACAGTAACAACAATCGCTCCCTTTGCATTTCCTTATGTTTTTGATGGAATAAGCACTCATGTTAAGAAAATTGTTTTTAATGAAGCATTAACAACAATTGGTAACGGTGCGTTTGCTTTTTGCCATGGACTAACTGATACAAACTTATATGAGTTAGAACAATCAGAAAAGATTAATATAGCAAATATTGGTGATTCAGCATTTGTTGGTTCTGGACTAACAGGACCATTATTACTTCCAAGATCTATTCGTCATATTGGAAAAAGAGCTTTTGCTGAATGTGAGTTTATCACAGAAGTATTTTTCCCTAAGGAACTAGAATCAGTTGATGAATATGCCTTTGAAGAAAGTGGAAATATTTCTAAGTTAGATTTTACAGATTTAACCACTATCCCTTCTTGATTAAAATTAGAAAATCATATTTTTTATGGAATTGGAAAGCTTTTCGTAGGGAATAAAACAGCTGATACAATACTAGGTGATTGTTCAGAGCAAGAATGAAGAAATTGTTTATTTAATAGACAAAGCCTTCCTAACACTGCACCAGTTATATATGGTTTAAATATTGTTAATATATTGCCAGAAAAATATTTTAAATTTGACGAAGATGATGAAGAGAAAAAAACATTATTAGGTTTTACTGATGAATTCTATTCAACGACATCAATTGATAAATATTCTCAAATGAAAATACCTAGTTCAGTTGAAACAATTAAGTCTGATGCTTTTAAAAACAAAATAACAAATTGTCATATTGCTCTTAATATGTCAAATGTTCAAACCGTTGAAAGCAGTGCATTTGAAGGATGCAACGGAATTCAGGGTTTATTAGAACTTGCGACGATTAAAGACATTAAGTCAAAAGCATTTTATGGATGTTCAAGAATTAATCAATTAATCATTGGTGGTGGAATTGAGGGAATTGGAGATAGTTGTTTTCAAAATTGCTCTGGTATGACTGATTTAGCCATATTAGGATGCGATTCGGACTCAACCATGGGTCAAGGTGCATTTAATGGTTGTACAAAATTATCATTAATTGATGTTGCGTCTTTTGGGGCCACAATAGTACCCACTAAATGAAAACGTGATTCATGAAATACTAAACCGTTTAGTAATATTTGCAAAACTGGTTCTATTATTATTGCCCAGCAAGTAGCAAGTAAACATCTATGAGAAGAATTATTTGACAACCTAGGCGTGGACGGATTAAATCAAGAAGTTGGTGATTTTGCGGACAACACTCGTTGGATTTTTCAACCAGCTACCCCTCCTAAACCATTTGAGGATGATGATTTTAATCAAATTAGAAGCAACACAGTTTGAGTGGGTTTAACTTCAGAAGCTGCTGAAAAAAAGAATGAATATTCGATTATTCAAAGCCCAGAAAATATTAAATATATTTTTCCTGACGCATTTAAAGAGGTTTTTGTTCTTCCAACAGAACCAGAAGATTTTAAATATTGAGAAATTAATTTATCAAATGGAGTAAAAGAGATTGGTGATGGTGCATTTAGAAAAAACGATGCCCTAACTGGAGCATTAAGATTATCTAGTGAGTTAACGTGAGTAGGAGATGAAGCGTTCTTAAATTGCAACCACCTACGTGGGTTATTTACTCTACCAAATACCATCACTCACATTGGGCATTACGCTTTTAGTGGATGTTCATTGTTAACTACTTTATCATCAAATGATGGACAAGGAACATTTAACCTACCATCAGAACTAACATATATCGGAACGAGAGCATTCGAAGGAATTGAAGTTAAAAAATTAGTTTTAAATGCAAAATTAAATTCGATTCATGAAGAAGCATTTAAAAATATGAATCTTAAACAAATAGATGCGACAAAGATTTCATTTGAGCAATTTAGTCATATGGAATATTGCAGCGAGTCTCTTGCTCTTGAAAACTCATCTGGAACAATTTATTATCAAAAAGATAGTGGTCACAATCAACAAGAGTGGCAAAGTTTATTTAGAAATATGGGACTTCCAACTGGTTGAACTGTAGAGGAGATAAGTTAATATGTTGAAAATACATAAAATTATTAACTCTACCATTTTCGGTCTATCATCATTGACACCAATGATTGTCTCTTGCACATCTTGTTCTATTGGAGATGATATACAAAATATTCAATTATTCCCTGATTCAAACACAATTAGACCAGGTGAGACAATTCCAATTAGAGCTGTTGTTTTTCCTTCAGGAAGAAGAACAAATAATCTTAAATGGGAATTAGTAGATAATACACACCCAGAGATTACTATTGATAATCAAGGTGTTTTGCATGCATCACCAAACTTAGCTATACCAGAATTAGAAAATATAAGAGTAAGAGCTTCTGCACCCTCACATTCATCAGTTTACACAATTTGTGATATATCTATTTTGCCTTTACCAACATATGATTTCCAAGGTTTTTATAACAATGAGGTAAGATATTTAGATTTGGAACACAATATTTGTTCAATGCCATTAGAGAAATTAGACACATTCACTTATGTGACTAAAGAACACATTAATTTATTTGAAATGGATTTTGCTCCAAAACCAGACCCATTCAAATCATTTATTGATTTTAAACCAATTATTAGTGGTCAATCCTTACCTTATCAATCATTCCAATTAGCCAATGGCAAATATGCTGCGCATGGTATATCATGAGATGGATATGATGATGGAACATGAACTGATCAAATCCCTAGCTTCACAACTTACGATCCAACAGCTGTGTTTGACCAAATTATTGTTTCTTTTGCATGTGATCCAAGAATTAAATTAATCATTAACTTCAATTTATTCTTTAACCCAAGAGAACATGATTCAGCTATTACAAACATTTTGTATTATCCAATGGACCCAAATGATATTCATACAGTAAAAAGATTGGCTGAAAATGACTATTCATGCAATTTATATTGTCCAGCATTTGCAAAAACTGGAATATATACTGGCACTTTATCGTCAATATACTGTTTCCGTCCTAAGCTAGAATATATGGATTATGATTTTAGAATTGAACCTTCATCAAAGTTAGATCCATCAATTGAAGAGATGCTATCTATTACACCAGGAATTGGTGAAACATTTAAACCAAAAATGAATATAAGACCTCTTGATAATTTCCAATACTATTCATTTGATATGGATTACACTTTTACATTAACTGATAGAGAGCATACGGCCGATTATTGAAATTATGAAAGATTAGAACTATTTACAATCAAGGTAATTGATCCATTCTTGTCTAAATTACATAAAAAGGAATACGTAGCCTGTACAATAGAATTTTTCTTGGAGTGGGTGTAAGATGAGAAGAAAATTATTTACAATCTTATTGTCATCAACATTGTTTACAACAACACTAACAATGTCTCCACTTTTTGTATCATGTTCAGAACAAGCAGGAAAAAGGGTAGATGGAACTGACTGAGAAGGTGTGAACTTAGGTTCTTTTGCTGAAAATGATTATGTGATTGATGGAATAAAAGGAACAATCACTTATATTTCTGGTATTAGTATCCATGCATACAATCTTGTCATTCCAAATTATGTTGATCATAACGGACAAAAACTAAAAGTGTATCTTGGTGAAAAATGTTTTATGAACAACAGTGGTATTTCTGGAACAATAGAACTAAATGATTTCATTCGTGAAATACCAACAAATTGTTTTTCATTTTGCTCTTCTTTGACGGGAGTTATTTTCAAAAATTCGCCAACGAATATTGCAGATTTTGCATTCTGTGATACTCCATTGCTATCTAAAATTTATGTTTTGAAAGATGGCCAACTTTCAACTGACTGAACATCGTATATCAGACATATTGGATCATTCGCATTTTATCGCTGCCGAAACTTAAGTAGTGATTTAGTGTTTGGATCAGAACTAACATACATTGGTGAATTTGCGTTCTGTGAATGTTCACTTATTGAGACTGTAAACATGCAATTTAGTGGGGCATTATCATATATCTCAAATGGTACATTTGCTTCAAGCGGTGTGAGAAAATTGTTTTTATCACCAGCAACAACAATGATTGGTGATGAAGCCTTTAAATTATGTGAACACCTTGAATTTATAAAAATACCAATCAAAGGAATGAGCCTATCATTTGGTAAGAATGCATTTTTCCAATGTTCTGAATTAAAAACTTGGTCTGATAGTTTTAGAATAATTAGTATGGGTGAGGGCTGTTTCTCTTTTGATGCAAAAATGGACCTACAATTATGAGAACCAAAATTTAATTTAAAAACAATACCAGCCAACTGTTTCTCATCTTGTGGATTTACTTCACTAAAATTCTCTCCTGACGGAGTACAGGATGTTCGAGACTATGCATTTGCTGATAACTTTAATTTAAATTACATTGATTTCTCAGAATATAAAGTTGACGATGAGTTACCACAATGAAAAGGTCGACACATTTTTGAAAACTGTAGTTATGAAGGTGGAGTTGTTGTCCTTGACTCACAAAATGCTATAAGTAAAGATTGACGAAACTTTCTAGAAGATAATGGAATTAGTATTTCATCAGGAAAGTGAAAAATCATTACTGCTCCAATGCCTATTACAAGCATTTTAGAGCCTGATAACAAAACATATACATGTGAAGGTGGTGTGGCCACAATTGGTCCATTCTTATATGAATGCATTGATGAAGAATTTGATGAAAAATATTTAACTGCTCACTTTACCCCATATTGAGTTGAAATAGTAGAAGATAAAAGAGTAAAACACTTTATACCTTCTACGCGAAAATTAATAATTAATAGGATAATGCACACAATAACTGTGGAGGTGACATTAATTTCACCTTTACCAGAACCTGGGATATATGAAGATGCAATGGAATTCTTTTATAAACAAAAATCCATTGAGTCACCAAAATCAGTGTTCTACATTAATGTTGCGTAGTAACAGTCTCAACTTTTCAAGCTTGTGGAATGCCGTGATTAGATTTAAAATCAGATAACCATTCATCTGGTTCATCTTTTTCAGAAATTTCTGTTCATGCTTCGTTACTAAAGATTATTGTACCTACAGATTTGCAATTTCCAGTAAATGCATCGTCAGCATTGTCAAATCAAGGCGGTAACATAGTTTTTGGTTTTGCTGAAGGATCAATAATTTCGTCATAACAAGCCAAATCTATTATTGATATGTGTGGGACTAGTGGTTCAGACATAGCATCACCAAAAGCAAACAAGCCCATTTCCATTAGGTATTTGTTTAAAACAATCGTTTCACATTTGTTTTGATGGAAAGCAAAGTCGTCAATTTTCTTAACACCCACAGGTAATGTAAGTACTGAATTAGACACAGGTGAAAATGCGAAAGCAAATTTTTCAATTAGCTCTAGATTGTTAGCATGAGATATGTTAATATCTAATGGTTCTGTAATAACGTCCATCAGACCAGGCCAACCATAATTCGTAATATTAGAGAATGTTGATACAGGGAGCTCAGTAATTTGTTGAGAAGAAATAATAATAGGACCAGAAATACCGGCATTTTCAAAATCATGACCAGCGAACTCTTCTAGTTTTTCATTAATAACAAGACGACGAGTTTCATAAATTGGATTTTCTGGTGTTGAGTCAGGACTTTCATATGGAATTTCGCCCTTAAATTTTTCAAATGCGTTTTTTTGAATTTTTATTGTTGTATCAGGTAGTTTGATAACCTTAATATGTTTTCAGCGTTCTTCTTGTTGTGGATTCAAACCAGTAATAATTTTTTGTTCGGTAGTGCTAGCATATGTAAAATCATTAGGTTTTGAAATTATTTCATCGTAAAAACCATTTCATAAAGGCAATAAACCCCAACTACTAACATAATCTTTGATATTTGGATCATTTCATTGGCCAGTCCAAACATAACCGCCTTGAGTGTGAAGAGTTTCATGATCAAATATTTTGATGCCATCATCAGCTCATTCAGGACCTTCTTCCCCGTAAGAAGTTAAATCAATTTCAAGTAAGTTTGTAAGTCCCCCAAACGCTTTGCTATCAATCGATTTTACCGATGATGGGATAATTAATTTATTAATTCCATTAAACCAAGTTGTATCAGTGAACGCTCAGTCATCAATATGTGTGACGCCCTCAGGGACAGACAAAGTATTATATGCACCGGCTTCTAACTCGCTAACACTGTCTTTCAATCCATATAAAATAACATTTCCATTAGTCTCTTTACTAATATCGAAATATTCTTCAGGGATTGAATCAAATTCAGTTTTAGTAAATTTGATAGTGCAGCCATAAAATATTTGTCTTTGGTTTTCCCCAAACGAATTAGTAAACTCAATTCCGATATCAAAGGCAAAGACATTTTGTTGGAATACACTTAAATCTAATTCTAAAGGAATTGTTATTTTGTATTTATTGCCAAAAGGGACAATTTCCACAACACCATCTAGTAAATTTATTTTATGATGAATGTCATTGATAATAAATATACTTGCTGTACTTGATTTTGGTGCATTATCAAGTATTGCTGTGAATTCATAAGCGTGGTTATCAGTATTCTCTTTATGACGAGAATCTAGTTCAATTGGATCAAGATCTTGGACAATTTCTGTTAAGAAATAAACAAAGAAATTGTAAATAGTATAGTTGTGTTGTTTGCCATTTTTATCTGTATATCAAAAACGGATATTGAAAGAAAAAGATGAGTTATCGTGAATAGAGTCAGAAATGCCAAAGTTGATTGAACCATGGTTATTTTTAAGATCAATCACTTTACCATTAATTCACATTGCAGGAGTAGATAAATTCATTACTTGAATGTAAACTGTTGGATTGACTTCTAAATGGAAATCAAAATTTATAGAAAAATTGTAGTCAGCGGTAACCAAACTTTTCGTTTCAACTGTCACAACTTCATCAGCTATTTGCGGACTACATGAAGATAATGGAGTGCATACCAATGGTGATGCAGCTAAACAACCAAATATAAACTTTGATAGTTTACCAAATTTCATAGTTTTATTATATAAACAAAATAATCTAGATTATTTTGTTATTTCCGTTTCGCAGAAAAAATGAGGGTAGATAAAAAGCATTGGTGCAGCATAATCATCTTCAATAAATTTTTCTTGTTCTCATATGTCGAGACATTTATGATTTCATACATTCCAATCTAGTAGTTCACCATCAATGTTTCACCTATTTTGGATTACTTCGAAATCCATATCGAGTCAAAATGTTGGGTCACAAACAAGTTCATGATTATGAAGATGTAATTTAGTAGGACAGAAGTATAAATCAAAATCATCACCATCATTTGCTGGTTCAAATGGATCAGTGGCTGTTCAATATGGTAGATTTTTCACTTGTATTTCAAAAAGTTTTTGATGATTAACTGAAGCCCTTATGGACATATAGTATGACAAAACATATACAGTTGATGTTGCTGTAGTTTTTTCAACCAAATCATTCAATTGAACAAAATATTCGTAGTTAGTCACTTCAGCCTCATAAGGACGATAAATAAAGTTTATTGTATTCAATAAATCTTGGCAAATCATTTGCTTGCGATTTTCATTGCTCATATATGCATCTAGCGTTTTTTGTGCAATGATTGTAGATTCAGTGTATGGGGTATAGTTAGGCTCATATTCCTCATAAAGACCAACATATGAACAAGATTCATATTTTGCACAAGAAAAAGTAGATACTGACATTAAAGCAGTTGAAAGACCAATTACAATTCCAAAAGGTATTTTTTTCTTCATAGATTTATTATATTATTTAATAGTTTTGATAACCAAATTTATATAATTAATTTATGAAAATAAGAAAGTATTTATGCATATTTGGAAGTGCAACAGCCCTTGGCTTTTGTACTGTTTTAAGTGCATGTAATACTTATCCTTACATTCCTAAAATTAAGTTTGAAGCATCGATTGATTCTGATAAAACCATTGGTTTTTCTCACCACACCACTGACTTTTTTCCTCATGTAGATTATGAAATTAACATAAGTGGAACAATCAATGAAGGTGATATTATTGAACCAGTTATTTATCAGCAAACATGTGAAGGAAAAATATGTAATAACTTGTCAATCGATGATGATTTTTGGAAAATAAATATTAATCCGGACACTAAAAAAATAATTGTTAGAGTGGAAAAAACACCATTTTCTGAAAATACACCTTGATCAACACATTTCACGCTTGTTTTGAATGTAATTCGTAATTTACAAACAATTTATAAATTGTTGATAAATGATCTATATTTTGTTAATGCAACACCAACAACAGAAGATGTATTTTTAACGCATGAAGATGGTGAAAATCACATCATTTTAGACGGTTGAAAGGATGATGCTGTTTCACAAGAAAAAATTAGAAATTCTGACCTTTTCTTACTGCCAAAAAACATAGATTTTATCAGTGCAAACGCATTTTATGATACTAATAGTGAAGAGTCAAAAATACCAGATAATTTAGTTGCGTTGGAACTTGATTCTACATTGGGAAATCCAGCATTGGAATGTAACCTTACAAAAATTGGTGCTAATGCATTTTCTAAAGCACCTTTTAAGAGAATACTTATGGGTGCAAAATTGACTGAAATTGAGAATCAAGCTTTTAGTCAAAACATCGATCTAACAAGTCTGGATTTATCATACTTTGAAGAAATACCAGAATGAAGTGGAATTAACATATTTGAGGGCATTATTAGTGCTGAACCATCTAAATGTACGATATACGTTAGAAAAGGCGAAGCAACTACCCCATCAAAGTGAATAAATTTCTTTAAGAACAAAGAGGGTGAAGATCACTCATTTGTTCACTGGAATTATGTAATTATTTAATAGTAATTATTTATTTTATAAATAAATTTAATAATTATTATTTTTTTTCAAATATCTTTTTATATACATATAATAGGGTTGAGGAGATAATTTATGTTAACAAAAAGAAAATTATTGAAAACATCGCTATCTGCGGTGTTAATTGGTGCTTCTTCGATAGTAACACCATTGGTTCTTTCATCTTGTAACAATGCAGCTGAAGCAGACAAATACAATGCATTAGGTGGACAATATGATAAAGAATATGGTATTGATGAAGCTGAATATCGATCATTGAGAAATACATACTGAGCAGAATACAAATCACACTTCTGCAAGGATCAAACCCCAGAACAAATTGCTAAAGCTCAAAAAAGAGTGTTTAGATCTTTTGCTAGTATTGAAAATGCACGTAAAACAAATAATATGAGCTATACAGCCATGACTGAATCTTTGATTCAAATGGCTGCTAGTCAAGGTATTAAATTAAAAAGATCTAGAACGGCAAACTGGAATGATATCAATGTTATGTTCGAAGGAATGAAACGTTCATTCGCAGATTACATGTTAAATTTGAAGTTCTCATCTGAACAAATTGAAAAAATTAAAACCATTGCTCAAAATGAATTCAACGTTATTATGCATGGTGATGACGAAGGCAAAGAAATCGGTTTATTAGAGAAATATCAAAATGGTGACCCTCTATCTGCAATGATGGAAGCTAAAAAGCTTCTAGCTATTTGTTTTGCTGATGTTAATGAAAACATTGGTTTAATGGCTGCTGCGACAAAATTATCTCAATTTTTACAAGACTACACAATTACTTTTGATGATAGCGAAGCAAAATTAAATCAAAATAGATTAGACATCCTTGAAGCTGGTGTTACTGACAAAGACCCAGATACTGATGAAGAAGTTACATTGGTATTTAACCAAGACGCAAAGAATGCAGACATTTCTCCATTCATGAACAGAATTTTTAAAGTTGTTCGTAATCGAGATAAACAAGAAGTAAAATTCTCAAGACATTTATTGCATGGTTATAAAATTACACCTATCTTGAAAAACATTTCAAAAAATGAATTCTCTAATGTTTACACACTAGATATTGATTGACAATGTGTAAAGGAAAGTTATGAAGATGATCCAGAAAGAGCAGCAGCTACAACTGCTCACATATATGGATCAAACGGTCGAGGCCTTGCTTATTCTTTTGAAGATGGAAAAGATGAACCAAAAACTGTTAAAGAAATATTGGGTGAGCAAAACACTTCAGTAGTTTCATACCGTATACCTCTTACTCCAGCAAAAGAGAAAGAAGTTTTAATAAACACTTATTTAAAACCAACTATCATTGAAGGAAATTTAAAATATATTGATTTTAAATGAGACACTAAGGACAATGCATATGAAGCATTATTCCAAGGTGATAGACTTGAAGCTGAAGAAGGAACTGAATCTTATTTGTTAAATATTCAAAGTCTTGCTTCTGCCGGATTAATGATTAGTGCTCAACAAAGAGAACGTCCAACTAATGAAGAAGACTGACATCGTCTTGATGAATATACTACTGATACTGGTGGTGTAATTCACGTAAAAGATGATAGAGAAGGTCAAGCGGACAATGCACAAGATGAATTATTACAACAATTCTTTAGTAATTGTTCATTAACTTCAACTTGTATTATTACTGATGCTGATAAACACATTGCATCAAACCAACTTCATGTTGCTTATAATAACACTACTGCACCTAAAGAAACAACATTTACATATGAAAAAGAAGATACAAATAATTTTGTACCGAGCGAAAAAGTTTATGAATTCTTAGTCGGTAGATACAACTCATTAAGTAAATTTGTTGACACATATGCGCAAAACAAATTTAAAGATGATTTGGATGCTGTTAGTAGCGAAATCACTTTAACTAGTGTTTTCTTCTCACTAACAACACTATTAAATGCTTTATGCATTACTCTATCAATTATTTTTCCACCTAAGGCACCATGACTTGCTGCTATTCTTGCAACAGCGGTTTTGTCTCAAGGTTGTCAATCCGCAGTTCTTGGACTATATATTGACAAAAAATTAAACTTAGCTCATCATTATGATGATAAGTGTGAAGAATTACGTTCATCTAGAGAATACAAAAATCTTAAGGGAAAGATGGAAGAATATGCAGATAAATATGGTTTAATTCAAGCAAATGATGAAAATGAAATCACAACTGAAGCTTTCGAAGCAGGTTATAACACATTTAAAGATGCAACTAGTGGTGAAAGTTGAAGCAAAATAAAAGAAGCTATGGATTGATTTGGTAGTCTTCAAGTTGATGAAGAATTTTACCTTCCATTTAGAAACAAAATCAATCAATTAAGTATTTCACCAGAAGATTATCAAAGAGATATGAAAGATTGGGCTATGCCTAATGGAAAATATTTCATTGCTACTACATCACTTGATGCTATTAGTCTTGGCTTAGATATAGCAAACTTGGTGTTAGCTGCTAAGGCCCCTGAAGCTGCTCCATCAACTAAGGCTAATGCTGATGCTGATGCTGCTGCTCAAACTGCACAAAAACAATCTATTGAATTAGTTGATTTAACTACAAAAGATAATAAATACATCAATGCTATTGAAGATATTCCGTTTGATGATTCAGTGGCTATTGGCACTAAGTCTGAGCTTCGTGAAGGTGGTAAGATTCCTGGAGCTGAAGCTGATATAGTTGATGCAGCAAAGGACATGAAATCCCTTATACCAGACGAATTTTACGGAAAAAGAAAACAATACTCTAACTGACTCTTTGCTTTATTCTATGGTGTAAAAGATAGATGAATGTCAAAAGATATGGACCTTATTCAAAAATACGGTACAAATCTATGAAAATTATTTAAATTAAAATATGGTGAAAAGGCAGCAGGATACAAGAATGCTTTCACAAACTTCTTTAAAGCACTACAGAAGATTAATCCAAGAACACAACTTGCCGATTTCCCATTTGGTCCAGAAGCCGCTCGTCACTTATTTACTAAGGGTGCAATTATTGGACAACCTAGAACGGTTCATGAAGGTGTAATGCAAATGCTTGATCAATTATTTCCACAAATTAAGGAGGCAATTAACCCTGCCCTAATTAAAGGATTAGATGAAGCAAAAAGCGTTGGTGAGTATGTTCAAAAGCTTGATGAGTTCCTTGATGGAGCTGGAGGTTTATTAGAAGCCTGCAGAACAGTAGAAGGTGCTGGTATATCAAGTATAAAAGATACTTTATATTCTAAGAACCTTATTGGTGATTATGTACTTTCTGAATTAGTTGGTGGTGCTCAAAAACGATACACATACCTTCTAGATGCAATATATTATCAATTCGTTGACGAAATTAAAATTATCTAACATTGAACTAGATAACAATAAAAAAAGAAGCTTTGCTTCTTTTTTATTTATCTTAGAAATTAAAATTATTATAATTTTAAGTATGAGAGTGCCTAAAGATTACGATAAACGATTTAAAACTAAATGCGTTTTACATAAATTTAAAAAGCAAAAAGAAGCTAACTGTATTGCAGTTGGTGGAATGATTTCTGCTGGTAAATCAACAATCGTAGAACGAATAGTAAAAGATTATGGTTTTGAACCAGTATATGAATTAAGCAATGATCCTAATGATTTAATGAATATTTTGTTAGACAAGATGTATCAACGTGAACAAATTGCTGAATCAGTTTGTCAACTACAATTTTTGTTAAATCGATTTACTAGATACAAAAACTGTATCTATAATTCAAAAGATCCTTCAGTTAAAGTATTTGATCGAACAATCTTTGAAGATAGATTATTTGCTTTTCATAATATGTTAGATCAACCAACAGTTTATGAATATTATGAAAAATTATGAAGAGACCAAGTAAATGAACTTATCTACGAAGTAGGAACACCAAAGCTTTATATTATTTTGAAGTTAGATTGGGAAAAGTTCCTTGAAAGACTTTATAAAAGAAATAGATCGGTTGAAATTAAGAATTTTAAAAAGAATGAAACATATTTTAGGTTACTAAATAAAGGATATATTCAATATTTAACATCTGTTTGTGCTGCTTATCGAATACCTTATGTTGTAATCGATGTTGGTAATAAGACAGTTGATCAAGAAATGAAAATTATTGATAAAGAACTAAGATCAAGAGGAATAATCAAGTAAAACTTGATTATTTTTATTTAACTATTTGTTTTAATTCAACAGAAATAGGTTTAATGTTTAGTTTATTCAATATAAGTGATATTTTGTCAAAATCACCTTTAATAGTGATAATAACATCATCATGACTATATTTCTTGTCTAATATTGAGTTTTTAAACAAACTGTCAATTTGTTTTGTTAAAGATAAAGGTATTTGTATTTTAACTACATCTGATATTCTAGCATCCTGTGTTTGTGCCAATTTAAGAGTTGATAATGTAACGTTCTTGAATGTTTGTCGTAATGGACCAGGACCAAACTTAATTCCACCAAAATATCTTACAACAATAAACAAAGTGTAATTCAGTTTATAAGATTGTAGTGCACCATATATTGGCTTGCCCGCACTTCCAGATGGTTCGCCACCATCAGTAAAATAATAAGTTTTATCATCTAAAATATACGCATAGCATACATGGCTAGCATCAGGATATTTCTTTTTTATATCGTTGATAATATCTTTAACTTGATCTTTAGTTTGTACAAAATAACCAAAACAAATGAATTTTGATTTTTTAATGGTTTGTGCAGATTCAATAGTTTTAGATAAAACTTTCATTTTTACAAAAAATTATAATAATATATATTATTATAATAAAAGTGATTTATGAAAAAAGTCGGATTCGATACTAAGAAGTATTTAAAGATACAAAAGAAAGCAATTTTAGATAGAGTAAGAAAATTTGATTCTAAACTTTATCTAGAATTTGGTGGCAAATTAGTTGATGATATGCATGCTGCTAGAGTATTACCGGGCTTTGATAGTGATGCTAAATTGCAACTATTACTTCAATTTAAAAAAGATGCTGAAGTAATTATTGCAGTTAATGCACAAGACTTAATTAATAACAAAGTTAGAGTTGACTCTAACTTATCATACCAAGCAGAGGTTGAAAGATTAATTGGTGTTTATTCAACCATTGGTATTCCTATTTGTGGTGTTGTTATTTCAATGTATGAAGAATCACCAAACATTAAGGAATTCATGAGGTTATTAAGAAACCTTAATGTTAAGGTATATAAACACTATAAGATTGAAGGTTATCCAAAGGATCTACCAAAGATTTTATCTAAAGAAGGTTTAGGTCGAAACGAATATGTTGAAACGCACCGTAAACTAGTTATTGTTACTGCACCAGGACCTGGCTCAGGAAAAATGGCAACATGTTTAAGTCAACTATATCATGCCCACTTAAGAGGTAAGAAAGCTGGATATGCTAAATATGAAACATTCCCAATTTGAAACTTACCACTTAAGCATCCAGTAAATATTGCTTATGAAGCAGCAACACTAGAATTAAATGATGGTAATATGATTGACCCATTCCATCTAGAACATTATGGAAAGACTGCAACAAATTACAATAGAGATATTGCTAGTTTCCCATTATTAAAGGCAATCTTCGAACAATTATATGGACGTAGTCCATACTACTCACCAACAGATATGGGAGTAAATATGATTGGTTTTGCAATTGAAAATGATCGTATTTGTCAAACTGCAGCCAAAAAAGAAATTGTTCGTCGTTATTATGGAGCATTAAAAGATGTATTTTTGGGAAAATATGATGATGCCATTGTAACTAAAGCTGAGTATTTAATGCATGACTCAGGTGTTAAGGCTGAAGATAGAGTTTGTGTTAAGCCTTGTTTAGAAAAACAACAAAAAGCAAAAACACACACTGTTGCTATCGAACTTAAACGTGGAGTTATTGTAACTGGTAGAAAGTCTAAAGACTTAACTGCTTCGGCTGCTGCAATTATTAATGCGTTAAAAACATTAGGAAACATAAAAGATGATATTTACTTAATGTCTCCGTATGTTCTTGATCCAATTAAGAAAATGAAACATGATTCATTTGGTTACCGTGGTAGATTAAATTCATCTGAAGCTTTAATAGCATTGGCAATTCAATCATTAACTAACCCACTCGCTTCTATTGCACTAAAGCAGTTACCTTTATTAAGAGGAACAGAAGCACATGCAAGTTGTATCTTAATGCAAGCTGAACAATTAGTATTTAAAAAACTTGGAGTTAATATAACAGAACAAGCATGTTCATATATATCAACTTCAAGAATTGAAAAAGAAAAAGAGGAATAATTCCTCTTTTTTCTTACTTAACGATATGTCCCATTACTTGGCCAGAGCAGTTAGCAGCATTTGATTCATCTGTATCAATGTGCATAGCTAGTTTGTAAGTATCTTTAACTCTAACTACTGTATCACCAAAGATAAGGTTACGATCTTTTGTGTTAACTTCAACCTTAACAATGTCACCATTATTAACGCCCATTTCTTGAGCATCAGCAGGTGTCATATGAATGTGACGTTTAGCAACAATTAAACCTTCTTTAAGTTCTACTTGTCCAGCAGGTCCAACAATTGTAATTGGAGCAGAACCTTCAATGTGTCCTGATTCTCTAATAACAACTGGAACTTTTAATCCTCTTGCATCAGTTGCAGAAACTTCAACTTGGTTGTGAGTTCTAACTGGGCCAAGGATTGAAACACCTTTTAACATAGTGTTTTTTCCAGTTTTAGGATTAACTGGTCCAACTAAATCAACTTTAGTACCACTTAAAAATTCGCCTGGTTGTAATAATTCTTTTTTAACTTCTAATTTAAAACCAGCACCACAAAGTTTTTCTAATGTTTCTTGTGTAACATGAACATGTCTTGCACTAGTTTCAACAATAAAATCTTTCATTTTTTAATCTCCTATTAATAATAATTTTAACATATTCTAATAATATATTAAAATATATTATTAGGTATCTTATGACAGAAAAAGTTAATGCAATGTTTCCCGGATCTTTTAATCCAATTCATGCTGGACATTTAGATATTATTAAAAGAGCAAGTAAACTCTTTAATAAGTTTTATGTTGTTGTTTCTGTCAATGATTATAAACCACAAACAGTTAGTTGTAAAGTAAGAATTGCAAAAGCAAAAAAAGCTATTGCTAAACTTAATTTAAAGAATGTTATTGTAACAGGAAATAGAGGTTTAACTGTTGATTTTGCAAAGCAACATAACATTTCAGTAATAGTTAGAAGTATTAGAGATTTTAAAGATGCTATATATGAAATGGATATGGCAAAAGCCAATCACAATCTAGACCATAAGATTGAAACTATATTAATGCTACCTAAGGCTGAATTAGTTAATTTATCATCTACAGCAATTAGATATTTAAAAGATGCTAAAAAGAGAAAATAATGCCTGAGCTTCCTGAAGTTAGAACAATTGTAAATACATTAAAACCAGCTATTGGTCGCAAAGTGACCGGAGTTAATTTTACTGATGCAAGAGTAATCAGAAATTGCAATAGTAAAACATTTAAATCTTTTTTATTAAATGAAACAGTCAATGATATTAAAACATTAGGTAAACTGATATATATTAATTTTAGTCATGATAAATATTTAACTATCCATCTTAGAATGGAAGGAAAAGTCTATTATCTAGATAAAAAGGACCCAATTGAACCTTTTCAATGTGTTGAAATAGTTTTAGGAAATAAAAAGCTTGTTTATACTGACTCAAGAAAATTTGGTCAGCTCAATATATATAAAGATAAACAAGGTTTTGAAAAATCACGAGAAATAACTAGTCAAGGATACGAACCTTGAGATAAAAGACTAACTCCTGATTACTTATTAAAACAATTTAATAATAAATCTCAAGCAATTAAAACAACTTTACTTGATCAATCTATTATTTCTGGTATTGGTAATATCTATGCAGCAGAAATATGTTTTGCTTGTAAGATTAACCCCAAAAGACCAGCTAAACAAGTAACCAAAATAGATTGTCAACATATTATTGATTCATGTAAAAAAATAATGGAAGCATCAATTAAAAGTCAAGGAACAACAGTATTTACTTTTAAGTTTGCCAAAAATCATTCCGGTAGTTTCCAAAATAAACTAATGGTTTATGAACGACAAGGGCAAAAGTGTAAGGTTTGCGGAACAACAATTAAAAAGATTATGCTTAATGGTCGGGGAACTTGCTATTGTCCAAAGTGCCAAGCAAAATAAAAAAGGCCACAGGCCTTTTTTTAGTGAGTTGATGATCAATCAAGTTGGTCAACTGTCTTGCGCTCTTCGTTGACATAGTTTTGAGCAATATAACCAGAGTTTACTTTTATTACTCGACTAGCTAAGTCAGCAAAGATTGGGTTGTGAGTAACGATGATAACTGTCGTGTTATATTTTTCATTAATATCAACAAACAATTGAAGAATTTGTTTTGACATTTCTTCATCTACTGCTCCAGTTGGTTCATCACCAAACACAATTGCTGGGTTTTTAGCCATACTACGTGCTACAGACACACGTTGTTGTTGACCACCAGATAATTCATGTGGGAATTTGTCAGAATATTCTAACATACCAACAGTTTTTAATAATGTATCAATATCTAAACGTTTAGATTTGTCAGATTGAAGGTTTCAACCAATTTCAACATTTTCTCTAACTGTTAAGTTAGGTAGTAAACCATATTGTTGGAAGATATAGCCAATATTATCTTTTCTAAATTGAGTTAATTGGCTATCATTCATTTTAATTAGGTTATTACCATTAACAACGGTTTTACCATATGTAGCTTTATCCATACCAGACATAATGTTTAATAATGTTGTTTTGCCTGAACCTGATGGACCTAAGATTACAACAAATTCACCTTGTTTAATCTTTAGATCAAAACCTTTTAATACTTTAAAGGCCATTCATTTGTTGTAATAGTATTTTGTAATGTTTTCAAAATCAATAACATATTCAGAATGAATATGATTAACTTTAGTGTTCTTATTTGTTTTGTGAGCAAGAGTATCAAACCTCTTGACTAATTTAGCATATTGCATGAAACGGAAAGTTTCTTCCAAACTCTTTTTACGGTCTGTGCATAATTCAACTTTCTTTTCAAGTGAAGCAATCTGTTTATCACACATTTCTTTAGTTTTAAATTTGCCACCAATTTTGTATGGCTTAAATTTTCCATCACGAATTTGCTTTGCAACATGCAATTCAAATTCAAACATTCTTAGGTTGTAATTGTTTTTATTCAAGTCATTTAATCTTTTCTTAGGAAAGTAATTGTCTCTAAATTCCTTATTTTCATAAGCAGTAACAATTCTAAATAATTCATCAACAGTAATTTTGTTGTGTTCACCAGCGGCACAGTTGTGATCAAACAATAATGCATTAATGTATTTAGAAAGTTTAGATCGAACAATGAGAATATCATTTTCAGCAGCAGCAAATTGTTTAGATATAGCTTTCTTAATACGGTATGTTTCTAAATCTGTTACAGGAGCAGCACGGTCATATAGTTCTTTAATATCTTTAAAGTTAGATCATGCTTGTCGATATAGAACCATATATGTAGATAAACCAGCAACGTTTCTCTCCATTACTCGTTTTTTATTACCTTCAGGAATTTGACTCAAGTCTTTTAAGTCATCCAAAGTTGTTAATATTTTATTTGTTTTCTTATTTGTCATAACTGCTCCTATTTAATTCTATCGACAAGTCGATCTCTCTTGATTGATGCATATCCTATTCCATATGTTGTCATTAGAATGATGCCAATACCACCAATTGCTGCGATGTAGTATCACCATTTCTGCGACACGTCAACTAAGATGTTGGCTGTATTAAAGATGATGGCTTGGTATCCAAAGGCTAAACCAAATGATAGTGGGATAGCTAAAGCTAAACCAATAACAATTGTTGGAATGAACAATGCTAAGATTGACATTAGGTTCTTACCATCGGAGTAACCTAAAGCCTTAAGCATAGCAGCCATCCTCTTTGAATCATCAATAATCAAGTTAGAAATAACAGCAACAATAATAATGGTAATTGGAATGATAATTGCCATAATTGTTATTTCAGCTAGGTTAAATGTTGAAATTAAATTGTTATAAATTAAATCACTGGCAGCAACATCGGTAGCACCACAGATAGTTGTAATCATTGATGTTTCACCATAATATGTAACGATTTCATTAATGAACTCTTCGATAACATGTTTATAGTCAGTAAGAGATGAACCACCATTTAGATAGTTAATATTAGCTTCGGTATATTTATCATTATTAATACCAGACATAATATTAGCTATAGCTAAGTTAGTACCAAATGACAATACATCAGTAAATTTATTTGAGTCACCTTGCGAACGATATACCGATGTTCCAAGATACATACCAGTATATGAATATAGTGATAAACCAGATGTAATTGGTCGACCATATTTATTTTGTGAATAAATACCGTTGAAACCATTTGGAACTGGAACATTAGTTAGCTTAGCCACAGTTGTATCATCTAAATCTTGTTTTGCTCAAGAAGTATGATTAACATCTGTGAATCTTTGGATTGTAATATTGTTAGGGTTAGATCCATCAATACCAGATAGGTCAGCTAAAGCTGGTGCAATATGACTTGAAATATCTCAAGATGAAGGAACAGCACCATTAATCAAATCAGTTCAAATCATGTAACGGTGTGTTTTGTTTCATGAAGTTCCATCAGGTAGACCAACAACTTTGTTAGCAATATCTTGTGTTGTATAGAATGCTTCATTTGTTGTACCAACTGAAATAGCAACAACTTTGAATTTAGCTTCAGTAATTGTTGTATCCTTTTGTATTGCTTTAACAATACGGTTAACTTCGTTATTAACTTTGATTGTTATGACATTACCAGTTTGTAATCCATACTTATGCGCGGCATAAGCATTAATAATAACTGGATGAATTTCGTCATTAATACCTAATGATTGTAAATAATCATCATCAAACAGTCTTGAATTTAATTCATGACCGTTACTATCAGTTAAGAAAATGTATTGAGAATCTTTCTTAATACCTTCTAACTTAATTTCATGTGATGAATCATATGATCCACCACCTGATAAATTAGAGATGTTACCTTTTATATATGTATATGTTTCATCTGGAAGTAAATCATCATTTGCTTCTTTGCCTCAGTTAATTGGAACTGAACCATATACAATTGGATATTCAATTTTCATTAAATCCAAGTCAGTATAGATAGTTCTTAATAAATTAATGAACCCAACATTGAAACGTGTAATGTCATCTCCAATGACACTTAGATCAGAGTTAAGTGTGTATGTATCACTATTTTCGTTGTATGTAAAGAATTTAGGGAACCAGTTAATATAGCATCATCTATCAGTAAGAAGTCCGGCATTATATTCATGTGGATAGCACCATTTGCCGACTGCAGCTTGTGCTGCATTCATAGCAGAATCTAATTCATGTCTACTTGTTTCATAATATCTTCCTGTTGATTGTTCAGGCGAAAGCCCATAATTCTCATACAAGTATTGTTCAAACACTTGGTTTGCTTCATGGACTCTCTTACCAGCCTCATTAACAATTTTGTTAAATGATTCAGCTGCAATGTTTCTTGAGTTTGATGGCATTAATGCTAATGCAATATCTCAAGGGTTAGAAGCAGCAACGCCAGGCATACCAATGTTATAGTCAAGAGTTAATCGAGAGTTAATCTTATTTTGCAAATAAGTTAAATCTTCATTTTGACCAGTTGCATCAGCTGCAGATGGTAATTGAATTAAGCCATTGTTATTAATAGTGTCTTTAACTGTGTTGATAGTATCAGTATCACTATATCCACCAATAAATTCACTAGACATGTAAGGTTTAGTTAATTGAGAATATGAATCTTCACCTTGTGCCGTGTATCATTTTCTTTCAAATGCTGCAGGATCAGAAGTATTTCAATATGTATTGAATAAATATTGACCAGGATTTGTTCAACCAAAACCTTTTGCCATATCTTCACTTTGCATATCCGAATAGTCATATGTTGAATATGGACCACCGGTTGATGTTGGTGTTGTCAATTCAATATTGAAGTTGTAATCAAATTGCGTTGAGTTAATATTCTTTGATTGATTTAACTTATCAAAGGTTGTCATTGCAAAGACAAGTGATGACATTGTTAAACAACTCATTGCACCTAAAACTATTAATCGACTTATTGAGTTAAATGCTAATGCAACTCTAAATCTTGTTAAGACACCAAAGTGTTTAAAAGGTTTCTTAGCAATTCGTGAGAATGCATTAACCTTAAATTCAGAACCGGCTTTCATTAAATCAACAGCCTTTGTTCTTAGAACAAGGTATGTGCTTATCAAACAAATTAAACTAAATAATAAGAACGGAGCAAAGATACAAACCAAGAACGGTGCCAAACTAAATCCTATCAGAGGCGTTGGCAGCATTCAATAGTTACTAAACAATGTTAGCATTGGCGCTTGCAAAAATAATCCAGTAAAGTAAGCAGCAATACCACCAACTAGTGCTGGTAATAACGCAAATGGGAATAAAGAGAATGCAATTTTTCATTTCTTTATACCATTAGCACGCATAATACCAATGTTGACTCTATTGTTTTCAACATATCGTTTAATAATTACAAAACAAATAACTAAACATAAGATTCCCATGAAAGTACATAAGATAACGGAAACAATTTCAATAACATTAACTAAGTTAGGGATATAAGCAACTCTAAAACCAGAGCAGTTTAGTAAGTTGTCAGTATCATCAGCAAAGTATGCACTCTTTGTTCCTTCAGGTAGAATCATTCCTGATTTAGCTTCTGGGTCATGAACTCAACTATTGATACCATCAACAATTTCATGTTGACGTGAAGAACTTACATTACCTTTAAATCTAGCAACAATATATTCTTCAACTGGTGAGTTAACAAACGATAATTTAATTCCGTTGTAACCAACTTCATTTGAATAAATTAAACATTCTTTAGCTGGGTTTGGTGTTGGACGAGATATATCAACAACTGGATACATAAAGTCTGGTGTTAAACCACAACCTCATATGACTAAGTCATAACCTTCACAGTCAGCGATATAGTTACGGTTAATTCCATTTCATTCATTATCACCGGTACCACGTTTAATAATTATCTTTTGACCGGTTGATGGGATTTCATATTGCATTTCCACTCATTCAGCTAATTTAGTATGAGGATTAATTCAAAAACCAAATTGATCTGATGATAAAGTATTGAATCAACCCTTAGCAGCTAATTGATTTATTTCACCACTAGGGAATGAATCATAAACTGATCGATACCATTGTCGGTATGGTTCAAAGTTATTTAATGCTGATGGATCAATAACACGTTTATTTGTTTTTTCTAAGTGTTGTGGATTAACAATTGCAATTCTTGTTGTTCAGTTACTTATAGTACATGTTGATGGAGAACCACCTAAACCAGATCATGTAAAGACAACATTACCGTTAGCACTTAAGGTAATTGATTCTTGTTTTGAGAAATATCAGTAATACAAATAGTTTTCATATTGGTCATTTACAGCAGTATTTGTATTACGTTCAAATAATGTATTAAAGTATTGTTCACGGTCTTCAGTGACATCAGCTGCTACTTTAATCATTGGTTTAACTGGTTGTAATGATTGGTCGGAGAATTCACCAACAAGCATTCGTTTCATTCTTATTTGAATGATTTGTGAATAAATATATTGTTCTAATGTTGCAGCATCACCACCAGCATTAGTTCAATTCTTCATTTGATTAGTGCTACCACTATAGTTAACATAATATAAAGGCATTTGTACCAATTCATTAAATGAAGAAGGAATAGTAAAGGTTATGGGGTTAGCACCATTGTAAACAGTGAACGATGTGCCAGGATCAATAACTTTACCATCTAAGTCATAGATTTGAATTGATGATTCATATGGTGTTCAGTCATTGACTGAGAACAATTGATTACCACATCGATCATTTGGATCTTTAAATAGAACCATCTTATCAATTGTATCTTCAGGGTTAGAATTGATAATTTTATAGTAAATGTTATCCTCAGCAGTAGTAACATTTACTGATTTGAAGTATCGTTCTTCTACTTCATTACCATAGGTATTGTTAATGTAACGATATAAAGGAGTATCGCTACTCATCATTGTTGAGTAGATTGAATTTGATTTTTCATCAGTGAATGCACTTAAACCACTATATTCATGAGAATAAATACTTCCTGGATTGTTTTCATCACCAGCACATAAATATTGCATTTCTTCTTGCTCTGGTGGTGTTCCGTTATCTCATCATCATTCAATTTCATACAAATATCGTTGATTATATGGAATGTTATCTCTAGTTGTATATTCTTCAATAGGAGTATTGTATGTAAATTGAACTAAACCAGTTCCTTCATGGCTACTAGCATAGTCACGATATAAACCAGTAGATAGGTTTTTATCTAAAGTGATAGAATAAGTTCTATATGTATAGTATGTTCCTTCTTGTTCAATAATTTGTTGTCTTGGAAGTGGAACATAGTATGTTCGATCAGGAACATCACCTAATGTTGTGCCATAGTAATATTGACTAACTGGAGCAGATACTGTTGATAAATCATTAATTGCAGTAAATGTAGGTGCAGCAGTACCTTTATAGCTGATACCATAATCTGATTCAACAAATTCAGCTGTACCAACATCATATAATTCAGCAGCAGTGAAGTCGTGTAAACGACCCTCTTGTGCTAATGAGGTATATTCATTACGAATATTGGTCGTGGTGTTGTTCATTGTACAGAAGACACCTAATCCAAAGAATAACAAGAATATCAATCCAATGATTGATATTTTATTCTTTGTAAATGAGCGAACAACGTTTTTAATTAGGTTCTTCATAAATAGATATATATAAAATATATATACATTTATATATTAGCATATTATTCAATATAAAGAAAATAAAAGTACCAAAGGTACTTTTATCTTCTATTTTTAAATTATTAATTATTTTTCCTTAACTTGAAGGAATAAATCGTCTAATCCTTCAGCACTAGCAGCACTTGGTGCATCAAGCATTAGATCAATTCCGTGTGAGTTTTTTGGGAAAGCAATAACATCACGAATTGTATCAGCTTTAGTCAAGATCATTAAGAAACGATCTAGACCAATTGCAATTCCACCATGTGGTGGAACACCATAGTCAAATGCATTTAGTAAGTAACCAAATTTAGCTTTAGCTTGTTCATCAGTTAAACCAATAGCTTTGAACATTCGTTTTTGAACTTCAGTGTTAGTGATTCTGATTGAACCACCACCAATTTCATAACCGTTAAGAACGATATCATAAGCTCGAGCACGAGCTTTAGCTTTATTTGTATCAAAGTCTTTTAGACTTTTCTTTGCAGGGGAAGTAAATGGGTGGTGTGCAGCAGCATACTTACCAGTTTCTTCATCTAGTTCAAATAATGGTCAGTTAATAACTCATGTGAAAGCTAATTCATTTGGATTAGCAAATTTATAAATGTTATTACATGCAATTCTTGCAGCACCTAATGTTTCATTAACCTTTTCTAATTTACCAGCACAAAGAATTAAAGAACCAGTTTTGTGACCAAAACTTGCAAAAGCTTGATTAGCTTTTTCATCTTCAATTACTTTAGCAATTGAACCATCTACTTTTTTACCATCTTTAAATGTTAAGTAAGCAATTTGCAAGCCTTTATCAGTTGCAAATTTTTGTACAGTTGCAAAAGTATTCTTATCAAGAATTTTGCCATCAATTGCAAAACCTTTAATCACACCTTTGTCCGCTAAAATACTGGAGAAAACACGGAATTGTGTTCCAGCAAAATATTGTGTTAAATCAGACAATTTTAGATCATATCTAAGGTCTGGTTTATCAACACCATAATAGTTCATACAATCGTCATATTCCATAACTTTAAATGGAGTTTTAACTTCAATATTTAAAGTTTTTTTGATAGCGTGTTTGAACATTTTTTCAACAACTTTCATGATGTCTTTTTCTTCAATGAAAGACATTTCCATGTCTAGTTGTGTAAATTCTGGTTGACGATCAGCTCTTAAATCTTCATCTCTAAAACATTTAGCAATTTGGAAGTATTTTAAGAATCCAGCAACCATTAATAATTGTTTAAAGATTTGTGGACTTTGTGGTAATGCCCAGAAATGGTTTGGAGCATTTCTTGTTGGAACGATATAGTCTCTTGCACCTTCAGGTGTTGGTTTTGCCAAACATGGTGTTTCAACATCAACAAAGTCTTGTTTAACTAAATAATTTCTTAATTCATTAATGAATTTAGAACGGAAGATAATTTTATTTCTTACTGTATCACGACGTAAATCAAGGTATCGATGTTGTAAACGAATATCTTCTAATGCATCAGTTACATCTTCAACAATCATTGGTGTTGTTTTAGATAAAGATAAAATCTTTAAAGATGAACATTTGATTTCAATCTTTCCAGTTTTTAGTTTATCATTTGGAGTTTTTCTGGCAACAACTGTACCTTTAACTGCAACAACAGATTCACGGGTTAAACCATCAATCTTAATTGTTTCATCAACAATTACTTGAACTAAACCATATCGGTCAGCTACATCTAAGAAAGTGATGGAACCCATCTTTCTAATTTTTTTGACTCAACCTTTAATGGTTACAAATTTGTTAATGAATTTTTCATTAACCTTACCACAATATAATTTCATTATTCTTCTTTACCTTTTTTCTTAATGAAGTAGTCAACTAGCTTTGCTACTTTAACTTCATCTTGTTTCATTGTTAATTGATTCTTTACAAGAACAACTTGTTTCTTAATGTCTTTTGGACCAACAATGATTACATATTTAGCATTTTGTGTTTCAGCATATTTAAAATGCTTTTCCAACTTTGTTGTATTACGGTTTATTGTGCAACTAAAGCCAGCGATTCTTAACATCTTAGCAATCATAGAACTGATTAAACTTGTTTCATCAGCTAAGTTAGCAATGACAACATCAACATGTTTGTAGTCATCTATTGCTTTCTTTAAAGCAACATTACCAGTTAAAGCAACTAATAATCTTTCAATTCCTAATGCAAAACCAACACAGTTTGCATCTTCACCACCAAGTTCTTTAATCATGGTATTGTATCGACCACCACCAACTAAAGTTGGTTGTCCTTTTAATAAGTCAGATGTTGATTCGATTTCGAAGATGAAATTACAGTAATAATCTAATCCACGAACTAATGTTTCATCAATGACATAATCAATTTTCATTTCATCGAGAACTTTAATAATATTTTTAAAATAATCTAGTTCATCTTGCGTAGCAAATTGAACAATCTTAGGCGCAGCTAAGACAAAGTCTTTCTTACCATCAATCTTGTCATCTAAGATTCTTAAAGGGTTGCGTTGTAAACGATTTTGTGAATCTTCTGTTAATTGATCTTTATATTTTGCAAAATATGTTCTTAATGCGTCCATTCATTTTGCTCTGGTTGCAGTCGAACAAATATTGTTAATCTTAACAATGTAGTCTTTAATGTTAAAGCAATTAAGGATAGATGTTGCAAGTAAAATCATATCAACATCATCATAGTATGAGTTGGTTGCAATACATTCAACACCAAATTGGTGGAACATACGTAGACGACCACTTTGTGGTCTTTCATAACGATACATTGGTTCAATGTAAAAGAATTTAATTGGATGTGGCATTCTGTTTAAAAGTTTGTTTTCAACAACAGCACGACAAACGCTAGCCGTTAATTCTGGTCGCAAAACCATATCCCGGTCACCTTTATCTTTGAATTCATAAAATTCTTTATTAACAATATCTGATGTATCTCCAACAGTTCGAATAAATAATTCTTTGTATTCGAATGTAGGGGTTTTTATTTGATAAAAACCATTTAGTCTTGCAATCATTTTGCATGATTCACAAACAATATCAAAACCAGGTTCTAATTCATAAATATAGTCCTGTGTTCCTCTTGGCTTAGTTAAATTCATAATGCCTCCAATAATTTAGTTATTATTATAATTTAAAAAATATATCAAATATTTAATATAAATGTTTAATTATTCATATAATTAAAAGACAATGCAAGATAACGATAAGAAATCTATATGGCTTCGAGGCAAGAAAAAAGGGTTATCGGTTTTACCGATAGTCTTTTCTAGTATTCTTGCTGCTGGTTCATTAGCAGGTTCTGGTGTCGCTATCTGACAAGTAGCTAGAAATTATACTGAAAGTTCTGAATTTACTAAATCATTAACTGGTAGAGTTAAAATTGACCCAGCCGCATCTTTAGAAGCTAACAAAAAACAACTTCAAACACACGAAGAAGCTGAACAAATCGTTAAAGAATGTGCAGAAAAGTTTTCTCGTTGACTAAAAGATAGTGGTCAAAAATCATACGATGTTTCATATGAAGTAACTGAAGAAAAAGAAACTGTTCCAGGTAGTGATGAACCTCAATATTATGGTTATATAAGTGCTAACTTTGAATTATCAAAGATTACACGAAAACACCCTTCAACAAAAGAAGAAGAGGATGAAAAAATTGATAATGACCCATACTTATCATTCTTTGGTGATAAGAGTTTTAACTCTAATGAGAAGACATTAGTATATCGTTGATATATGCCTGATTATGATGACTCAATGGAGTCACCATATACAGTCATTCCATTCCGTGATGTATTTAGCATTCCTAAAAATGTTGATGATCAATCAAATAAGACAAAAGTTATCACTAACAAAGCTGGTGAAAATGGAGTTTTATATTATGTTGATGAATCAACTCTTGAACAAAAGTACAAAACTACATTAAGTAAGATTTATGAAAACTTACTAACAGCTAAAAAAGACAATGAAAAGACTGAGGAAAAACCAGAACGAATTCAAAAAGTTTATGGTCAACCACGTCTATACATTGTTAATAACATAGAAGGTTTATATAACGAAGCAAACTATCATATTAATAATTGATGAATTAATGAAAAAGGAACTGGCTTTGAATATGTTGACATATATGAAGGTAGTTCTTATGCTGCCATGGCAGACCAATATACTAACCATGACTGAAAAGGTGAAGATATTTCAAAAAAAGAAGACTCTTTAATAAGATATCGTTTACAACAAGTTCCGCGATACATGGATAATGAACATCCAATAACTAATGCTGATATCTTTAATCATATTGATTCAGAAAAAGCTGGAACAATTGATACAAACTCATCATTTGCAGCAAAGTATATCAATGATATTGTCACATTCGATAAGATTGATACTTTCATGCCAAAAGAAATTACTGATGATTATAAGAATGATACTGAATCTACTCCACCAAAAATTAACTATTTCTGGTATGGCAAAACAACAAAAGATGAAGCTAATAAGTATTTAAATAATGAAATTACTTATGGTTTTGATAAAGGATCTATTGTTAGTATCAACTTTGATAACATCACTAGCAAGGGTAAAGAAGGCGATGTTTATAAGAGATTCCAAGACAACTACAACTTCACTTATATTGAACCAACATTTAATGAATCAATTTTTGGTGGTAGTAATTTAATTGGAATTTTAAGTTTAGGCTTCTTAATTTTCTTGGTTGCTTTACTTGTTCTTTTAGCTTGTTTGTATCGAACAACTGGAATAATGAGTTGAATATGTATGATGTTTGCGCTGTCAATGACTGCATTGATTGCAACCATAGGTTCAACTGCAATTACAATGTCATTATTGTTTGGCTTGTTTACAGTTTCTCTAGCAGGATTTATTGCAGCAATTGCAATTTGTGAACGAATGAGACGTCGATTAAATTCTCGTGAAGACACACAAGTCATCATTAAGAAAACATTTAGAAGTGCATTATTACCGGTAATAGATATTAGTATTGTTGCACTAATCTTTGGTGTATGTTTTACTTACATTGCACCAATTAGTTTCAACCCATTAGGATTGGCATTGATTATTGGTGGTTTTGCCATCTTCATTAGTGAATTCTTATTGAACGGTTTACTACATGGATTATTCTTTAATAATCAGATAATGGTTAATCGCTTTAGTTTCTTTGGCAAAGCATCAAATATTGCCAATGAAGCTTTAGCACAAAGCAATAATGCTGTTCCATCAACATTAGATGCGACACGTTTAACTTTCCCTTACTATAGTTCAATGAGTAAATACAAACTTGACACAACAGGTAAAGGAGCAATCATTGCAACTGCTGTTATTGCTGCTTTATTAATTGTTTGCATCGTGCTGTTTAGTGTTTTAGGATTTACAAGCTCAAGTATGTTCCATACTGAAGGATGCCTTGCAATTAAGTTTGATGGAGACATCTTTAGTCAAACATGATGACCAGGATTACAATATGTTTCATATCGTCATGATATTACAAATGGATGATGATATTTCTATACTAATGAACCTAACTTAATGTCTATTGCTCAAAAGATTATTGTGGCTGAACCTGGATTTGAACTTTATAAAACAATTTTAGTTCAAGCAATTACTGGCTCAACTAACCAAGACGTTCTAAACTTTGCAATGATTGCAGTGATTGCGGCTGTATCTATTTCATCAGTTTATGCCGCAATTAGATTTAATTGAATTACATTAATTCCAATGTTACTTGGTGCATTTGGAATACCAATGATGGCATTAGGTATTGCTGCATTAACTCAAGTTAAATTTGATCAATTTGTTGTAATGGGCTTTGTTTTAATTGTTGTTATTAACACAATATTCTGTATTGGAATTTTAGGTGCAATCAATGGATCATGAAGTAGAAAAGATCCATACACAAGAATGGAATTCAAATACATTATCAATGTAGCATTAACAAACAGTTGAACATATATTTGAACTATTGCAAGTGCATATGGCGCATTCATTCTATTGTTTGGTTTAACTGCACCACTTGGATTACTATCATTGATAGGCATTCTAATTATTGGAGGATTATTAACTTTGGTAATTGCTCCAATAACATTAGCGTTCCTTCTATATCAATTTGCTAAGATCAGAAATGCAATATTGAATAAGATTGTTGCTAGAAACAGTAAGCGTGTTGTCATTAACTATGATGATATTGACGAACAAGGAATTGAAGGTATTAACAAATTTACAAAACATATTCCGATAGCAAAAGAAGAACCAAAAGGAGAAAATAAATAATGGCACAAAATAAAATTGACTTGATTAAAGAAACACTTAAAGTAATTCCTGATTTCCCAAAACCAGGTATTAGCTTTAAAGATATTACCCCAATTCTAGCTAACCCTTTCATAATGAAAGATGTTATTGAACTAATGGCTGAAACAGTAAAAGATATTAAGTTTGATATCGTTGTTGGACTAGAATCTCGTGGATTCTGATTTGGAGTTCCATTAGCACAAAAGCTTGGATTACCATTTGTTCCAATTAGAAAAAAAGGAAAATTACCAAGACCAACTGCTGAAGTTGAATTTCAACTTGAATATGGCAAAGACTGCATTCAAGTTCACAAAGAAGACATTAAGCCTGGAGCAAATGTATTAATAGTTGATGATATTGTTGCTACTGGTGGAACAATTATTGCAACTAAGCAATTAATGACACAACTAAAAGCAAAAGCTGATCATCTTATTGTTTTAGGTTGTCTTGCTGATTTACCAACTGGACCAGAAAAAATTCAAAAAGCAGGAATCAACGTTCATTACTTATTAAAGTTATAAAAAATGGGTCTTACCCATTTTTTATTTATATATAATTGACACATAAGAAATATGAAGACAAAAAAGATATTAACGCTACTAGGACTAGGCACGGTTAGTGCTATAAGTCCAATAATAAGTTCTTGCACTCTTTTTACTCCGTCTGGACCTATTTTGTCAAGAACTTATGTTTTTAAAGGTGAAGAAGAGGATTTTAAACCAACAACTAAACAACGTGGTGGGGCGCTATCAGAAGAAGAAGCAACTAGAGATTATTTGACAACTGCTCATGATAATCCACTAATGTTTGTTGAAGATATCGTTTGAAATATGGCACCTATTAATTTATCTTCAAACACAACAACAATGGCAATATATACTATTGACTTTTATGGCATAGACGTAACTACCTCAAGATGCTCCTTTGACATAACAACACAATTTATTGATGCGGAAGAACAACAAAGAAATAACAAAACCACTGTATCAGTTAAAAATTTGCAATATGCTGTTGAATTTGGCAATGATGAAATCAACGATGACGATCCAACTTATCTTTGATATGTTGAGCCAAAGATATTTAAGGATTATCAAATAGCACCAGAACAAAAATATGACGAGGAAGAGCAGAAAAAAGCAGCTGCAGCTCTTCAAGGTGATAATCTATGATCAATGGAAGTCATCTATGATATGCCACCATTTGATATATCGATACATGAATTCAATTGTAATTCTGATCTTGGCACTTTAATTGAATTAATTAATGAAGAAATGTGCGGTTATCTTAGAATTGTGCAATCTTATTACTTAGAAAACACAAATATAATGACAAACGAACTTTAGTTTAATCTAAATAAAAATAGGGTGACCTATTTTTCTTTTTATTAATTTATATTATTTATGTTAAAAAATAAATACTTATATAATAAGTATCTATTTATTATGGATTTTGTAGGATTTGGAAAAGACATACATAAATTAACTAAAGCTAAAACAAAGATTGTTTTAGGTGGTTTTGTATGTAAAAGTAATTACAAGATTGTTGCTGTTTCTGATGGCGATTTAGTATTGCACTCTATTGCTGATGCAATATTAGGGGCTTGTCAAGGCGGCGACATTGGAATTGCTTTTCCTGACACAGACATAAAATGCAAAAATATGGATTCTAAACTAATCTTAAAGTATGCTTTAACATTAGCTAAATCAAAAGGATTGAGTTTGGGAAATGTTGATGTAACAATTATCTGTGACAAGATTATGATTAGTCCAATGCGTAAATACATAGTATCTAGTTTGAGAAAGTTATTAAACTCAAAGAATGTTAATGTCAAAGCTACAAGATTTGAACAAAATTCAAACATCATTGAATGTGATTCAATTGTGCTAATGAGAGGTAAATAAAATGGAAAAAATATTTAAACCTAAATATGTCAAGAAAATATTATTTTCTAAAAAAGAAACAAGTGCTGGTATTGCAAAAGCAGCAGCATGAATTAATACACATTATGCTCATTGCAAGCAAACACCAATTATGTTAGGAATTTTAAAAGGTGCAATTCCTTTCTATAGTGGACTTGTAATGCAATTAAAGATTGATGTTACATTCGAATTTATGACATTAAGCTCATTCCGTGGAAATTTACACGCAGTATCAGAACCAGAAATTGTTACCGATCTAACGTGCGACATTAAAGGGAAGGACATAATCATTATCGAAGATGTTGTTGATTCAGCAAAAACACTTTCAGTACTTGTTAAGTATCTAAAATCTAAAAAACCACGTTCAATTAAGACATTAGTATTAGTTGATAAAAAAGATATGAGAAAAGTCCCATTCAAACCAGACTATGCTTGTTTTACCTTAAAAGGTAATCCATTCCTAGTAGGTTATGGATTAGATGCAAAAGAAATTGGTAGAAATTTACCATACATTGCAGAGTTTGATAAAAAATACATAAACAAAATATAATATATAGACAAATTAAGGAGGAATCCAGATGCAAAAAGAAAAGTTACACATCAATGCTGCTAAAGCTGATGATGAACAAACAACCACATCAACCGGTACAAGTCCGGATGATAAAGTTGTTTATCAAAAGCAAGCTGCTGATCCCGAAGCAAAGGCAAAAAGAAACAAATCAATCATTAAATGAGTAATTGCATTATTACTTATTGGCTTACTTGTATTCTTGATTGTTTGAAGTTGTGTTCCACGTTATAGACACACTGATCCTAAGAAGGCCACTGTAAATGACACAACACTACAACTTTATAACAGTACAAGTGCAGAAGCTGAAGTAAGTTATGCGATTGACTTATCAAAAGAAAATAATTCATGAGCTTACTACTACATTAATGGAACAAATGAACAAGTTTACGCTGTTCATGCATTTCCTAATGGTGGTGGTAAAGAAATTGAATTCTATGTTTCTGAATCTAAAGAAATTGCTCAACAAGGTGGTTCATATTTAAAATGAACCATTGGTTCAACTTCGTTTACTGATAAACAAATACAGGGAGAAACATATGATGCTAACTTTGCTCTATGGATGACTACTTTAAGATCTAATGCATCAGTTCAATCACAAGGAACTGACATTGGATTAATCCTTTTAAACATGCTACCAACTATCATCTTCCTAGTTGTTATTATTTGATACTTTAGTAAGATTACTAAGATGTCAGGAATGATGGGACAAGGTGAAGATTCAATCTTTGGCATGGGCAAATCTTCTGCTAAGATTGCAAAAAGTAGCGTTAAGTTTGATGACGTTGCTGGTATTGAAGAAGAAAAGAACGAATTAATCGAAATCGTTGATTACTTAAAGAATCCAGAAAAATATGCTGCTATGGGTGCAAGAACTCCTCGTGGTGTTATTTTATATGGTCCTCCAGGTACAGGTAAAACATTATTAGCTAAAGCTGTTGCTGGTGAAGCTTCAGTTCCATTCTTCCAAGCATCAGG